>NZ_JBEXXO010000001.1:0-625567 GCF_040630435.1 Streptomyces sp. NPDC005803 | reverse complement strand
CGCCCCCCACTTTCATTAACCAAACCCCCTTAACACTATTCCCCTACCCGTCGCGCTCCCTTTTTTTTTTGCGCCTTTTTATCCGGGGGGGGGCCGGTCACCACGCGTGGTGACCGGCCCAGCCGCTGATGCGCCCACTGTCCGTTCTCGGCCTCACTCCCGACGGAACATGCCGCCCCGCGCGCGATGCTTTCCAACGCGGCGCCCCTCAGGCTGCTCGGTTGCAGAAGCCGTGCTCACAGGTGGCGGGCGAGTCGGTTCGTCGTGAAGGAGGAGGGACTGCCAGACCTGCTCCTGCAAGACGCGGATGCACGGGCCGCAGGCGAACATCGCTGCCTGGGCACCCGCCACAGTCACCGGGCCGATCCATAGAACACGGGTCCATCGCTGGCCGCAGTAGAGCCAGCAGATGCCGTCAGTCCACGTATTGCCGTCGTCGGTGTCTGCTGCGGCAGGCAGACCGCCGCGGGCGAACTCGGCGATGCCGGGTATGACCCGAGGCGTCACGGCCAGTTCTATCAACACAGCTCGGTCCCCAAGATCACTCGCTCGGGACAGCTGCCCTGGCCGAAGCCTGCTTGTCGGCGTCGGCGTCGGCGAAGAGGAGCGTGGGCTCGGCCAGGATGTCCCTGCCGGCCTCGCTCTTGTAGATCTCGTCGACGCTGCCGAATCGTGCCTCGGAGTAGTCGAGGTCGAGCAGGGCGGCTGCCTGGCGGACCGATGCCTCGTCGGGTCCCTCGATCTCGACGAAGGTGGGGAGGTCCGGCCAGGTGTCGAAGTCGAAGGCGACTTCGCCCAGGCGCCACTCCTCGCGGTAGTTCTCCTGGTAGCGGACTTCGCGCAGGCCGATGGTGCGGAGGATCTCGGCCATGGCGTGCAGGTCGGACACCTCGGTCTCGATCTCGGTGGTGCCGTCGATCGTCGTGGAGTCGGTGACCTGCTTCAGCGTGAGCGTGGAGCGGGTGGCCTCGTCCCTCAGGCGGACCCAGGCACCGCCTTCGAGTGCGTCGTTCTCGAAGATCTTCCGGGTGAGGAGGGTGCGCTCAAACGCCTGGACGGCTCCGAGCGCCGTCAGTTTGGCCTGGAGGCCGGCGACGTCGACGGCGAGGAACTTGGCCTCGTACTCGTGCTTCATATGTCCTTCTTTCCGTAGCTCTAGGAGGGGGTGGACGCGCGGGCTGCGAGGAGAAGGCCCATGCGGTGGTTGTGGTCCTGCAGCTGTCCGACGTGCGCCTGCTCGGTGAACTCGTTGGTCCGCAGTGTGAGCAGGACGTCCCAGTCCCCGATGAAGTAACGCCGCAGCTTCTCAGGGGATGTGTAGTGCTCCAGCACGTGGTGGCGTTGCGTGAGGGGCATCATGAACTCCGCGCCGAACAGACCGCCGGGCCGGACCAGGCGCTGCATGCGGTCGACGAACTCGCCCAACGGCCGGTGGTGGTTGGCACTGTAATGCCACGAGCAGCTCGTCCAGACGGCATCACAGGGGGCGGTGACGGGTTCGGAGGCGAGGAAGTCCTCCTCCACGACCTGGACACGGTCGTGAAGCCCTTCCTGCTTCATCCGCTCGATCATTCCCATCGCGTGACCGGTTCTGCCACCCGGGAGTTGGACCTCGCCGCCGTGGAGGGCGAGCGGGTCGCGCTCGATAGCGACGACCCGGTAGCCGGCCGCGGCCAGGGGTACGACGAGTCTGCCGTCGCTCGCGCCGATGACCGTCACGGTGGAGTCAGGCTCCGTACGCTCCTTCAGCGCGGCGAGGAACTGAGGGAAGAAGGTGAGGGTGTGCCGCCACATGCTGGGTGTCTGCACTGGCTTGCTCTCCTTGCGGGTGGGTGCTCAGGACGGCTCGGAGTACCTCGTCGGGGGTGAGGCCGGTGGTGTTCACGCGGTGCATCGGGAACGAGGCGTAGGCGTCGGTGATCTTGTCTGCGGTGATCTCGGCAAGGGCGTCCCAACGCGAGACAGGCTTGTCTCGCCTGGCGAGTCGGCGCTGACGCTCGTCCTCCGCACAGACGAGGTAGTAGGTGACGGGACGCGGGATGCCCGGCGGCAGGGACACGGAGAGGTTGGCTCCGAAAGCGCGGTGGTTGGCCAGACAGCGTGCGAAGTAGCTTTCGACGACGACCGGGATGCCGGCGGACAGGTACCGCTGGATCTGATCGGTGGCGGTGAACAGGGCCGAGAGGTAGAAGCACATGCGCGCCTCTACGTTTCCCAGCCGGTCGACCTCCTGCCGCAGTACCTGGTAGGCGGGTGGCACGGTCGGGACCAGTACCGCGCCACGGGCGGCCGCGAGCATGGGGGCGAGCGTCGATTTGCCGGTGCCGCGGAGCCCTTCGACGCTCTCGAACGATGCCGGGTCAGACACGTCCGTACACCACGTCCGGCACCGCCAGGGTGAGTTCGTCGGTGGCGGAGGGCCGGTGGTCGATGTGGTCGGTGAGCTTGTCGTACCAGAAGGCGTGCGAGTCCTTGCCGACGGCCTTGCAGGACATGGTGAGCGCGCCGCGCGGGTCGGCTTCGATCCGCTCGATCTCCACAGGGCCCCCGGCGGGGAGGCAGGCGTCCGGCGCACCGAGCTCGGACAGGTCCTCGTCGAGGATCACCTCGATGTCCAGCTTGGCCGAGGCCAGGCGCTCCCGGAGGCGGGTGTAGGCCGTGCCGCCGTTGACGAGGAGCTCGGGGTGATCGGCTGCGTTGCCGACCGGCCGGAGGCAGTGGAGTTTCAGCTGCTCCACCCCGTAGTGCTGCAGTGTGCGGGCGAGCGACAGGACCTCGTCGATGTTGCGTGAGGTGACCGTCATGGTCGCGCCAGCGCGGACGCCGAGCTGCTGGGCGATTTCGAGGGCGCTCAGGGCGCTGCGGTAGCTTCCGAACTTCCGGATCTTGTCGTTGGTCGTACCGATGCCCTCCAGCGACACCCGGAGCAGGTCCAGGTCGGGGGCGATCTCGGTCAGCCGGCGCTCGATCCGGTAGCCGTTGGTGCAGATCTCGACCTGCATGCCCAGGTCCCGCTTGGCGTACCGGACGACCTGGGCGAGGTCTCGGTAGACGAACGGCTCGCCGCCCAGCAGGGTGACAGCCTCGGTGCCGTACTCGTCGCGCATCAGCGTGAGGAGGTTGGCCGCCTCGTCCGTGGTGAAGGCGTCGGCGTGCTGGAGCCGTTTGCCGTGGAAGCAGTGCAGGCATTCGAAGTTGCAGCGGTAGAGCAGCTGCAGGTACAGCATCCGGATCCTGCGGATCCCGGTGACTTCGCTGATCACGAGGGTCTCCTTCGAGGCGCTTGCCTGGTGGGAGACCTGATATTGGCGGGACAGGTACGGACCTCGTCACCGCGTATCGGGACGCTCCGAGGACGTCCTGGGACGTTTTCAGCGTGCGGAGAGCGCCTCCAGAATCCCGAGTACACGGCCGGTGTCCGTCAGATCGGGCAGGACCGTACGGGCACCGGCGGCTTCCAGCTCTTCGGTGCTGTGGACGCCGGAGGCGACCGCGATGATCTCGGAACCCGTGACGAGTGCGGCCTCCACGTCCCTCGGAGTGTCTCCGACGAGCACGACGGGCACGCCATCCGGGGCGCCCCGCAGCCGCTGGGCACGCTCGCGGGCGACAGCGACCAGGTCGGGGCGTTGGAGGGCATCGGCCCCGTAAGCGCCAACTGCCAGGTCGAGAAGGGGATCAAGGCCGAAGGCCGCGACCTTCACGCGGGCGTTGTCCGCGATATTGCCGGTGAGCACCGACGACACCCAACTGCTGCGTACGAAAACCTCCTTCAGGACTTCTCGCACACCGGGCAGGGCTGTCCCCCGGCGGCTGAGGTCCTGGAGACGCGCCTCCCCCTCCTCGGCAAGCGCCTTCTCGACCGCTGCCCAGTCCGGCTCGGCCAGGCCGTTCCGCTCGAACATGTCGCGCATGATCAGCCGGTCCGTACGCCCTTCCGTCCGCGCCGGCCCCGCGGGCGCCGCTCCCGCCAGGTCCGTGAAGGCGGCGGCGTAGATCTCCTTGCTGACCCCGGCGTTCTCGATCAGGGTGTGGTCGATGTCCCACAGGACGATGAGCTCCATGCATCCAGCGTAAATACACCGGTCATGGCCCCTTCCTTCTGGGGAACGTCCCGAAACGTCCTTGCCGCTCCTGACCGTCTCGGCTTGTATGGCGCCTGTGAACGAGCGATTGCACTCCGTGCTCGCCCAGCGCGGCATCCCACCTGAATCACTCGCCGAAGTCTGCGAGGTGGACCCCAAGACCGTTGGCCGGTGGCTCGGCGGGCGCGTTCCCCATCCTCGCCACCGCTTTCGCGTCGCCAGGCACTTACGGGTCGAGGAACTGTTCCTCTGGCCCGCACCGGCGCCGAGCACGCCGCAGCAACTCGCAGGTTCAGGGCAGGAGCTGGTCGGGACCTACCAGAACCGAGCGAGCGTCCCGCGAGACACATGGCTGTCGCTGCTCAAGGGCGCCCAGGAGCAGATCAGCGTCCTCGTCTTCTCCGGCACCTTCTTCGCCCAGTCCAACCCGCACGTCGCCAAGATGCTCGCCGAACGCGCATCAACCGGGGTGCGAGTGCGGCTCTGCTTCGGCGACTCGAAGGGCCGGGCCGCAGCGATCCGGGGCCGCGAAGAGGGAATCGGCGACACGCTCGCCGCCAAGATCCGTGCCTCCCTGACCTACTACCGGCCCTTGTTGTCCGAGGCTGGCTGTGAGGTGAGGCTGCACGACACCACGCTCTACACCTCCATGTTCCGCTACGACGATGATCTTCTGATCAACCCGCACGTCTGGGGCCAGCCGGCCAGCGCCAACCCCCTCCTCCATCTCCGCAGAGCAGACACAGCAGGCTGGTTCGACAACTACGCTCAGAGTTTCGAAGCTGTCTGGGCCACCGCACGGCCCTGGACACCAGACCAGGAGGGGCCCTCGCCGCATGGGCAGGACTGAGTACTACAACGACCCCAAGGCCCCCAAGGCGAACACGCTCATTCCCGCCAACAACCTCCTTGTCGTCGACGACAACGGCGCCATACTGCTTCAGCGCCGCCGGGACACTGGCCAATGGGCCCTGCCCGGAGGAGCCCAGGACATCGGCGAGACTGCGGCCCAGTGCGCCGTGCGTGAATGCCTGGAAGAGACCGGAATCATTGCCGAGGTCACGGGCTTCCTAGGGGTCTACACGAACCCGAACCACATCGTGGCCTACACCGACGGCGAGATCCGCCAGCAGTACGAGAACACCTACATCGGCCGACCAGTGGGTGGGGAGCCCACAATCAACGACGAGGCCGACGGCGTCCGCTACGTCCAGCCGAGCGACCTGGACCAGTACGACATTCACCCGAGCATGCGGCAGCAGATCGGCGACTACCTGGCCGGCACCTACCCCTACCTGGGCTGAGCCGCCAAGGCCGCCTCCACCCGGCTCACGGCCGCGAGGATGTCCGGCGATGCGCGACGGATGAACCGCCCCACCAGGCTGTCTGCACCGTAGCGCTCCGTGATCTCCTCCAGCCGATCCTCGACAGACGTGCCCTTCCCGTCAGGCGTCGTCGTCATGTCGCAATACACCAAGGCATCCACGAGCCGGTGGTCGTCGAACGGCGGAAATTCGGCTTCAAGATCGCCCCGCAGCCCGCGCTCCTCAGCCTCCAGCAATGCGAACGAGTGGTTCGCCACCAACCGCACCAGCGGCTCATCCGCAGCATGCTCATCACGGAGAAACCGGGCACCATCAAGCGGATGAAAGCCTGTCGCTGCCAGCCGCGGTGCGTAGCCCACGTCGTGAAGCACGGCGGCAGAAGCCAGCAGGTCCGCGTCGGCCCCCAGGAGTTCAGCCAGTTGGGCCGCGCGCCGCGCGACCCCTTGCGAGTGCATCCATCGACGAGGAAGGGACTCACGCAGCTCCTCCTCGGCCACCGAACACGCCCACTTCGCCATTTCTCCGCTCATGGACTGGTACTTGCCCAGGCACAGACCGACACAGTCTCAGCCCCACAGATGCCCGGCCCTCCGCTCCGCCGCCTCCATGCCATCTCGGGAGTAGGGCATGCCTTCCCGAGTGATCGCTTGAAGGTGTTGAGCATTGCTCAGTGCGTGATTCCGAGGTCGAGGCGCATTTCCTGACGCAGGTCGTGCAGGAGCTTACGGGCGGCATCCAGATGGGCTCGGATCTGCTGTGGGCCGTCCTGATCCCGCGGCGTGGGGCCCTGTAGGCGCTTGAGCATCCCATACGCCTGATTCAGCTCGCGGTTAACGGCCGAGGCGACGTTTAGAGCGGTGTCGGGCACGACCATCTGCGCCTCCGCGTAACAAGACCGGTATTGGACGCGCACCTCGTCCAGCTCGGCGGGCTGCGCATCCGGCACAGTCCGGTGGGACGGCAGCCGGTGAAGTTCGTCGCTGAGCGCACCGAAGTAGCGGCGCGCGGCCTGGTTCAGGGCTATGTAGTTCGCACGACGCAGGTCCAAGGCACGCTCCTTGCTACGCGCGTTCTCCTCAAGCTGACGCAGCCGCTCGGTGTTCCGTCGCTCCGCGACCAGCGCCCGCTCTCCACTGCGCTGGGTCAGCCACGTCGCGCAGAGCGTCCCGCACACACCGATGACCGCAGCGATTAGTGCCCCCACCAACGACTCCCTATGCCGTAGCCACTCATTTAGGACCTACCCGACGTCTCGCCCCCGCTATCCCGGTCCGACGCCACAACGCCTCGCACAGAGAGGGTAGTGAGGGGACATTCCTCTGGGAGCGCCCGCTGCAACCGATACTGCAAATTTCGGTCTGCTTCGTGGTCCACAACTGTAGCCTTCGGGCATGAACCGCGACTCGGCGAAGAGCGACGGGGGACCCGGCCGCGACTTGTTGGAATCTGGACTGGCACTGCTGCGGAATCACTTACCGAGCACCAGCTCCGTGGAGATCGTGAAGTCGCTCGCGGGCGGTTACACCGATGCCCGGGTGATGCTGTGCGACATCGGTCACACATCGGGCAGCGACACTGACGGCGTCCTGGACGGCCAGTACATCCTAAAGGCCGGATTCTCCACCGGACGGCCCCAGGCCAAGGCACACAACTCGTTCACCACGAGCCTCGGCAAGTTCGGTCACACACGCGTCCCGCAACTGGTTCAGTCGCTCCAGGGACCCGGCACTAGCATCGATGTCTACGACATCGCAGGGTTCAGCCTCGCCCGGCTGCGCTCGGCCGACCATGTCGATGCTGAGGACCGCGAGGAAATCCTTGCCCGGGCCTCACGAGACCTGCTGAGCGCCCAACTTGCCGTCGCGGGGCCGCCGAACTACCAGGGCACCATTGGGACAGTGCTGCGTGAATGGCTTGGCCGCGACTTCCCGGACGATCAGCGCGGCGCCCGCGTCCGCGAAGTGTTCGACCAACTCCATGGGACAGGCCGCGTCTTCCGCCACGAAGGCGAGCTCCTGCCAAATCCTCTCGTCCTGCTCGACCTTGACCTAGGCATGTCCAATCACGACCTGGCGTGTTTCCGCGGTCCGACCCACGGCGACCTGCACTTGCGCAATGTCCTGGTCCAGGGTTCCCGCCTGACCAGGGAGCTCACGTACTGGCTGATCGACATCCACTGGGACACGCCCACACCGCTCCTGTACGACCACGCGTACCTGGAGCTGTCCGCGCTGCTATTCGGGCTGGGCGCGTCCACCAGTGGCCGGGTGCTCCCCCTGCTCGCCAGGCTTGACGACGAGGGCCTGACCGTCCCCGTCGAGCTGGACTTCAACGACTCTGGGCTCGTCAACCTGCTGCGTCGAATCCGCAGCGAGACTGAGAGCGTACTGACCGCCCGCGAGCAGAAGCGGGTGGACGTCTGGCGGCAGCAGATGCTTATGGCCCGGATCGCCGCCGGTCTCAACTGGGCCGCGAAGCCGCTCGACGACATGTCCCAGCGTCGCGCCGCCCTGGCCAGTGCGGGCTGGGCAGCCCGCCTTCTCCTGCGCGAACGTCACCCAGAGGTGTGGGTCAACGTTGTGAAAGAGGACCGGATCGACACCGTCGGTCTGGCCACCAGCGCTAGTGCCACCCCGGTCACCGCGCAGGAAGCCCTGCGTCGCTGGAAACCGTTCCGGCAGGCTCACGGGGCGATGGACCTCTTTCTCGTCGCCGACTGCGTGGCTGCCAGACCTGAACTGGCCGCGCTCGCGCACTGCGGCTGGGCGACGGTGATCGACCTCGATCCGAATAGCGATGGCAACGGCCTGTCCAGTGTTGTCTTGCCGGACCTCGCGGAACGGCGGCACGTCAGTGTCTTCGGTAGCAACCGCTGGCCGGTCCCGCCTGACAACGCGACGAACTGGCTAATGGCGAACGGCTGGACGACCCACGACGAGCCGACTACTGACTCCGACGACCAGTGGCGCCGACGCGGCTACCTGCAGCGAACAAGGCAGTTGGTCGACGAGACCCACGCCGGTACCCCGCACCAGTCCGCGGCCGTCTTGGTCCTGCGCTCCAGGCAGCGTGACCAGGAACTCGACCGTGTGATCGACTACATCGACGAGAAGTACGACGGCATTGCCGAACGCCTCGACCTGGCGCAGGCCCCCGCCATCAACGGGATCGACATCGACGCGTTCCTCACCGTCGTCGCCGAGTCGCTGCCGCCGGGCGGGGGCGTCTCGGCGCCTTCGTTGCCCAGCCTGACCGGCCAACGCTGGACGCTCAACTGGGCTGACTTGCACCGGCTTTCGGTCGACTTGGAGGTACTGCACTCCGAGATCCTGTCCGGCGGTGAATCCGCCCAACAGCTGACGGACGAGTTTTGGCGCGGCCGACCGCCCACGTGGCAGGAACTGGAAGTACCTGTCGACATCCAGCGGGACGCCTTCCCCAACCTATGGAAGGAAATCACCCAGCGTCTCAGCGACCACCAGCTTGCCACCGTCCGTCTCCGTCATTCCCCGGGAGCCGGCGGCACCACGTTGTCCCGTCGCGTGGCCTGGAACCTGCACCGCACCTACCCGACCGTGCTACTACGCAACTACTCAGAGACCACGGCCGATCGCATCGACGAGATCTACCAGGAGACCGGACATCCCGCGCTCGTGGTCGCGGAGTCGGCGATACTTCCGGACTACGATCTCGATGAACTGTTCCACTCCCTGGCACAGAGGAACACCCGGGCCGTGCTGCTATGGGTGAACCGTACGAACACGGGTGACAGCGCGACCGGGCATAGACTGCTCGACCCGCTTGACGGCCCGGAACGCGAACGCTTCCTCAAAGCCTTCAAGAAGCGCGCGGACACGGATCGGGCACGTCGGCTCCTGGATGGCCTGGCCGAGGGAGCCACCGATGTCGTGCCCGCGCAGAAGCTCTCGCCATTCTTCTTCGGCCTGTGTGTGTACGAGGAGCAGTTCGAAGGCATTGCCTCGTATGTCCACAACCATTTCGCCAGGCTCACCCGGGCGCAGAGAGAACTCGCCCGCCATCTGGCACTGCTCACCCGCTACGGCCAGGAACTCGGCCTGCCGATCGTTATGGTCGAGACCTGGCTGGGACGCGAACGCCCGCTCTACTCACCTCTGACCGATGCCGAGCTGAGCGAGCTCCTCGGGCCGGACCTTCGTCACCTGGTCGTGACGGAGCGCGGTGCGCTAAGGCTGCTGCACCCCCTCATCGCGGAGCACGTCCTGATGGGCGAGGTAGACGGCGAGCAGTACGGCCTCGGCAACATCTCGGTGGACTTCATCAGGAAGACGACCGCCCTGCTCGGTGCCGAGAACTGGACCACCGAGCACCTGTTGAGCGAGCTGTTCATCAGGCGCACCAATTCGTCCACGAACGGAAAGCCAGACAACTTCTCAGAGCTCATCGAGGCTATGTCGGTGGAGGCCGGCGCGGAGGTGTTCGAGGTGCTCACCACCCAGTGCCCGAACAACGCGCACTTCTGGAACCACCGGGGCCGCTACGACATCTACAAGGTAAAGGCGGACTTCCAACGGGCTGAGAGCTTCGTCCTCAAGGCCGTGGAGAAGTCCCACGGGCGAGACGCCACCCATCTCCATACCCTGGGGATGGTCCGTCGGTTCTGGATCGAGAACAAGCTAAACCAGATGCTCCGCGAGGCCGAACGCCCGACGCCAGAACAGCTGCTCGGGTCCGTCGAGTCGCTATTCGACCGTGCGATGGAAGCCTTCACCGACGCCGGCAAGTACAAAAATACTGACTACACCTGGTCCACCCCCATCCAGCTCATCGCGACCGTCGTGGAACGCCTCCGGCAAGCCTCGGGCGAGGAGAGCCTCGCGGAGTTCATGGAAAGCGACGACCCCACAGCCCTATGGGTGACCGAACAGATCGGGCGGGCCGAGGAACTACTCGACAGCCTCCGCAACATCAACGCCGAGGGCCAGTACTACCGAAAGCTCGATCAGCGGCTGACCGCGCTCTACGGAGACGTTGAGCGGCTGGTAGAGCAGTGGCAGGAGTTGCGTCGCCGCAGCGACCACCCCGAGGTGGACCTGGCTATCGCCCGGACCCTGTACGCGAAGGCCGGGCGGGACTGGTCGCAGATGAGTGAGGAGCACACGCGGACCGTCTCCGAAATGACCGAAGGGGCAGTCATCAGCGGCCGGGCCGCCGACGCCGACCTGCGGTTGTGGTTCCAGTCCTACCGCAGGCTCCCCGAGTACTCCGAAACCCACGCCCTTGAGCGGCTCGCGTGGTTCGCCTCCGAACGCAACAGTCTCGACGCGAACTACTACCTCTACATCATGCACTTCCTCATCTGGCGGCGCGGTGACGCGCAGGATGAAGAGCGCATTCGCTATTACCTGGAGGAATGCAAGCGCTTAAGCCGGCAGCACCGCAGGCAGTGGAGCTTCGAGTGGCTCGGCGTCAACGCACGCCAGCATCCGTTGGTGCACTTTAGCGAAATGGGCCGGCAGCGGCACGGGTTGTCCGCCTTCTGGAGTCACCCGCACGAGCTGGTACGCGTCAGCGGGATCATTGAGGAGATCAAGAGTCCCCAGTCCGGGCGGCTGAGGATCACCGGCGGTCAGTTGTCCGCCTTCTTCACTCCCCGGAACCGGTTCCGGCAGACAAGTGGCGTCAACGAGTCCGTGGAGTTCTACCTAGGATTCAGTTACGAGGGACTGCGCGCCTGGGAACCCACGTATCCCGGCGAGACGCCTGATGCGCTGATCAACGCGGAGCAGCCCAAGGCATCCACCTCGTTGGGCACGTCGAGTCCCTTCGTCCTCTCGGTCCCTGCGCCCGCGAACATGGCGCCGACTCCCGAGTCGGAGTCCGAATCTCGGCTGGACAGTTCGGAGGCCGAGCCTGCTGCGCCTACTCCGCCCGCTCCTTTGCCCTATCGGGTAGATCCCGCAGTGTTGCGGTCTCTCGCCGCCCGCCAGCGTGGTCGTGGCAAACCCGAGGACTTCCAAAGTGCCATTCTCGACCTGCTGAAACGGGCACGCGGGGAAGAACGCCACCTGACGTCGCTTGAGTTGGGTCAGGCGCTGCAGACCCTCTTTGGGATCGACGCTTACAACCAGTTCCGTAGAGAGAAGGGGAGAGGAAAGCTCAAGCTCGCCGTGGAGGCCCTCGGCTTTGGGACTACCCCGACCAAACAAGGGTTCGACGTGGATCTACCCTAGCTTCGCGTTACAGGTAGAGCGCGGTTCTCTGCGGGTCTCAATTTTGGTCTCATTCACGGCCGTCCAGCATGGTCCAGAACGCAAACCCCGATGTACTGCACCCCAGGTCAGGACGCCTCCGGCCCCTGCCGAACCCCCAGGCGAACATTTGGAAAGCGTGTTGGGGGCAACCCCTCACGAGTTCGAATCTCGTATCCTCCGCCATTGCTCTCACCGGGCAATACGTCGAAGGCCCCCGCAGCTTGCTGCGGGGGCCTTCGACGTTGATGATCTTAGTTCTAGTCTCATTTACTTCCGACATGAGAGACATTTCATTCCGCCGACCTGCCGTCGCCGGACCGAGTCACAGAACAGCTCCTTCACTCAGAAGCGGGTTTCTGCCGACTCAGACGCAAGCGTCCCCCGCGATCCGCCATTCTGGGTCTGTGCAGGACCGATTCCGGTCGGAGACCACCGGCACTCGTCTTTGTGAGGTGTCCCCATCGGCAAGCCCAGTGGATCAACTCTGGCCGCGTGGCTGAGTGATCTGGAAGTCGACCGGCTTGAGCGGGTCCTGGCAGCTCGCCCGGATGCCGTGTCCCCGCCGGAACCACGATCGTTCGGCGAACTCGCGGACCGCCTTCAGCGCCCGGCGTCGGTGGCCCCGGTGTTGACCGGACTCGCGCTGCCACACCTGCAGGTAGCCGAGACACTGGCGGCATTGGGGCCCGTTCCATGTGCCGCCCTGGCCGATCTGGTGGATGTGACCGGAACGGAGAGCGCTCGCCGGCTGGGCGCGGCCTTGGAGGCGCTGGCCGACCGCGCACTCGTCTGGCCGGACGGCGAAGGGCTGCTGCGCATGGCGGCGCCGTTGCCGCAGGCGTGGGACTCGCCGCTGGGGCTGGACGCCCCGCTCACCCGGCTACTGGCGGACACGACCTCCGAGGAACTGCGCCGCATGCTGGTGGCCCTGGGCATCCCGTCACCCGGCACCACCAAGAAGCATCGGCTGACGGCCCTCCTGGAACACCACAGCGATCCGGAGCGGGTGGCCGCGGTGATCGCTTCGGCACCTTCGTCCACCCGGAATCTGCTTGAGCGGCGAGCCTCTCACCGGGGTGAACAGGCTCAATCACAGGCGCATTTCCTCATGTTCAGGACCCCGCCGGCCGACTCCGAGCCGAATGTGCGATGGGCGCTGGAGCGGGGACTGCTGGTCCAGGACCGGCACTCCGGGTACGGATCCACACGCATGCCCGCCGAGGTGGCGCTCGCACTGCGCGGAGCCGGCTGGCGCGCCCCCTTCGAGCCCGTCCCGCCCGTCGTGCGGACGGTGTCCGTCACCTCGGCGGAAGTGGACCGGGAGGCGGCGGCCGCCGCCACGGCGTTCGCTGCACATGCCGCGTCGGTTCTGGCGACGTGCTCCGCGGCTCCGCCGGTCCTGCTGAAGTCCGGCGGGGTCGGAGCACGTGAGTTGTCCCGGATCAGCAAGGCGGCACAGTGCGACGGCATCGTCGTACGCCTTGTTCTGGAGACGGCGTACGACGCCGGGCTGCTGGCCCGGGACGGCGACCAGGTCGCGGCAACGGACGGATACGACACCTGGGCGGAACGAGAACCGGCGGAGCAGCTCACCGCGCTTCTCCACGCCTGGCGGACGCTTCCTCTGACTCCGACGCAGGCGCGCGGCGAGGACGGCAAGGCGCTGCCCGCGCTCGCCGGAACACCGCCCTGCGGCGGCTGTCTACAGGCCCGGGAGGGGCTCCTCGCCGCCGCGGCGCAGCTCCCGGCGGACCGGGGAGTGCACAGCCCCGCGGAACTGGGGCCGCTGGTCGCCTGGCATCGCCCGCTCGCCGAGCAGCTCCCCCAGGACACCACGCCTTTCGCCACCGCGATCCGGGAAGCGGAACTGCTCGGGGTCGTCGCCCGCGGCGCCCTGTCCCCCATCGGTGCCGCTCTGCGGACCGACGACGCCGAAGCGCTGGCCGCCGCCTGTGAGCGGCTGCTGCCGACGGCCACCAGGGCAGCCCGTTTCGGCGCGGACCTCACCGCCGTCGTCACCGGCACACCGTCCGCCCGCCTCGCCGCACTACTGGACACCGTCGCTGACAAGGAAGTCGGTGGCACGGCATCGGTGTGGCGGTTCAGCCCCACAACCGTTCGCCGTGCCCTGGACACGGGCCGCACGGCGGATGCCATCGCGGCAGACCTGAGCGCCGTCGCGGTCGGCGCCCTCCCCCAGTCGCTGTCGTACCTGATCAACGACTCCGCACGCACTCACGGCCGTGTGCGCATCACCCCCGCTGCCTGTGTGATCCACGGCGAAGAACCCGCTCTCCTCGCCGAACTCGTCACGCACAGAAAGCTCGCCGCCCTCGGCCTGCGCTTGCTGGCACCGACCGTGCTGGTCAGCCGGACCCCACTCGACAAGACCCTCGCCACGCTCCGGGCCGCCGGCTACGCCCCCGTTGCCGAGAGGGCCGACGGAACCGCACGCGTCGAAAAGACCAGGCGCCGACGTGCCGCCGCACCGGTCCCGCCCCCACTCCCAGGCCAGCGGCGGCGTTCCGTACCGACGGTGACTCCGGTGACAGTCGGCCTGAGCACGCTGGCCGCCAGGCTGCGGGCCGCCCCGCCGATACTTCCGGCTCCCGACCCGTCCGGCACCGGGGTCCCCTACGGCACGGACACCGAGGAGATCGTCGCCGGATGCGCGAAGAACCTGGCGTACAGCGATGTCCGCCAGCTCGCCCATGCCATCGACGCCGGCACAGCCATCACGGTCGAGTACGTCGCCGCCTCGGGCAACCGGACCGTACGTACCCTCAGCGAGCTCGTGCTCGACCCGCCCTACTTGTATGCGTGGTGCCACCTGCGCGACGACGAACGGGTCTTCACCCTCTCCCGCATCCACGGCGTCATGCCCGGGTAGCCGGGATCCGCGTCGTGGCTCGGTGTTCGGCAGGCCACTGCGGCGATGCCCCACGACCAAGCGCTGCGACGAGCCGCCACTACGATCGCCGACCATGGACTGGGTCGAGCGCACCGCACAGTTGAGGCAGTGGACGAGGAGCGGGACGCGGGCTCCGCACAAGCCGTTACTGTTCCTGTACGCGCTCAGCCGGTTCCAGCAGGACGCCGATGACGAGCTGCGGTACAGCGCCGTGGAGGAGGACCTGCGGGGACTGCTCGCCGAATACGGTCCTGGTAACCGGACGACGCCCGCCTATCCCTTCCATCACTTGGTGAGTGACGGCGTGTGGGAGGTGCGCACCGAGCGCGGGCCGGGCAGCCCCGGGACCGGGGTCAGGGAACTGCGCGCATCCGGCGCCGCTGGGCGGCTGACGCCGGAGCTAAGGGCGGCACTGCGGCGGGAGCCGTCTCTTCTCGGCCGGATGACACGGGTGCTGCTCGATCTGAACTTCCCGCCCTCCCTCCACGGCGAGCTGTGCGAAGCCGTCGGCCTGGAGCTGGAGGAGGCCGAGACCGCACTGCTCTCGGCCGCGCGCAGGCAGCGGGACCGGCGGATGCGGGAGATGGTCCTGACGGCGTACGAGTACCAGTGCGCCTTCTGCGGGTACGACGGCAGGATCGGCGCGGTGCCGGTCGGGCTTGAGGCCGCCCATGTGCGCTGGTGGGCGTTCGACGGACCGGACGACGTCGAGAACGGGCTGTGCCTGTGCTCGCTCCACCACAAGCTGTTCGACAAAGGCGTACTCGGTCTCGGCGAAGGCCATGGCCAGGGCCACCGCATCCTGGTCTCGCAGAGCTTCGTCGGCCACAGCACCGCCGCCCGCGAGCACGTCATCACGCTCGCCGGCCGTCCGCTCATCGGCCCCCAGCCGGGCGTCCGCCCCATCGCCGCCGCCCACCGTTCCTGGCACACCAGCCAGGTCTTCTACGGCAGCCCACGTCCCGCCACGACCGTCTGACCGCCGACCTGGCGGTCACGAGAATTGCACTGGTAAGGAGAGTGATACCAAGAGTATGGTCGCTTGTATGGCAACGAAGAAGGTAACGGTGACGATTCCCGAGGATCTCCTGGACGAGATCCGTGCGGAGGCGGCAGAACGGGGGATGTCGGCGTATGTCGCCGAGGCGCTGCGCTTCAAGCGCGACCGGGACCGGCTGCGGGAGCTGTCGGACTGGCTGCAGGAGGAACACGGTCCTCTCACCGAGGAAGAGCGCACCACAGCGTTCGAGGAGTTGGAGGGCCTCGACGCCGAGCATGAGCGCCGACGCGCCACCGGAACGCACGGCGCCGGAGAAGCCGCGTGAGGAAGCGGTCCGGCGAACCCGGGCAGCGGCCGCTACGCGTCTTCGTACTCGACTGCGAAGCCCTGTCCCTGGCCGTACGCGGCGACCGGAAGATGATCGCGTGGCTCGACCTCGCAGCCCGGGGTGAAGCCGAGGTGGTCACGTCTCCGATGACGCTGGTCGAGGCGTACGACGGCAGAACCACCGAGCAGCGCTGGGACTGGGTACTCTCCCGGCTCGAAGTCGCTGACATCGGGAAGGACGAGGCCCGCCAGGCCCGCCGCCTGCTGGCGGATGCCGATCTGCACGGCCACAAGTACGCGATCGACGCGATACTCGCCGTCATCGCGCGCCGGCAGAAGGGGCAGGTCACCGTCTTCACCTCGGATGTGGACGACCTGGAGAGGTTGGTTCCGGAGTCGATCGTCGTCAAGAAGGCATGACCGGCCTCCGGTCTCAGTTCTGTATTGCCATCAAGGCCCGCGAAGGCGCGGGTGCGCGCTGGGCACGAGGGGCAGGCGACGCACGCACGGACTGCCTCCTCCTGGCGGCCCCTTCGGCGTTGACCAACTGCTGACCGGTGCTCAGATCTGCACCACGTGCACGTCCTGGGCGAGTGCCTTCAGATAGGCGGCGAGGTCCGCCGGATCCCTGGTGAAGACCACGGCACTGCCGTGTCGGGCGGCTGTGATGGCCACCAGGGCGTCCACAGCGTCCGGCCGCTTCTTCGGGGACAGCTCTGCTGAGCCGAGCGCGCTCCCGATGCGTTGCCATTCGGTGATGTCCCGACCGGTGGCGCACCCGACGCATGCCCTCTGCCCCACGCCGGTGGGGCGCATGGCTGGGGCCGACCTACGAGCCTGAGGCATTGTGCAATCCTTCATCAGCCCGGCCAGGGCATGCATCGTGGCGGGACTGGGCCGCCCGAGGAGCTGGGGGCGGGCGTCGGCCAGTACCGGCGGCTGACCGCTCACCTCATGCGGCGGTCACCGGCGAGCACGTCGGAGTCGGCGACGAGGACGTCCGTCTCCGTCGTGACGCGGATGCGCTGCCCCGTGGCCGCCGACAGGGAGCGCACGGTGGGAGCGACGCCGTCCCAGGTGCCGTGCGCGTAGCCGTACGCCGTCCGCCTGTCGAGGATGCGGGACACCTCCTGGCGGCCTGCCTTGGCGGATTCCCGCACCTGACTGTCGGCCTGCCGGAGCGTGAGCCACGCGGTCGCCGCGGTCGCGGCCATCGCCACCAGCAGGAGCACCCCGAGCACGCGCAGACGAAAGCTCGCCACCCGGTCCCCGAACCCTGCGAGCCCTGCGAGCCCTGCGAGCCCTGCGGCAGGTCCTCCTCGGTGCTGCGTGCGGTGAGGAGCAGGATGGGCACCTGCGACTCGGCGTGCAGGACGCGGCAGACGTCGAGTCCGTCGACGTGCGGCATCATCACGTCGAGCACGATGAGGTCGGGCCGCGACGACCGGCCTGTCCGGTCCCGTTCCCGGTCCCGGCCGCCTCCACCGTGCTCCCTCCGCCTTCGCCCTGATCCCGGGCGCCCTCGGCGACCGTCACCGTCGTGCGCCCCCTCCCCTGAGCCGTTCCGGCAGTTCTCGGAAATTACCGGGAAACCGCGCGGCGCGGTGTCGAGAACCGTTGCCCCGCTCCGACGTCCCCTGTGAGAGTCGCCCCACGAGGGGCGCCAGGGAGACAGGACAGAGGGAGCGGAACCATGAAGTACCTGGTGATGGTGCAGGGCTCGCAGGCCGATTACGAAGCGATGCGCGGGAAGGGGACCGCCGGCAATCCGGCCTGGAACGAGAAGGACGTACAGGCCATGTTCGCGTTCATGGGCGGGATCAACGACGATCTCGCCGAGACCGGAGAGCTCATCGACGCCCAGGGTCTGGTCGAACCGGCGAAGACCCGGTGCGTCACCGCGGGCGAGGACGGCCGGCCGGTGATCACCGACGGTCCTTACGGGGAGACGAAGGAACTGCTCGCCGGGTACTGGGTGCTCGAATGCGAGAGCCTGGAGCGGGTCACCGAGATCGCCGCGCGCGTCACCCGGTGTCCGGCGCCCGCCGGTGCGCCCGTCCGACCGGTGGTCATCCGGCCCATCGACGGCGGCGGAGGCGATGTGTGAGGCGTACGACCGAGGTCGAGGACCTGCTGCGGCTGCACGCCCCGCAGGTCCTCGGCGCGCTCGTGCGGCGGTACGGGCACTTCGACCCGGCCGAGGACGCGGTGCAGGAAGCCCTGATCGCCGCCGCCGGGCAGTGGCCGCAACAGGGGGTGCCGGACAATCCGCGCGGCTGGCTGATCAGGGTGGCCTCCCGGCGGCTCGTGGACCGGCTCCGCGGCGACGCCGCCCGGCGCGCCCGTGAGGAGGCGGCGGCCGCGCTCACACCGCGGGACGCCTTCACCGCGCCGCCGCCCGACGAGCCCGTGCCGGGCGGCGGCCGGGCGCCGTCCGAGGACGACACCCTCACCCTGCTCTTCCTGTGCTGCCATCCGGACCTGGCCCCGGCCGCGCAGGTCGCCCTGACCCTGCGGGCCGTCGGCGGACTGACCACGGCCGAGATCGCCCGGGCGCATCTGGTGCCGGAGGCGACCATGGCCCAGCGGATCAGCCGGGCGAAGCGGAAGATCCGGGGCGCCGCCTTCGTCCAGCCGGTCCCCGCCGACCGGGACGGACGGCTCGCAGCCGTGCTCCAGGTGCTCTACCTGATCTTCAACGAGGGCTACACGGCGACCTCGGGGCGTTCTCTGCACCGCGCGGGCCTCGCCCGGGAGGCGATCCGGCTGACCCGCTCGGTCCGCCGGCTGCTGCCCCGGGACGGTGCGGTGACGGGGCTGCTCGCGCTGATGCTGCTGACCGACGCCCGCAGCGCCGCGCGCACCGGCCCGCACGGCGAGCTGATCCCGCTCGACGAGCAGGACCGCGCCCGCTGGGACCGGGCGGCCGTCACGGAGGGCCTCGCCCTGGTCGAGGAGGCACTGGGCGAGGGGCCGGCCGGCCCGTACCAGGTGCAGGCGGCCATCGCGGCACTGCACGACGAGGCGGCCCGCGCCGAGGACACCGACTGGCCGCAGATCCTGGCGCTGTACGACGTCCTCGTGCAGATCGCCCCCGAGCCGATGGCCGAACTGAGCCGGGCCGTCGCCGTCGCCATGGTCCACGGGCCGCGGGCCGGGCTGGCCGAGGTGGACACCCTCGCGGACCGGCTGGCGGGCCACCACCGGCTGGACGCCGTCCGCGCCCACCTGCTCGAACGGGCCGGTGACACGGAGGGCGCCCGGGCCGCCTACCGCTCGGCCGCCTCCGGGACCCTGAGCCTCCCGGAAGCCCGCTATCTGCACAGCCGCGCGGACCGCCTCGACGGCTGAGGCGGCCCCGTACACCCCCTCTGCTCCCGGGTTCCCGGGCCCGAAGCGGCAACCGGAAGCGCGAAGCAGGAGAAAAAGAGGGCGGAAAGCAGCCGGGAACGTCGGCAAACGGCTGCAAACAGCCGCACCGGCGGTGGTTTCACTGGCCGTCGCACCCCCGGATCGCAATCATCGGCTCCATGACCAACAGCAACAAGGGCCAGAACATCACCCTCCGGATCGCTCAGCAGCCGGAGGCGGACGAGCTTCTCGCGCGCAGCCCGCTCGCCGCCCTCGTAGGCATGCTGCTGGACCAGCAGGTGCCGATGGAGTGGGCGTTCTCCGGCCCGTACGCGCTGGCGCAGCGGATGGGCGGCGACGACCTGGACGCCCATGAGATCGCCGCGTACGACCCTGAGGCCTTCACCGAACTCTTCAACGCCAAGCCCGCTCTGCACCGCTACCCGGGCTCGATGGCCAAGCGGGTGCAGCAGCTGTGCCAGTACCTGGTGGCGCAGTACGACGGTAAGGCGAGCGCGGTGTGGACCGAGGCCACCACCGGGGCGGACCTGCGGAAACGGCTCAACGCCCTGCCCGGGTTCGGCACCCAGAAGGCGCAGATCTTCCTCGCCCTGCTCGGCAAGCAGTTCGGTGTCCGGCCGCCGGGCTGGCGGGAGGCGGCCGGGCCGTACGGGGAGGCGGGCTCGCACCGCTCGGTCGCCGACATCACCGGGCCCGAGTCGCTCGCCGAGGTCCGTGCCTTCAAGCAGGAGGCCAAGCAGGCCGCCAAGGCGGAGAAGGCGGCTGCCAAGGGCAGGTGAGCCCGCCCCGGGGCCGGGGCGGGGGCCGGGGCCGGGCCGGGGCCGGGGCCGGGGCCGTCGGCGTTCCGTCGTCCGCGGCGGGCCGCACCGCTGTACCCGGGTGCGGTCCGCCCGGCCACGGACGCCGTCTCCCTCTCCCGACCGGCCCCGCCGACCGTTTCGGCGCGGTCCGCCGCGACGCGTCCGGTGCCGCGCTCGGCTCCTCGTACGCCCGCTCGCGGCCCGCAGCCCGCACACGGCGTCCGTACAGCGGGACCCGAATTCCGGAATGCACGCCTATATGCCTCCTCGGCTGGCAGCGCAGTCCCCGTCCATGGCTGCGCCCGGACGCTCTTGACCGGTAGGCTTTCCGTGTGATCTTCAAGCGCATCGGAAATGGGAAGCCTTATCCCGACCACGGCCGGGAAAGCACCCGCCAGTGGGCGGATGTCGCGCCGCGCCCGGTCCGCCTCGACCAGCTCGTGACCACCAAGGGCCAGCTGGACCTCGAAACGCTCCTCGCCGAGGACTCCACGTTCTACGGCGACCTCTTCGCGCACGTCGTGAAGTGGCAGGGCGACCTCTATCTGGAGGACGGTCTGCACCGCGCGGTCCGCGCCGCGCTCCAGCAGCGCCAGGTGCTGCACGCCCGCGTGCTCGACATGGGCTGAGACGGACGCGGGAGCGGTCTGTTCGACCCCGGCGGGGTTCGTTCGGGTGCTTTAGCACTCGGACGGGTGCGATCCGCCGATCATCAAATAGTCATCATCAGCAGGTCGCACTACGCTGCGCCCATGAGCATGCTCACTCCCCCCGGCATGGGCGGAAAGTACCGCATCACGGGTGACAAGTACCCGCGCATGCGGCGTCCCCGCCGCCGCAGCAGACTGGTCTTCGCGTCCATCGCCTCCGTGGTCGCCCTCGGGCTGGCCGGATGGGGCACGCTGCAGCTCATCGACGTCTTCACGGGCGGCGACAAGCAGGCAAGCGCTGCCGACCGCAAGGCCGACTGCCCGACCGCCAAGCCGTCCGCGCCCGCGAAGATCCTGCCGAAGCCCACGAAGATCACGGTCAACGTCTACAACGCGACCCCGCGTGGTGGACTGGCCAAGGCGGCGGCCGACGAGCTGAAGAAGCGCGGCTTCACCATCGGCAAGGTGGGCAACGCCCCCGCCGCGTACGACAAGAAGGTCGCCGGCACCGGCTTGCTGCTGGGCGCTCCGGCCGCGGTCAACGGCACGTTCCCGGTACTCGGCACCCAGTTGCCGGGTGCGGCGACGAAGACCGACGCCCGTAAGGGTGCGGACGTCGATCTGATCATCGGTACGCGGTTCAAGGCGTTCAGCCCGCCGCAGGCTGCCGCCACCGCGCTGACCGCCCTGACGAAGCCGGCCCCGGCGCCGTCCTCCTGCTGAGGACCGCGCGGGGCGGGCGGACCACGGAACACGGACGGCCGGGGCGCTCCACGAGCACCCCGGCCGTCCTCCGGTCCCCGGGTTCCTAGTCGACGGTGCCGTACATCCGGTCCCCGGCGTCCCCGAGGCCCGGCACGATGTAGCCGTCGTCGTTGAGCCGCTCGTCGACCGAGGCGGTCACCACGGTCACCGGCGTCCCCGCCAGCTCGCGCTCCATCACCTCGACGCCCTCGGGCGCCGCGAGCAGCACGACCGCGGTGACGTCGTCCGCACCGCGCTTGATCAGCTCCTGGATGGCCGCGACCAGCGTGCCGCCGGTGGCGAGCATCGGGTCCAGGACGTACACCTGGCGGCCCGAGAGGTCCTCCGGCATACGGGTCGCGTACGTGGACGCCTGGAGCGTCTCCTCGTCGCGGATCATGCCCAGGAAGCCCACCTCGGCGGTCGGCAGCAGCCGCACCATGCCGTCGAGCATGCCGAGGCCGGCCCGCAGGATCGGCACGACCAGGGGCCGCGGGTACGACAGCTTCACGCCGGTGGTGGGTGTCACCGGGGTCTCGATGTCGACCTGTTCGGTGCGCACATCGCGGGTGGCCTCGTACGCGAGCAGGGTGACCAGCTCGTCGGCGAGGCGCCGGAAGGTCGGGGAATCGGTGCGCTTGTCGCGCAGGGTGGTGAGTTTGTGCGCGACCAGAGGGTGGTCGACGACGTGGATCCGCATGGCACCCACAGTAGCCGCGCCTCCCGCACCCGTGCGCTGGCATCATCCGCACGTTCGGGGGGAAGGTGGGGGCATACGGAGCCAGCCTTGGGGTGATGAGCCGATGCCGGACGGGGCGGAGCAGGAGCGGGACGGCCCGGGCCCGCACGCCGCGCAGGAGGAGCAGGACGCGCCGGAGACCGACGCGCAGCGCCGCAGGCGGCGCGCCCAGTTCCTCCGCGAGCTTCACGAGGCCAAGGCGCTCCGCGACCGGGTCCAGCCGCGCCGCGTCAAAGCCGCCAGAATGCGCCAGGCCATGCGGATGCGGACGTTTCGCTGGTAGCCGTCCGGCCTGCGGAAGAACCCCCAGGTGGCGGCGTCCGGCAGAACTGATGGCCGACGCAACGGCCGAACTGCTCTCCTGAAGCCGTGGTTTCTGCCACGATTCGATGGGCGGGACGCAGGGCAGCCGGACCACCGACTGCCTCCCGCCGGACCGACACACCCAGGGTCTTTCGTTGGGACCGGACCCCGCTCCTTGATCCGGCCTGATCCGAACGAGAGCCTCTCAGACCAGTGGGAGAGTCACGGTGTACTTCGCCGCACTGCTCGCGCGCACCGAAGACGGGTGGGAAGCGAGCGACACGGAGCTCGACGATGTGGAGACCCTGTCGGATCTGACGGATCTGGCCCGCGAGGCCTCGGTGGACGAGGACACGGTCCTCGTCTTCATCGAGCAGGAGGACGCCTGGTTCGGCGTCGTCCGGGTGGACGGTGAGGAGGACCCGCGGATCTACGTCTCCAACGCCTCCGCCGCCGCCCGCTCCTCGTACGGGGAGATCCTGCTCACCGATGAACTGCTCGGCCGCGAACCCGGGGCCGAGGACTCGATCGCCGCCCTCGAAGAGCTCGTCGGCCTCGACGGTACGGAGGACGGCGACACCGAAACCGTCGGTCCTTCCGCCCTCGAGGACGACGACGGGCCGGACCCGGACGCCGTACCGGCGGGTCCGCTCGGTGACACCGGGGTGCTGTCCGACCTCGGGCTCGCCGAGGCGGAGCTGCTGATGCTGAGGACGGACGCCCTGGCCGAGATCGCGGACGCGCTGGGGGCGGCCGAGGTCCTGGAGACCGTCCGTTAGGGTCCGCGGGTGACCGAAGCACCGCACCCGCACGACCCGTCCCCAGCGTCGTACCCCGTGCACGATCCCCTACGGGACCCGTGGCGGGCGCCCATGCGCCACGCCCTGGACGAGGCCGGCCGGGCGGCGGCGGCCGGCGATGTGCCGGTCGGCGCCGTCGTCCTGGCCCCGGACGGCACCCTGCTCGCCACGGGCCACAACGAACGCGAGGCGACGGGCGACCCGACCGCGCACGCCGAGGTCCTCGCCCTGCGCCGGGCCGCCGCCGTCCTCGGCGAGTGGCGGCTTTCCGGGTGCACCCTCGTGGTCACCCTGGAGCCGTGCACCATGTGCGCGGGCGCCCTGGTCCAGTCCCGCGTGGGCCGGGTCGTCTACGGCGCCCGGGACGAGAAGGCCGGAGCCGCCGGCTCCCTCTGGGACGTCGTACGGGACCGCCGGCTCAACCACCGCCCCGAGGTGATCCAGGGTGTCCTGGAGGCCGACTGCGCGGCCCTGCTGACGGCCTTCTTCCGCCACCGCTGACCTGCGTTCCGCTCACGTCCGCGGCCTTGCGGGGAATCGGATTTCGACGGACGGCCGAGATGGTCTAAGCTCTCTCTCGGTAGCGTGTCCGAGCGGCCGAAGGAGCTCGCCTCGAAAGCGAGTGTGGGGAAACTCACCGAGGGTTCAAATCCCTCCGCTACCGCCAGATACACCCCCTTTGAACTGCGGGAACGCAGATCGGAGGGGGTGTCTTGCTTGTGCCGCACCGCCCGCTCCACGGACCCCCGGGAGCCGCGTCGGCACCACGGGAGCCGCACCGGCGTACGGGTGCCGCACGGCGCGGGGGCGCTTCCTCGTGAAGGCGTGCGGGCGGGTACGACAGCGGCCCCGGTCCGACGACGGTCGGGCCCGGGGCCGCGTGCGAGCTTCAGGTCGGGGGGAGCGGCATCGGGGGGACAAGCCGCTCCCCCCGATGAGAACGGGCCTCCCGGCCCTCGCCGCGATCGGGGGGAGACGCGACGTGGGCCCCACGAGAGGTCCCGTTCCTCGCCCCTCGGATACCTGCCGGATCCGCTGGGCTCGTTCACCATCCTGCCGCGCCGCAGAAGCCGCGCGGGCGGGCAAAGGGCCCGCATCGGCGGGTCCTTGGTCCTGAAAGACCGCACGAGTGATCGGAAACGACAGGCCGATACGGCCATACGTGCGGATAGACTCGCCCGACTGCACAGGGGATCGAAGGGGAGTCAGGGGCTGATGGTGCAAGCGAAGAAGATCGCTCTCTACTTGATAGTCGTCTTCGTGCTCTACACGATCATCACGTCCCCCGCCCGGGCCGCGGACCTCGTCCAGGTAGGGTTCGAGGGCGTTTCGAGTGCCGCACAGGGCGTCGGCGACTTCATGTCCGAACTGGTGAAGTAGGAGTACCCCCATGATCCGCCATCTGGTCCTGTTCAAGCTGAACGACGGCGTCGAGCGGGACGACCCGCGCGTCGTCGCGGGCGCCGAGGCCTTCCGCGGGCTGGCGGACAAGGTGCCCGGGCTGGAGTTCTGGGAGTGCGCCTGGAACATCACCGACCGGCCGATCGCCTACGACTTCGCCATCAATTCCGCGGTCGCCGACGAGGCCGCACTGAAGAGCTACATCGAGCATCCGGCCCACCAGGCGGCTGCCGGGCAGTGGCGAGAATTCGCCACCTGGGTGATCGCCGACTACCCGTTCTGACGCCTTCGGCCCTGTGAGCCCCCCACCATGACGGTGAGGGGCTTTTCTTTGTGTTTAAACCGATTCAAGGTCAACACGGCGCTATGGGGTGCTTGCACATAGTGGACATGTCTTGTGATGCTATGACCGCTTTTGACGGACGAGTTGACCATAGTTGAACGCGAAGGGGTGGCGTCACCGTGCCGGCCAGTACAGCGCCTCAAATGCCTCCCCAGACCGTCCAGGCCGTCCAGGCCGCCCGGGCGACACCTACGGCGCAGACGTCCCCGGCGTCCCAGACGCCCCAACCCATCCAGTCATCGCAGGCGTCCCGGCCAACCCAGTCACCCCGGCCCCAGACACCGCAGGCCTCTCAGGCACCGCAAGCTCCTCAGACACCGCAGGCTCCTCAGGGCCCTCAGGCTCCCCCCACGCCGCAGACGGCCGAGACGCAGACGATCGAGACCGAGACGCCCGACGACACCGCCACGCCCGCCAGGACGCGGGGCGCCGACACCCGGGCGCTCACCCAGGTGCTGTTCGGCCGGCTCCAGGGGCTGGAGCCCGGCAGCGCGGAGCACGGCCGGGTCCGCGCGGCGCTGATCGAGGCGAACCTGCCCCTCGTGCGGTACGCGGCCGCGCGGTTCCGCAGCCGGAACGAGCCGATGGAGGACGTGGTCCAGGTCGGCACCATCGGCCTGATCAACGCCATCGACCGGTTCGACCCCGAGCGCGGGGTCCAGTTCCCCACCTTCGCGATGCCGACCGTCGTCGGTGAGATCAAGCGGTACTTCCGGGACAACGTGCGCACCGTCCACGTGCCGCGGCGGCTGCACGAGCTGTGGGTCCAGGTCTCCGGCGCCACCGAGGACCTGACGACCGCTCACGGGCGCTCCCCCACCACCGCGGAGATCGCCGAACGGCTGAAGATCTCCGAGGACGAGGTGCTGGCCTGCATCGAGGCGGGCCGTTCCTACCACGCGACCTCGCTCGAAGCCGCCCAGGAGGGCGACGGCCTGCCCGGCCTGCTGGACCGGCTCGGCTACGAGGACCCCGCCCTGGCCGGCGTCGAGCACCGTGACCTGGTCCGCCATCTCCTCGTACAACTGCCCGAACGCGAACAGCGGATCCTGCTGCTGCGCTACTACAGCAATCTGACGCAGTCCCAGATCAGCGCCGAACTGGGTGTCTCCCAGATGCATGTGTCAAGGCTCCTGGCCCGAAGTTTCGCCCGACTTCGATCCGCAAACAGGATCGAAGCGTAACCGGAACGGGTAGACCACCCCCGAGGCGTTCCACGGCGGCCAAAAGCCGCACACCCCTTGTTAACTGCGCAGACTCCCCCTGGACTTGTCGACAAGTCACTACAGCGTGTTGCCGACATGTGACATTCTGCGGAAACCGCGTTTGCCGCAGCCTCCCCTCCGGTATTCAGGTGGAGGCAGCGTTCCTCCGATGGTCGCGGCCACCGCGACCGTCCGCGACCTCAAGGGGGTGGCATGTCCGCAGAACAGGGCAGCTCGAAGGTGCTCACGCTCACCAAGAGCGCACCCGCACCCGTTGTGCTCACCAGCTCGTCGGAAGCCATCGACACCCGTACGCTGTCCCGCTCCCTGTTCCTGCGGCTCGCCGCGCTGGGCCCCGCACCGGGGCCGGAAGGAACGGACACTCCGGAGCGCGCCTATGTGCGGGACACACTCATCGAGCTCAACCTGCCGCTGGTGCGTTACGCCGCGGCGCGGTTCCGCAGCCGCAACGAACCCATGGAGGACATCGTCCAGGTCGGCACGATCGGCCTGATCAAGGCGATCGACCGGTTCGACTGCGAACGCGGCGTGGAGTTCCCGACGTTCGCCATGCCCACCGTCGTCGGCGAGATCAAGCGCTTCTTCCGCGACACCTCGTGGTCGGTACGGGTGCCGCGCCGGCTCCAAGAGCTCCGGCTCGCCCTCACCAAGACCAGCGACGAGCTCGCCCAGAAGCTCGACCGCTCGCCGACCGTTCCGGAGCTGGCCAAGGCGCTCGGGGTCTCCGAGGAGGACGTCGTCGACGGTCTGGCCGTCGGCAACGCCTACACGGCCTCCTCGCTGGACTCGCCGTCCCCCGAGGACGACGGCGGCGAGGGCTCGCTGGCCGACCGGCTGGGCTACGAGGACGCGGCGCTGGAGGGCGTCGAGTACCGCGAGTCCCTGAAGCCGCTGCTGGCCAAACTGCCGCCCCGTGAACGCCAGATCATCATGCTGCGGTTCTTCGCCAACATGACCCAGTCGCAGATCGGCGAGGAGGTCGGCATCTCGCAGATGCACGTGTCCCGGCTGCTGACCCGCACGCTCGCCCAGCTCAGGGAAGGGCTCGTCGCCGACTGACCCGGCGCCCCGCTCCCGGGGGTTCCGATTTGACGGCCCGTCAGACACACTGTCGCGATGCGACGTCAGACATGTGGCTGGCCCGGCCGCCGGGGCACCGCGCTCGTCGCCTCGGCGGCCGTGCTGTGCCTGGGCGGCGCTCTGGCGGGCTGCGGCGGCCCGACGGGTGGCGACGGCTACACGGCGGTCGGCGCGGCGGGAGCGGGCCCAGGACGGACACCCTCGGGTGCGCCCTCGGGGAAGGTCACGCTGGTCCCCCTGGACGGGGCCGGGGACGGAGGGCGGTCGGGCGCCTCGCCCTCGCCGGGGCGCTCCTCCGGTCCCTTCGCCGAGGCCGGCGGAGCGGATAGCGGTACGGGCGCTTCCGGTGGCGCCGGAGGGGACGCGGCGCGGCCGGGTGCCTCCGGGGGCCCGGTACCGGGCTCGGGCTCATCGGCCGGCGCGACTTCGAACAGCCCACCCCCGAGCGGTGCCGGCACGACGGGCGGCTCGGGATCCGCAGGCGGCTCGGGCACGACGGGCGGCTCGGGATCCGTAGGTGGCTCGGGCACGACGGGCGGTTCCGGAGCGACGGGCGGCTCCACCGGGCCCGCGTCTCCGTCCGCGCCCGGCTCCCCCGCTCCCGGCGGGGCCCCCGTACTGGTGGTCGCCGCCCCCGTACGCGCGGCGGCGGACGAGCGGTGGTGCGAGAAGGTGACCGTGGAGTTCCGTAACACGGGAGGCTCCCCCGCCCGATCGGGCACCGTCACCTTCGCCACCCACATCATCGGCGGGCTGGGAGTCGACTGGGCGACCCGGGAATCGACAGCGCCGCTGCCCGTGCCGATCGGCGCGGGAGCGGCGCGGAAGATGACGTACACCGTCTGTGTGGACGCCTGGCGGGTGCCCCTGGGCATGCATGTCGAGACCCGGGACGTGACCGCCGTCTGGAAGTGACGGGTGGCGGGAGAGCTGCCGGAGGGCCGGTCAGCCGAGCGCGAGCCAGGCGACCGCGCCGAGCACGACGATCACCGCGACGACCGCGGCGATCAGCCCGGTCCTCGGTCCGGACGACACGGCGGCGGGCTGCTGCCGGCGCTGCGGCTCGCCCTCGTCGACGAAGGCGCGGAACATCTGGGTGTTGCCTGCCGGGTCACCGGTGCCCTCGGGACCCTGGGGTGCGTGGGGATTGTGTGCCATGTCGCAGGACCCTAGCGAACTCGGCGCAACGGCCCAACCCCCGGGGCGGTGAAGGCATGCGGCCATCACCGGGGAACCGGTGAAGGAGAAGTGCCGACGGCGCGCGGCCCACCGCACCGCGCGTACGGCGCGCATCCCGGCCGCAGGCGGCCCGTTCGCGTCACACGCGATCAACCCTGGTTCCTGCGAGGCGAGTTGGGGTTGTCGTCCGGGCGCCCTGCTCACCCGCTCCCGTATATATGCGCGAAGGGCGACCGCTCCCGGCCTCGACGCCGCGAAGTCGGGGGGTAAGGCCCGGGAGCCGGTCCCGAGCCCTCACCTCCCCGGTCCCCGCAGTGGCGCACGCCACACGAGACCCTCGCACCCCGCACATGCTGCGGGTTTGACCCGCCCCCTACGGAGGCTTTTGCGTTCCTTTACTTCTGCAAGCCCCTCTACGTTTGCCTGCAGCAACCAACGGCTTCTATGGTTGCCCTAAGCAACAAGATGACCGGTGAGATGTCTGGGGGTCCCGTGGCCGCACGGAGTCAGTACGAAGAACTGGCCCGGCAGCTCAGCGCGGTCGGCGCCGTGAAACGGGGCCTGGCCCGCATCCTCCCCCCCGAATGCCCGGGTGGCTCGGCGGCCGTACTGGCCCTGCTGAGTCAGCACGGCGAGATACGGATCAGCAGACTGGCCGAGCTCCTCGCCGTCGACATGTCGGTGACCAGCCGACACGTCGCTCATGTGGCGGAACGCGGCTGGATCGAGCGGTCCCCGGACCCGGCGGACAAGCGCTCCCGCATCCTGCGGCTGACGCCCGCGGGCGAGGGAGTGCTCAAGGAGCTGAACTGCCGGACGACCGAGATGTTCGCCCACAATCTCCAGGAATGGTCCGACGACGAGGTCGGACAGCTCAACACGTTGCTGGCCCGGCTGCGCGACAGCTTCTCCTGTCGCGGTTCCGGCGGGTGCGCCCCCGGAAAGCACAGCGGCGACTGCCGCTCCCGGCCCACCGACAGCAACGACGGCTCGTACACCCGTACACCCGTGTAACAGAAGCAAAGAGAAGGACTTAAATGGCTACGACCACACCAACCGGTGTGCGGGGCGGCCACGCCAAGCACGGGGGTCACGACTCCTCCGACGGCGCGCCGATGTCACACCGGCAGATCATGGAAGCACTCGCCGGGCTGCTGCTCGGCATGTTCGTCGCGATCCTGTCGTCCACCGTCGTCTCCAACGCCCTGCCGGAGATCATCTCCGACCTCGGCGGCGGCCAGAGCGCCTACACGTGGGTCGTCACGGCCTCGCTGCTGGCGATGACGGCGACCACCCCCCTGTGGGGCAAGCTCTCCGACCTGTTCAGCAAGAAGCTGCTGGTCCAGATAGCGCTCGTCATCTACGTCGCGGGCTCCGTCGTCGCCGGTCTGTCGACCAGCAGCGGCATGCTGATCGTCTGCCGCGTGGTGCAGGGCATCGGCGTCGGCGGTCTCTCCGCGCTCGCCCAGATCGTGATGGCCGCGATGATCGCCCCGCGCGAGCGGGGTCGCTACAGCGGCTACATCGGCGCGGTCTTCGCCGTCGCCACCGTCGGCGGCCCGCTGCTCGGCGGTGTCATCACCGACACCAGCTGGATGGGCTGGCGCTGGTGCTTCTACGTCGGCGTGCCGTTCGCGGTCATCGCCCTGGTCGTGCTGCAGAAGACCCTGAAGCTCCCGGTCGTCAAGCGCGAGGTCAAGGTCGACTGGACCGGCGCCTTCTTCATCAGCGCCGCCGTCTCCCTGCTGCTGCTCTGGGTGACCTTCGCGGGCGACAAGTACGACTGGATGTCCTGGCAGACCGGCGTGATGCTCGCGGGTTCCGTGATCCTCGCGCTGCTCTTCGTCTTCACCGAGTCCCGGGCCAGCGAGCCGATCATCCCGCTGCGGCTGTTCCGCAACCGCACCATCACGCTCGCCTCGCTCGCCTCGCTGTTCGTCGGTGTCGCGATGTTCGCCGGCACGGTCTTCTTCAGCCAGTACTTCCAGCTGGCACGCGGCAAGTCGCCGACGATGTCCGGTGTGATGACGATCCCGATGATCACGGGTCTGTTCCTCTCCTCCACCATCTCGGGCCAGATCATCACCAAGACGGGCCGCTGGAAGGCCTGGCTGGTCAGCGGTGGCTTCCTGGTCACGGCAGGCCTCGGCCTGCTCGGCACGATCCGCTACGACACGACGTACTGGCACATCGCGATCTACATGTTCGTGATGGGTCTCGGCATCGGCATGATGATGCAGAACCTCGTGCTCGCCACGCAGAACCAGGTCGACCCCTCGGACCTCGGCTCGGCCAGCTCCGTCGTCACCTTCTTCCGTTCCCTCGGTGGTGCCATCGGTGTCTCGGCACTGGGCGCCGTCATGGCGAACCGCGTCACCCACTACGTCAAGGACGGCCTGGCGGACCTCGGCCCGCAGGGCGCGGCCCTGGGCCACGGCGGCACCGGCGGCGGGGGCATCCCCGACCTGGACAAGCTGCCCCCGCCCTTCCGTACGGTCGTCGAGGCCGCCTACGGTCACGGTGTCGGTGACGTCTTCCTGTACGCCGCTCCGGCCGCGCTCGTCGCCTTCCTGATCACGATCTTCATCAAGGAGGTCGCGCTCAAGTCGAACGCCGCTAAGGACGTCCCCGCCGCCGAGACGGCGGAGCTCGCGGAGGTCCCGTCCGGCGCCCCCGCGCTCGCCTCCGAGGCGACGGCCGGGATCATCCCGGTCGACACCACGAAGGCCGCCCCCGTGGCGACCGCGCAGGGCACGGCCGTACGCGGTGTGGTGCGCGGCGCCGAGGGCGCACCCGTCGCCCAGGCCGCCGTCACGCTGATCTCGCTGGGAGGCCGGCAGCTGGGCATCTCGGCCGCCCAGGCCGACGGCAGCTACGGCCTGGACGCCCCGGGCGCCGGTTCGTACGTGCTGATCGCCTCGGCCGACGGCTTCCAGCCGCAGGCGTCCACCGTGGTCGTCGGCGACGAGCCGCTCACGTACGACATCCTGCTCGCCGGTACCAGCGGCCTGGCCGGGGCCGTGCGCGCCGCCGAGGACGGTGCGCCGGTCGAGGGCGCCATGGTCATCGTGACCGATGTGCGCGGCGACGTGCTGGCCACCGGCAAGTCCGGTGCGGCGGGCGAGTTCACCTTCGGTGAGCTGGTCCCCGGTGCGGTGACCGTCGCCGTCAACGCGGCCGGCTTCCGTCCGCTGGCGCTGCCGGTGGAGATCGGCGGCCAGGGTGTCACCCGGGTCGACGCGGCGCTGGAGTCCGGTGCGCTGGTGCGGGGTGTCGTGCGGGCCGGCTCCGACCGGCGCCCGCTGCCCGACGCCCGCGTCACGCTGGTCGACGCGGCCGGCAACGTGATCGCCACCTCGACGACCGGGGACGACGGGGCGTACGCCTTCGCCGACCTGGACGCGGGCGAGTACTCGGTCATCGCGACCGGTTACCCGCCGGTGGCCGGCTCCCTGACCGTGGCCGGTCGCGGGGTCGACGGCCACGACATCGAGCTCGCCCACCCGGGCGAGTAACCGGTCCGGGGACACCCGGACACGTAAGACCCCTGGCGGGACGGCACTTCGAGCGGAGAGTCTGTCCAGGCCGGCGGAAAATGGGCCCCGGCGGTGGGGACGGCAGGCAGGGGACGGCCTGCCGTCCCCGCCCCGGGGCCCGACTCATTGAGTGACCCGTTCCCCGAGTGGGCGGGGCATTGAGCAAGGAGAGAAAACGGGATGGGACTTCGCGCACAGGTACGCACGCGGGACGGCTGGGCCGTCCAGCACGCGGTCGTGACGGTCACCGACATGGCCGGTACGCAGGTGCTGCGGGCCGCCGCCGACGAGGACGGGGCGGTGCGCACCGACGCGACTCTGTCCGCCGGCGCGTACACCGTGATCGTGACGGCGGTCGGGTACGCCCCCGCCGCCTCCACCGCCCTCGTCACGGCGAGCGGCCGGGTCGAGGCCGGCACGGTGGTGCTGGCCCGCCAGGGCGGCGTGGAGCTGCCGCCGCCGGGCGCCTGGTCGCTGGACCCGGTGCACTCCTCGGTGGCCGCGGTCGCTCAGCACCTGGGGATCTCCAGCGTGCACGGCCGGTTCACCGATTTCAGCGGCCGCATCGAGATCGCCGAGGACATCCAGTTCTCCCGCGTGGACGCGGTCATCAACGCGGCGAGCATCGACACCGGCAACGGCATGCGGGACAAGCATCTGCGCTCGCCCGACTTCCTCGACACCGAGCGGTTCCCCGACATCACCTACCGCTCCAGCGGACTGACTCCGACCGGCCCCGACCGCTGGACCGTGCACGGCGAGCTGTCGCTGCACGGCGTGGAACGTCCGGTCGACCTGGACCTCAGCTACCTGGGCACCGGCCCCGACCCGTGGGGCGGCGTCCGCGCGGCGTTCCGTGCCACGGCCGAACTGCGCCGCGACGACTTCGCCATGAACTACAACCAGGTGGTCCAGGCGGGCATCTCGGCGATCGGCACGACGCTGCGGGTGAAGCTCGACATCCAGGCCGTGCAGGGCGATTCCCTCCCGGCCGCCTGACCGCACGGTCGTAGGGTCTGTTCCATGGCATCGAACATCGCGACCAACACCGCTGTGGAACTGGACGACCTGCTGGCGTTCGTACGGCCCCGGCACCGGGCGATCCTGCTGACCACCCGGTCCGACGGCCGCCCCCAGGGCTCCCCGCTCACCTGCGGCGTCGACGACGCGGGCCGGATCGTCGTCTCGACGTACCCCGAACGCGCCAAGACCCGCAACGCCAAGCGCGACGAGCGGGTGAGCGTGATCGTCCTGTCGGACGAGTGGAACGGGCCCTGGGTCCAGATCGACGGATCGGCCGAGGTGATCGACTCACCGGACTCGGTCGAGCCGCTCGTCGAGTACTTCCGGAACATCTCGGGGGAGCACCCCGACTGGGACGAGTACCGGGCGGCGATGGTGAAGCAGGGCAAGTCGATCATCAGGATCACCCCCGAGCGGTGGGGTCCGGTCGCCACCGGCGGCTTCCCCGCGCACCTGGCCCCGGGCAGCTGACCGGTGGCCGTCCCGCTGCCCCCGCCCGAACTCCTCGCCCGGGCCCGGCTGCTGGCCGGGCCCGAGGTCGGCTCCGCGTCGGCGAAGGCCCTGGAGCGGGCCGCCGGGCGCCCGGTGGAGCGCGGCGGCCCGGCGGACGGCGGCCCCTTCGTGTACGTGGGGGCCGCGCTGCCCGAGGCGCTGCGCGGGGACGGGCTGGTGTGGTTCCACAGCGTGAACGCCGGTACGGACGCCCTGCTCGGCGCCGGGCCGTGGCCCGCCGGGGCGCTGCTCACCCGGACGGTGGGCCGGATGGGCGAGCGGATCGCGCAGTACGTCCTGGCGTGGGTGCTGGCCGAGTGCCAGTCCGTCCCGGAGTTCGCCGCACAGCACGCCCGCGCGGAATGGCGCCGCATCCCCTCGGAACTCGTCGCCGGACAGACGGCCGTGGTGCACGGCACCGGCCGGATCGGTTCGGCCGTCGCCGGGCTTCTGCGGTCGTGCGGCATCCGGACGGTGGGCGTGGCCCGCACCCCGCGCGCCGTCCCGCCGGGCTTCGACGCGGTGGTCGCGGCGGACGAACCGGTGGCGGCCCGCTGGGTGGTGGCCGCGCTCCCGCTGACGGAGGCGACGGCCGGGTACTTCGGGGCGGACCGGTTCGCGGCCATGGGCGGGGCGACCTTCGTGAACGTGGGGCGCGGTGCGACCGTGGATCTGGTGGCGCTGGAGTCGGCGCTGCGCGCGGGATCGGTGGGGCGGGCGGTGCTCGACGTGCTGCCCGAGGAGCCCGCCGCGCCCGGCGACCCCTGCTGGCGCCTGCCCCGTACGGTGATCACCTCGCACTCCGCGGGGATCACGGCGGACGACGACGTCGTCACGGACTTCGCGGCCTGTCTGCGAGACCTGGCGGCGGGGCGGCGGCCCGCGCTGGCCGTGGACACGGCCCGCGGTTACTGACCGCGGGCCCGCAACGCCCCGGCGGGCTCAGGGTCCCTGACGCGCCCTCGGGCCGCAAAGGGCCCGCCGTCGGACCGGGGACGGAACGCCCCCGCGCTCACGGCCGGCCGGCCTCGTCCGCGGCTCCCGCCCCCTCCTCCCGCCCGGCGCGCTCGCGCATCGCGTCGATGCCCGCGATGAGCAGGTCGAGCGCGAAGGCGAAGTCCCGCTCGTGCATCTCCTGGACGGTGTCGGCGCCCCGCGCCGCGATGAGGTCCTGCGAACTCTCCACGATGTCGCCGAGTTGCGGCTGGTCCTGGATGGCTGACATGGCCTGCTGGAAGTACTCGTCCTGGGTGAGCCCCGCCTCGGCGCTGCGCTGCGCGAACTGGCCCTCGACGGTGCCGAATCCGTACACGAACTGGAAGACCGCGGAGAGGGCTCCGGTCTGCTGCCGCATCGGCAGACCGGTCGCGCGGATTACGTCCTGGATGGCGTAGGACATGAGCATCGCGTGCGGGCCCATGTTGAGGAACTTCCCGACGAGCGGTGAGACCCAGACGTGCCGCACCAGCAGCTCCCGGTACGCGGTCGCCAGCGCGCGCAGCCGGACCTCCCAGGGCGCTTCCTCCCGCGGGGGGTCGATCTCGCTGTAGACCGCGTCGAGGGCCAGCTCCAGCAGGTCGTCCTTGGTGTCGACGTACCAGTAGAGGGACATCGCCGTGACGTTCAGCTCGGCGGCAAGCCGGCGCATGGAGAACTTCGCGAGGCCCTCGGCGTCCAGCAGCCGGACCGTCGCCGCGGTGATCCTGTCGCGGTCGAGCCCCGCGGGCTGGTCCGACTTACGGGCGCGCGACGGTGGCCGGTGGTTCAGCCACACGCTGGTCCGGGCAGGGTCCTTCGCGCGGTCGGCCGCGGACACCATGGCGCACTCCCTCGTCTCGCCGGCGGGACACACCGGACGCGTACCACCTGCCCCGGAAGCGGAGCAATACGGTCCGGTAGGTCCCGCCTGATGCTATGCCGCTGCCGCGGCCTGGTCAGCCCGAGCCGATTCTCCTCGCTCCGCCCGGCGCAGCAGGACCGCGGCCAGCAGTCCGCCGGCCAGCACGGCCGCCGCCCCCGCCAGCATGCTGGTCTCCAGACCCGAGGAGAACGCGTCCGTGATCCGCTGCCCCTCCCCGTCACCGCTCGCGGAGGCGAGGGCGGCGGGCAGCGAGGCGGCGCCGACGGCCGACGGGACGAGTGCGGAGAACCGGGAGTTCAGGACCGCACCGAGCACCGCGACCCCGAGGCCGTTCCCGCACTCGGCGAGGGTGCCGTTGACCCCGGCGCCGACGCCGGCCTTCTCGGGCGGGATCGCACTCATGATCGCGTTGGCCATGGCGGGCATGGCGAGCGCGATGCCCGCGCCCATCACGACCAGACCGAGCAGCATGCCGCCGTATCCGTTCCCGCCCAGCAGGGCGATCGCGGCCAGGCCCGCGGCGAGGAGCCCCATCCCGGAGGCGATGGTGACAGGCGTGCCGAGCCTGGGCACCAGCCGTGCGCCGAGCCCGGTGAGGTTGAGGGCGACGACGCTCAGCGCCAGCGGGGCCGTGCGCAGTCCGGCTTCCAGCGGTCCGTAGCCGAGGACGAACTGGAGCTGCTGGGTGAGGAGGAAGAGCGAGCCGCCCATGCCGAACGCGACCAGGATCGCGCCCGCCACCGCGCCGATGAACCGCTCGTTCCGGAAGAAGTGCATGTCCAGCATCGGGGAGGGGACGTGCAGCTCCCACAGCACGAAGCCGGTCAGGACGGCGACCCCGGTGAAGGCCGTCAGCAGCACCCGGCCGGAGGCCCAGCCGTGTGCCGGGCCGGAGATGATCGCGTACACGACCGCGGCCATCCCGACGGTGGAGAGCAGCGCCCCCAGCAGGTCGGGGCGCTCCCCGCCCGGGTTCTTCGACTCCGGGACCAGCCGCGCCACGGCCGCCAGGCCGACCACGGCGACCGGGATGTTGATCAGGAAGATCGCGCCCCACCGGAAGTGGTCGAGCATCACGCCGCCGATCAGCGGTCCCACGGCGAATCCGAGCGAGCTGACGGTCGACCAGATGCCGATCGCCTTCACCCGCTCCGTCTCGTCGAAGATCTGCACGACGACGGCGAGGGTCGTGGTCATCAGCAGCGCTCCGCCGATGCCCATGCCGGCCCGTGCGGCGATGAGCTGGCCGGACGACTGGGCGAGCCCCGCCGCCAGCGAGCCGATGCCGAACAGGGCGAGGCCTGTGATCAGCATCTTCTTGCGGCCGTAGCGGTCGGCGGAGCTGCCCGCGGTCAGCAGCAGCCCGGACTGGACCAGCGAGTAGGCGTTGATCATCCACTGCACATCGGCGGTGGAGGCGTCCAGCTCCCGGGTGAGGGAGGGGATCGCGACGTTGAGGACGGTGTTGTCCAGCAGCACGGTGAGCTGGGCGAGGCAGATGACACCGAGGATCAGCCAGCGCTGCGGGTGGCTCGGCGCCGCGAGGCGGTTCGGCTCGGCGGAGGTCGCCGTCATACGGACTCCCAGGCGTTCGGTCGGGGTGGTGCCGGGCAAGGTCTTATACGGTGTACGAGGAATTTCCTGTACACCGTATGGCTAGCGCTTCCCGGCGTTCAACCGATTTCCCCGCGGGCGAGGGCGTAGGGTGCCGATCGCTGATCCGACAAGGACTGGAGTGGTATGTCACTGCGTCGTCGTACGGTGGAAGTCCTGCTGGCCGCAGGCCTGTTGGGGACGGCACTCGCGCCTCCCGCGGCAGCCGCGGGGCACGGCCCGGGGCAGCTGGTGCCCCTGCGCGTGGCCACGTACAACATCCATGCGGGGGCCGGCATGGACAACCTCTTCGATCTCGACCGGCAGGTGGCCGAGCTCCGCTCGCTGGACGCGGATGTGATCGGGCTCCAGGAGGTCGACGTCCACTGGGGCGACCGCAGCCAGGGGCGGGACCTGGCGGCCGAACTGGCCGAGCGGCTCGGCATGCGGGTGTCGTTCGCCCCGATCTACAGCCTGGACCCGGTGGCCCCGGGGGCCCCGAGGCGCGAGTTCGGCGTCGCGGTGCTGTCCCGGTACCGGATCGTGAGCGCCGAGAACCACGCCCTCACCCGGCTCTCCACCCAGGACCCGAACCCGGTCCCGGCGCCCGCGCCCGGTTTCGGCGAGGTGGTGCTGCGGGTGAAGGGGGTGCCCGTGCACGTGTACGCGACGCACCTCGACTACCGCGGTGACCCGTCCGTCCGCATCGCCCAGGTGGCCGACACGCGCCGGATCATGGCCGAGGACCAGACCTCGGAGCGGCGGCCGGTGCACCAGATCCTGCTGGGCGACTTCAACGCGGGCCCGGCCGCGCCGGAACTGGCCCCGCTGTGGGAGACGCTCGACGACGCCGAGCCCGGCGGCCTCACCTACCCGGCGCTGAATCCGGTGCAGCGGATCGACTACGTGGCGGTCTCCAAGGGCACCGTGCGGGTGCGCGACGCGGCGGTGGCCGAGACGCTCGCCTCGGACCACCGCCCCGTCGTCGCGGACCTGTTGCTGCGCCGCTAGTGCCGCGTCAGTCAAGGTTTGCCCGTGAAGGAGCGGCGTCAGGTGCGTGCTCTCGGCGTGCCGGCCGGAAGTCCTCGTACTGGACGTACTAGGGCTTTCGGCTGGTGCGGCGAGAGTGCGTGCATGGCGTCGCGACGGGGCGAACCTTGGCTGACGCGGCACTAGCCGCAGGCGGTCAGCCGCTCTTCGGCTGGGTCAGGTCGTAGAAGGTCGCGCTGCCGGCCGTGACCTCCTTGAAGTTCTCCTCCACCCACGAGGAGATCTGTGCCGAGGCCCCGCTGCCGCCCATGCCGCCGCCCTGGCCGCCGGAGATGAAGTAGTGGATCCGTCCGTCCTCGACGTACTCCTTGAACCGGGAGAGCGTCGGGGACGGGTCGCTCCCGTTGAAGCCGCCGATCGCCATCACGGGGTCGCCGGTGGAGAGCTGGTAACTGGCGGCGTTCTGCGAGCCGATGGCCGCCGCGGCCCAGGTGTAGTCGTCGGCGTCCTCCGCCAGGAGCTTCTTGGCCTCGGCGCCGACGGACGCCCCGTTGAGCAGACCGCCCATACCGCCACCGCCGCGTCCGCCTCCGAAGCCCTCGCCCATGCCGGGCATCGCCCCGGGCAGCTGGCCGTTCTGCGAGCTGCCCGGCCGGCCCTGGGCCTGTCCCTGGCCGGGCATGGTGCCGGTCGGAGGCTGCCCCGTGCCACCGCCTCGCTGATTGCCCTGGCCGGGCGGCTGCATACCGCCGCCACCGGGTCCGCCCCGGCCGCCCATCCCGCCGGGGCCGCCCATCCCGCCGGCGGACGGGCCCGCGGTGACGATCGAGCCCTGGTGCCCCGTGTTCAACGTGCTCACGGTGTACGCGGCCGGCCCGGCCAGTGACGCGGCGAGGCCCAGCCCCACGGCGACGAGCGCCGGCCGGCGGCCCAGCCGGGACACGAGCAGCAGGCCCAGCGCGCCGACGATGCCGGTGACGAGCACGGCCCGGCGCAGCCACGGCTGGTAGTCCGGGGTCCGCCCCAGCAGCACGTACGCCCAGTACGCCGTCACGGCCACCGTGACGCCGAGCGCGGCCCCGGCCCACCAGCGGGACCGCTCCTCCCACAGCACCGTGGCGCCCATGCCGATCAGCGCCGCGAGGTAGGGGGCCAGGGCCACCGTGTAGTACTGGTGGAAGATGCCGGCCATGAAGCTGAACACGGCAGCGGTCATCAGCAGGGAGCTGCCCCAGGCGAGGAAGGCCGCCCGGGCCGTGTCGGTACTCCCCCAGCGCTTGATGCCTGGGAGGTGCCCCCCTGCCCGCCAGGTCAGCCACACGCCCGCGACCAGCAGGATCAGCGCGGCGGGCAGCAGCCAGGAGATCTGGCTGCCGATCTCGGAGTTGAACATCCGGCCGATGCCGGTCTCGCCCCACTGACCGCCGGACCCGCCGCCCGGACCGCCTCCGCCGCCGACGCTACCGGTCTCCTCGCCGTTGATCCGGCCGAGACCGTTGTAACCGAAGGTCAGCTCCAGGAACGAGTTGTTCTGCGAACCGCCGATGTACGGCCGCGAGGAGGCGGGCCACAGTTCGACGATCGCCACCCACCAGCCGCCGGCCAGGACCATCGCCAGGGCCGCGAGGCCCAGCTGGCCGAACCGCTTGCGTAGGGAGACCGGCGCGAACACCGCGTACAGCACGGCCAGCGGAGGCAGGATCAGGAACGCCTGCAGGGTCTTGGACAGGAACGCCAGACCCACCGCGACGCCCGCCCACACCAGCCACGTGGTGCGGCCGTTCTCCATCGCGCGCAGCACGCAGTAGACGGTGACGGTCATCAGCAGCGCGAGCAGCGCGTCCGGGTTGTTGAACCGGAACATCAGCGCGGCGACGGGCGTGAGCGCGAACACCGCCATCGTGATCAGGCCCGCACCGGCGCTGAACCGGCGGCGTACGGAGGCGTAGAGCACCCCGGCCGTCGCCGCGCCCATCAGCACCTGCGGGGCCAGGATCGCCCAGGAGCTCAGGCCGAGGATCCGCACCGACAGCGCCATCGGCCAGAGCGTGGCCGGGGGCTTGTCGACCGTGATGGCGTTGGCCGAGTCCAGCGAGCCGAAGAAGAACGCCTTCCAGCTCTGGCTGCCGGCCTGCACGGCCGCGGAGTAGAAGGAGTTGGCGTAACCGGAGGCGCTGAGGTTCCACAGGTAGGCCAGCGTGATGACCAGCAGCATGCCGAGGAAGGCCGGGCGCGCCCAGCGGGGGTCCTCGGGCCGGCCGCGCCACAGGCGGTGCGCCGGTGAGGCGCCGGGGTGTGCGGGACCGGCGGGCGGGGGTGCGTCCGGCGGGGCCGGGAGGCGGTCGGGGTGGAGCGTGGTCATCGGGCGTTCCTCAGTTCGTGGTGGGTGTCGTCGGCCGGAGCGGCGGCCGGGCGGGGCGCCGGGGCATCCGCCGGGCGGGCCGTGTCACCGCCCCGGTCGCGGTCCGGGAAGACCCAGGCGCGGAAGAGCAGGAACCGCAGCACCGTCGCCGCGAGATTGGCCGCGATCAGCACGGCGAGTTCGGTGCCGTGCGAGGGCGAGCCGGACGCCGCCCCGAGCGCGGCCAGCGAGCCGCTGGTCAGCACGAGGCCGATGGCGAAGACCACGAGCCCCTGCGCCTGGTGGCGGACGGCGCCGCCCCGGCCGCGTACCCCGAAGGTGAGCCTCCGGTTCGCTGCCGTGTTGGCGACGGCCGACACCAGCAGGGCGCCGCCGTTGGCAATCTGGGGGCCGACGCCCTGCCGGAAGAGCGAGTACAGGACCAGGTAGAAGAGCGTCGAGAGGGCCCCCACGACGCAGAAGCCGACCAGCTGCCGGGCCAGCCCGCCCGGCACCCCGCCGATGCCGCGGTCGCGCGGGTCGTCACCGAAGGGCCGCGCCAGCCGGTCCAGCGGCAGCGCGCCGACGGCCAGCGCGCGTCCCACCCGCCACACGCCCTTGAGGTCCTCGGTGGCGGTCCGCACGATGTGGACCGTCGAGTCCGGGTCGTCGACCCAGTCGACCGGCACCTCGTGGATGCGCAGCCCGGCCCGCTCGGCCAGCACCAGCATCTCGGTGTCGAAGAACCACCCGGTGTCCTCGACCATCGGCAGCAGCCGCTGCGCGACCTCCCGCCGGATCGCCTTGAACCCGCACTGCGCGTCGCTGAACCGGGCGGACAGCGACGAGCGCAGGATGATGTTGTAGGCCCGCGAGATGAACTCCCGCTTGGTCCCCCGCACCACCCGCGAAGTGCGCGCGAGCCGCGAGCCGATGGCCAGGTCCGAGTGTCCGGAGATCAGCGGCGCGACCAGCGGGAGCAGCGCGTTCAGATCGGTGGACAGGTCCACGTCCATGTAGGCGAGGACCGGGGCGTCGGAGTGCGACCAGACGGTGCGCAGCGCCCGCCCGCGGCCCTTCTCCTCCAGCCGGTACGCGCGCACCTCCGGCAGCGAGCGGGCCAGCCGCCGTGCCACCTCCGGGGTCCGGTCGGTGCTCGCGTTGTCCGCGACGGTGATCCGGAAGGCGTAGGGGAAGGTCCGTGCGAGATGGTCGTGCAGCCGCAGCACGCACGGCTCCAGATCCTTCTCCTCGTTGTAGACGGGGACCACCACATCGAGTACGGGGGCACCGGCCGCATCGCCCGCGCCGGCCAGGAGGTGGTCCCGGGCCGGCAAGGTGCTCCAAGGAGTGTCGGTTCGCATGAGGTCGACACTCGTCAACCGCGCTGTCACACCCGTGTGCTGGGCCTGTGGTCCGGCTGTGAGGAGGGGGGAACGCTTCCGTACGGGTCTCCCGGGCGCGCGCGGTCCGCCGGCAGGTGGACGGCGAACACCGTGTCCCCCGGCACCGAACGCACCTCGGCGACCCCGCCGTGCGCGGCCACGACGGCTTGCACGATGGCGAGTCCGAGCCCCGTCGAGCCGGCGTGCCGGGAGCGCGAGGCGTCCCCCCGCGCGAACCGTTCGAAGACCCGCGGCAGCAGCTCCGCGGGGATGCCCGGCCCGTTGTCCTGGACCTCCAGGGTCACCCAGGGATGCCCCGTCTCCGCGCGCACCCGGACCGTGACCGTGGTCCCGGGCGGGGTGTGCGTACGGGCGTTGGCGAGCAGGTTGACCAGCACCTGCTGGATCCTGGTCGGGTCGGCGCAGACGGTGGCGGGCGCCTCGGGAAGGTCCAGCCGCCAGTGATGGGCGGGCCCGGAGCCGGACCCGGAGGAGGCCCTGGCCGTGACGCGGGCGTCGCTCACCGCGTCCACGACGAGCGGCGACAGATCGGTGCTCTCGTACGAGAGCGGCCGTCCCGCGTCCAGCCGGGCGAGCAGCAGCAGGTCCTCCACCATGCCCGTCATGCGCTGCGCCTCGGACTCGATACGCCCCAGCGCGTGCCGGGTGTCGGGGCCGGTGTTCTCCCGGCCGCGCCGGGTGAGTTCGGCGTAGCCGCGGATCGAGGCGAGCGGGGTGCGCAGCTCGTGGCTGGCGTCGGCGACGAACTGGCGCACCCGCATCTCGCTCTTCTGCCGCGCGTCCAGGGCCGAGCCGACGTGGCCCAGCATCCGGTTGAGGGCCGCGCCGACCTGGCCGACCTCGGTACGCGGGTCGGCCTCGGCGTCCCGGACCCGTTCGAGCAGGGCGACCTCGCCGCTGTGCAGGGGGAGTTCGGAGACGCGCGTCGCGGTGGCGGCCACCCGTCGCAGCGGCCGCAGGGCGACGCCAACCATGGCGGCGCCCGCGATCCCGGCGGCGATGAGCCCGGCCCCGGTGACGCAGACCTCGACGAGGACCAGGGTGGTGAGGGCGCCGCTCACCTCGGCGGTGGGGATGCCCACGAGGACGGTCGAGCCGTCACTCGCGGGGGCGGCGGCCCGCACCCGGTAGCCGCCGAGTCCGGGCAGTCCGACGTCGTGCGCCTCGCCGTCGGCGGGGACCCCGGCCGCCTCCAGGGCGCTCACCTGGGCAGCGGTCAGCGGTTCGGTGGTGTCCGTGGCGTCGAAGCCGCCGGCCTTCGCGACCGCCGAGTCGGTGACGTCACCGTCCATGGAGAGCGCACCGAACGTCCTGAGCGGCTGGCCGCCCATCCCGATGAAGCCGAGCGGCTCCCTGTCCTTGGGCCCTCCGGGAACGGGCGCGCCCGGCATCCGGTCGGCCCGCGCCGCGATGTCGCGCAGCTGGCCGTCCAGCTTCCCGTACATGTAGGTGTGGAAGGCGATGGCGGTGACCGTGCCGATCACGGCCGCGACGACCGCGATCAGCGACACCGCGGAGACGACGAGCCTGGTCCGCAGCGTCCACGGGCCCTTCCGCAGCCGTTTCACTCCGCTACTCACCGGGCTTGATGAGATACCCCGCGCCACGCCGGGTGTGGATCATCGGCGTCCGGCCGGCGTCGATCTTCTTGCGCAGGTACGAGATGTAGAGCTCGACGACGTTGGCCTGTCCGCCGAAGTCGTAGTTCCAGACCCGGTCCAGGATCTGCGCCTTGCTGAGCACCCGGCGCGGATTGCGCATCAGGAACCGCAGGAGTTCGAACTCGGTCGCGGTGAGGTGGATGTTCACCCCGCCCCTGGCCACCTCGTGGCTGTCCTCGTCCAGCATCAGGTCACCGACGACGAGCGTGGACTCACTGCGGACCGCCGCCGTGCCGGACCGCCGGATCAGCCCGCGCAGCCGGGCGACGACCTCCTCCAGGCTGAACGGCTTGGTGACGTAGTCGTCGCCCCCTGCCGTGAGCCCGGCGATCCGGTCCTCCACGGAGTCCCGCGCGGTCAGGAACAGCACGGGCACCTCGGAGAACTCCCGGCGCAGCCTGCCGAGCACGGCGAGCCCGTCCATGTCGGGCAGCATCACGTCGAGGACCACCGCGTCGGGCCGGAAGTCCCGGGCCGTACGCAGGGCGCCGGCGCCGTCCCCCGCGCTGCGGACCTCCCAGCCCTCGTAGCGCAGCGCCATGGAGAGCAGCTCGGCCAGCGGGGCCTCGTCGTCCACGACCAGCACCCGGACGGGGGTGCGGTCCGGCCTGAGCAGTTCGGTGCGCCCCTGGGGCGAGGTCGTCGTCGTCATGACCCCACCCTGTGAGACGCCCCTGAGAGAGTTCTTTCCCGATTCTGTGAATTCCCTGAGAAAGGGGCGCGGGGGGTGGGGCCCGCCTCCTCAGCAGGCGAACAGCGCCTTCGCGTTGTCGTGGCAGACCGCCCGCAGCCAGTCGTCCCCGAGCTCCAGCCGCTCCAGGGCGTGCAGCTGGTGGGCGTACGGATACGGGATGTTCGGGAAGTCCGTCCCCAGCAGGATCCGGTCCCCGAGCGCCGCGAGCCGCCCGCGTTCGGCCGCCGGGAACGGGGCCAGGCCCTCGGTGAAGTCGGTGAACGTCATCGTCGTGTCGAGCCGCACCTCCCGGTACGTCTCGGCGAGCGTCAGGAACTCCGTGTACTCCGGCATCCCCATGTGCGCCACGACCAGCCGCAGCCGGGGGTGCCGGGCGAGCAGCCGGCCGACCGGTTCCGGCCCGGTGTGCCGGCCGGGCGCGGGCCCGGACCCGCAGTGCGTCACCACGGGCACCCCGGCCTCCGCGAGCAGCCCCCACACCGGGTCCAGCAGCGGGTCGTTCGGGTCGTACGCCCCGACCTGGACGTGCGCCTTGAAGACCCGGGCCCCGGCCTCGACGGCCTCGGCCACGTACTTCTCGACGCCTTCCTCCGGGAAGAAGGTCGCGGTGTGCAGACAGTCGGGCACCCGGCCGGCGAAGCCGGCCGCCCACGCGTTGAGCCAGGCCGCCATGCCCGCCTTGTGCGGGTAGAGCATCGAGGTGAACCGGAGCACGCCGAACGAACGCAGCAGCGCGAGCCGCTCGTCCTCGTCGTGCCGGTAGGCGATCGGCCACTCCATCCCGGTCAGCGGCCCGGCCGAGTCGAAGTACGCCCAGACCTTGCGCAGCACCCGCTCCGGCATGAAGTGCGTGTGGACGTCGATGATCCCCGGCAGCCCGAGCCGCTCCCGGAACCGCACCACGTCGTCGCGGTCGTCACTCATACGGCGCTCCTCCCCGATCGCTCCCGACGATCTCAGAACAGCCCGGCCTGCGACGCGCCGCCCCCGACCACGACGGTCGGCACGCTCACCCCGGCCCCCGGCCCGGCCGCCGTCAGCGCCCAGCCGGTCATCAGCCGGGTGTCGACGACGACGACCCCGTCCGCGCCCGTGTCCAGATGCAGATCCGGTCCGGCCGCCGCGACCAGCCGCCCGGCGACCACGCCCCCGTCCACCAGCCCGGTCACCGCCCGCACCACCCCGCCCGGCCCGCCGAGCCGGAAGATCCCCGCATGGTCGACCGCCTCGAACGGCAGCCGCTCCAGCGCCTCGGGCCAGCCGCGCCCTTCGAGCGCCGCCGCCCGCCCGTACAGCTCCGCCACCTCGGCGGCCCGCACCGCCGGGTCCGGCAGGTCCGCGCGCACCGCCCGCTTGCGCGCGTACGGGATCCGGTCCGGCACCCCGAGCGCGGCCCGCAGCACCTCCTCGGCCCGCCGCGCCGCCATCAGCGGCCCCCGCCCCAGCCAGCTGAAGACCACCGCCCCCTGCTCGCGCAGCCGGGCCGCGCCCCGTTCCTCGGCGGTGATCCCGACCTTCACCATCCCGGCCCCGAACCAGGCGAGGTACACGCGGTACGTCCGCGGATCGTCGGGGATCGTGTCGGCGGCCACCGAATGCGCCCGGTCCAGCCGCCCGCACTCCGCGCACCGCGCGCCGGTACTCCGCTCCGGGACCGGGGCCGCGACCGGGCAGGCGTTGCCCCGCGCCCCGACGCAGGTCCGCACCCCCGCGGCCCGGAACCCGAGCTCGGCGCCGTACGCCGGAGCGCTGCCCCGCGTCCGCGCGCCCTTTCGCCACCCGAGCACGGGGCCGCCCCGCTCCTCCGGCCACCGGAGACCGGTGCACTGCCACTCCATGCGTGAACTCCCGGGCCCTGGACGCCGATCTGCGTACGCGCGCGACCCCGCGAGGGTTCCACACATCGCCCATTCATGTGATCTGGGTCACACTGGAGGGGTGGCGGGTACGCCCCCCTATTTTCCCTCAGAGGTGTTCGACCATGACCAGCATCGACGGCACTGCTCTCGACGGCCTGCGGGCGACCTTGCGGGGGCCGGTCATCACGCCCGAGGACACGGACTACGACGACAGCCGCAGCCTCTACAACGCCATGATCGACCGGCGTCCCGCTGCCGTCGCCCGGTGCGCGGACGTGACGGACGTGCGGGCCACCCTCGCGTTCGCCCAGGACGCCGGGCTCGACCTGGCCGTACGGGGCGGCGGCCACAGCGGTCCGGGCCTGTGCCTGGTCGAGGGCGGGCTGACCCTCGACCTCTCGCCGATGCGCTGGGTGCGCGTCGACCCCGAGGCCCGGACGGCGCAGGTGGGCGGGGGCAGCCAGCTGGGCGATCTGGACCACGCCACGCACACCTTCGGTCTCGGCGTACCGGCCGGAATCATGTCGACCACCGGCGTGGGCGGCCTCACGCTGGGCGGCGGTCACGGCTATCTGACCCGCGCGTACGGCCTCACCGTCGACAGTCTGCTCGCCGCGGACGTCGTCCTGGCCGACGGCACCTTCGTCACCGCGTCCGCTACGGAGCACCCCGACCTCTTCTGGGCGCTGCGGGGCGGCGGCGGCAACTTCGGCGTCGTCACCTCGTTCACCTACCGGCTGCACCCGGTCGACACCGTCGGGGTCGCGGTGACCCTGTGGCCGGTCGACCGCACGGCCGAAGTGCTGCGGTGGTACCGGGACTTCCTGCCCGCCTCGCCGGACGACCTGTACGGCTTCTTCGCCCTCCTGACCGTCCCGCCGGCGCCCCCGTTCCCGGAGGAGATCCACGGGCAGAAGATGTGCGGCGTCGTCTGGTGCCACACCGGCGACCTGGCGGCCGGCCGGCTGGAGGAGGCGCTGTCGCCGGTCAGCGACCCGGCGCCGCCCGCCTTCCACTTCACCAGCCCCATGCCGTACCCCGCTCTCCAGGCCATGTTCGACGGCCTGCTCCCCAAGGGCCTGCAGTGGTACTGGCGCGGTGACTTCTTCGACGCGATCTCGGACGCGGCGATCGAGGTGCACGCGCAGTACGGCCGCGCGCTGCCCACCGGCCTGTCGACGATGCACCTGTACCCGGTGGACGGAGCGGCCCACCGGACCGCACCGGACGCGACGGCCTGGGCCTACCGGGACGCCACGTGGTCCGGCGTCATCGCCGGCATCGACCCCGACCCCGCCAACGCCGAGCGGATCCGTCAGTGGTGTGTCGACTACTGGACCGCACTGCACCCGCACTCGATGGGCGGCGCCTACGTCAACTTCCTCGGCGAGGCCGAGGCCCCGGACCGCGTCCGGTCGACCTACCGCGGCACGTACGACCGCCTGGCCGCGGCCAAGCGCACCTACGACCCCGACAACTTCTTCAGCGCCAACCAGAACATCACCCCGGCTGCCGCGTGAGGCACCCGCACCGTCCGGGCCCGGGCCCGCTCCCCCGCTGCCGGTGAGCGCCGCGCGCGTCAGGTTCCGGGGCCCGTGCCCGCTCCTGCGGGCCGGCGGGCGCCGCGAGCGTTAAGATCCGGGCCATGCCCCTGACCGTGCAGGACGTGGACCGGTTCGAGGCGGCCAGGCCCCGCCTGGAGGCCATCGCCTATCGCCTCCTCGGATCGGCGAGCGAGGCCGAGGACGCCGTGCAGGACACCTTCCTGCGCTGGCAGGCCGCCGACGTCGACCGGATCGAGGTCCTCGAGGCCTGGCTGACGAAGGTCCTCACCAACGTGTGCCTCAACCAGCTCACCTCGGCCCGCGCCCGGCGCGAGACCTACGTGGGCCAGTGGCTCCCCGAGCCGCTCCTCACCGGGGACCCGATGCTGGGCCCCGCCGACACCGCCGAGCAGCGCGACTCCGTCTCGTTCGCGGTCCTCACCCTCATGGAGCGGCTCTCCCCCAACGAGCGGGCGGTGTACGTCCTGCGGGAGGCCTTCGGCTACCCGCACCGCGAGATCGCCGAGATCCTCGACCTCACCGAGGCCGCCACCCAGCAGATCTTCCACCGCGCCAAGAAGCACGTCGCGGACGGCACGGCCCGCACCGAGATCGACGAGGCCGCCGCCCGGCGCATCGTCGACGAGTTCCTCGCGGCCGCCACCAGCGGCCGTACCGAGCCGCTCGTGCGGCTGCTGACCGCGGACGCCGTCGCGGTCGGCGACGGCGGCGGCAAGGTCCCGGCCCGCGCCAAGGCGTTCGAGGGCGCCCTCGCGGTCGCAAAGTTCGTGCGCGGCCTGTTCAAGCCCAGCAAGGCCAAGCGCGACATCGCGGGCGGCTCCCCCGACGTGTACGTCATGGACGCCAACGGCTCCCCCGCGGTCCTGGCGGTCGTCGACGGCCGGGTCATCGGTGTCATGTGCCCGGAGATCACCGACGAGGGCATCGCCGCGTTCCGCAGCCAGGTCAACCCCGACAAGCTCGAACGCGCGACCCGGCGGTGGGCCGCGTCCGACCACGGAGAACCCCTGTTCAGCGCCTTCTGACCGGCATGTGACGTGCCGCACACCGCCGACCTGTCAGGAAACGGCGGGCTGCCCGGTTCAAGGGACGAACCCGCGCGAGACAGGAGCAGGGAAATGCAGCAGCAGCACCGCGTCATCGTCCTCGGAGCCGGATACTCGGGAGCCATCGCGGCCGGCCGCCTCGCCAAGCGGCTGCGTCGCGAAGACGTCGCCATCACGCTCGTCAACGCCGAACCCGACTTCGTCGAGCGCGTCCGGATGCACCAGCTGGCGGCCGGCCAGGAGCTGGCCCCCAGGCCCTTCGGCGAGATGTTCGCCGGCACCGGCGTCGCACTGAAGTACGCGAAGGTCACCGGCGTCGACGCCGACCGCGCGACCGTCGCCGTCGTGGGTGAGGCCGGCGCCGAGGAACTGGCGTACGACACCCTCGTGTACGCCCTCGGCAGCGGCTGGAACAGCCGGGGCGTGCCCGGCGCCGACGAGCACGCCCACGAGATCGCCGGCCGCCCCGGGGCCCTCCGGCTGCGCGAGCGCCTGGCCGCCCTGGACGCCGGGCAGTCCGTGGTCGTCGTGGGCGGCGGCCTCACCGGCCTGGAGGCCGCGACCGAGTTCGCCGAGGCCCGCCCGGACCTCGGCATCGCCCTCGCCGTCCGCGGCGAACTCGCCGACTGGCTCTCGCCCAAGGGCCGCCGGCACGTGCGGAAGGTCGTCGACGGGCTCGGCATCACCGTGCACGAGCACAGCGACGTCACCGGTGTGGCGGCCGACCACGTCACCACCGCCGACGGCGCGACCCTCCCGGCGGCGGTCACCGTGTGGACGGCCGGCTTCGCCGTCCACCCGATCGCGCAGGCCACCACGCTGGAGACCACCGCCACCGGTCGGATCGTGGTCGACGCCACCATGCGCTCGGTCTCCCACCCCGACGTGTACGCCATCGGCGACGCGGCCCTGGCCATGGGCCCGGGCGACAAGCCGCTGAGGATGTCGTGCGCGTCGGGCGTCCCCACCGCGTGGCAGGCCGCCGACGCCGTCGCGGCACGCCTGACCGGGACGAAGCCGCCGAAGACCCCGCTCCGCTACTTCAACCAGTGCGTCTCGCTGGGCCGCAGGGAGGGGCTCATCCAGTACGTGACCGCCGACGACCGGGCCGTCCGGGCCGCCCTGACCGGGCGCCTGGCCGCCGTGTACAAGGAGTTGGTCTGCAAGGGCGCGGCCTGGGGCGTCGCCCACCCGACGCTCGGCATGCCGGCCAGGCGCCGCCCGGTCGTCCGGCGCGAGCCCCGGCCGGCACCGGTCGCCGGCGCACCGGCCCCCGCCGCCGAACGCGCCTGACCGGCCGCTCAGAGGAGCCGTTCGGGCAGAGGGCCCGCACTGGGCGTGCGGGCCCTCCGGGCGCCGTCCGGGGTCGCGAACTCCACGTCACCCAGGGGGTCGGCGGTGACCTCACCGACGACGGCGGCGTGCCGTCCGTAAGGGTGCGCGCGCAGGGCCGCCAGGACCGCACGGGTGCGTCCGGGCGGGACGAACAGGCACAGACAGCCCGCGCAGGCCGCATCCAGCGGGGCGAGGCCGCAGGTGGCGAGGGCCACCCGCGTCTCGTAACGCACCGGCAGCGCGGCCTCGTCGACGCGCAGGGTCAGCCCCCGGCCGGCGGCACACAGCCGCAGGACCTCCGCGAGCCCGCCGGCCACCACGGGGCGGGCGTGGCGGACGTCGGCGACGACGGTGCGCAGCAGGCCGCCGAGGGGGGCGCAGTCGCTGGGCACGTGGTGTTCGTAGCCGAGGCCGTCCCGCAGGGAGACCAGATGGGCGGCGTGGTTGCCCAGCGGGCCGGTCACGACGATGGCGTCGCCGGGACGGACGGTGTCCAGGTCGAGCGGGGGCCCGGCGCGTTCGCCGAACGCGGTCGCGGTGAGGAAGACCCGGTCGGCCTCGCCCGCGCGGACGACCTTGGTGTCGACGGCGGCGACGGTGACCTGGGCCTCGGCCGCGGCGGCGCGCACCGACGCGGTCAGCCGGTGCACCAGGTCCAGCGGCAGACCCGCCTCCAGCACGATGCCGAGGGCGATGTGGCGGGGCTCGGCGCCGGTGGCCGCCAGTTCGTTGACGGCGCCGCAGACCGCGACCCTTCCGATGTCGCCGTTGCCGAAGAAGGGCGGGTCGACGACGTACGTCCCGGTGCGGACCACGACGGCGGGGTCCGGGCCGAGGGTGCGGGCGATCAGTTCGGGGGTCTCCGGGCCGAACCCGACCTGGGACGTGTCCCATCTCCCCGCGTACGTCACGAAAGCCACCCCCCGATGCCCACGCATCATGATCGTGCTCTCATCATCCTGTGGGGGCGGGGTCCCGCATACCCGTGTCCGCGGCGGCGTCCCTGATGAGGGGTCAGTAGGGGCGGTGGTACGCCCGCAGGAGGAGGGCGGCCGCGACGGCGGCCAGGGCGGGGAGGGCTCCGAAGCCCGCCAGTATGCCGATCCGGGCCGTCGTGGTCTGCTCGGCGGCGTGGCCGGTGCCGGAGGAGACGTATCCGCAGAGCTGGAGGACCAGGCCGTAGAGGAACGGGCCGAGGGCCACGCCGAGGCCCTCTCCGGTGGTGAACACCCCGGCCAGGACACCGCCGCGGTGGCGGCCGGTCCGGGCGGTGTCGCGGGCGATGCAGTCCGGCAGCAGCGCGTACAGGAAGAGGAGCTGGCCCGCGTGTCCGGTGCCGGCCAGCGCCATGCTCAGCAGGACCGCGCCCTCGGGCAGGACCGGCGACGCGAGGAAGAGCAGACAGCCCGCGGTGAACAGCGCGGAGGCGACGGCGTAGCCGCGGGGGCCGCGCAGCCGTGACCACAGGGGCATGGTGAGGAGGTTGGGGGCGACGAACGCGGCCACCAGGGGCCCGACCCCCGAGGAGTCGTGCAGGACGTGCCGGGCGAAGTACGGGGCGCCCGCCAGGAGCACACCGGTGGCGACGGACTGGAGGACCACGCAGCGGAGCAGGGCCATGAAGGCCGGGTCGGCGCGGGCGGCGGCGAACTGCGCGCGCAGGGTGGGCTCGTCGGCGGGCACCGCGGCCGCGCCGCCGGCCGTACGGGCCGTTCCGGCGCACACCCAGAGCGCGCCGACGGCGATGACCGTCGCGCCGAACAGGCCGGCCCAGCGGTGCCCGGTGAGTCCGCCCCCGCCCGCGTCGACGAGGACCGGGGAGAGTGCACCGGTGACGAGCGCCGCGACTCCGATCACGGCGACCCGGCCGGCGACCAGCCGCACCCGGTCCTCCTCCCGGTCGGCGAGCTCGGCGGGCATCGCGGCGTACGGCACCTGGAAGAAGGCGAAGGCCGTCGCGGTGAGGAGGTATCCGGTCGCGGTGAACCAGGCGCCGGCGGACCCGGACAGCAGGCCCGAGAAGGTCAGCGCGAAGGCCAGGGCCATGGCGAGCCCGCCCCCGAGGACGTACGGGCGGCGGGAGCCCCAGCGGGTCCTCGTACGGTCGCTGGCGCGGCCGACGAGCGGGTTGAGCACGGCGTCCCAGGCCTTGGGCACGAAGACGACCACCCCGGCCAGCGCGGCGCCGACGCCCAGGGTGTCCGTGAGGTAGGGGAGCAGCAACAGCCCGGGCAGGGTGGTGAACGTGCCGGTGACGAGCGCCCCGGAGGCATAGCCGAGCCGCAGCCGGCGCGTCGGCCCCGCGGCGTCTGCCGGGCCGGGCGGGGCGGAACGGTCGCCTTCGGTGTCTGTGACGGCCATCAGGATGTCTCCTCCCGAAAGCCCCGCCGAGGACGGGGGACGTGCCTCGGCGGGGCTGTCGGACGAACCGTGGCCGCCCGCGCATGGATGCCGCTTAAGGCCGCCCACGAAGGGGGCCGCTCACCGCCGGCCGCGGGAGGCGCACCTTCCTGCCATGCACGTTGTGGCCAACGGGGACGGGTGGCTGGGGCTTGTCAGGGCGCTCCACGATGTGCCGAGAGAAGGAGAGGGACATGACAGTCGACAACCGCACGACCTCGGCTCCCGTCATCCACGGACGTGCGACAGCGGCGGTGACCCGGGAGGTTTCCGCGGAGCTCGCACAGCACCTCATCCACCGCCCGTCCGCGCGGACCTACTACGCCCTCGACGCACCCAGTCCCGGCGAGGAGCACTTCACCCTCGTCGGCGAGACCCCCGTCTCTCATCCCCTCTTCAACGACGGCCCGGGGCACTTCCACGACCTCCAGATCGCGACCGGAACCGTCCGCGAGGTCGGCGAACTCGTCGGGCACCGCTACTTCGGCGTGCCCGAGGACCGGCCCGGGCTCTTCTACCGGTTCGCCCTGGACCTCACCGATCTCTCCGCCTGGCGCACGGACCCCGCCGAGAGCCGGCCCGTGCTCATGGAGACGCGGATCAGGGCACGGCCCGCGAACGTGGTCGCCGAGGTGCCGCGCGGACTCGACTTCCATCTGGACGTGCGCATCGACGGCCGTTCGTGCGCCACCGGCTCGGCCGGGATGGTCTTCCTCATGCCGAAGCTGTACCGCAAGCACGTGGCGCACGCCCGGCAGGCCATGCGCGCCGTGCCGGAGCTCGGCGACGCGCCGGACGCGCCCCCGCGCCCGGCCGAGGCCCATGAGGTGAGCCGCCGCGCCGAGGGCAACGTCGTGATCAGCGAGCCCACCGACGCCTCCCGCGGCCGGATCAGCACCTGGGTGCTGTCCGAGCCGGTCAGCCCCGTGTTCGACGACCCGGGCGGGCAGTTCTCCGGTCTGCATCTGCTGGAGGCACTGCGCCAGAGCTCCCTGCTCACCGCGGGCCGCGCCCACGGGCTGGAGCCGGCCCGGAGCACCCTCGGGGCCTGCCAGGTGCACTTCCGCGGGCAGGCGGCCCGCGATCTGCCGCTGCGCTGTGTGGCGGTGGCCGGTCCGCTGGACCGGGACGCCGAGGGGCGGCCGACCGTGCCGGTCACCCTGACGCTGACGCAGCAGCGGTGGGCGGTCGCCGAGGCCCGCACCTCCGTGGTCCAGGACTACTGAGCGCATGGCCCCGGTGCGTTTCGGTATTCTGGGCCCCCTGGAGGTCAGCGGCGGCGTGCCGCAGGCCGCCAAGCTGCGCGCCGTCCTCGGGACGCTGCTGGTCCGCGCGAACGAGGTCGTGTCGGTGGACAGCCTCGTCGACGAACTGTGGCCGGACGCTCCCCCGCGCACCGCCACGACGACGCTCCAGGTGTACGTGTCCCACCTGCGCAAGTCGCTGCGCGACGCCGATCCGCAGAACGGCGGGGAGGTACTGGTGACCCGCCGCCCGGGTTACCTGCTGCGGGTGGCGCCCGAGGACCTCGACAGCACGGCCTTCGAGGAACTGTCCCGGCTCGGCCACCAGGCGTCGTCCGAGGCGGACTTCGCCACCGCGGCCGAGCACCAGCGGCGCGCCCTCGCCCTGTGGCGCGGCCCCCTGCTGTCGGACATCGCGCACGGGCCCCTGATGGACGGCGCGGCGGTCCGCCTGGCCGAGACGCGCACCACGGCGCTCGACGAACGGGTCAGGGCCGAACTACGCCTGGGGATGCACCGCGAACTCGTCGCGGAACTCCATGAACTGGCGGCCGAGTACCCGCTGCGCGAGGAGTTCCACACCCATCTGATGGTGGCGCTCTACCGGTGCGGGCGGCAGGCGGAGGCGCTGCGCGTGTTCGCGCTGCTGCGCCAGACCCTGGTGGAGGAGCTCGGCATCGAACCGGGCCCGAGGTCCCGCCGGCTCCAGCGGCTCATCCTGGAGGGCGATCGCGAACTGGCCCGGCCCGGCCCGGCCGAGCACCTCCCGGCCGGCGGCGGCGCCCGCCACGGCGAGGACGCGCTGCCGGCCACCGACCCCTGGTTCACCGGCCGCGCGGACGAACTCGCCGTGCTGGAACGCCTGCTGCGCTGCGCACCGGAGACGGGCGGCGACCTCGTCGCCGTGACGGGCATGCCGGGCACCGGCAAGACGGCGCTGGCGGTCGAGGCCGCGCACCGGGTGGCCGACGCCTTCCCGGGCGGCGTGCGCTTCCTGGACCTGGCGGGCGGCGGCCGACCGCCCGGCCGGGCGGCCGGCCGGGACCGGCGCGCGCTGCTGGTCGTCGACGGGGTGACCTCCGAGGCGCAGATACGGCCCCTGCTGCCGCTGGGGCATGTCGTGCTGCTCACCGCGTGCCGCGTACCGGCCGGACTTCCGGGCCTGCGCACCGTGCTCCTGGGGCCCTGGCGCCCCGAGGAGTCGCACCGGCTCGCCCGCCTCTTCGAGGGGTACGGCGACGACCGGGCCGGCGACCGCGTCGAGCCCGGCACGGTCACCGCCGTCGCCGAGCTCTGCGGGTGGCTCCCGCTCGCCGTACGGGCCGCCGCCGCCCAGCTCGCCGCCCGGCCGCACTGGACCCCGGCCACCCTCGCCGCCCGGCTGGGCGCGGAGGACGGCCGGCTCGACGCGCTGCGCACCGGCGACGTGGACGTGCGGGCCCGGCTCATGACGGCGTACGAGGCCTGCGCCGCGGGCCTGCAGAGGGAGTTCCGCCTGCTGTCCCTCCTGCCGCCGGGCCGCTTCGGCGCCCGGCAGGCCGCCGTCGCGCTGGACCTCACCGGGGCGGGGGCGCTCACCGCACTCGAAGCGCTGGCCGACGCCCGGCTGGTGGAGGCGGACCATGACGGCTGGCGGCTCCCGGAGCTGTTGCGGCTGCTGGCCGCGGAGCGACTGGCCCTGGACGAGGCCCCGGAGGCCGTGCGCGCGGCCGCGCACCGCGTGTGCCATGCGTACGCCCAGGACGCGGCGGAGCCCCGGCGCGCGTCGGAGCCCGACGCCCCCGGCCTCGCCCGGCTGGCGCGCACCGCGTACGACGCCGGGCTGTGGGAGCTCACGGTACGGCTGACGGACGGGCTCGCCGGCCGCGTGCAGGAGGACGCGGAGGCCGAGGAGGCCTGCTACGCCCTGGCCCTGGACGCGGCCCGCCGGAGCGTGGACCGCTCCGCGCAGGCCCGGATGCTGCGTGCGCTCGCGGAGCTCGCCTCGCGCTACCGGCGCTCGGAGCACGCTCAGGTGCTGCTGGGCCAGGCCCTGGAGGCCGCCGGGGAAGCCGGCGACCAGCAGGAGGCGGGCCGGGCGCTGGTGGGCCTGGCCGAACTGCTGCTGGACGGCGGGGCGGCCGGTGCGGCGGCCGAACTGCTGGAACCGGCCCTGGCCGCACTGTCCGCACCCGGCCACCCCCGGGGCCGTTACGAGGCGAGCCGGGCCCGGGCCCTGGTGGCACTGGCCCAGGAAGGCCCGGCGGCGGCCCGGGTCTGGTTCGGCGAGTGCCTCCGCCTCGCGGGCACACTGGGCGACCCCCGGCTCCAGATGTACGCCAGGCGCTCCCTGCGGGCGCTCGACACCGGTGCCGCCGCCTCGGCCGCCGAACGGGGCGGGGCGGGTTTCGGGGCCGTGGAGATACGGCCCGGGCTCTGGCGGATCCATCGGGGCGGGCCCTTCGCCGGGCCGCCCCCGACCCATGGAGAACCATGTCGGTAGCGCTCGGCCCGGACACCGAACTCGTCGGCAGGGAGCACGAGTCCGCCGCGCTGCGGGAACGGCTGCGTCAGCACCCGGTGCGGCTGCTGACGCTGACCGGGCGGGCCGGCGTGGGCAAGACCCGGCTGGCCCAGGAGGCCGTCCGGGGACTCGGCGCCGAGTTCGAGCGGGTCGAGGTGCTGGACGCGGCGGCGCCGGGCGAGGCCGCACGGGCCGCGATGCGGGCGCTCGTCCGGGCGCTCGCCGACGGCCCGCGGCCCGCTCGCGGGGACGCCGGCGGGCGGATCCTGGTGCTGCTCGACGGCTGCGACCACGAGGCGCGCGAGGCCGCCGCCGAGACCGCCGTCGCCCTCGCCGCCGACCCGCGCGTGGTGGTGCTGGCCACCGCCGTGGAACCGCTCGGCGTCTACGGCGAACAGCTGCTGCCCGTCGCCCCCCTGCCCGTACCCGGCGACGGAACGGGCGACGAACCCCACGACGTGGCCTCCGTGGCCCTGTTCGTCCGCCGGGCCCGGGACGCCGACCCGTCCTTCGCGCTGACCCTGGAGAACAGCGCGGCCGTCACGGAGATCTGCACCCTGCTCGGCGGTCTGCCGCTCGCCCTCGAACTCGCGGCGCAGCGCCTGCGGTTGCTCCCCCCGCACCTGCTGGCCGCCCGGCTGCGCGGCCGTACGACCGTCCTGGCGGGCGGACCGGTCAACGCACCCGGGCGGCACCGCTCGCTCGCCGCGCTCGCCGAGTGGAGCTGTCGCGGTCTGGTCCCTTCGGCCCGCACCCTGCTGGGGCGGCTCGCGGTGTACGAACCGGGCTTCGGCCTGGCCGCCGCGGGGCTCACCGAGGAGGAGGGCCTCGAACCGCTGATGGATCGCGGGCTGCTCACCGTGGTGGGTGAGGAGCGGGGCGATTTGCGCCTGGCCGTGCCCGAACCCGTACGGTCCTACGCGCGCACCGGCCCGGCGGGGGCGGACGGCGGTGGCGCGGCGCTGGACGCGCACGCCGAGCGGTACCGCCGGCTGGTTGCCGCCGCACTGCCCGGGCTCGCGGGGACCGGCCAGGACCGGCTGCTGCGGGAGTCGGCGGCCGAGAGCGCGAACGTGCTCGCGGCGCTGCGGCGGCTGCACGAGCAGGGCGACGGCGAGGCGGCCGCCGCGATGGTGCTGGGCTGCCGGCTGCCCTGGCTGGCGCAGGGGCGGCTGCGCCAGGGCCTGGAGTGGTGCGACCACGTGGCCGAGGGCAGGGGGCAGCAGCTCCCGGAGACCCTGCGGGCGCGGCTGGCCGACCTGTCCGGGGTGTTCGCGCTGGCGCTGGGCGATCCGCAGGAGGCCGTGCGCCGCCACCGGCGTGCGCTGGCGCTCGGCAAGAGCGTGGGCGACCGCCGGCAGAACGCGCTCGCCTCGGTGGGGCTGGGCGCGGCCCTGCTGAGGTCCGGTGACGCACCGGCGGCGCGGAGCGTGCTGGTGACCGCGTTCAGCGCGCTGTCCGCGATGGGGGTCACCGGCGGCACGGCCGAGGCGGCGGTCTCGCTCGCCGGTGCGCTGCACGCCGAGGGCGACCGCCGCAAGGCGCTGGAGACACTGGAGCGGGCCGAGGAGGTCTTCCGCCGGATCCGGGACGGGCGGGGACTGGCCGGCGCCCTGAGAGCCGGGGCCGCGATGGCCCTGGAGGGCGACGAGCCGGAGCGGGCCGAGGCGGCCGTGCGGGAGGCCCTGCGGCTCTACGAGGCCATCGACGAGCGCACCGAACTGCCGGACGTCCTGGAGGAGTTCGCCCTGCTGCTGCTCCGCACCCAGCCCGCGCAGCGGCCGCGCGCGGTGCGGCTGCTGGCGGCGGCGGACGTCCTGCGGCGCAGGACCGGTGCCGAGGTCCCGCAGGAATGGCGCTCGAAGGCCGAACAGGCCCGTACGGAACTCGGCTCCCGGCTGGACTGGCCGGACTTCGCCACCGCGTGGGCGGAGGGTGTACGGATGTCCGCGGCCACGGCGGTGACCGAGGCACTGTCGGCGCCCGCCCCCTCGCGCCGCCCGGTGGCCGGGGCGGCCGCGGAGGCCCAGTCGCTCACGCCGCGCCAGGCGCAGGTGGCGCTCCTGGTGTCGGAGGGGCTGACCAACCGCCATATCGCGGCCCGGCTCGGCATCTCGGAATGGACCGTGGTCAATCACGTCCGCCAGGTCATGCGGCGGCTGGGGTGCACCTCGCGGGTGCAGGTGGCCGGGGCGGTGGGGCGGTGGGCCTGACCCACGGCACGGGCACGGCGGAGCGCCGCATCATGGAGCTGACCGCGCCCGCCGCCGTCACCGACCGGTTCCGGGCGGCCGGGTGGTGGCGGACGGGGACCTTCCTCGACGACCTCTACCGCACGGCGGCCGGCGCGCCGGAGCGCCCCGCCATCGTCTCGGAGCGCGCGCTGCGCCCGGAGGGACGGCGCCGGCACGTGCTGACGTACGGTCAGCTTGCCCTGTACACAGACCGGTTCGCGGCCGCGCTGACCTCGCTCGGGGTGGCGCCGGGCGATCCGGTGGCCTACCAGCTGCCCAACTGGTGGGAGACGACGGCCCTCACCCTGGCCTGTCTGCGGGCCGGGGCGGTCGCCGTGCCCGTACTGCCGACCGTACGGGCCCATGGGCTGCGGCGGATCCTGGACGGGACGCGCGCACGGGTGTGCGTGGTGGCGGACACGTGGGAGGGCTTCGCGCACGCCGAGGCGCTCGCGGACCTCGCCCCGGGGCTGCCGTGGCTGCGCCATCGGGTGGTGCTGGGGGACGCGGCGGCGACCGGGGCGGTCGACTTCACGGAGTACTTCGCGCGCACCGCGCACGAGAGGACCGCGGCGGGCCGGCGCGCCGGACCGCTCCCCGGGCAGGCCGACCGGCCGTCGGTGCTGATCAGCGTCATGGGGCTGCGCGACTCCTACACCTCGGTGCTGCACTCCCCCGACACGCTGTACGCCAACATCTCCGCCCAGGACCATCCGGACGGCCCGGGGCGGCGGCCCGGCGAGGTGTTCCTCAGCACGCTGCCGCTGACGTCGCTGGCCTCGTTGATCTACTCCGTGTGCTGGCCGCTGGCGGTCGGCGGGACGGGCGTCTACCAGGACGTCTGGGACCCCCGCCGCTGTCTGGACCTGATGGCGGAGGCCGGGGTCGACCAGGTGTACGCGGAACCGGCCTACTTCGCGGAGCTGCTCACCGCCCAGCGCCACCGGCCGCGGGAGCTGGAACGGCTGCGGCTGGTGCTGTCGGGCGGGCGCACCAGCACTCCGGAGCCGCTCGCGGCGGAGTTGCGGGAGGTGTTCGGGGTGCCGGTCCTGTCCGCCTGGGGGGCGCCGGAGCTGGGGATGGGCGCCCTGTCGGCGTCCGGGGGCGCCCGGCTGCTGCGCGGTCTCGAGGTGTCCGCGCGGGACGGTTCGGCCGCCGCCCCGCTCCGGGTCCGGGGCCCCTCCGTGGCCCTGGCCACCTGGCGGCACGGCTCCTCGGCACCGGTGTCGACCTGGGAGGACGGCGACGGCTGGCTGGACACCGGTGACCTCGCGACGGCCGCGCCCGGGGGCGGTATCCGGGTGCTGGCCCGGGCGGGGACGCGGACCGGCGCGATCTTCATGGTGCCGGTCGCGGAGGTGGAGGAAGGCCTCGTGACCCACCCGCGGGTGGGGGAGGCCGCGGTGGTCGCCTACACCGATCCCGAGCACGGGGAACTGCCGTGCGCGGTGGTGGTGCCGACCGCGTGGGACCGGCCGCCCGGACCTGCCGAGCTGCGCGAGCACCTCACCGCGCTGGGGATCGCGGAGGCGTTCTTGCCGACCAGGCTGGAGATCGTCGGAGCCCTGCCCCGTGACGAGCACGGCCGGCTCCGCCGCGCCGCCCTGCGCAGCTGGCTGCTCCGCCTCCACCCGGGCAGCCCACGACCGGCGCCTTAGGGGGTGTCGTGTCCTGGTTCGCAGCCGGCCACCCGGCGGGCGAAGGCGCGGAGTTCCGTGCGCCAGCCGGGGCTGAGGGGAGCGACCGCCACCGCGCTGTCGGCCCGGTCGAGCAGTCCGGCGATCGTCTCCTCGGCGTCCGCACGGGCCCGCGCGTCGAAGAAGATGTCCCGCAGGAACTGGGCGTCACCGTCGAAACCCGGTCCTCCGCGCAGGAAGCCGCGGATCCGCCAGGCCCCGTGCACGGCTCGCGCGTACGCCTCGTACGTCTCGCGCAGGTCTTCCCGGCCCGCGAGCGCGGCACCGATCAGCAGGGCGTGCCGCAGCCCGTACCAGCCCGCGCCGCAGCCGCTGCCGCAGTCGTCGAGGCACTGACCCGGCCAGGCGTCGTCGAGGTACTCGGTCGCCGCGGCGGCTTCCGCGTGCGCCCCGACGGCCCGTTCCGTACGCAGTCCGTCCCACAACTCCCATGCCGCGTACGGGAGCCGGGCCGCGAAGCGGTCCCCGTACGCGAGGGCCAGATCACCCGCGAGGACCGCGGTGCCCTCGCCGAAGCGGCGGGACTCCCCGCTCCAGCCGTTGCGCTCGTGCTCGGCGGCGTGGCTGATGTGCAGGGTGGGGATGCCGCGGCGCAGGCTCGCGTTCGTGCGCACGTCGTCGCGGATCATCAGGCAGGTGTCGAGGAGTTCGAGCGCGACGGACGCGGACACCACGTCGTCGGCGGCCGGGTCGCCGCCGGCCGCGAGGTACCCGGTGAGGCAGATGACCGGATGGGCCCGTTCGGCGCCGGCCTGCACCAGCTCGGCCACCCCTGCCACCAGTACGGCGCTGCGCGGATCGGACGTACGGCGGCTGCGTCCCTCGTCGGCGAACAGGCGGGCGAGCCGGTCCTCGACCCGGTCGAGCACGGCATCGCGCACCCGGCCGGGCGTCGGAGCGCTCCCATGCTGGTCGTGCGTGGGTGTGGTGGTCATGGCGCCCTCCCTGGTGGGCTACGGCTCAGGACCGACCTTCCAGGACCCGTCGCGCGTGAACCACCCCGCCGGGCCGGCGCGTCAGGGCCCGGGAACGGCGGGGATACGGGGCACCAGTTGCCTGCCATGGCGGGGCGGGGCGGGGCGGGGCCTGCCATGACCTTGCCATCCGGCCCGGCGCCCGCCGTCCCGTGCCTGCCACGCCCCGCCCCGGCGCTGCCCGTCGGCCGGCCTCAGATGAACTCGGCGACCCCCAGGTGGAAATCGACCGGGAGGGCCTGCCGGCCGGGGATCTCCAGCTTCCGGTAGACGCGGGTGAGGTGCTGCTCCACCGTGCTCACCGTGATGTACAGCTTCTGCGCGATCTCCCGGTTGGTATGACCGTGCACGGCGAGCAGCGCGACCCGCTTCTCCGACTCGCTGAGACTCGCCACGAGGTCGGCGTGCGGCCCCCCGGCGTCCGCGGCCGCCTCCGGGACCTCGCCGGTGTGACCGGGGAGGATCGTCACGCACAGCGCCTCGGCGCCGCACTCCTTCGCCACGTGCCAGGCCCTGCGGTTGACCATGGCCGCACGGGCCGGTTCGCCCAGGACCCGCAGGACCTGGCCGAAGTCGCTCATGGCACGCGCCAGTTCGTACTGGTCACCGGAGCGGTGCAGGTCGTCCACGGCCTTGGTGAGCATCATCTGCCGCTCCCTCGGCTCGCGCAGGGACGCCCGCAGACGCAGCGACATGCCGCGCACCCAGGGGTCGTCGGCGTCGCGGGTGGTCAGCTGGTCGGCCAGGAAGCGGTCGGCCTGGTGGGTCTCGCCGAGCCGCATCAGCGCCTCCGCCGCGTCCGCACGCCAGGGCAGGACCCGCGGGCGGTCCAGCCCCCAGCGCTTCATGTGGCGGCCGATGTCGAGGAAGTCGCCGAGGGCCGCGTGGAAGCGGCTGGTCGCCAGGGCGTAGTGGCCCCGGGCGCGCAGGTACGCCAGTCCGTGGACGCTGCCCGTCAGCTGGGCGGGGACGGGCCTGCTCAGCACGGCCGCCGCCGCCTCCGGACGGCCCATGGCGGTGAACGCCCGGACCAAGGTCGCCGTGACGGCGCACAGCTGCACCCCGCCGCCCCGGGCCGGTACCGCGCGCAGGGCCGCCTCGGCCGTGCTCACGGCGCCGGTGAGATCGCCCAGGCGCAGCCGGGCCTCCGCGAGAAGGCCGGCGAAGGCGGCCTGCCAGCCGGGGGCGCGGCGTGCCGCCGCCTGGTCGGCGAACGCCTCGCACCAGGGCCGTGCCCGCTCGGCGCCGTCCAGGTACAGCAGGGTGCGCAGGGCCTGCAGGGTGGGCTCCACCGTGCCCTCGGCCAGTGTCGCGCCGCGCAGGAACAGTTCGGCCGCCTGTGCGGCGGCACCCTCCTCGGCCTGCGCGGGCAGGGACCACAGGGCCGCCGGGTGGATGGCTCCGCGCACGGCCCGGCCCCCCGGATGCCCGCCGGGCTCGACGGGGACGCAGCCGCGGCCGACGGCTCCCCACCGGGGGAACGCCGACAGGCCGTCGAGCGGGTCGTCGCCCGGGATGTCCCCGTGTCTGCGGCCGGCGGCGCCGGGGTGACGGCCCTCACCGGCCGCGAGCCGCTCCAGCACCTCCGTCGACTCGTCGATGCGGCCCTGCGCGGCCAGGACCCGGGCAAGCGGTCCGAGGGCGCGCGGCTCGAGCCGGCCGGCGGCGAGGGCGGCGAGGGGTTCGGTCAGATGGTGTTCGGCGGCGGCCGGGTCGGTGCGCCCGGTGACGACGCTGAGCCGGACGCTCACCTCGGTGCGGCGGGCCTCGTCCGGGCACGTCTCCCGGGCGAGCCGCAGCAGGGCGGTGGCCTGGTCGAGGGCGGCGTCGGCCGCGTGCTGGTCGGCCGCGGAGCACAGGACGGGCAGCGCCCAGTCCTCCGCCGTGTGCCGTGCGGCGAGGAGCTGGGCCGCGACGGCCGTGTCGGGGGCTCCCGCGGCGCGGGCCAGCAGAGCGGCGTCCCGGTGCAGGGCGCGGCGGGCTTCCGGCTCCATTGCCTCCAGCACGGCGGCCCGCGCGGCCGGGTGGCAGAAGCCCTGCCCGCGTCCGGCGGGGAGCAGGCCCGCGGCTTCGAGGGCGGCGAGGGCCCGGGCGGCGGCGGGTTCGGTGGCTCCGGCCAGCCGGGCGACATGGGCGGCACTCGCCAGGGGGCCGAGCACGGCGATGGCCTCGGTGAGCTCCGTGCCGGCCGCTCCGCAGCGGTGCAGGCAGGCGCGTACGGCCTGGGTGTAGGCCTCCCCGGGCAGGGCTCCGGGGTCCTGGAGCAGGGCCCGCAGCAGCAGCGGGTTGCCCCCGCTGGCCCGGTGCAGCCGGGCGGTCTCGGCCTCGCCGCGGTCGGGCAGCATCGCCCGGACCGCCTCGGGCGTGAAGCGTTCCAGCCGCAGGCGTACGAAGTGGGGCAGCCGCAGCAGTTCGGTGCGCAGCAGCGGGTCGTCGCCGTGCTCGTGCACGGACTCGGTGAGGACCAGCAGCACCTTGGCCTGCCGGGCGCCGCGCGTGAGGTGCAGCAGATAGCGGCTGGACAGCTCGTCGACGTGGTGCAGGTCGTCCACGCAGATCACCACCGGTGCGACGGTGCTCAGCTCACGGACGGCCGAGGCGAACTGCCGCATGGCCCCGATCCGGCCGGCCTCCCCGGGTGAGGACGGGACGGCCGGCAGCGCTCCGGCCGGGGCGTCGGCGGCCAGCTGGCGCAGCACGCCCAGCGGGTGTCGCCGTTCGTCGGCGGCGCCCATGCCCCGCAGCACGATGCCGCCGCGCTTCTCCGCGTTCACGGCCACGGTCTCGAGGAACTCACTCTTCCCGCAGCCGACCGCACTTTCGACAAGAATTAATCCGGAATTCCCCTCTTCGCAGCCTTCGATCAGCTTTTCCAGAAGAGAGAGTTCCTCCGCGCGACGGAACAACACCATGAGATCCCCCAGTGCCCGCTTTTCGTTTGCTCGAAAAAAGGGAACGCGAATCGGATTCAGGACCGATCGAGCAGCGCATGAAAAGCAGTCCGGTCCCACTCTAGAGGCCTGTTTCCCCTCCGCCCGGTGGCCGGAACCTGCCAGTCAGCAATCCCCGGGGGCGGCCGGGAAGATGCGGCGCGGGGCGACCCGGGACCGGCCCTGGTGCTGTCGTTCCCGGGGGTAGCCGACGGAGACCTCCTCGAACCGCACACCGTCGTACCAGGTGGTGCGCGGGATGTGGAGATGCCCGTAGACGACCGCGGCGGCCCGGAACCTGATGTGCCAGTCGGCGGTGAGGTCGGTGCCGCACCACTGGGCGAACTCGGGGTGCCGCAGGATCCGGGTGGGGGTGCGGACCAGCGGGAAGTGGTTGACCAGCACGGTGCGCAGTTCGGGATCGCAGGCCGCCAGGCGCGCTTCGGTGGCGGCGACCCGGGCCCGGCACCACGCCTCGCGGGACGGGTAGGGGTCGGGGTGCAGCATGAACTCGTCGGTGCACACCACTCCCGCCTCGTAGGCCTGTTCCAGCGCCTGCTCCCGGGTGGCGGCGGTGGGGGTGCGGAAGCTGTAGTCGTACAGCAGGAAGAGGGGGGCCACGACCAGCGGTCCGCCCGGCCCCGACCAGACGGGGTACGGGTCCTCCGGGGTGTATGCGCCGTACGAACGGCAGATTTCGACCAATCGCCGGTAGCGGGCGTCTCCACGCAGGGTCACGGGATCTTCGCGAAGAGTCCACAGATCATGGTTTCCGGGAGCCCAGACCACGGTGGCATAACGCCGCGTCAGCAAATCGAGCACCCACCGCAGATCATCGGGGGACTCGCCCACGTCACCGGCCACGACGATCCAGTCGGCAGGACTGTCGGGATAGAGCTCCTCGACGATCCGGCGGTTCTCCGGGAATGCGACATGGAGGTCACTGATGCCCATGAGGTTTCCGTGCGCCATTCACCCAGGCTGGGCGGCCCGGCCGGCCGCGAACACCCCTTGCCGCCCCCTGGGGTTGGGGGCGCCGCCCGCGCACCGCCCGGATGACAGGGAGATGGCAAGGCCGGCCACGGGGCATGGCAGCCCGCTCCCGGGCGGGGCCGGTGGCGCCGGGCGGATGACAGCGAGCTGGGAGAGAACCCGGGTCCGGCGGGCCCGTCCGGCCCGGCGGCGCCCTGTTCGCTGGCCGGGGCGGAGCGGCGGCGCGAGCGTGGAGGACGTCCACCCGACGCACCGACCTGAAGGAACGCCGTGCTCACAGAGCTCCTGCCGTCGAACGTCGCCACCGCCGAGGCCACCGCCGATCCGGCCGACGTGTTCCTCTTCCCGGAGGAGGAGACCCTGATCCGCGACGCCGTGCCGAAGCGCCGGCTGGAGTTCGGCACAGTGCGCTGGTGCGCCCGCCGCGCGATGGGGGCGCTGGGCGTGGCGCCGGCCGCGGTGCTGCCGGGACGGCGGGGTGTCCCGCAGTGGGAGCCCTCGGTGGTGGGGTCCATGACGCACTGCGCCGGTTTCCGGGGCGTGGCACTCGCCCGTGCGCGCGACTTCCTCGCGGTGGGGATCGACGCGGAGCCCAACGCCCCGCTGTCCGCCGGGGTGCTGGAGTCGATCGCGCTGCCGCAGGAATTGCGGAGGACCCGTGAACTGGCGTGGTCGGCGCCGGAGGTCGCCTGGGACCGGCTGCTGTTCAGCATCAAGGAGGCCGTCTACAAGACCTGGTTCCCGCTCACCGGCCAGGAACTGGACTTCACCGACGCGCTGGTGAGCGTGGACGCCGCCCAGGAGACGTTCCACGCCCGGCTGCTCCCGAAGCCGGAGGGGCTCTCCCCGGCGGGGCCCACCACGTTCAGCGGCCGCTGGTCCGCCCGCGGCGGCGTGCTGCTGAGCGCCATCGCGGTGCCCGCCCGCACACCGGCCGCCCCGGCACACGGCGATGCTCCCCGCCTGTGCCGCACGGGGAGCATCGTCTGAGTCCTGGACCGCCGGGCCCGGTCAGTCCCAGCGGTCGTCGTTCGGTCTGTCCACGCCCGCCGTGACGAGCCCGTTCGCAGCCGTCGCCCCCGCGCCGGATCCTGCGGACGTCCCCTGCAGCGCCAGGCCTGACATGAACTGTCCCCCCATTACGGCCAGAAGCATAGCCATCAACAAAGTCAAGCGAATCGGTGATGTTTTACCATACCTTGCCATTGCGACTCCCCTCGGTCGGCGAATGAGCCTTACCTTCGCTAACTCCTTCACCCGAAATCTCCGCCTTTGGCGGCCCCGGGTGACGGGAATAGAGTCTCGGATAGCGATCATTCACGCCAAGAGGGCCACGTTGGCGTAAAGTTACGTGGCAGCAATTACACCGAACAGTGGGGGCTGGCGTGTTCCAAGGGGAGTACGCAGATTCGGGGTTTACCGAACTGGACGACGTGAGCGCTGCGGCATACGGGCTCGCCGTCGAGTGCGGCCGCTTCGACCGGGAGCGGATTGCCGGCCAACTGTCGCTCTCGCACGACGAGATCGCGCGGGTCGAGAGCGTGCTGTCCGGGGTCCGGCTCCTTCAGTCCGTACCCGGCCACTCGCACCAGCTGACCCCCGTGGCGCCCGACGCGGCGGCCGCCTCCCTCGTGGGCCCCGCCGAGCGGCAGATCCGCGACCTCCAGCAGGCGGTGACGGACGTCCGCGCCAAGCTGATGTCGCTCACCCCCCTGTATTTCGAGGGACGCAGGCTGCGCAATCACCTGGAAGCCTTCGACGTCATCAGCGACCCCTCCCGGATCCAGGCGCTGCTGGACCACCTCGGGCAGACCTGCAAGCGCGAGCTGATCACCGTCCAGCCCGGTGGCGCGCGCCGGGCGGACATCCTCGCGGACGCGCGGGAGAGCGCCCTGTCCATCCTCGGCCGCGGGGTCCGGATAAGGACCATCTACCAGCACACCGCCCGCAACGACCTGCCCACCCGTTCGTACGTCCGCGACGTCACGGTGCAGGGGGCCGAGGTCCGTACCGCCGACGAAGTCATCGACAGACTGATCATCTACGACCGGGAGGTGGCCTTCCTCCCCGAGCGTTCCGCGCAGGAGGGCAGCACGCCGGGCGCCGCCGTCGTCCGCGAGCCCACCCTGGTGGCGTTCCTCTACTCCGTCTTCGAGTACCTGTGGGAAGGCGCGTCCCCGTACGTCGTGGAGTCCCAGCGGCCCCCCACCTCCACCGACGAGCTGAAGTGGTCGATCATCCGGCTGATGACCAAGGGCTACAAGGACGAGATGGTCGCCCGTCGGCTCGGCATGTCCGTCCGCACGTGCCGACGCCACATCGCGGAGATCACCGAACAGCTGGAGGCGACCAGCCGCTTCCAGGCGGGGTACAACGCCGCACGCCAGGAGATGCTCTCCGGCGACACGCCCCCGTCCCCCTGATCCCGGCGCCGCCCGCCTCACGGACCGGTCTCCGCGTCGAGGGCCTCGGTGATCGCGTCCATACAGTCCTGGTCGAGCATCGTCGTGACGTGGGCGTCCTGCAGTTTGCCGAACCCCGCGTCGTACACCGCGGCGCTGACGACGTAACCGCCCGGCAGGGAGAACGTGCGGAAGGTCCACTCCTCCCCGGTGCCCGCCGTGCCGTCCGGCCGCTGCACCCGGACGGGGCGGCCGTCCGGACCGAAGCCGAACTCGGTGAAGCGGAACTGCATGCCCTGCCCGATCGCCTTGCTGTAGGACTCCTTGAGCGTCCACAGCCGCACCAGCGCACCGTTGCGCTCCTCCTCCGGCATCCCGGACAGCAGGACCGCCTCGTACGACGTACAGATGTGCCGGACGAGCCCGCCGCCGTACATGTCCCGGTCGGCGTGCTCGGCGTCCACCCCGATGAGCCCGCACGTGGTCAGCCCGACGAGCACCAGGTCCTGGGTGTGGCTGAGGCTGATGTCGATCTGGTCGCAGCCGCGCAGGTACGGGCGGCCCGTCGGGCCGTACGCCAGTTCCAGGTCGGCCGGTTCGCTGGCGAGCACGGCGCCCGCCGCGTGCTTGAGGAGCAACCGCGAGGCGACGTACTGGTCCCGCACATCGGCGTGGGTGAGGTCGAGGTAGCGCGTCCAGTCGCGCCCGAGCAGTTCGCGCAGTTCCTCCCCCGACGGCACCGCCGGCTCCAGGTCCCTCAGCCACGCGTAGGCCAGCGCGCTCCCGTGGGTGGCGAGGTCCTCCCTGACCCTGTCCCACGAATCCCCTCCGGGAACCACCGCGACGGGCTCGCCGAGGGGTGAACCGAGCGTGAGACTGCCCGGGACGGTCATCCGTACTCCTTCACAAGGGTGTGAATGTCCCGGAGGCTGTGCGCCTCCAGCAGACGGTGCACCGGCACGCGATGGCCGGACTCCTCCAGGAGGGCCACCAACCGGAGCAGGTTCAGCGAATCCCAGCCGGGCAGGTCGCCGAGAGCGGTGTCCGCCCCGGCGGGCCCGCCGACGTCGAGGCCGAGGTCGTCGCCCACGGTCCGCAGGAAGACGTCCAGGACGCTCAGGTCATCGGAGCTCATGCGGGCTGCCCTCCGGACTCGGTGACACATACATGGCCGGGGAGGTCCGGAAGCACCGCCAGATCGTGGTGGAACTCGGCAGTCCCGTCCCCGTACGCCTCCCGGTCCGGGAGATCACGGGCGACGAACCCGCAGGACGGGTAGAGGTCCCGGGCCCGGTGGTTTCGCACGGTGGGTACGTAGCGGGCGCCCACGGCGTTCACTCCGAGGCGCCGGGCCCTACTCAACAGTATGGCGAGGAAGGCCCGTTCGATGCCACGTCCTAGGACGCGGCAACTGAGCCACAGGTTGTCCAGGTGCCACGTCCCCCCGGCCACGGTGACGAGCACCGCCCCGGTCAGGCCGTTGTCGCCGAACCGGTCGGCGCTGCGGGCCGCCAGCAGCAGATGGCGCCCGGGGTCGGCGGCCAGGGCGGCCAGCGCGGACTCCGCGTAGCCGCCCCCGGTGAGGTTGAACTGGTTGGTCCGCAGGGTCAGCTGGGAGATGCGGGCGAACTCGTGGGGCCGGGCCGGGCCGACGTCCAGGCGGATGTCCAGGGCCTCCAGGAACTCCTGGTGCGAGCCCGAGCCGGCGTGCAGATCACGGCGCTGCCGGCGCGCCCGGTACTCACCGGTCCTGGCCCGGTCCTCCTCGGTCAGGCTCATCGTGTCGAACCAGCCGTCCGCGAGCAGGCGCGCCACATGGGACGCGGGCTCCTCGCCGAGCGGCACGACGGCCACCTCGGGCAGCCCGTGGAGCACCTGCGCGCGCTCGGCGGCTGAGTCGTCGGCGAAAACGAGCGCGTCGGTGCCCAGATCCAGCTGCCGGGCGATGTCGGCGAGATTGGCGTCCTTGGGTTCCCAGTTGGCGTTGACCGCCACGAAGTCCGGGGCGCGCAGCACCAGATCGGGATGGCCGGCGAGCACCCGCTCCACCTGCTCCTGGTCGTTCTTGCTGCTCACCGCGAGCAGTACACCCTGGGAGCCGAGCTGCCGCACGCATCTCTGGAAGGCCCCGAAGGCCTCCCCCCGCAGGGTGCCCGCGGCGGCGATGCCGTCGGGCCCCTCCTCGCCGAGCACGCCGTCCCACAAGGTGTTGTCCAGGTCGAGCACCAGGCACTTGCGGGTCGCGCCGCGCAGCGCCCGGGCCAGGTGGCCGACCTCGCGGGCGTACGCGGCGAGGAGTTCCGCACCGAGCTGCACCTTGGCGTACCGGGCGAGGCGGGGGTCGGTGACCGGCCCGCCCTCGGCGACCAGGGGATCGAGGTCGATCACCACCGGCGCGGACGGGAGCTCCGTGAGCCGCAGCAGCCGGGCGTTGAACTCCCGCCACACCGCGCCGAGCAGCGCACGGGAGCGGTGGTCGACGAGTTGGTGACTGTAACTCCTGGGCAGCGGGAGCGTGTTGAGCACCAGGGTGCCCGGGGCCGCCCCGGCCATCGCGACGCATCTGGCCAGCACCTCCTCCGCCGCCGCCGCCACGTCCGCGGGTCTCCACACCGCGGGCACCTGGGAGAAGAGCGTCTCGGCGTCGAGCAGGCACAGGGTGAGGTCGGGGCCGGCCGCTCGCAGTTCCCCGGCCGGGTCGGTCAGGTCGCGCAGATAGGTGCCGTGCTCGCCGACGACCGGGCGCAGGAGCATCCCGTGGCGGGCCAGCTCGCCCCTGAGCGGGTCGAGCACGTGGCCCACCGTGGACTGTCCGGTCACGGCCACCGTCACGACGGGGACGGCCGGATGGTGGGCGAGCACGGCGTCGTCGTCGATGCCGCCCAGCAGCCGGCCGGCCGCGGCGGCGTCCGGCAGGCCGCCCCCCGGTTCCTCCTGGGCGAGGACCGCCGCGACCCGGTCGTACGTCTTCTCCAGCAGTCCTCGGCCGCGCATCTCCCGCAGCCGGTCCATCGCCGTGGTCATCCGTGCCTCACACCTTCTCCAGGGCGAACCCGGCTCTGATCCACCTGCTGGACTCCACGCACAGGCCGAGCGCACGCTCCCCCACCGCCAACCGGGGCAGCAGCCGGTCCAGTTGGAGGAAGGGCAGGGCGTTGCCCGTGTTGCCGGTGTCGGCGACACAGGAGATCTCCCGCGCGGAGCTGTCCGGCAGCCGTTCCACGATGCGTGCGGTCATCCGCTCGGAGAGCTGGGGCGGCAGCAGGAAACCGACGTCACCGAGGCTCCAGCCGAGGCCGCCGAGCAGCTCCCAGAGGATCTCCGCGGCGATCGGGGGCACCTGCTCCTCGATCGCCTTGTAGTCCTCGGCGAGCATCGGCCGGTCCGAGTCACGGTCGGTGGTCCCGTACCAGTCGAGGAGCTGGCCGGGCGGCCGCCCCCGGCCGGTCCAGGAGTTCAGCACCGCCCGTACGGCGACCCGCTCGCCCTCCGGTTCGTCGGTGAGGACGGCGGCCCCGGCCCCGTCCCCGAACAGGACGTAGTTGACGAGCTCCCCGGTGGGGATCTTCGCGGCGTCCCGGCGGGGCGACAGGAACCGGTGCGTGACGTCGCCGCCGATGATCAGGCCGGCCCGCCGGCCGCCGAGGACGAGGCTCCGTCCGAGGTCGAGCGCCTGGACGGCTCCGGAGCAGCCCGCCTGGATCTGGTAGACCGGCAGGTGGTCGAGGCCGAGCCGGTCGGCGACCTCGGTCGCGGTGGTCGGCAGCAGCGTGTCGGGGGTGGCGGTCGCGAGCACCACGAACTCGATGTCGGCGGGGTCGAGCCCCGAGGCCCGCACCGCCCGGGCCCCGGCCTCGGCGCACAGATCGGCGAGGGAGCCACGGACCTCCCCGGTGACCGGGTCCCAGCCGAAGTACCGGGTCCTGGTGCCGACGAAGTGGTCGATCCACTCCTTGCCGACGCCCAGCATCGCGCCGAGCACGGTGTTGTCCACCGGCTCACCGGGCAGCGCCGTGCCGGTCGCGGCGATGTGGACGGCGCTCATGCCGACCTCGCCATGATGACGCCGTCGAGGAACTCGGCGAGCGAGCCGACCGAGCGCAGTGCGGGCAGCAGGCGCTGCACGGAGACCTCTCCGACGCGCGGAAGGCGGGCCTCCACCCGGTTCTTGAGCTGCATGATCATCACCGAGTCGAAGCCGAGGTCCTCGTGGAACCGGGCCTCGCGCACCACGCGCTCCGGGGCGTACCCACCGACCTCCGTGACGGCCTCGACCACGGCGAGGAGCACCGGGTCGCCCGGGTCCGCGCCGGTGGCCGCCTCCGGGCCGGCCCGCCGTTCCGCGACGGGCGGCTGCGACGCCGTGGGCGCGGTGCCGGCGGGCGGCTGCGATACCGCAGGCGCGGTGCCGGCGGGCGCGGGTGCCGGCAGCCGGTCCCAGTAGCGCTGCGCGGACGAGAACACGTACGGGGCGAGGGGTTCGACGCCCCGGTCCTCCGGCACGTACAGCTCCTCCCAGAGCGGGTCCACTCCGCAGCGGTACAGGGCGCCGGCCGTCTCCGCCAGGTCCCGGGCGGTGGCCTCGGGCCCGGGCGCGGGATGCAGGAGCTCCGCACCTCCCACGCGCCCGCCGCGCACGGCGATCCCGGTGAGCTGGGGCTTCGGTCCGATCTCGATCAGATGGGTCGGGGCCAGGTCGCGTACGAGCGCCGCCAGCGCGTCGTCGAACAGCACGGGTTCCTCGATCTGGCCGGCCCAGTAACGGGCGTCCAGGGGTTCGTCGCGCAGCATCCGGCCGAACCGGGCCGAGGCCACCGGCAGCGCGGGCCGCGCGCACCGCACGTCGGCGGCGCGCAGCCCGGCGGCCACGGGAGCCATCAGGGGCGAGTGGAAGGCGTGGGCCGTCGGCAGTTCGCCGGCGCGTATCCCGAGCCCAGCGAGCTCCCCGGCGATCCGGGCCAGCGCGTCCAGCGGGCCGGCCAGGACCGTGTCCGCGGGACCGTTGAGCGCGGCGGCCACCACGTCCGGCTCGCCCGCCAGGGCCGGCGCCAGCTCACCGGCGCCGGCGGCGACGGCGAGCAGGCCCGCACCGGGCGGCAGTCCGGCCGTCAGCCGTGCGCGCAGGACCACCAGGCGGGCGGCCTCGTCCAGATCCAGGGCGCCCGCGGTGACGGCGGCGGCGTACTCGCCGAGGCTGTGGCCGAGCACGGCGGCCGGGGTGACGCCCACGCTCGCCAGGGTGCGGGCGAGGGCGACGCCGACGGCGAACAGGGCCGGCTGGACGGCCACGGGCCGGTGGGCCGGGTCCTCGCCGCCGAGGATCACATCCCGTACCGAGGCGCCGAGGTGGGCCGCGAGCGCCTCGTCGGCCTCGTCGAGGTGGCGGCGGTAGGCCGGCGACTCGCGGTAGAGGCCCGCCGTCATGCCGGGGAACTCGCTGCCCTGGCCGGTGAACAGGAACGCGACCACGGGCCGGCCCCAGGGGCGGTCGGTGGTGACCGCCGCGTCGGGTGACACGGGGGTCCGCAGGGTGACCGCCCGGCGCAGCCGCGCCACGAGCTCGCCGGTGTCGCGCGCGGTGACCGCGAACCGGTGCGGCAGACCGGTCTTGATCCGGTTGCTGCTCCAGCACAGGGCGGCCGCCCCGCCCTTCGGCCGGGCGGCGATCGCGTCGGCCTGCGCGGCGAGGTTGCGGCGCAGCGCCTCGGGGGTGTCGGCGCTGACGGTGAACACGCCGACGGCCTCGGTGGCCGCACGGGTCCGGCCGGGCGTGGCCCTCGGGGACCTGGGCGCGCTGCCGAGGACGGCGTGGACGTTCGTACCGCCCATGCCGAAGCTGCTGACGCCCGCGGTGTTCTGACCGCGCGGCAGCCGCGTGGGGGACTTCAGCAGCCGCAGGCCCCGTTCGCCGAGCCGCAGCCGGGAGTTCTCGCGGTCGGCGTAGAGGCTCGCGGGGACGATGCGGTGGTGCAGGGCCAGGGCGGTCTTGATGAACCCGGCGATGCCGGCCGCCCCCTCGGTGTGGCCCAGGTTGCCCTTGACGGAGCCGATCGCGCAGGGGGTGTCGCGCGGGACCCCGTGCACCGACCCGAGGGCCGCGCACTCGATGGCGTCGCCGAGCACCGTTCCGGTGCCGTGGGCCTCCACGAAGGCGACCTGGTCGGGGGTGACTCCGGCCCGCCGGTAGGCCGCTCTCAGGACGCGCTCCTGCGACCAGCGGTTGGGGGCGATCATCCCGTTGCTGCGGCCGTCCTGACTGACGGCGCTGGAGCGCAGCACGGCGTAGACGCGCTGGCCGTCGGCGAGCGCGTCCTCCAGGCGGCGCAGCACCACCAGGCCGACGCCGTCGCTGCGGCCGATCCCGTCCGCGTCGGCGCTGAACGGCTTGCAGCGTCCGTCGGCGGCCGCCAGTCCGAGCTGTCCGTAGACCAGGCCCAGTGAGGGCGACAGCACGATGTTGACCCCGCCGGCCAGCGCGGTGTCGCACTCCTGCGCGAGCAGGGAGTTGGCCGCGAGGTGGACGGCGACCAGCGAGGACGAGCACGCGGTGTCGACGGCGAGGCTCGGTCCGGTGAAGTCGAAGTGGTACGAGATCCGGTTGGCCGCCATTCCGGCGCTGCTGCCGGAGCCGAGCAGGGGGGTGACGCGGGTGAGGTCGCTCATGGTGAGGCGGCCCCACTCGCCGCCCATCACGCCGACGAACACCCCGGTCTCGGTGCCCGCGAGTTCCCCCGGGGCGCGGCCGGAGTCCTCCAGGGCCCGCCAGGCGCAGGGCAGCAGCAGCCTGTGGTGCGGGTCCATCGCGGCCGCCTCGCGCGGGGTGACGGAGAAGAAGTCGCTGTCGAAGACATCGACGTCGTCGACGAAACCGCCGCTGTCACCGACAGCGGGGAAGTCCCGCGCCTCCCAGCGCCCGCGCGGAACGGGGCCGATGCCGGCCCCGCCGGACATCAGCAGGTCCCAGTACGCCCGCACGCCCGCCGCTCCGGGAAACGCGCAGTCGATCCCGACGACGGCGATGTCGCCCATCAGTGCCGGCCCCGTGCCGGGAACGGGCCGGCGGACGCGTCGGGCAGTACGGCCGTCAGATGGCGGACGAGGCTCGCGACGGTCGGGTAGTCCCACAGCAGGGTCGGCTCGACCTCCAGGCCGAACTCGTCCTCCAGGTCCCCGCACAGGCTGAGCGCCGCCACCGAGTCCATGCCGTACTCGGCGAGCGGCACGGTGGGGTCGACGGTCTCGGGCGACCGCCGCAGGTAGAGCGCGACGCGGGCGGACAGCCACTCGTACACGCCTTCGGACTTCGCGGTGTCGGCGGCCACGGCGTGCCGGCCGGTGGGACTGGTCATGGCGGGACTCCTTCGGTCAACCCGGGATCGGGGTCGAGTACAGGTCGTAGCTGGTCCGGGTGGAGAAGCGGAGCTGGACCTCGTGCCGGATCCGCGTCTCGCACTCCGGCGGGAGGGCGGCGACGCGTGTGCCGAGCCGCCGGCAGATCCGGTGCAGCGCGGCGGCCGCCCACGACGGGTCGGCGAGGAACGGGTCGGAGCCGTAGCGGCCCTGGTCCCACACGCCGAGCACGGCGGCCCCGGCCAGCAGCAGCGTGTACCGGTCCATGAGGGCGAACCTCGCGGGCTGCGCGCGGGAGGCGGGTCCGGCGGCCTCCAGCCTCAGCACCCGGCCCCGGACATCGCGGAACTCCTCGACGAGCAGGCCCGCGAGCGTGCGCAGGGCGCGCTCCACGGGTCCGCGACCGTGGATGCCCGCGGCGACGGCGAGCATCGTGGCGCTCAGCGAGTCCCGTCCGCAGGCGAGGGCGAGCCGGTCGCCGCGCAGCGGCGGCAGGTCCCCGTCGAGGCGGAACAGCGCGGCGGGCGCCTCGTCCTCGACGAACCAGGAGCCCCGGGCCAGCCGGGGCATCTGCGGGATGACGGTGGCCTGGCAGGCGACGGTCCCGGCGTGGCCGAGGCTCAGCACCGGTACGTCCCTGACGTGCTTCTGGAAGATGCCGAGGGTGCCCTCGCGGGTGTAGAAGTCCGAGCCCAGCACGATGGACAGGTCGTACATCGGCTCGGTGAGCACACGGGGCAGCAAGTACTTCAGCGCCGACGAGTAGACGCTGGTCTCGGCGGGCAGCAGGTGCAGGGCGCGGGTGGCGACCACCGCCAGGCTGTCGTAGAGCAGCAGGTCGACGAAGGCGTTGGTGAGGGCTGCCCCGGTACGGCTGCCGTCGGTGCCGCGTGCCTGCCAGCCGCCCGACTGCTCCCGGTCGAAGCGGACGGCGGTGCGCAGGCTGGTGTCGAGGGCGGCGACGGCGGTCGCGGCGATCACCGTCCGGCTGATCTGGAAGGAGCGCAGCGCGGTCTCGATGCCGCTGCCCTCGGGGCCCAGCAGCGCGCTCCGGGGCACCGGGCAGTCGTCGAACTCCACCCCGGCGAAGCGGCAGCCGCGTAACCCGACAGGGGTCCTGCGGGCGGTGACGGCCGCGCGGGCGTCGCTCAGCTGCCCGGGCTCCAGCAGCAGCACCGAGTGGCTGCGGCTGCCGGGGGCCGGGTCCGTACGGCAGAACAGGACGAGCGCACCCGCCCGTTCGAGGTTGTTCACCAGCGGCTTTCCGCCACTGATCAGATAGCCGCCGGGGCTCCGCCGGGCGGTGACCTGACTGCGCACGTAGTCGTTGCTGTGGGCGGTCTCGTGCTGGGCGATCGCCGCCCTGCCGCCCTTGCGCAACAGCCCCGCCAGCCAGTTCCGCTGCCGGGGACTGCCCGCGGCCCACACGTCGGACGCGGCCATGAAGGTGGTCATCCCGTGCCCGATGGCCAGGCCCACGTCCCGGCGCATGACCGGGCGCATGACCCTGACCAGGGTGTCCATCGCGTCGAGCCGGCCGCCGAGTGACCGCGGGACGTACTCGTCGACGATCCCGAACTCGTCGAGCAGCGCCTCGCCCGCGGCGAAGGGGACCGCCGCCCGGTCGGCTTCGAGCAGCGCGGTGTAGCCGGCCGGGTTGGCCGGGTCCGACGGGTCGCCGAGCAGGGCCTCCAGGCCGGCGACGCGGGCCCGCACGGCGCTCTCGCGCCGCTGCGCGGCACCCGCGGTGGCCTCCGGCCGCTCGACGGGCAGGGTCGTCACCACCGCCTTCCTCCGTCGGCTCCCTCCGGCCGCAGCAGATCGCCTCCGAACAGCACGTCCTCGGCGCGGGCGAGCGCCCACACGTCGGGGGTGAGCACCTCGTACTCGCCGCGCACCACACCGTCGAGGAAGAGCTTGCGCATCAGGGTGCGCTGGACCTTGCCGCTGCTGGTGCGGCGGACGGCGCCGGGGCGCACGAGCAGGACGTTGCCCGCCGGGATCTCGAACTCCTGGCCGATCAGGGCCTGTATCTTCTGGGCGACCGTCCTCAGCTCGGTGCTGCCGACCCCGCGCACCTCCTGGACGAGGACGAGGTGCTCGCGGCCGGCGTCCACGGAGAACGCGGCGCCCGCGCCGAAGGTCAGGGCGGGGCTGACGGTGCGCGCCGCCCATTCGACGTCCTGCGGGTACACGTTGCGGCCGTTGATGATGATGACTTCCTTGAGCCGCCCGGTGACGAACAGCTCACCGTCCACCAGCATGCCCAGGTCGCCGGTGCGCAGGAAGTTGCTCTCCTCGTCGTTGAGGCTGGCGCGGAAGGTCCGTACGGTCTCGGTGGGGCGCCGCCAGTAGCCGCGCGCGATGCTGTAGCCGCGCAGCCAGATCTCACCGACGGCGCCGGGCGGCATCTCGTGGTGGGTCAGCGGGTCGACGATGCGCACCTCCATGTCCACGGGGGCGCCGCAGCCGACGAGGGTCTGGTGGCGTGGCCGGGTCCCGGTGGCGTCGGCGACCCGGTCGTACTCCAGCTCCGTCCTGTCGAACGCCTTGCGCACGTACGGCGTGCCGGGGACGCCGCCGGAGACGACCAGGGTGGCCTCGGCCAGTCCGTAGCAGGGACGGAAGGCCTCGGGGCGGAACCCGGCGGGCGCGAAGCGCTCGGCGAACGCGTCGAGGCTCTCGGCGCGCACCGGCTCGGCCCCGTTGAGGGCGAGGCGCCAGCGGGACAGGTCGAGGGCGGCGATCTGCTCGTCCTTGACGCGGTGGACGCACAGGTCGTAGCAGAAGTTGGGGCCGCCGCCGACGGTGACGCCGTACTCGTCGATGGCCTGGAGCCAGCGCAGGGGCCGCTTGACGAAGGACAGCGGGGTGACCTGGACGCTGTGGCTGCCGAGGAAGACGGGGTGGAGAAGGTGGGCGACGAGACCCATGTCGTGGAAGTAGGGCAGCCAGCTCCCGAATACGTCCTCGCGGGTGGTCCTCAGCAGCTTCCGCAGCGTGGCCTGGTTGGCGAGGAGGTTGCGGTGCGAGACCGTCACCCCGCGCGGTTCGGAGACCGAGCCGGAGGTGTACTGGAGGAAGACGAGGTCGTCGGGGCGTGCGGCGACGGGCCGCCACTGCTCGGGGTCGCCGATGCCGGGGACGTCGGTGACCTGGCAGACGGCGCCGGAGCGGGAGTTGCGGGCCAGCCACAGCGCGACCTCGGGCGCGGCGGAGGTCTCCGTGAGCACCACCTCGGCGCCGGTGTCCTTGAGGACGGCCGTGGTGCGGTTGAGCCGCTTGTCGCGGCCGGCCTCGCCCGGCAGCGGCACGGGGACGGCGACGGCTCCCGCGTACAGGCAGCCGGCGAAGGCCTTGAGGAACTCCACCGTCGAGGAGTAGGCGAGCAGCACCGGTTGTCCGGCCGCCCCGTACTCCTGGAGGCAGACCGCGATGCGTCTCGCCTCCCGGTCGAGCTCTCCGTAGGTGAGGTGCTCGGCCACGGCTCCGCCGGCGGTGTCGCGGAGGAAGATGTGCACGTCCTCGTCGGGGAGTTCGTCCGTCCGGGCGCGGAGCAGTTCGGTGAAGGTGGCGAAGCGTGACTCTGACATCCGCGGCATCCCCTCGCATCTGCGGGCCCGTGGATGGTGCGGCCCTCGTTCCCGCCGATCCTCCGCAAACGCCCTTAAGGTTCGCTTGCGCGGGCCTGCGGTCAGGGGGCGACAGGGGTGCTCGCGGGCCCCGGCGACGGGCGAGGCTCGGTCCATGAACACTCACACCGAAACCGGGGCCGCGCCGAGCACGGCGATCGTATTTCCCGGGATGCAGCCGACGGCCTTCTCCGAGGTCGCCCGATTCATGCTGGTCAACCCGTACGCGCGCGAGCTGTACGCGATCGCCGACGAGACCCTGGGATACCGGCTGGCCGACCGCTACCGGGAGGCCGAGGGCGACTACTCCGTCTACGGGCAGATCTCCTTCGTGGTGAACTGCCTCGCCCTGGCGCGCTGGGCCGGCGAGCGGCTTGAGCCGCAGCCGGCCTGGGTGACGGGGCCGAGCTTCGGCGCCCGCGCCGCCGCCGTCCACGCCGGGGTGCTCGGCTTCGCCGACGCCGTGACGATGACCGCCCGGCTGGCCGACGTGATGGAGGAGTACTTCACCCGGGAACACCCCGCCCTGGTGACGCAGTCGATCGCCCGGGTGCCGCAGGACAGGATCGAGGAGCTGCGCCAGGAGCTCAAGGAGCGGGGCGAGTGGAGCGACATCTCGTGTGTCGTCGACCATGACTTCACCATGCTGACCGTGCACGAGTCGGTACTGGAGTGGCTCCAGCGCAGGATCAGGTCGCTGGGCGGGATGGCGATGTACACGATGAAGCCGCCCATGCACTCGCACCTCTTCGGCGGGCTGCGCGACCGGGTCGCCGAAGAGGTCTTCGACGGGCTCACCTGGTCCGACCCGCGGCTGCCGGTCGTCGCGGACCAGGACGGCCGCGTCGTGACCACCGGGGCGGGGGTGCGCGACATGCTGCTGGACGGTTTCGTCCGGACGGTGCGGTGGCCCTCGGTGGTCTCCGCGCTCCAGGAGGCGGGGGTCGGCCGGCTGCACGTGGCGGGCGCGGACGGGCTGTTCACCCGGGTCGCGTGCACCACGCGCGCCTTCGAGGTGGTGCCGGTGACGCCCAGGTCGGCGATGCTTCCGGTACGGCGCGGGCTGCCCGCGGCCGCCTGACGCCTCCCGGAACGCACGCACGACGACGGGGGCGGCCGGCGCCCGGAAGGCGCCGGCCGCCCCCGTCCGGGTGCTACCGGCCGTCCACCGTGAAGGCGTAGAAGGTGCCTTCGGTGCTGCTGCCGGTGGTGCCGGCGCCGGCGGAGAACCGGGCGTACCCGTTGCCCCAGTAGACGGTGCCGTCGACGACCGCGGGTCCCGCGTTCGAGGAGTACGGCGCGGTGAACTCCCACAGGTAGGCGCCGGTCGCCGCGTCCAGCGCGTACATGTGGCCGCTCGTGGAGCCTCCGAAGACGACGCCGTTCGCTGCGGTCAGGGCTCCCCAGGCGAGTCCGTCCGTACGGTCGGCGACCTGCCACAGGATCTTGCCGGTCTGCGGGTCGAGCGCGGCGAACGAACTGCGGGTGGTGGTGGTGCCGTCGGCCAGCTGGTAGGGCAGCCGGTTGAAGTTGGCCTCGGCGATGTAGATCCGCTTGTCGTCGTTGGCCGTGCCCCACTCGATGCCGCCGACGTGGCCGCCGGGGCCGGCCGCCGCACTCCAGATCACCTCTCCGGTCGACGCGTCCATCAGCCAGTACTCGCCGCTCTTCTCACCCGCGCCGATCACCTTGCGGGGCCGGCCGTCCGGGCCCTTGACGGTGAACAGGTGCGCGCCGTCGCCGAAGTCGTAGTCGTAACCGGGGTTGGGCGGGCAGTTGTTGGGCGGGAAGCCGGGGAGGCAGCCGGTGTTCCAGGCGTCGAAGCGCTTGGCGCCGGTGTTCCACTTGATCCGGCCGGTGGTCATGTCGAGCGCCAGCACGGTGTCCACGTAGTTGTCGGGCGCGTAGCACTCGGCGGGGGTGCCCCCGGCCGTCTGGCAGTCGGAGACCGGCTTCGGAACGGTGTAGTTGTTGCCGGTGGTGAAGTACACCGTGTTCGTCGACGGGTCCAGGGCCGGGGTGCCCCAGACGGCGACGCCGCTGTAGCCGCCGGTCACGCCCCCGTTGTCCGGGGTCGTGAACTGGCGCCACAGCACCTTGCCGGTGGCCGCGGAGATGGCGTTCACGCTGCCGCGGAACGTGCAGCAGGGGTACGCGGGGTCGAGCGCTCCCTCGGACTCACGGGAGGAGACGCCCTGGTAGATCACGCCGTCGTGCACGACCGGCGACTGCGTCAGGACGGCCTTGTACTGGGTGTCGATCTCACGGGCCCACACCAGGTCGCCGGTGGCCGCGTCGACCGACATCAGGACGGCCTTCGTCCAGTCGGCTATGTAGACCTTGCCGCCCACGACCGTGGGGCTGGACCGGGACACCGAATCCGCGTCGCCGGTGTACTCGGACACCTTGTGCGACCAGATCGGACGGCCGGTCCTGGCGTCCACCTTGTGCAGGTAGCCGCCCCAGTCAGGGAAGTAGACGGCGCCGCCGACCACCGCCGGTGTCGCCGACACGTCCCCGTGGGTGGCGTACGTCCACTTGGCCTTCAGCCGGTTCGCGTTGCTCTTGGTGATCGTCCGCTCCTGGGAGTTGGAGCGGCTGTTGCCCAGGTCGTGCCCGCCGGTCGGCCACTGGGGCCGGGGCGCGGACGCGTTGACCGGAGCGGTGCCCAGCGTGGCCGCCAGCGCGATGACGGCGAGCAGCGTGAACCTGCGGACCGTCTTCCGCAGGGCCCAGGGTCTTGTGTACATGGCTGACTGTCCTCCTGAGGACGTGAATGACGGATGCGGTACGCGGGCTGTCCGGGCCGGCGCCACGTCGCTCCACCCGGGGAAGGGGCGGGCGAGGGGGCGCGGTCCGTCGGCCGGGTTCATGGGACGGGCACCGGCACACGGGTGCCGTGCCGTTCGGCGGCGAGGGCGGTGAGCGCCAGCCGGTCGGTCTTCTTGTTGGTGTTGAGGGGGAACTCGTCCAGCCGGTGGTAGTGGCGCGGGATCAGCTGGGACGGCAGCACGGGGGCCAGGTCGCGGTGGAACTCCTGCGGGGAGCGCTGCTCACCGAGGTAGAAGGCGACGAGTTCGGTGCTGTTGGCCACCGGCACGCCGACCACGACGGCCCCGCCGACCGGGGAGGCGGCGCGCAACGCGTGTTCCACCTCGGCGAGTTCGACGCGATAGCCCTGCACCTGCACCTGGGAGTCCATGCGGCCCAGGTAGACGAGTTCACCGCCGGCGAGCCGCCGGACCCGGTCGCCCGTGCGGTACCAGCGCACCCCGTCCTGTTCCAGGTACTTGCCGCGGCCGTCCTCCGGATCGAGGTAGCCGGCCGACAACTGCGGTCCGGACAGCCACAGTTCCCCCTCGTCGGCCGCGGGTTCACCGAGCTCGTCGAGCAACAGCTCCGCATGGCCGTCGTGGAGCAGTCCGAGCGGGACCACCCCGTTGACGCCGAGCCTGGTCGACTCCTCGGGCGACCAGCGGTGACGGTGGGTGGTGATGGTCATCTCGGTCGGCCCGTAGACGTTGACCACCGCCGAGTCCGGCGCGGCCTGCTGCCAGGCGTCGGTGTCCTCGAACTGGAGGGCCTCCCCGCCGAAGAACGTCCAGCGCAGGGAGGGCATCCTGCCGGGTGCCAGCCGGCCGGTGCGGCGCGCCAGCGAGATCACGCTCGGCGCCGAGAACCACACGGTGATGCCGTGCTCGGCCACGAAGCCGGGCAGGTCGCGGTAGGCGTGCGGGGGTACGGAGACGAGCGGGGCGCCGGCCGCCCAGGCACACCACAAATCCGAGACCGCCGAGTCCCAGTTGAGGTTCGCGGCCTGGGAGAAGACGTCCGCCTCGGTGAAGTCGTACCAGTCGTCCATCAGGGCGAAGTAGTGCGCCATGTTGCCGTGGGTGAGCCGGACCCCCTTCGGGCGGCCGGTGGACCCCGAGGTGAACAGGACGTACGCCACGTCCTCGGGGGCGGCGGAGCGGGGCGCCCGCAGCGCGGTGTCCGGGCCGGCCGCCAGCGGCAGCAGCCGGGTGCCGCCGGCCAGGGCCCGCGCCCCGTCGCCGTCGAGGTGGGGCGCCAGCACCGGGAGGCTCCCGAGCCGCGCCCCCAGTCCCCCGGCGAGCAGGGCGGCCCCCTCCTCGTCCACGAGCAGGGCGGAGACCTCGGCCGAGCCGAGCATCGAGACGATCTTGCCGGACGGGAAGTCGGCCGGGACCGGGACCGCGGGCAGTCCCGCGTACAGGCTCGCCAGAATGGCGATGTAGGCGAGGGGGCTGCGGCCGGCCAGGATGCCGACGGCCTTCGGCGGGCCACCGGGGGCGGCCAGGAGGGCGCCCGCCCAGGACAGGGCCGTCTCATGGGCCCGCGTGTAGTCGACGGTCTCCTTGCCCACACGCACCGCCACCCCGTGCGGCGATTTCTCCAGTCCGCGCAGGAAACGTGCGTGCAGCGCCTCTGGCACCCTTGATTGCATTTCCGCTCCTCATTTCCCGGCACATTCACGGGGATACATTGACAGCCAACGACGGCCGCCCGCATCATTCCCTTATGCCAGAACTCACGAATCACACCTGGGACGAAGCCTTCGAGGACGTCATCCGCCCGTTCCTGCCCTATCTCCCGCCCGGCGAAAAGCTCGCCGACCATTCCCCTCTCAAGGAACTGGGGCTGGATTCCATGGGCACGATCGAGCTGCTCGCAGCGCTGGAAGGCGCCTATTCCGTGCGCTTCCTGGATGACGCGCTGAAGCTGGAGAATTTCGCCAGCCCGGACATCCTCTGGAATACTCTGATGCACAAGACAGAACCCGCCGCGTGAAAAAGCGGACCCTCGCCCGGCCCGACACGGAATCAACATCCGCGTCGGGCCGCTCCTTTTACAGGAGCCGCTGAAAACTCTCCTCGATCCGGTCCAGAACGGACCGGACATGGGGCAGCGCGAGCGGGTCCTCGGCAGCCAGCGCCCTTTCCTGCTGCTCCGCGTTCTCGCCGTACAGCATGCTGGTGGCGCACTTGAACCGAAGGGCTCCCGGCTCGTCGCCGAGCAGGTGTCCGGCCAGCACCACGATCCCCAGGTCCAGCATCCGCCGCGCCAGTGACGCCGAGTCGTGGACGTCGTACTCGGCGAGCTCCTCGCGGACCGGCTCGAAGTCGGGGTAGACGTAGAAGGCCCCGGTGGGCGGCCGGCAGCGGGCTCCGGCGCCGACGGCGATGCGGTGGACGTCGCGGGCGACGGCCCCGTGCAGCCGCGCACTGGCACGCAGCCGGTCCCGGATCTCCTCGGGCTCGTTGAAGGCGTACTCGGCCACCTCCTGCATCGGTCCCGCCAGGGTCGACCAGACCTCGCTGGCCACGGAGACCACTCCGCTGCGGATCCACTCGCCCCACGGGCCCGTGGGGAAGCGGGCCACCCCGATGCGCCAGCCGCCCACGGCGAGGCTCTTGCTGAGGCCGGTGGCGACCACCGTGATGCCGGGGGCCACCTCGGCGGGGCTGAGGTAGCCGGCGGCCGGGTCGTGCATGGCGTCCCGGTAGATCTCGTCCGAGACGATCAGCAGGCCCTCCTCCTCGGCGATCGCGCACAGGGCGCGGATCATCGCGGGCGGGGCGAGGGTGCCGGTCGGGTTGTCCGGCAGGGTCAGCACCATGATGCGCGGGTCGTGCCCCAGCGTCCGCGCCGCCCGTACGCACTCCCGCAGCGCGTCCGGGTCCGGCACCCCGCCGCACTCCTCGGGGATCGGCACGGCGATCGGATGCTTGCCGGCCAGCCGGGCCTGGGGCGCGTACGTGTTCCACGCCGGACGGGGCAGCAGCACATCACCCGGGACCGCGAGATTGACGGCCATGAGCAGCGGCTTGCTGCCCGGGGCGACCACGATCTGCTCCGGATCGGTGGGGAGGCGGCGGCGGCCGAAGTAGCCCGCGGCCGCGGCGCGCACCCCCGGTGAACCGGCCACGGGGCCGTAGGCGTTGCGGGTCGCCCCCGCGGCGAGGCGCTCCACGAGCGGTCCGAAGGCGGGCAGCCTCGACTCGCCGAAGCCCAGGTGGATCAGCTGCTCACCGGCTGCCTGCCGCTGCGCCACCAGTTGGTTGAGCGCCAGGTTCGGGGACATCCGCAGGTCGCTCATGCCTGGCTCCCCACGGGCGCCGCGGCCCTCGTCCCGAAGAGTTCGGGCTCGTCCGACCAGGCCGGTCCGGCGATCGCGCGGGCGATGTCGTCGGGGACCGAGCGGTCGAACCGCAGCTCGTCCAGCCAGGCGGCGTCGGCGTCGTAGTGCGCGAGGAAGGGCCGGCCGACGAGCGAGGGGTCGCGGGCCTGCAGCATGCGCAGCTGGAAGAAGCGGCCTTCGGCCCGCTCGATGATCCCGTCCACGGCCACCTTGCCGGGGGTGGCGGACATCACCGGGCCCCTGACCGTGCGGGCCAGGCCGGGCAGGGAGCTGTAGGCGTCCCGGTAGATCTCCGCCGCGCGGGCGAGCGGCACCCGGAAGTAGTCGTGCGGGCCGGTGTCGCGCTCCACGAACATGTAGTACGGCACGGCGCCGGCCGCGAGTTCGGCCCGCCACATCCGGCTCCAGACGTCCGGGTCGTCGTTGACCTTGGCGATCAGCGGGGCCTGGCAGTAGACCAGGGCGCCGGTCGACCGGATGCGGGCGATCGCCCGTCGCGCGAGGTCCGTCTCCAGCTCGCGGGGGTGGCTGAAGTGGGCCATCACGGCGAGGTTGCGCCCGGAGGCGACGACCTTCTCGAACAGCCGCAGGACGCCGTCCGCGTCGGGGTCGGTGACGTAGCGCTGCGGCCAGTACGCGACGGACTTCGTACCGATCCTGATGGTCCGCACGCTCTCCAGCGAGAGCAGCGGCTCCAGGTGGTTGCGCAGGCGCTCGGTGGTCATCACCATCGGGTCGCCGCCGGTGACGAGCACGTCGCCCGCGTCGGGGTGGGCCTCCAGGTAGGAGACGAGCCCGCGCGGGTCGGGGGCGGCGAAGCGCAGCTCGGTGTCGCCGACGAACTGCGCCCAGCGGAAGCAGTAGGTGCAGTACGCGTGGCAGGTCTGGCCCTGGCTCGGGAAGTACAGGACCGTCTCGCGGTACTTGTGCTGCAGACCGGGGATCTCCACGCCCGCCCGGGTGGGGACGTTGAGCTCCTTCTGCCCGGAGGGGTGCGGGTTGAGCCGGCCCCGTATCTGCTGGACCAGGGCGCGCAGGGCGACCTTGCCGGCGGGGTCCGCGGAGAGGTCGGCGAGGTCCCGCTCGTTCTGTTCGGTCAGCATCCCCCGCTGCGGGAAGACGAGTTGGAACATCGGGTCGTCGGGGATGCGGTCCCAGTCGATGAGCTGCGACAGGACGTACTCGTTGACCCGGAAGGGCAGCACCATCGACACGAGCCGGACGGTCTCCCGTATGTCGGCGGGCAGGCCGTGGCGGTCGGCGATCTCATCGAGTTGCCGTGGTCCGTAGGCGCGGAACCGTGCCGCCTCGGCCGAATCGGTTGCCAGCAGGGACATGCGGATATTCCTCCAGCCTGGTGCCTGGCAGATCGAGCGTGTGCTCGAACACGATGCGATGCTAGGGACGGGAATCGGCCATCGGACCCCAGAACCGACCCCAGCCCTACCCTTACGACGGCCCCGTGCCTCCACGGGCGCGGGCATGGTGAAGCCGCCCGGGAGCGACGGGTGTCCGGCTCCTGGGCGGCTGTCCGTGGGCCCGGCGGGGCCGGGGCGGGCGGGTTACGCGATACCGGTACCGGACTCCCGTGCGGCGCCGTTCGGGGCCGGCGCGGCGGCGGCCTGGGCCGCCGGATCGGCGGCGCGCGCGTTGTCGTGCTGGACGGAACGCAGTCCGATCAGGGCCACCACGGCCGCACCGGCCATCACCACCGCACCGGCCACCGACGCGACGTGCACCTCGGTGGTGAACGCCGCACGGGCCGCGTCGACCAGAGCCGCGGACGCGTCGCCCGGCAGCTTTCCGGCGGCGGCCAGCGCACCGCCGATGGTCTCCCGCGCCTGGTCCAGCGCGTCGGCGGGCACCCCGGCCGGGGCGTCCAGCTCGTCGCTGTTGCGGTAGGCGGCGGCGCCGATGCTGCCGAGGACGGCGACGCCGAGGGCGCCGCCGAGCTCCTGGCAGGTCTGGAGCAGCGCGGAGGCGGTGCCGGCACGCTCCGGCGGCACCTGTCCGACGACGAGTTCGGTGACCAGGGTGAGGACCGGGGTGAGACCGACCGCGAGCGCGATGATGCCGATCAGGATCAGCACCAGGCCGTCCTTCTCCGGTACCTGGGTGAGCATCAGCAGGGCGACCGTGGCGATGCCGAACCCGCTCGCGATGATGACGGCCGGCCGGACGGTGCGGACGAGGACGGTGGCGAGCGGCACGACGGCGCCCACCGCGAGGGTGCCGGGGAGCGTCCACAGCGCGGACTTCAGGGCGCTCATCCCGAGGACCGACTGCATGTACTGGGTGGAGAAGAGCGAGTATCCGACCAGGGTGAAGCAGGCCAGCATGTTGACGGTCACCGAGGCGCCGAAGGCCTTGTTGCGGAACAACGAGACGTCGATCATCGGATCGCTGCTGGTGCGCTGCCGGCGCAGGAACACCGGGACCAGGGCCAGGCCGACCACGATGGCGACGACATTCACGACGGAGAAGCCGTCGGCGGCGATCTTCTTGAAGCCGTAGACGACCGGCAGGATCACGGCGAGCGAGAGCGCGGCGCTGACCAGGTCGAACTTCCCGGCCGCGGCGTCCTTGAACTCCGGCAGCAGGAACGGCGCCGCGACCAGCAGGAGCAGCATCACGGGCACGTTGATGAGGAAGACCGAGCCCCACCAGAAGCCGGCCAGCAGGGCGCCGCTGACCACCGGGCCGAGCGCGGCGCCGGCGGCCATGCCGGTGGACCAGACGGCGATGGCGGTACGACGCTGGGTCTGGTCACGGAACAGGTTGCGGATCAGGGCGAGCGTGGAGGGCATCAGGGTGGCGCCGCCGAGGCCCTGGAACGCCCGGGCGCTGATCACCATCTCGGGACTGGAGGCATAGGCGGCGAGCAGGGACCCGCCGCCGAAGACCACGGCGCCGATCAGCAGGAGCCGGCGGCGGCCGATGCGGTCGCCGAGCGCGCCCATGGTGAGCAGGACCCCGGACAGCACGAATCCGTAGATGTCGATCATCCACAGCTGCTGGTTCCCGGACGGCCTGAGGTCCTCGCTGATGGAGGGGATCGCGAAGTAGAGGACGGTCAGGTCCATCGAGACGAGCAGCACGGGCAGGAGCAGGACGCCGAGGGCGATCCACTCCTTGCGGCCCGCTCTGGGCTCCGGTCCGGAAGTGCCGTTCTCGCTCTGGGAGCTGGTCATGGGAGCAGTCCAATGCTGTGGGGTCGGGACGTAGGTACCAGTGAACGGAAAGACCTGCACGGCAGGACCCTCCGTGCACCGGAACAGGGGTGGGAACAGGGACCTGAATAGGGGTCGGGACAGGGGTCGGGGCCCGGGCGGGCGGCCCGGGCCCCGAACACCTGCCCGACCGGGGTCAGCTCTCCCCGGCGACGAGCTCCGCGAGCGCCCTGCGGTCGGTCTTGCCGTTGGGGGTGAGCGGGAGGGCGGCGATGAGCTCGACCTTCCGGGGCACCATGTAGTCGGGCAGGGTCTCCTTGCAGAAGGCGCTGACCGCCACGGGGAGCGCGTCGAAGTCGCGGGCGGGCACGACGTACGCGTACAGCTCCGGGTCCTGACCCGGCCGTGGGCGCACCACGACCGCGGCCGCCTCGACACCCGGGAACTCCAGGAGCCGGCGCTCGATCTCGCCGAGCTCCACCCGGTTGCCGCGCATCTTGACCTGGAGGTCGGCGCGTCCGACGAAGTAGAGCTCACCGCTCTCCCCCCGGTACGCCAGGTCGCTCGACTTGTACACGAGCTGCCCCGACCTGGGGTTGAGCGGATCGGGCACGAGCGCGGCCCGGGTGGCCTCGGGGTCGTCCCAGTACCCGGTGAAGAGCGACGGTCCGCGCAGATGGATCTCGCCCACCGCACCCGGCTCCTCCACGGGCCGGCCCCGCTCGTCGATCAGCAGCATCTCCGCGCCGGGATAGGCGAATCCGATGGACAGCTTGTCGATGCCCTCGGGCAGCGGGTTCGGCACGTCGGTGAGGGAGAACGCCATCGCCTCCGTCGGTCCGAAGCAGTTCACCACCCGCACCTGGGGCAGCAGGCCCTGGAGCTGGCGCAGTTCGGGCAGCGGGAAGGCCTCTCCGGAGAACAGCACCCCGCGCACCTGCCCGGCCAGCGCGGCCAGTCCCTGCGGCTCGTGGCGCAGCAGCGGCCGCCAGATGGACGGGACACCGTCGACCTGGGTGGCCCCGGTGTCGGCGAGGAAGCGCAGCAGCCGGCGCGGCCAGTGCATCAGTTCGCGCGGTACGGGGATGAGCTGGGCGCCCGAACCGAGGGCCAGGCCGATGTCCAGCAGCGCGAAGTCGAACTGGAGCGGCGAGGTGGTGGCCAGGCGGTCCTGCGCGGTGACGAGGGAGTGCCGCAGCATGCCCCGGTAGAAGGAGAGGACCCCGCGGTGGCTCATGACCACCCCCTTGGGGCGGCCCGTGGTGCCGGAGGTGAAGATCATGTACGCGGCGTCGGTGGACACCGGTTCCCGCCGGTGGCGGATACGCGGAGCCGGGGCCCGCTCCACGACCACCCCGTCGGGGCCGAAGCGCGCCGTGCCGATGGACTCGGGCACCCCTTCGCGGACGTCCCGCGCCGTCCGCAGATGCAGGGCGGGCTCCGCGGTGGCGGCGATCGCCAGCAGCCGGGGCGTGGGGACGTCCGGGCTCACCGGAATGAAGGTGAGACCGAGCATCGAGCAGGCGAGCAGTGCGGCCACGGCCGACGCCGAGTTGTCCGACTCCAGGATGACCCGGTCCCCGATGTCGAGGCCGAGCGAGTCCAGGGTCACCGCGTAGTCGTGGGCCCTGCGCTCCAGTTGGCGGTAGCTCAGCACCCGGGAGGCGCCGTCGTCTCCGGCCTCCCAGGCGGCCGGGCTGTCCGGCGCGGTCCGGGCCGCCGCCAGCATGAACTCGTGGATGCGCTCCGCCGGCGCGCCGACCGCTGCCGGGTGCTCCGTGACCGGGCTCATCGCCCCGCCTCCTCTGCTCGTCCGGGGTGCGTGTCGTTCAGTGCTCACGAGGAGATCCGCTCCTTCAGGTCCTTCAGCCAGCCGTCGATGACGGGGGCCGTCGTGTCGACGTGCTGCTCGACGATGGTGAAATGCGTGCCGGGGACGGTCGCCACGGTCTCCGCGCCCTCCCAGTCGGCCTGCCAGCCGTGGCCGGCCTCGATCCCGGCGTCCTCGCCCCTCTCGAAGAGGCTCCCGGCCCGGACGAACAGCACGGGCGCCTCGATGTCCGCCTGCGTGAACTGCGGCAGCAGCTCCACGTACCGGCCCATCGCGGAGAGTTCGGCGCTGCTGAAGGAACCCAGCGTGGCCGCCTTGTCCGGGACCGCGAAGGCCATCTGGTCGAAGATCGCGTCGTTCGTCCTCCCCATGTAGTACGTGTCCAGGAGGACCAGCCCGGCCGGCCGCACCCCGTGCACCCGCTCCAGCCGGGCCACGGTGGCGTGGGCGAGCAGGCCGCCCGAGGAGAAGCCGAGGAGGACGAACGGCTCCCCGCCGGCAGTGCGCAGGACGGCCTCGGCGAGGACGTCCACGGCCGCGTCGAAGGACTCCGGCAGCGCGTCGCCGCGTGCGAACCCGGGGGTGGGGATCCCGGACACCGGCATCGAGAGCCGGGCCGCGAGCCGGGCGTGCTGGTGTACGCCGCCCGCCACGGTCGGGGTGGAGAGGCAGATCAGGCGGGGCGGCGTCGGCCCTTCGGCGTCCTGCTTGCCGCGGGCCCCGTACGAGACCGCTTCGGGCAGCTCGGCCAGATCGGCCGCTGTGGCGAAGGAGGGCCGCAGTGCGGCGACCGCCCGCAGCATGGCCAGTCCGGGCTGGAGGTTCCCCGACATGATCGCGTCGAGGAACAGCCCGTACAGGGTGTCGTCGGCCTGGCGCTCGTCCGCGGCGGGTGCCGCGGCCTGCCCCACGTCTCCCTGGGCGGCCAGCCGGCCGGCGACCAGCCGGGCCAGGTCGAGCGGGTGCTTGCTGTCGAAGACCACCATGGCCGGCAGGGCGAGCCCGGAGGCCGCGTTCAGCCGGTTGCGCAGTTCGACGGCGGTCAGCGAGTCGAATCCGGCCTCCAGGAAGCCCGCTTCGGCGTCCACCGCACCGGCGTCGGCGTGCCCGAGGACCTCGGCGGCGTGGGTGAGCACCTCGTCGAGCACGACCCGTGTCCGGCCCGCTTCGTCCAGCCCGCGCACCTTCTGGGCGAGTCCTCCGGCCTCCCGGGCGGCGACCGCCGCACCGGCCCGGCGACGCCCGGCGGGCGCCAGGCCCCGGAGCAGCGCCGGGACCACGTCGGTCCGGGCCCGCAGCGCGCCCAGGTCGACCCGGAGCGGAACGAGCGCCGCGGCGTCGGCGGCGACCGCCGCGTCGAAGAGCCACAGGCCCTCCTCCTCGGTCAGCGCCGGCGTACCGGTGCGCCGCATCCGCTGGAGGTCGGCCTCGCCGAGCCACTGGCTGAGCCCGGTCTCGGTGGCCCACAGCCCGAAGGCCATGGACGTGGCGGCCAGTCCCCGCGAGCGGCGGTGGGCGGCGAGCGCGTCGAGGAAGACGTTGGCCGCGGCGTAGTTGCCCTGGCCCGCGGCCATGACGAGGCCGCCGGCCGAGGAGAACAGCGCGAACACGGACAGGTCGAGCCCGGCGGTCAGCTCGTGCAGATGCCAGGCGGCGTCCGCCTTGGCCCGCAGCACGTGGTCCACCTGCTCGGGGGTGAGCGCCCCGACCAGACCGTTGTGGGCGACCCCGGCGGCGTGGACGACCCCGCGCAGCGGGTGCTCGGGGTCGATGCCCTCGATGAGCCCGGCCACGGCCGCCCGGTCGGAGACGTCGCAGGCGGCGATCTCCACCCGTGCCCCGAGCCCGGCCAGTTCGTCGCGGAGACCGGCCGCGTGGGGCGCTCCGAGCCCGCGCCGGCCGGCGAGCACCAGGTGCCGTACGCCGTGCTCGGTCACCAGGTGGCGGGCGACGAGCGCGCCCAGCCCTCCGGTGCCTCCGGTGATCAGTACGGTTCCGTCGGGGTCCCACGGGGAGTCCCCGCCGGGCGCGGCGGAACGGGCGAGCCGGGGTGCGAGCACCTTGTCGCCGCGTACGGCGAGTTCGGGTTCGTCCGAGGCGAGCGCGGAGGCGAGCGCGCGCGGCGACGGCTCGCCCTCCTCCAGGTCCAGCAGCACGAACCGGCCGGGGTTCTCCGCCTGCGCGGCCCGTACCAGGCCCCACACCGGGGCCTGTCGCACATCGACCGGGTCGCCGTCGGCGACGGCCGCCGCGGCCCGTGTCACCAGCACCAGCCGCGCCTGCGCGAACCTCGGCTCGTCCAGCCACCGCTGTACGGCGGCCAGCGCCCCCTCCACGGCGGTACGCATCCCGGCCGTGACCTCGTGCTCACCACCGGCGGCGGGCCCGTCGGCCAGGACGGGCAGCAGCACCAGGTCCGGAACGGCGGCGCCCGCCGCCCCGAGCGCGTCGAGCCCCGCAACCACCGGAATTCCGGCGGCCGCCAGCCCCGGGCCGGCGATCGCCCAGTCCCCGCGCGGCCCGCTGCCACCGCCGACCGGCTGCCACTCGACGGCCAGCAGCGCGTCCCGGTACCCGGTGGCGGCGAGCTGCCCCACGGCGACCGGCCGCAGTCGCAGCGCGTCCACCGAGGCCACGGGGGCCCCGGCCGGGTCGGTGAGGTCGAGGCGCACCGCGTTGCGCAGGCCCTCGACCGGCGCGAGCCGGACCCGTACCGCGGTCGCGGACGCGGCGTGCAGGGTGACCCCCGCCCAGGAGAAGGGGAGCAGCGCCTGCCCCTCGTCCTCCTCGGCGCCGAGACCGCCGAAGCCGAGCGCGTGCAGGGAGGCGTCGAGGAGCGCCGGGTGCAGTCCGAAGCGCCCGGCGTCCGGGTGCGCCTGCTCGGGCAGCACGATCTCGGCGTAGAGCGCGTCACCGTGCCGCCAGGCCGCGGTCAGCCCCTGGAACACCGGGCCGTAGCCGAACCCGCGTTCCTGAAGGCTGTCGTACAGCCCGTCGGCGTCCAGCTCCTCGGCGCCGGCGGGCGGCCAGGCGGTGAGCCCGTCGGCCGCCGCACCACCGGCCGGGGCGAGCATGCCGTCGGCGTGCCGGGTCCACGGCTCGTCGGGGTCGCTCTCCGGGCGCGAGTACACCCGTACGGCCCGCCGGGCCTGCGCGTCGGGCTCGCCGACCACGACCTGGAGCGCGACTCCGCCCCGCTCGGGCAGGACGAGGGGTGCGTAGAGGGTCAGTTCCTCCAGCAGACCGCAGCCGACGTGGTCGGCGGCCCGGAGGGCGAGCTCCACGAAGCCGGTGCCTGGGAGCAGGATGCTGCCGTGCACGGCGTGATCGGCCACCCAGGGCTGGGCGTCCAGGGAGATCCTGGTGGTGAAGGTGACCGCATCGGAGTCGGGGGACGCCACGGCGGCCGCGAGCAGCGGATGGTCCAGGGCGTCCTGGCCGACGGCCACGGCATCGGTGGCCGGCTTGGCCGCGTCGACCCAGTAGCGGGAGCGCTGGAAGGGATACGTGGGAAGGTCGACCCGCCGGGCAGCGGTGCCGGCGTAGAACGCCTTCCAGTCGACCCGTACGCCGTCCACGTGCAGCCGGCCCACGGCCGAGACCAGGGACTCGGGCTCGGGGCGGTTGCGGCGCACGGCCGGCACGAGAACCCCTTCAGCGCCCGCGTCGCCCGCCCCGTCGGCGTCGAGGATCTGCTGGGCGAGACCGGTCAGGACCCCGTCCGGGCCGATCTCCAGGAACCGCGTCACTCCCTGCCGCTCCAGCGCGCCCACCGCGTCGACGAACCGCACGGCCTCCCGCACCTGGCCGACCCAGTACTCCGGGGACTCCCAGTCCGAGGACGGTTCGCCGGTGACGGTGGAGACGGCGGGGACACGCGGCTCGGCGTACGACAGCCCGGCCGCCACGGCCCGGAACTCCTCCAGCATCGGCTCCATGAGCGCCGAGTGGAACGCGTGCGAGACGGCCAGCCGGCTGGTCTTGCGACCGGCGGCGGCGAACTGCTCGCCGAGAGCCAGGGCCGCCCCCTCCGGGCCCGACACCACCACGGCCTGGGGGCCGTTGACCGCGGCGACGCACACTCCGCCGGCGAGCAGCGGCAGGACCTCGGCCTCGGTCGCCTGCACGGCGACCATCGCGCCCCCGGCCGGCAACGCCTGCATCAACCGGCCCCGGGCGACGACCAGCCGGGCCGCATCGGTGAGCGACAGCACACCCGCCACATGGGCGGCGGCCAGCTCCCCGATGGAATGCCCGACCACCGCATCGGGCGTGACACCCCAGGCCTCGACGAGGCGGAACAGCGCGACCTCGAACGCGAAGAGGGCAGGCTGAGCGATGGCGGTCGCGTTCAGCGCGTCCGCGTCCTCACCCCACACCACCTCACGCAACGACCGACCCAGCTGCGCGTCCACCTCCGCGCACACCGCGTCGAACGCCTCCGCGAACACGGGGTACGCCTCGTACAGCTCACGCCCCATGCCCAGCCGCTGCGCGCCCTGGCCGGTGAACAGGAACGCCGTCTTCCCACTGCGCCGAGCCTGGCCGACCGCCACCGCGGGGGCGTTGCGCCCCTGGGCCAGCGCGGTCAGGCCGCGGAGCAGCTCCTCGTTCCGCGCGCCCACCACCACGGCCCGGTGGGCGAAGGTGGTGCGTGTCGAGACCAGGGAGAGGCCGAGGCCGGCCGGGTCGGTCCCGGGCTGCTCCCGCACCCGCTCCACCAGCCGTTCGGCCTGAGCCGCCAGCGCCTGCGGGCTCTTCGCGGACAGCGCCCAGGGCACGACGGGCAGTTCGCCGGTGGCGCCCGCCTCCTCCGCATCCTCTCCGGGCGCTTCCTCAAGGATCACGTGGGCGTTCGTCCCGCTGATGCCGAAGGAGGAGACGCCGGCGCGGCGCGGCCGTTCCAGGGCCTCCCACGCGCGGTCCTCGGTGAGCAGGGCGACGTTGCCGGCGGCCCAGTCGACCTGATCCGAGGGCGCGTCCACGTGCAGGGTCCTCGGCAGGACGCCGTGGCGCATGGCCATGACCATCTTGATGACCCCCGCGACGCCCGAGGACGCCTGCGTGTGGCCCATGTTGGACTTGATGGAGCCCAGCCACAGCGGCCGGTCCTCCGCGCGCCCCTGACCGTAGGTGGCCAGCAGCGCCTGCGCCTCGATCGGGTCGCCGAGGGTCGTGCCGGTGCCGTGGGCCTCCACCGCGTCGACCTCGGCGGCCGTCAGGCCCGCGTTGGCGAGCGCCTGGCGGATGACCCGTTGCTGCGAGGGCCCGTTCGGGGCCGTCATCCCGTTGCTGGCGCCGTCCTGGTTGAGCGCGGAGCCACGGAGCACGGCCACCACGGGGTGCCCGTTGCGGCGCGCGTCGGAGAGCCGCTCCAGCAGCAGCACGCCCGCGCCCTCTCCCCAGGCGACGCCGTCCGCCGAGGCCGCGAAGGACTTGGACCGGCCGTCGGGGGCGAGCCCGCGCTGCCGGCTGAACTCGATGAACATGCCCGGGGTGCCCATGACGGCGACCCCGCCGGCCAGGGCCAGCGAGCATTCGCCCGCCCGGAGTGCCTGGGCGGCCATGTGCAGGGCCACCAGCGAGGACGAGCACGCCGTGTCGACGGTGACGGAAGGCCCTTCGAGGCCCAGCGTGTACGAGGTGCGCCCGGAGACGAGGCTGCCGCCGCTGCTGGCCGCGGCCTCCACGCCGAGTGCGTAGTCGTGGTACATCACGCCGGCGAAGACGCCGGTCGCCGAGCCCTTGAGCGTCGTCGGGTCGATCCCGGCCCGCTCGACCGCCTCCCAGGACACCTCCAGCAGCAACCGCTGCTGGGGATCCATCATCAGGGCCTCGTTGGGACTGATCCCGAAGAACACCGGATCGAAGTCGGCCGCGTCGTAGAGGAAGCCGCCCTCGCGGGCGTACGTCCGGCCGGGCGTACCCGGCTCCGGGTCGTACACCTCCGGATCCCAGCCACGGTCCGCCGGGAACCCACCCATGGCATCGACGCCGTCCGCGACCAGGCGCCACAGCCCCTCGGGCGTCGTCACCCCGCCCGGGTACCGGCACCCCATCCCGACGATCACCACCGGATCGTCGTCGCCGTCCGCTCCGCCGCCGACGGGCAGAGCGCGGGCGGGGACGAGCGCGGCACGGTCCGAACCGGCCACCTCCTCACCCATGAAGGCGGCGACGGCGTGTGCGGTCGGATAGTCGAAGATCAGGGTGGCGGGGAGCCGGAGGCCCGTCGCCTCACCGAGCCGGTTGCGCAGCTCGACGGCGGCGAGCGAGTCGAAGCCCAGTTCGCTGAACGCCCGCTCCGGCTCGATCGCCTCGCCGGAGGCGTGACCGAGCACGCCGGCCACCTGGGTCCGCACGAGGTCGAGGAGCGCGGCGGCGCGTGCCTCGGCGTCGAGTCCCGCCAGCCGGGCGAGGAGCCCGTCGCCACCGTCCGCGGACCGCGCGCCGCGGCGTACGGGTATCCGTACGAGACCTCGCAGCAGGGCGGGAAGAGCGGTGGCACGGGCACGCAGGATGTTCGTGTCGATCCGGAGCGGAACGGTGGCCGCCAGGCCCGACGCCAGTGCGGCGTTGAACAGGGCGAGGCCCTCCGCCTCGGACAGCGCGGGCAGTCCCTGGGCCGCCATCCGCTCCGCGGCCAGGTCCAGCATGTCCACGCTGGTCATGCCGGTGTCGACGCCCCAGAGGCCGAAGGCCATGGAGCACGCGGGGAGCCCCTCGGCACGACGATGGGCCGCCAACGCGTCCAGGAACACGTTGGCCGCCGCGTAGTTGCCCTGCCCCGCCGCCAGCACCAGACCACCGGCAGACGAGAACATCACGAACGCCGACAGGTCCAGGTCCCGCGTCAGCTCATGCAGATGCCAGGCCGCATCCACCTTCGGGCGCAGCACCGCGTCCATACGCGCGGGCGTCAGCGAACCGACCACACCGTTGTCGACGACGCCGGCCGCGTGGACGACCCCGGAGAGCGGGCGGTCCGGGTCCACGGACGCGATCACCGCGGCGAGTGACTCGCGGTCCGCCACGTCGCACGCGGCCACGGCGACCGAGGCGCCCAGGGCCGACAGCTCGGCCACCAGCTCCGAGACCCCTGGCGTATCGGCGCCTCTGCGTCCGACCAGCAGCAGACCCCGTACGCCGTGCTCGGCCACCAGGTGCCGGGCCACCCGCGCACCCAGGCCACCCGTACCACCCGTGACCAGTACGGTCCCGTCCGCGTCCCACACCGGCGCGGCTTCGTCACCCGGCGCGGCGAGGACCAGGCGCGGCACCCACACCTCGCCCCCGCGGACGACCAACTCCGGTTCGCCCAGGGCGGTCACCCGCTCCCAGGGGACGGACCCGTCGGAGTCGACCAGTACGAACCGGCCCGGGTTCTCCGCCTGCGCGGCCCGCACCAGACCCCAGACCGGGGCCTGCCGCACGTCGACCGGCTCACCGTCGGCCACGGCCACGGCGCCGCGCGTGGCGACCGCCAGCACCGCACCCTCGGGCCGGTCCGCCGACAGCCACTCCTGCACGGCCGTCAGCGCCTGGCCCACCAGACCGTGCACGGCGCCCGGCACGTCCTCGGCCACGTCCCGCGTCCCGCAGGTGAAGACGGCGGGGGCCGGCCCCTCGGCGGGTGTCCGGATCTGCGCGGCGGGCAGCCGGCTCCAGGCGATGCGGAAGAGGGAGTCGTTCCCGCTCGTGGCGAGCTGCTCGGTGGAGACGGGCCGCCCGACGACCGCGCCCACGGTGGCAACGGGGGCCCCGGTGGCGTCCGCGACCTGCAAGGACAGGCTCTCCGGGGTCGGCTGCGTGATGCGTACCCGTACGACGGAGGCGCCCGCCGCGTGCAGGGTGACGTCCCGCCAGACGAAGGGCAGCACGGTCTCGTCCCCACCGGTTCCGTTCACCAGCGCCGCGTGCATGGCGGCGTCCAGGAGCGCGGGGTGGATCCCGAACTTCTCGGCCTCGGCGTGGGCGTGTTCCGGGAGCGCGACCTCCGCGTACAGCACGTCGTTCTCGCGCCACGCCGCCTTGAGGCCCTGGAACGTGGGCCCGTATCCGAAGCCCCGCTCGCGCAGTCCCTCGTACGCGCCGTCCAACGACAGTGCGTCCGCGCCCGCGGGCGGCCAGACGGAAAGGTCGAAGCCGGCGGCCTCGGTCCCGGAGGCGAGCACGCCGTCGGCGTGCAGGGTCCACGGCACATCCGGCCGGTCCTCGGCGCGGGAGTAGACGCTCACCGAGCGCCGTGCGGAGGCATCGGCGGCGCCGAGGACCATCTGCACGGTCACCGCCCCGCGCGGGGGGAGGATGAGCGGCGCCTGCAGGGCCAGCTCCTCCAGCACGTCGCAGCCGACCTGGTCACCGGCGCGGATCGCCAGCTCCACGAAGCCGGTGCCCGGCAGCAGGATGCTCCCGAGGACATCGTGGTCGACGATCCAGCCGTGCGTAGCGGCGGAGAGCCGGCCGGTGAAGGTGACCACATCGGTGTCGGGGGACGGCAGCACCGCACCGAGCAGCGGATGACCGGCATCGGTCAGACCGGCGGTCGCCATGCTGCTGCCGCCGGTGCCGATCCAGGAGTTGGCGAGGTACTCCTCGGTGCCCACCCAGAAGCGCGTGCGCTGGAAGGCGTACGTGGGGAGCTCGACCCGCCGCGCACCGGAACCGGCGTAGAACGCCTCCCAGTCGACGCGCACCCCGTCCACGAACAGGCGGCTCACGGCGGCCACGAGCGCCTCGGACTCCGGGCGGTTCCTGCGCACCAACGGGACGAAGGACGCGGAGCCCTCCACGGAACCGGCCCCGAGAGCGGTCAGGACCGCGTCCGGACCGATCTCCACGAACGTACGCGCACCCCACTCCTCAGTGCTGCGGACGGCATCGGCGAAACGGACGGGCCGGCGGACCTGGTCGACCCAGTACTCCGGCGACTGCCAGTCCGAGGACAGTTCACCGGTGACGGTGGAGACCACCGGCATACGCGGCTCGGAGAACACCAACTCCGCAGCCACCGCACGGAACCCCTGCAACATCGGCTCCATGAGCGCTGAATGGAACGCATGCGAGACAGCCAGTCGGCTGGTCTTACGACCCGCTGCCGCGAAGTGCTCGCCCACAGCGAGAGCCGCAGCCTCCGTACCCGAAACCACCACGGACTGCGGACCGTTGACGGCAGCGATGCCCACACTCTCGGTCAGCAACGGCAGCACTTCCGCCTCGGTCGCCTGCACCGCGACCATCGCACCACCAACCGGCAGCGCCTGCATCAACCGCCCACGGGCGACGACCAACCGAGCCGCATCCGCCAGCGACAACACACCCGCCACATGCGCGGCAGCCAACTCCCCGATCGAGTGCCCCACCACCACATCCGGGGCCACACCCCACGCCTCGACCAGCCGGAACAACGCCACCTCGAACGCGAAGAGGGCCGGCTGAGTGATCGCGGTCGCGTTCAGCGCTTCCGCGTCCTCACCCCACACCACCTCACGCAACGACCGACCCAGATGCGCATCCACCTCCACACACACCGCGTCGAACGCCCCCGCGAACACCGGGAACGCCTCATACAACCCACGCCCCATACCGAGCCGCTGCGCACCCTGACCCGTGAACAGGAACGCCGTCCTGCCCTGGGTGGCGACCCCCCGCACCAGCCCGGGGTGCTCCTCGCCGCCCGCGAGGGCAGCGAGTGCGCCCGCCCGGTCGCCCAGGACCACCGCCCGGTGCTCGAACACGGGCTTCGACGACACCAGGGAGCACCCGATGTCCTCGGGCCGGTGGTCGTCGGCCACGGTCAGCAACTGCTCCGCCTGACCGGCCAATGCCCCTGCGCTCTTCGCCGACACCACCCATGGCACGGTCGGGAGCTCGGCCCGTTCAGCCGTCTCCTCCGCCTCCGCGGGGGCCTCTTCCACGATCACGTGGGCGTTCGTCCCACTGATCCCGAACGAGGAGATGCCGGCCCGCCGCGGGTGGGCCGTCGGTTGCCACTCCCGGGCCTCGGTGAGCAGTTCCACCTCGCCCGCCGACCAGTCCACCTGGTCCGAGCGTTCCTCCGCGTGCAGCGACGGCGGGAGGATGCCGTGGCGCATCGCCATGACCATCTTGATGATGCCCGCGACTCCCGCCGCCGCCTGCGTGTGGCCCATGTTGGACTTGATCGAGCCCAGCCACAGGGGCTGTCCCTCGGGCCTGTCCTGTCCGTAGGTCGCCAGCAGGGCCTGCGCCTCGATCGGGTCACCGAGGGTCGTGCCGGTGCCGTGGGCCTCCACCGCGTCGACCTCGGCGGCCGACAGGCCCGCGTTGGCGAGCGCCTGGCGGATCACGCGCTGCTGGGCGGGCCCGTTCGGAGCGGTGAGCCCGTTGCTCGCGCCGTCCTGGTTGAGGGCCGAACCCCGGACCACCGCCAGCACCGGGTGGCCGTGGCGACGCGCGTCGGAGAGCCGCTCCAGGAGCAGGACGCCCGCGCCCTCGCCCCAGCCCGTGCCGTCCGCGCCGATGCCGAAGGACTTGCAGCGGCCGTCCGCGGCCAGGCCACGCTGCCGGCTGAACTCGACGAAGACCTCCGGAGTCGCCATGACGGCGACCCCCCCGGCCAGGGCCAACGAACACTCGCCCGCCCGCAGGGCCTGGGCGGCCATGTGCAGGGCCACCAGCGAGGACGAGCACGCCGTGTCGACGGTGACGGCGGGACCTTCGAGTCCGAACACGTACGAGACGCGGCCGGAGGCGATGGCTCCGGTGCTGTTGTTGGCCGCGTAGTCGTGGTACATCATCCCGGCGTAGTAGCCGGTCATGCTGCCCCTGAGGGTCTCCGGGTCGATCCCGGCCCGCTCGAAGGCCTCCCAGGCCGTCTCCAGCAGCAGGAACTGCTGCGGGTCCATGATCGCGGCCTCGTTGGGGCTGATGCCGAAGAACGCGGGGTCGAACTCGCCCGCGTCGTGCAGGAATCCGCCCTGGTCCGCGTAGCTGGTGTGGGGCCGCTCGGAGGTCGGGTCGTAGATGCGGTCCAGGTCCCAGCCCCGGTTGGCGGGGAAGTCGGTGACCGCGTCCACGCGATCGGCGACGAGCTGCCACAGCTGCTCGGGGGTGCGTACTCCGCCCGGGTAGCGGCAGGCCATGGAGACGATCACGATCGGGTCGCTCTCCGGGGAGCCGTTCGCGACCGCCGCCTGCACCGGGCGCGACCCGTCCAGGGCGTCGCCCAGTTCGTCGAGCAGGTGCCGCGCCAGGGCGCGCGGGCTGGGGTAGTCGAACGCCAGGGTCGCGGGCAGCCGGACCTCGGCCGCGGCGCTGACCGCGTTACGGAACTCGACGGCCGTCAGCGAGTCGAAGCCGAGCTCGCTGAAGGCGCGGGTCTCGTCGACCGCGTCCGGCCCGGGGTAGCCGAGGGCCACCGCCACCTGCGTACGCACCACGTCGAGCAGGATCTTCTCCTGCTCGTCCCGGCCCAGCCCGGCCAGCCGGCCCCGCAGGGCCCCGGCCGCCTCCGGCGCGGACACGGCGGCCCGCCGGGTCCGCGCGGGCACCAGTTTCCGGAAGAGCGGCGGCAGCGCGTCGCCGGCCTCCGCGAGGGTGCCGACGTCCAGGCGGATCGGCAGGACGACGGGGGCGTCGACCGTCAGCGCCCGGTCGAAGAGTTCCATGCCGTAGGCGGAGGTGAGGGCGCCGATCCCGGTGCGGCTCATCCGCTGGAGGTCGGCGTCCGTGAGGGCCCCGGACATGCCGCTCGCCCACAGTCCCCAGGCAAAGGACCGGGCGGGCAGACCCTGGGCGCGCCGGTGGGTGGCGAGCGCGTCGAGCAGCGCGTTGGCCGCCCCGTAGTTGCCCTGCCCGGGGACGCCCAGCACACCGGTGGCCGAGGAGAACAGCACGAAGGCCGACAGCGGCAGGTCCCGGGTCAGTTCATGCAGGTGGAGCGCGGCGTCGGCCTTGGCGCGCAGCACCGTGTCCAGGCTCTGCGGGGTCAGCGAGGTGATGAGCGCATCGTCGAGGACACCGGCGAGGTGGACGACGCCGGTGAGGGGCACGCCGGTGACGAGGGTGGCCAGGGCGTCGCGGTCCGCGACGTCGCAGGCCACGACGGTGGCCTCCGCCCCGAGGCCCTGGAGCTCGGCACGGAACTCCGTCGCACCGGGGGCGTCCGCGCCGCGTCGGGAGACCAGGAGCAGGCTCCGCACTCCGTGGACCTCGACGAGTTGCCGGGCCACCAGTTGTCCGAGCGCGCCGGTCGCCCCGGTGACCAGGACGGTGCCGGTGCCGAAGTCCGGACGCACGCTCTGCTCGGGGTCGTCCCTGAGCCGGGTGAGGCGTGCGCCGTACACGGTCGTGCCGCGCACGAGGGTCTGGGACTCACCGGTGGCCAGGGCGGCGGCGGCCTGCGGGTCGCCGGCCAGGTCGTCGAGGTCCGCGAGGACGATCCGCCCCGGGTGCTCCGCCTGTGCGGACCGCACCAGGCCCCAGACGGCCGCCCCGGCCAGGTCGCACACGTCCTCCTGGGTCTCGCCCGTGCGGGCCACGGCCCCACTGGTCGCGATGAGCAGGCGCGAGGCCGCGTACCGCTCGTCGGCCAGCCACTGCTGGAGTGCGGCGAGTACCTCCGCGGTGGCGGCGCGGACGCTCCCGGGGTCCTGGCCGGCGTGCCGGGACCGCAGGACGACGCTCTCGGGCACGGGCCCGTCGGCGCGCAACGTGGACCAGTCGGCCGGGAGGGTCCCCCGGCCCGCGGCGGGGATCTCGGCCCAGTCCAGGGCGAACAACGACTCGTGGGCGACCGTGCGGGCGGCGGCCAGTTGCTGGGCGGAGACCTCGCGCATGACGAGGGAGTCGACGGACAGGACGGGCCGGCCCGTCTCGTCGGCGACGGACAGCGCGATCGCTCCCGCACCGTCCGGGGCGATGCGGACCCGCAGGCGCGCGGCGCCGGAGGCGTGCAGCCGCACCCCCGTCCAGACGAACGGCAGGACCGGGCCGGTGGCCTCGGCGAAGAGGTCCGTGAACACGGAACCGTGCAGGGAAGCGTCCAGCAGCACCGGGTGCAGCCCGAAGGCGGCGGCCCCGGGCCGGGCCGGGTCCGGCAGTTCGACCTCGGCGAAGATCTCGGCGCCGACCCGCCAGGCACCGGTCAGGCCGCGGAAGGAGGGCCCGTACGCGAGACCGGCGCTGGCCAGCGCCTCGTACACCCCGTCCGTGTCGATCGGGGTGGAAGCGGCGGGCGGCCAGGCGGACAGGTCGAAGGGGGCGGAGTCCGCGGTGGTGGCCGCCAGGACGCCGGCCGCGTGCAGCGTCCAGGGCTGGTCGGGCTGGTCGTCGCGGCGGGAGTGGATGCTGACCGGGCGCCGTCCGGAGGCGTCGGCGGCGCCCACCTCGACCTGGAGGGCGACGGCGCCCCGGGCGGGCAGGACCAGGGGGGACTGGAGCATCAGCTCGTCGACCCACTCGCAGCCGACCTGGTCACCGGCCCGGACGGCCAGCTCGACGAAGCCCGTACCGGGGAAGACGACGGAACCGCCGACGACGTGGTCGGCCAGCCACGGCTGGGCCGAAGCGGAAACCCTGCCGGTCAGGACGACCCCGCCGGAGTCGGCGAGGGAGACCACGGCCCCGAGCAGCGGATGGCCGGCGGCGGCCAGGCCGGCGGCGGAGAGGTCACCGGCGGAGCTACTGCCCTCGACCCAGTAGCGGGTGCGCTGGAAGGGGTACGTGGGCAGGTCGACGCGACGCGCACCGGTACCGGCGTAGAACGCCTCCCAGTCGACGTCGGCCCCGCGCGCCCAAACCGCTCCGAGCCCGGCCAGGACCTCCCGTGCCTCGTCGCGGTCACGCCGCAGCAACGGGACGAAGGTGGCGGAGTCGTCGGCGGAACCGGCCCCGAGAGCGGTCAGGACGGCATCCGGGCCGATCTCCACGAACGTACGCGCACCCAGGCCCTCGGCGCTGCGGACGGCATCGGCGAAACGAACCGGCCGGCGGACCTGATCGACCCAGTACTCCGGCGACTGCCAGTCCGCACCCGACTCCCCGGTGACGGTGGAGACCACCGGAATGCGCGGCTCGGCAAAGTCCAACCCCTGGGCCACAGCTCGGAACTCGTCCAGCATCGGCTCCATCAACGCCGAGTGGAACGCATGCGACACAGCCAGCCGACTGGTCTTACGACCGAGACCGGAAAAGTGCTCGCCCACGGCGTGAGCCGCAGCCTCCGTACCCGACACCACCACGGACTGCGGACCGTTGACCGCAGCAATGCCCACACCCTCGGTCAGCAACGGCAGGACTTCCGCCTCGGTCGCCTGAATGGCGACCATCGCACCACCGGCCGGCAACGCCTGCATCAACCGACCCCGCGCCACCACCAACCGCGCCGCATCCGCCAGCGACAGCACACCCGCCACATGCGCGGCGGCCAACTCACCGATCGAGTGCCCCACCACCACATCCGGCGCCACACCCCACGCCTCGACCAACCGGAACAACGCCACCTCGAACGCGAACAGAGCAGGCTGAGCGATCGCCGTCGCGTTCAGCGCATCCGCATCCTCACCCCACACCACCTCACGCAACGACCGACCCAAATGCGCATCCACCTCCACACACACCGCGTCGAACGCCCCCGCGAACACCGGGAACGCCTCATACAACTCACGCCCCATGCCCAGCCGCTGCGCACCCTGACCCGTGAACAGGAACGCCGTCCTGCCCTGCGTGACGATCCCCCGCACCAGCCCCGGATGCGGCTGCCCCTCGGCCAGTGCCGTGAGACCGGACAGAGCCGCGTCCCGGTCGTCCGCGAGGACGACGGCCCGGTGTTCGAGTGCGGCACGTCCGGTCGCCAGGGAGTACGTCAGATCGGCGACCCGCAGGTCCGGCCCGGCCGTGACGTGGTCGTGCACCCGGACCGCCTGGGCGGCGAGGGCCGCGGCGTCGCGGCCGGAGACCGGCCAGGGCAGGTGGGCGGGCAGCGGCGCCACGGCAGCGGGCGCCTCGGGGGCCTCGTCCGGCTCCTCCGAGGTCTCGGCCGACTCCGACGGGGCCTCTTCGAGGATGATGTGGGCGTTGGTCCCGCTCACGCCGAAGGCCGAGACACCGGCCCGTCTCGGCCGGTCCTCGGCGCGCTCCCACTCCCGGGCCTCGGTCAGCAGCCGTACCCGGCCGGCGGACCAGTCGACGTGGCTCGACGGTTCGTCCACGTGGAGGGTCTTCGGCAGCACGCCGTGGCGTATCGCCTCGACCATCTTGATGATGCTGCCGACGCCGGCGGCGGCCTGTGCGTGACCCATGTTGGACTTGACGGAGCCCAGCCACAGCGGCCGGTCGTCCTCGCGTCCCTGCCCGTAGGTCGCCAGCAGCGCCTGCGCCTCGATCGGGTCGCCCAGGGTCGTCCCGGTGCCGTGTCCCTCGACCACGTCGACGTGTGCGGCGGAGAGCCGGGCGTTGGCGAGGGCCTGGCGGATGACCCGCTGTTGCGCCCGGCCGTTGGGCGCGGTCAGACCGTTGCTGGCGCCGTCCTGGTTGACGGCGCTGCCCCGCACGACGGCGAGCACGGGGTGACCGTTGCGCCGGGCGTCCGCGAGGCGTTCGAGGACGAGCATGCCCGCGCCCTCGGACCAGCCGGTGCCGTCCGCGGCCTCCGCGAAGGCCTTGCAGCGGCCGTCGGGAGCGAGCCCCCGCTGCCGGCTGAAGGCGATGAAGGGGGACGGGGTGGACATCACCATGACGCCGCCGGCGAGGGCCAGTGAGCATTCCCGCTGCCGCAGGGCCTGGGCGGCGAGGTGGAGGGAGACGAGCGAGGAGGAGCACGCCGTGTCGACGGTGACGGCCGGGCCTTCGAGGCCCAGGGTGTAGGAGATCCGGCCGGAGATGACGGCCGCCGCGTTGGCGGTGGTCATGTAGGCCTCGGCGACCTCGCCGGCCGCCCCGATGAGGTACTCGTAGTCCTGGATTCCGGAGCCCGCGAACACACCGACGGGCTTGCCGCGCAGCGACTCCGGGTTGATGCCGGCCCGCTCGATCGCCTCCCAGGACACCTCCAGCAGCAGTCGCTGCTGCGGGTCCATGGTGAGGGCCTCGTTGGGGCTGATCCCGAAGAAGCCGGCGTCGAATCCGGCGACGTCCCGGACGAAGCCGCCCTCGTCGACGTAACTGCCGCCGGACCCGCCGGTGGGGTCCGCCTCGTCGCCGCGCAGCCCGTCGAGGTCCCAGCCACGGTCGGTGGGGAACGTGGTGATGGCGTCCCGGCCCTCGGCCACGAGCCGCCACAGGTCGTCGGGGGTGCTGACGCCTCCCGGGTAGCGGCAGCTCATCGCCACGATGGCGATGGGTTCGTGGTCCTGGTTCTCGGCCTCCTGGAGCCTGCGCCGGGTCTGGTGCAGATCCGCCGTGACCCGCTTGAGGTAGTCGAGGAGCCGTGCGTCGTCATTGGACATGTTGGGTCCCACCGAGTCCTTGTTCATGCCGTGAGGTCGAATCGGGTCGCGTAGGTGCGAGGCGGGCCCGGTGCCGTCACAGCACTGGCCGCGCGGTCGGTCAGGTGAGGCCGAGTTCGTTGTCGATGAACGCGAAGACGTCGTCGGCGGAGGCGGTTTCGAGCTGGTCGCCCACCTTCCGGGCGCCGGCTCCGGTCTGCGCGTCGAGGGTTCCGGTCAGCCGGGCCAGCAGGCTCTGCAGGCGGGCGGTGATCCGGGTGGCCTCGATGTCTTCGGCGGCGAGTGCCGCGGCGGCCTCTTCGAGCCGGTCGAGCTGAGCCAGTACGGGGAGTTCGCCCAGGCTCTCGCCCTGGCAGAGCTCGGACCACAGGTGGGCCGCGAGCGCCCCGGGGCTGGGGTGGTCGTAGATCATGCTGGTGGGCAGGGGGCGGCCCGTGGCGGCGACGAGTTTCGTCCGCAGGTCGACGGCGGCGACGGAGTCGAAGCCGAGGTCGGTGAACCCGCGCTCGGGCGCGACCTCGGCCGGGTCGTCGTAGCCGAGCAGTGCGGCCACCTGCGCGCGGACCAGGTCGAGCAGCACGGACCGCTGTTCGGCCTGGGGCAGAGCGGCCAGCCGGTCCGCGAGGCCGGGGTCGGCGCCCCCGCCGTCCTGCGTACCGTCCGCGCCGAGGGCGGCGCGGACTTCGGGCAGGGCGTCGAGGAGCGGGCGCGGCCGGGCGAGGGCGTAGGTGGGGGCGAAGCGCTCCCAGTCGAAGTCGGCGACGACCGCGTGCGAGGTGCGGCCCGCCAGGATGCGGCGCAGTGCCCCGACAGCCAGGCCCGGCGACATGGCGGGGGCGCCCATCCGGCGCATGACGGCGGCGAGTTCGGCGCCGACCATGCCTCCGTCCCAGGAGCCCCACGCCACGGACGTCGCGGCGAGGCCGCGTGCGCGGCGGTGGTGGGCCAGGCCGTCGAGGTAGGCGTTCGCACTGCCGTAGGCGGACTGGCCGGCGCTGCCCCAGACGGCGGCGCCGGAGGAGAAGAGCACGAACGCGTCGAGCGGGGTGTCCCCGAGGAGCTCGTCGAGATGGCGGGCGCCGAGCACCTTGGCCTCGGCCACCTCGGCCAGCTCCGCGAGCGTCAGTTCGCCGAGGGGGGCGATGCGCTGCGGCAGACCCGCCGCGTGGAAGACCGCGGTCAGGCCGGGCAGTTGGGCGAGCAGCGCGCGGACGGCTTCGCGGTCGCCCATGTCGCAGGCCTCGACGGAGACCCGTGCGCCCATCGCGGAGAGTTCGTCGCGGAGTTCGGCGGCTCCCGGCGCTTCGGGGCCGCGCCGGCCGACGAGGACGATGTGCTCCGCCCCGTCCGCGGCGAGCATCCGGGCGACGTGGGCGCCGAGCCCGCCGGTGCCTCCGGTGACCAGGACGGTGCCGCGGGCCTGCCACGGCCCGGCGGGGTCGGGCTGCGCGGGGCGGACCAGGCGGCGGGCGTGGACGCCTTCGGGGCGGACGGCGATCTGGTCCTCGCCGGTGGCTCCGGAGAGGGTGTCGCACACCCGCAGCAGGACCGCTTCGCCGGGGTCGGCGCCGGCCGGGAGGTCGACGAGGCCGCCCCAGGTGCCGGGGGCCTCCAGGGCGAGCGCCGCCCCCAGCCCCCAGACGGCGGTCTGCTCGGGTCGCACGGGGCGGGCCGTCGCGTCGGCGTCGTCCGTGGCCACCGCCCCACGGGTGAGGCACCACACCGGCGCGGTCCACTGCCGGGCGGCCGTGTCCCGCACCAGGGCGACGGTGTCCACCAGGCCCTGGGAGAGCGCGGGGTGCGCGGGGTGCGGGGCGTTGTCGAGGGCGAGCAGGCTCAGGACCCCGGCCGGGGCACTGAGCTCCTCGGGGAGCGGGGAGCCCTGCGCCCCTCCGGTCTCCACCAGTACGGGAGTCGCTCCCCTGGTGGTGAGCGCGGCGGCGAGGGCGGCCGCGAGCGGGCGGTGCCCGGCGGTGTGGAGGACGAGCCAGTGACCGGTGAGCGGGACGGGCGCCGAGGGGTCGGCGACCGGGGCCCAGGAGATCCGGTAGCGCAACGCGTCCACCGCCGAGGCCTCCCGCCGGCCGGCCCGCCAGCTGGTGAGCGCGGGCAGCACGGGGCCCAGGTCGGCGGGGTCGAGCCCGAGCCGTTCCGCGAGCCCTGCCGTGTCCTCGCGCTCCACGGCCTCCCAGAACCGGGTCTCGGCGGGGTCGGCGGCGGACGGGGCGGTGGCGGTGGATGCGTCGGGCTGGGCGGCCCAGTAGGTCCGGCGCTGGAAGGCGTAGGTGGGCAGGTCCACGCGGTGGGGCCGGTGGCCGGTGGCCGTGAGGCAGGCGTCCCAGTCGACGTGGACGCCGCGCGTGTGGGCGAGCGCGACGGCTTCGGCCAGGACGCGTTCCTCGTCCCGGTCGCGGCGCAGGACGGCGGTGAACACCGGCCGGTCCGTTCCGTCGTCCAGGCCGGTCAGGCAGTCGGGGCCGAGCGGGGTGAGCGCGGCGTCGGGGCCGAGCTCCAGGAAGGTGTGGACCCCCTTGGCCGCGAGCAGGCGCACCGCGTCGTCGAACCGGACGCTCGCCCGGACGTGGCGTACCCAGTAGTCGGCGCAGGCGAGTTCGTCGTCGCCCGCGAGTTCCCCGGTGACGGTGGAAACGATCGGTGTGCGGGCGGTGCCGTAGGTGATGCTCTCGGCGACGCTGCGGAACTCGTCGAGCATCGGTTCCATCAGCGGCGAGTGGAAGGCGTGCGACACGGCGAGCCGTTTGGTCCGGCGTCCCAGGCCGGTGAAGTGGGCGGCGACGGCGAGGGCGTCGCTCTCGTCGCCCGAGATGATCACCGAGTTCGGCCCGTTGAGCGCGGCGATGCCGGTGGCCGGGGTGAGCAGGGGCGTCACCTCGTGCTCGGCCGCCTCGACGGCGATCATCGCGCCGCCCTGCGGGAGCGCCTGCATCAGCCTGCCCCGGGCGGCGACCAGACGGGCGGCGTCGGACAGCGTGAGCACGCCGGCGACGTGGGCGGCGGCGAACTCGCCGACGGAGTGCCCGGCGAGGAAGTCGGGCCGGACGCCCCAGGACGTGATGAGCCGGTACAGGGCGACTTCGCAGGCGAACAGGGCGGGCTGCGCTTGGGCCGTACCGTCGAGCAGCGCACGGTCCTCGCCCCACAGCACCGCGCGCAGCGGGGTGTCGAGGTGCGCGTCGAGGGCCGCGACGGCCTCGTCGAAGGCGTCGGCGAACACCGGGTACGCGGCGTGCAGCGCGCGCCCCGCGCCCAGACGCTGGGCTCCCTGGCCGGTGAACAGGACGGCGCTCAGCGCATCGGGCCGGGCCTCCCCGGTGACGGCGCCGGCCGTCGCGGACCCGGCGGCGAGGGCGCGCAGGGACCGTACGAGCTCCCCGCGCTCCGCGGCCCGCCCGTCGGCGACGATCACCGCACGGTGCTCCAGGGCGGCCCGGCTGGTGGCCAGCGACCAGGCGGTGTCGGCGAGTGCCTGGCCGGGGTGTGCTTCCAGGTGGTCGGCCAGCCGGCCGGCCTGAGCGGCCAGTGCCTCGGGGCGGCGGGCGGACATCAGGACGGGCACGAACCGCGGGGCGCCGTCGTCGGCGCCGCGCGTGCCCTCATCGGCCGCGGCCGGGGCGTCCGGGGCTTCCTCCACGATCACGTGGACGTTCGTACCGCTGAGGCCGAACGAGGACACCCCGGCCCGCTTGGCACGGCCCCGGTCCGGCCAGGCGACCGGCTCGGTCAGCAGCCGTACGGTGCCCGCGCTCCAGTCGACGTGCCGGCTCGGCTCGTCGACGTGCAGCGTGCGCGGCAGGACCCCGGCGTGCATGGCCTGCACCATCTTGATCACGCCGCCGACCCCCGCCGCGGCCTGCGCGTGGCCGATGTTCGACTTGAACGACCCCAGCCACAGCGGCTGGTCCGCGGACCGTTCCCGGCCGTAGGCGGCGATGAGGGCCTGCGCCTCGATGGGGTCACCGAGCGTGGTTCCGGTGCCGTGCGCCTCGACGGCGTCGACATCGTCGGGGGCCAGGCCGCCGGAGGCGAGTGCCTGCTGGATGACCCGCTGCTGCGAAGGACCGTTCGGCGCGGTCAGTCCGTTCGACGCGCCGTCGGAGTTCATCGCCGAGCCGCGGATGACCGCGAGGACGGGGTGGCCGTGGCGGCGCGCGTCGGAGAGCCGCTCGACGAGAAGCATGCCCGCGCCCTCGGACCAGGTGGTGCCGTCGGCCGCCTCCGCGAAGGATTTGCAGCGCCCGTCCGGTGCCAGGCCGCGGTCCTGGCTGAAGCCGACGAAGGAGTCCGGGCTCGCCATGACGGTGACACCCCCCGCGAGAGCCAGCGTGCTTTCGCCGCTCCGTACCGACTGCACGGCGAGGTGGAGGGCGACGAGGGACGAGGAGCATGCCGTGTCCACGGTGACGGCGGGGCCCTCGAGCCCCAGCGTGTACGCCACCCGCCCGGACGCGACACTGGCCAGACCGCCGGTACCGCCCCCGCCCGGGTAGTCGTGGTAGACCACACCGGCGAACACCCCGGTGCGGCTGCCCTTCAGCGAGGTGGGGTCGATCCCGGCCCGCTCGACGACTTCCCAGGACACCTCCAGCAGCAGCCGCTGCTGCGGGTCGGTGTCCCGCGCCTCACGCGGACTGATCTTGAAGAAGTCGGCGTCGAACCCGCCCGCGTCGTGCAGGAAGCCGCCCTCGCGGCAGTACGTCTTGCCGGGCGTCGACGGCTCGGGGTCGTACAGGTTCTCGATGTCCCAGCCCCGGCCGTCCGGGAAGAGCGAGACGGCGTCCCGGCCGGAGTCCACCAGCTGCCAGAGGTCCTCGGGCGACGTGATGCCACCCGGGTAACGGCACCCCATCGCCACGATCGCGACCGGCTCACTGCCGCGCTCCTCGGCCTCCGCCAACTGACGGCGGGTGCGCTGGAGTTCGGAGGTGGCGCGCTTGAGATAGTCCCGGAGCTTCTCGTCGTTGCTCATCGAACCTCAACCAATCTAGAGCTGATCGCTGGCTAGGAGATGCCGAATTCGCTGTCGAGCACGTCGAACAGCTCCTCGTCGGTGACCGTTTCGAAGTCGGGTCCTTCCCCGGTCGTCGCCGGGTCGCCGTGCGCGTCGCGCCAGCGGCGCACGAGGGCTTCCAGCCGGGTGGTGATCGCGTCCGCACGGGCGCTGATCGTCTCCGCGATCCCGTCGTCCGTGGGGAATCCGCTGAGCACGGCCTCGATCCGGTCGAGCTCGGCCAGGGCGGCGCCCGCCGGGTCACCGGCCGGCGACGCGGTCTCGGATTCGAGGCACTCCGCCAGATAGGCGCTGACGGCGCGCGGGGTCGGATAGTCGAAGATCAGGGTGGCGGGGAGATCGCATCCGGCGGCTGCGGTGAGCCGCTTGCGCAGGTCCACGGCGGCCAGCGAGTCGAAGCCCATGTCCCGGAAGGCGAGGTCCGACTCGACGACGGCGCTGGAGGCGTGCCCGAGGACGGCCGCGACATGTGTCCGTACGAGTGCCAGCAGCACCCGCCCCTTCTCGGCGGCCCCCAGCCCGTCGAGCTCCGCCCGCAGATCCGCCGCGGCCCGTCGGGAGTCCTCGGCAGAGGGGACTTCGTGGTCCGGTACCGGGCTCCTGGGGCCGGGCCCGGCGGAACCGCTGCCTTCGACCCAGTAGCGGGTGCGCTGGAAGGCGTACGTGGGCAGCTCGACGCGACGCGCACCGGAACCGGCGTAGAACGCCTCCCAGTCGACGCGCACCCCGTCCACGAACAGGCGGCTCACTGCTGCCACGAGCGCCTCGGACTCCGGGCGGTTCCTGCGCACCAGGGGAACGAACGTGGCGGAGCCGTCGCCGAGAGCGGTGAGCACGGCGTCCGGGCCGATCTCCACGAACGTACGCGCGCCCCACTCCTCGGCACTGCGGACAGCATCGGCGAAACGGACCGGCCGGCGGACCTGGTCGACCCAGTACTCCGGCGACTGCCAGTCCGAGGACAGTTCACCCGTGACCGTGGAGACCACCGGGATGTGCGGCTCGGAGAATGCCAACTCCGCCGCCACAGAACGGAACTCCTGCAGCATCGGCTCCATGAGCGCCGAGTGGAACGCGTGCGAGACGGCCAGCCGGCTGGTCTTCCGCCCGGCGGCTGCGAAGTGCTCGCCGACCGCGAGCACAGCAGCCTCCGTGCCCGACACCACGACCGACTGCGGCCCGTTGACCGCAGCGATCCCCACATCAGCGGTCAGCAGCGGCAGCACTTCGGCCTCGGTCGCCTGCACGGCGACCATCGCGCCACCGGCCGGCAACGCCTGCATCAACCGGCCACGGGCGACGACCAACCGAGCCGCATCCGCCAGCGACAACACACCCGCCACATGCGCGGCAGCCAACTCACCGATCGAGTGCCCCACCACCACATCCGGCGTGACACCCCACGCCTCGACCAACCGGAACAACGCCACCTCGAACGCGAACAGAGCAGGCTGAGCCATCGCCGTCGCGTTCAACGCGTCCGCGTCCTCACCCCACACCACCTCACGCAACGACCGCCCCAGCTGCGCGTCCACCTCCGCGCACACCGCGTCGAACGCCTCCGCGAACACGGGGTACGCCTCGTACAACTCACGCCCCATGCCCAGCCGCTGCGCGCCCTGGCCGGTGAACAGGAACGCCGTCTTCCCACCACGACGAGCCCGGCCGGTCACCACCCCCGGGTGCTCCTCGCCGCCCGCGAGAGCGGCGAGCGCGTCCAGCCGGTCGCCGAGGACCACCGCCCGATGGGTGAAAGCCGTACGCGTGGTGGCCAGGGAGAGCCCGATGTCCGCCGCATCGGTCCCGGGCTCTCCCATGACCCGTTCCCGCAGGCGGGCGGCCTGAGCGCCGAGGGACTGCTCAGTCTTCGCCGACACCACCCAGGGAACCGAAGGAAGCCCGGCCCGCACGGCCGTCTTCCCCGTCTCCGCCGGCGCCTCCTCGACGATCACGTGGGCGTTCGTCCCACTGATCCCGAAGGAGGACACACCGGCCCGTCGTACCGCGCCGTTCGGCACCCAGGCGCGCGACTCGGCCAGCAGCTCCACCTCGCCCGCCGACCAGTCCACCTGGTCCGTGGGCGTGTCCGCGTACAGGGATTTCGGCAGAGTGCCGTGGCGCATCGCCATGACCATCTTGATGATGCCCGCCACCCCGGCCGCCGCCTGGCTGTGGCCCATGTTGGACTTGATCGAGCCCAGCCACAGGGGCTGCCCCTCGGGCCGCTCCTGTCCGTACGTCTCCAGGAGCGCCTGGGCCTCGATCGGGTCGCCCAGGGTCGTGCCGGTGCCGTGGGCCTCCACCGCGTCGACCTCGGCCGCCGACAGGCCCGCGTCCGCGAGCGCCCGCCGGATCACGCGCTGCTGGGCCGGCCCGTTCGGAGCGGTGAGCCCGTTGCTCGCGCCGTCCTGGTTGAGGGCCGAACCCCGGACCACCGCCAGCACCGGGTGGCCGTGGCGACGCGCGTCCGACAGCCGCTCCAGGAGCAGGACACCCGCGCCCTCCGAGCAGGCGACGCCGTCGGCGGACGCGGAGAAGGACTTCGAGCGGCCGTCGGAGGCGAGGCCCTGTTGGGTGCTGAAGTACACGAACATGTCGGGGCTCGGCATCACCGTCACTCCGCCGGCCAGGGCCAGGGAGCATTCGCCCGCCCGGAGGGCCTGGGCGGCCATGTGCAGGGCCACCAGCGAGGACGAGCACGCCGTGTCGACGCTGACGGCGGGGCCCTCAAGACCGAGGGTGTAGGCGACACGGCCGGAGACGACACTGCCCGCCGTGGTGCTTCCGGGCTCCACGCCGAGCGCGTAGTCGTGGTACATCACGCCGGCGAACACACCGGTCGCCGAGCCCTTGAGCGTCGTCGGATCGATCCCGGCCCGCTCGACCGCCTCCCACGACACCTCCAGCAGCAACCGCTGCTGCGGGTCGGTCAGCAACGCCTCGTTGGGGCTGATCCCGAAGAACACCGGATCGAAGTCAGGGGCGTCGTACAGGAAGCCGCCCTCGCGTGCGTACGTCCTGCCGGGCGTACCCGGCTCCGGGTCGTACACGTCCGGGTCCCAGCCACGGTCCGCCGGGAACTCCCCGATCGCGTCGACCCCGTCCGCGACCAGGCGCCACAACTCCTCCGGCGAGGTCACCCCGCCCGGGTACCGGCACCCCATCCCGACGATGACGACCGGGTCGTCGTGGTGCCCGGGGCGGCCGCCGGAACCGTTCGCGTCACCGAGGCGGCGCTCGGCCTCCGCCAGCCGGCGACGGACCTCGCGCAGGTCGGTCGTGGCCCGCTTCAGGTACTCGAGAAGTCGCTCCTCGTTGCTCACCGAGACCTACTCCCTCTGGTCGACGATCCGTGGCGACTCACTCACGCGGCGTCCAACGTTGATCGGATCCGAACGCTACTGAGAGCGCCGAGGGGCGGCCTACCCTTAGCCCACCCCTGCCCCGGGGGCACGGCTGGGCAGGGGAAAAGACGCGAAGGGCCGGGGTGCGTGACGGCTGCGGTACAGCTGTCACGCACCCCGGCCGAGTGGCCGGTTCCGCCCGATCGGGCGGGCCGGCGTATCAGGGGGTCGCGGGGGTACCGAGCTCGTTGTCGAGGATGTCGAACAGCTCGTCCGCGGTGACCTCGTCGAGGTCGGGTCCGGCATCCGGGATCTCCGGTACGGCGGTGCCGGGTACATCGGCCGATGGGCCGTCGAGCCGGCCCGCCAACTCCCGCAGGCGCTCCACGAGTCGGGTGCGCCCGGGCCCGGCCGGCGGAGCCTCGGCCGTCAGCAGGGCTTCCAGTCTCCTCAGGTCCTCCTCTGCCCTGGACACGGGTTCGGCGCGGACCAGACGGGCGTCGATGTACGCGGCGACCTCCGCCGCGCTCGGGTAGTCGAAGATCAGCGTCGCGGGCAGCCGCACTCCGCTGACCGCCGTGAGCTGGTTGCGGAGTTCCACCGAGCCGAGCGAGTCGAAGCCCAGCTCCCCGAACGCACGGTCCGGTTCGATCGCCTCACCGGAGGAGTGGCCGAGTGCGGCAGCCGCATGGTCCCGTACGACGTCCAGGATGATCCGGGTCCGTTCCTCCTCGCTCCGCCCGGCGATGCGCTCGGCGAGCGAGGCCCCCTTGGCCGCCCCCGTCGCGGGCCGCTTGCGAGCCTTCGGAGCCATCGCCCGGAGCAGGGCGGGCAGTTCGTCGGTACGGGAGCGCAGCGCGCCCGCGTCCACCCGGAGCGGCACGGTGGCTGCCAGGCCCGACGCCAGTGCGGCGTCGAACAGGGCGAGGCCCTCCGCCTCGGAGAGTGCGGGAGTGCCGGCGCGGCGCATGCGCTCCAGGTCGGCGTCGGCGAGATGCGCTGCCATGCCGGTGTCGACGGCCCAGAGACCGAAGGCCATGGAGCACGCCGGGAGGCCCTCGGCACGACGATGATCCGCCAACGCGTCCAGAAACACGTTGGCCGCCGCGTAGTTGCCCTGTCCCGCCGCCAGCACCAGACCACCGGCAGACGAGAACATCACGAACGCCGACAGGTCCAGGTCCCGCGTCAGCTCGTGAAGGTGCCACGCCGCGTCCGCCTTCGGGCGCAGCACCGCGTCCATACGCGCGGGCGTCAGCGATCCGACCACACCGTTGTCCGCGACACCCGCCCCATGAACGACAGCCGACAACGGACGAGCCGGATCCACCGACCCGATCACCCCGGCCAAAGCCTCCCGGTCCGCCACATCACACGCGGCCACCGCCACCGAAGCGCCCAGCCCCGACAGCTCCGCCACCAGCTCCGCAACACCCGGAGCATCAGCGCCCCGGCGCCCCACCAACAACAGACTCCGCACCCCGTGCACAGCCACCAGATGCCGGGCCACCCGCGCACCCAGACCCCCCGTGCCACCCGTGATCAGGACAGTCCCGTCCCCACCCCACACCGGACCGGAAGCCGCACCCTCACCCGCATCCGCATCCGCATCCGCATCCGGGACTCGGACCAACCGGGGAACACACACCGCACCCCCGCGAACCGCGACCTCCGGCTCACCCAGACCGGCCACCCGCTCCCACGGCACCGAACCATCCGTATCGACCAACACGAACCGACCCGGATTCTCCGCCTGGGCAGCCCGCACCAAACCCCACACCGGAGCCTGCCGCACATCCACCGCATCACCCTCACCGACAGCCACCGCACCCCGCGTGACCACCGCCAGCACCGCACCCTCGGGCCGGTCCGCCGACAACCACTCCTGCACCGCCCCCAACACACCACCCACCAGGCCGTGCACCACACCCGGTACGTCCCCGCCCAGGTCCTGCGCCCCACACTCGAAAACGACCGGGGCGGGCACCTCGGCCGCCTGCTCGCTCAGCGGCACGGGCTGCCAGTCCACACGGAGCAGCGCTTCGCCGGCCCCGGTACCGAGCCGGTCGGCCCACACGGGCCGGGAGAGCAGCGACTCCACGGACAGCACGGGCGCGCCGTGCTCGTCGGCGACGGTCAGCGAGAGCCCGTCCTGCTGGGCGACGGGAGTGATCCGCACCCGGAGGGACGTGGCCCCGGCCGCGTGCAGCGCGACGCCGTTCCACGCGAAGGGCAACAGCGTCTGCCCACCGTCCGCGCGGCCCGGTATATCGAGCAGCCCGACATGCATCGCCGCGTCCAGCAGGGCGGGGTGGAGGCCGAAGCGGGCGGCGTCGTCGTGGGCCGATTCCGGGAGGCGCACTTCCGCGTAGAGCACGTCACCGAGTCGCCAGGCCGCGGTGAGGCCCTGGAACACCGGCCCGTAGTGGTATCCGACGGACGCGAGGTCCGGGTAGGCGCCGGCGACGGTCAGTTCCTCGGCCCCGGCCGGTGGCCAGTCGGTGAGGTCCTCCGCCCGGTCCGCCTCCACCGGCGGGGCCAGTACGCCTTCCGCGTGGCGGGTCCACGGCAGATCCGGGTGGTCGTCGGCGCGCGAGTGGATCGTCACGGGCCGGCGCCCGGCGTCGTCCGCCGCACCGACCGCGACCTGGACGGCGACGCCGCCGAGGGGTTGCAGCACCAGAGGGGCCTGCAGGGTGAGTTCTTCGAGCAACCTGCAGCCGAGCTGCTCGCCCGCCCGGACGGCCAGCTCCACGAACCCGGTGCCGGGGAGCAGGACGCTGCCGAGGACCTCGTGGTCGACGATCCAGCCGTGCGTACCGGCGGAGAGCCGGCCCGTGAGGACGATCCCGCTGTCGTCGGGCAGGACCACGGCTGCCCGGAGCACCGGGTGATCGAGGTCGATCTGCCCCGACGCTGCGGCATCGGCCCCGACCACGGGCGCGTCGAGCCAGTAGCGGGTGCGCTGGAAGGCGTACGTGGGCAGCTCGACGCGACGCGCACCGGAACCGGCGTAGAACGCCTCCCAGTCGACGCGCACACCGTCCACGAACAACCGGCTCACGGCTGCCACCAGAGCCTCGGACTCGGAACGGTTCCTGCGCACCAGGGGAACGAACGTGGCGGAGCCGTCGCCGAGGGCGGTCAGGACCGCGTCCGGACCGATCTCCACGAACGTACGGGCACCCCACTCCTCGGCACTGCGGACGGCATCGGCGAAACGGACCGGCCGACGGACCTGATCGACCCAGTACTCCGGCGACTGCCAATCCTCGGACACCACACCCGTGACCGTGGAGACCACCGGGATGCGCGGCTCGGAGAAGACCAACTCCTCAGCCACAGCACGGAACTCCTCCAGCATCGGCTCCATGAGCGCCGAGTGGAACGCGTGCGAAACGGCCAGCCGGCTGGTCTTCCGCCCGGCGGCTGCGAAGTGCTCGCCGACCGCGAGCACAGCAGCCTCCGTGCCCGACACCACGACCGACTGCGGTCCGTTGACCGCAGCGATCCCCACATCAGCGGTCAGCAGCGGCAGCACTTCGGCCTCGGTCGCCTGCACGGCGACCATCGCGCCACCGGCCGGCAACGCCTGCATCAACCGGCCACGGGCGACGACCAACCGCGCCGCATCCGCCAGCGACAACACACCCGCCACATGCGCGGCAGCCAACTCCCCGATCGAGTGCCCCACCACCACATCCGGCGCCACACCCCACGCCTCGACCAACCGGAACAACGCCACCTCGAACGCGAACAACGCAGGCTGAGCCATCGCCGTCGCGTTCAACGCATCCGCGTCCTCCCCCCACACCACCTCACGCAACGACCGCCCCAGCTGCGCATCCACCTCCGCACACACCGCGTCGAACGCCCCCGCGAACACCGGGAACGCCTCATACAACCCACGCCCCATTCCCAGCCGCTGCGCACCCTGACCCGTGAACAGGAACGCCGTCTTCCCACCACGGCTCACCCGGCCGGTCACCACCCCCGGGTGCTCCTCGCCGCCCGCGAGAGCGGCAAGGGCGTCCTCCCGGTCACGGAGAACCACCGCCCGGTGCTCGAACACGGGCTTCGACGACACCAGGGAGCACCCGATGTCCTCGGGCCGGTGGTCGTCGGCCACGGCCAGCAGTTGCTTGGCCTGACCGGCCAGCGCCTCCGCGCTCTTCGCCGACACCACCCACGGCACGGCGGGAAGCCCGGCCCGATCAGCCGCCTCCTCCGCCTGCGCCGGGGCCTCTTCCACGATCACATGGGCGTTCGTGCCGCTCAGCCCGAACGAGGAGACCCCCGCTCTTCTCGGGCGGTCGTCCGCCCGCCACTCCTTCGCCTCGGTGAGCAGTTCCACGTCACCGGCGGCCCAGTCCACCTGGTCCGAGCGTTCCTCCGCGTGCAGCGTCGGCGGCAGCACCCCGTGGCGCATCGCCATCACCATCTTGATGATGCCCGCGACTCCCGCCGCCGCCTGCGTGTGACCCATGTTGGACTTGATCGAGCCCAACCACAGCGGCCGGTCCTCCGCACGCCCCTGACCGTAGGTCGCCAGCAGCGCCTGTGCCTCGATCGGGTCGCCGAGCCGGGTTCCCGTACCGTGCGCCTCCACCGCGTCGACCTCGGCCGCCGACAGGCCCGCGTCGGCCAGCGCCTGGCGGATCACGCGCTGCTGGGCGGGCCCGTTCGGAGCGGTGAGCCCGTTGCTCGCGCCGTCCTGGTTCAGGGCCGAACCCCGGACCACCGCCAGCACCGGATGCCCGTGGCGGCGCGCGTCCGACAGCCGCTCCAGGAGCAGCATGCCCGCGCCCTCGCCCCAGCCCGTGCCGTCCGCACCGGCCCCGAAGGACTTGCAGCGCCCGTCCGGGGAGAGGCCGCGCTGCTCGCTGAAGTACACGAGCATGTCCGGGGTCGCCATCACCGTGACCCCGCCCGCGAGCGCGAGGGAGCATTCCCCGGACCGCAGGGCCTGGGCGGCCGTGTGCAGCGCCACCAGCGAGGACGAGCACGCCGTGTCGACCGTGAGGGCCGGCCCTTCCAACCCCAGCGTGTACGCGACCCGGCCGGAGACCAGGCTCCCGGCCGTACCGCCCGCGTAGTCGTGGTACATCACGCCGGCGTACACACCGGTGCGGCTGCCCTTGAGCGTGGTCGGGTCGACCCCGGCCCGCTCGATCGCCTCCCAGGACACCTCCAGCAACAACCGCTGCTGCGGGTCCATGGTCAATGCCTCACGCGGACTGATCCCGAAGAACGCCGGGTCGAAGTCCGCCGCGTCGTACAGGAACGCCCCGTCACGGGCGTACGACTTCCCCGGCACCCCCGGCTCCGGGTCATACACCCCCGGATCCCAGCCCCGGTCGTCGGGCAGCGGGGCGATCGCGTCGACGCCGTCCGCGACCAGCCGCCACAGGCCGTCCGGTGTGGTCACGCCGCCCGGGTAGCGGCAGGCCATGCCCACGATCACGATCGGGTCCTCGCCGCCCGTCCGGGCGGCGGCGGCCGGTACCGGCTCGGAGGCCGCGTCCGCAGCGCCGTCGAGGAGTGTCAGGACATGCGCGGCGACGGCCTCGGCGGTGGGGTGGTCGAAGATCAGCGTGGCCGGGAGGCGCAGGCCGGTCTCGGCGTCGAGCCGGTTGCGGAGTTCGACGGCGGTGAGGGAGTCGAATCCCAACTCGTCGAAGGCCCGCCCTGGTTCGATGGCGTCACCCGAGGTGTGTCCGAGTACGGCCGCGATCTTCGTACGGACCAGGTCCAGGACGGCGTCGGCCCGGGCGGTCCCCTCCAGGCCGGCGAGCCGGGTGCGCAGGACCGGGGAGGCGGCACGGGCGGCACGGCGGCCGGGTGTCCGTACTAGACCGCGCAGCAGGGCGGGGACCTCGTCGGCGTGCGTGCGCAGGACCTGGAGGTCGAGGCGGACGGGGACCGTGGCCGCCGCACCCGACCCCAGCGCGGCGTCGAAGAGTGCGAGCCCCTGGTCGGCGGGGATCGCGGGGGTGCCGGCCTGCCGCATGCGTTCCAGTTCGGCGGTCCCGAGCTGGGTCCCCATGCCTCCCGGGGTGTCCCACAAGCCGAAGGCCAGGGACGACGCCGGCAGACCACCGGCCCGGCGATGGGCGGCGAGTGCGTCGAGGAAGGCGTTCGCGGCGGCGTAGTTGGCCTGGCCCGTCGAACCGAGGGTTCCCGCGACGGAGGAGAACAGGACGAACGCGGTGAGGTCGAGGCCGCGGGTGAGCTCGTGCAGGTGCCAGGCGGCATCCGCCTTGGGCGCGAAGACCCGGCGAAGGCGCTCGGCGCTGAGCGAGGTGACCATCGCGTCATCGAGGACACCTGCCGCGTGGACGATGCCCCGCAGCGGGTGGGCCGGGTCCACCCCGGCCAGCAGCGCGGCCATGGCGTCGCGGTCGGCCACGTCGCACGCGGCGAGCGTCACGCTCGCGCCCGACTCCGCCAGTTCGGCCCGCAGTTCCGGGGCCCCCGGAGCCTGCTCGCCACGTCGGCCGACGAGCAACAGGTGCCGTACGCCGTGTGCGGCCACCAGGTGGCGTGCCACGAGCGCGCCCAGGCCTCCCGTCCCGCCCGTGATCAGTACGGTCCCGGCCGTGTCCCACACCGGCTCGGGGCCGGCGGGGACGCTGATCCGGGCCAGCCTGGGGGCCAGCATCCGTCCGTCGCGCAGCGCGGACTCCGGCTCCTCCCCGAACCCGACGCGTCCGAGATCCGCGGAGCCGTCCGTGTCCAGGAGGACGAACCGCCCGGGGTTCTCCGCCTGCGCGGCCCGCACCAGTCCCCACACCGGGGCCTGGCATACGTCGACGGGGTCGCCGTCGGCCACGGCCACGGCGTCGCGCGTCACGACGACCAGGGACGAGGTGGCGGACCGCCGGTCCGCCAGCCACTGCTGGAGCACCTCCAGGACCCGTTCGGCCACCGAGTGGGCGGCGGCCGGCACGTCCGGCTCCGCCGGCACCGGCTGGGCACACTCCAGCACGACGGTGCCCGGCACCGGCCCTTCGGCGGGAACGTCCTCCCACCGCAGCCAGTCCCCCGCCTCCGGCGCGGCGGAGCCGACCGGCTGCCATACGACCCGGTACAGCGGGTCCGAGGCCGGGCCTCCGGCACCGGGCGCCGTCTCCATCGCCCGGCCGACGACACCGCCGACCGAAGCGACCGGGGCACCGGCGGCGTCCGCGATCTCCAGCGAAAAGCTCTGCGGGGTCGGGCGGGACACACGGACGCGGGCGGCGGACGTCCCGACCGCGAACAGCCGCACGTCCTTCCACACGAACGGCAGGACCGTGCTGTCGTCGCGGTCCTCGGTGCCTTCCACCAGCGCCGCGTGCATCGAGGCGTCCAGCAGCGCCGGGTGGAGCCCGTACGCATCGGCCGGCACGTCCTCGTCCAGGGCGATCTCCGCGTAGACGGCTCCGTCGAGCCGCCAGGCGGCCCTGAGGCCCTGGAAGGCCGGGCCGTACGCGAGGCCCCGCTCGCGCAGGGTCTCGTACGCACCGTCGAGCGGGAGGGGGACCGCTCCCGGCGGGGGCCATGCGGTCAGGCCGAAGGCGGGCTCCTCCCTCCCTTCGGCCAGCACGCCTTCCGCGTGCAGGGTCCAGTCGGGGCCGGGGTCGCTCTCGTCCCGCGCATACACGCCGACCGTGCGGCGGTTCGTTCCGTCGGCAGCTCCGACGACGACCTGTACGGCGACGGCACCGTCCTCGGGAAGGACGAGGGGCGCGTGCAGCGCGAGTTCTTCGAGGACGTCGCAGCCGACGTGGTCACCCGCCCGGACCGCCAGCTCGACGAACCCCGCACCGGGAAAGAGGACCGCATCCAGCACCACATGGTCGGCCAGCCAGGGCTGCGCGGCGACGGCGAGCCGCCCGGTGAGCACCGCGCCACCGGAGTCGGCCAAGGTGATCACCGAGCTGAGCAGGGGGTGCGCGTGCGGGGTGCTCCCCGGCCTGACGGCGTCGAGCCAGTAGCGGGTGCGCTGGAAGGGGTACGTGGGGAGCTCGACGCGACGCGCACCGGAACCGGCGTAGAACGCCTCCCAGTCCACCCGGGCACCGTCCACGTACAACCGACCGACAGCGGCGACCAGGGCCTCGGACTCGGAACGGTTCCTGCGCACCAGGGGAACGAACGTGGCGGAGCCGTCGCCGAGGGCAGTCAGGACCGCGTCCGGACCGATCTCCACGAACGTACGGGCACCCCACTCCTCCGCGCTGTGGACGGCATCGGCGAAACGGACCGGCCGGCGGACCTGATCGACCCAGTACTCCGGCGACTGCCAATCCTCGGACACCACACCCGTGACCGTGGAGACCACCGGCATACGCGGCTCGGAGAACACCAACTCCGCCGCCACCGCACGGAACTCGTCCAACATCGGCTCCATCAACGCCGAGTGGAACGCATGCGACACAGCCAGCCGACTGGTCTTCCGCCCGGCGGCTGCGAAGTGCTCACCCACGGCGAGAGCCGCAGCCTCCGTACCCGAAACCACCACCGACTGCGGCCCGTTGACCGCAGCAATGCCCACACCCTCGGTCAGCAACGGCAGCACTTCCGCCTCGGTCGCCTGCACCGCGACCATCGCACCACCAACCGGCAGCGCCTGCATCAACCGGCCACGCGCCACCACCAACCGAGCCGCATCCCCCAGCGACAGCACACCCGCCACATGCGCGGCAGCCAACTCACCGATCGAGTGCCCCACCACCACATCCGGCGCCACACCCCACGCCTCGACCAACCGGAACAACGCCACCTCGAACGCGAACAACGCAGGCTGAGCGATCGCCGTCGCGTTCAACGCATCCGCGTCCTCCCCCCACACCACCTCACGCAACGACCGACCCAGCTGCGCATCCACCTCCGCACACACCGCGTCGAACGCCCCCGCGAACACCGGGAACGCCTCATACAACTCACGCCCCATACCGAGCCGCTGCGCACCCTGACCCGTGAACAGGAACGCCGTCTTCCCCTGCGTGACGACCCCCCGCACCAGCCCGGGGTGCTCCTCGCCGCCCGCGAGGGCAGCGAGTGCGCCCGCCCGGTCGCCGACGACCACCGCCCGGTGGGTGAAGGCGGTACGCGTGGTGGCGAGGGAGTATCCGACGTCCTCGGCCGCCTGGCCGTCCGCCGCGTCCAGGAGCCGTTCCGCCTGACCGGCCAGTGCCTCGCCGGTCTTCGCCGACACCACCCAAGGAACCGAAGGAAGCCCGGCGCGCGCAGCCGTCTCCGCCGCTTCCGCGGGTGCCTCCTCGACGATCACATGGGCGTTCGTCCCGCTCAGCCCGAACGAGGAGACGCCCGCACGCCTCGGCCGGCCGGCCGGTTGCCACGCCCGGGACTCGGTGAGCAGCTCCACCGCCCCCGCCGACCAGTCCACCTGGTCCGAAGGCGCGTCCACGTGCAAGGACTTCGGCAGCACACCGTGCCGCATGGCCATGACCATCTTGATGAGGCCCGCCACCCCGGCCGCCGCCTGCGTGTGACCGAAGTTCGACTTCACCGAGCCCAGCCACAGAGGCTGTCCCTCGGGCCGGTTCCGGCCGTAGGTGGCCAGCAGCGCCTGGGCCTCGATCGGGTCGCCGAGCCGGGTGCCCGTACCGTGCGCCTCCACCGCGTCGACCTCGGCCGCCGACAGGCCCGCGTCGGCGAGCGCCTGGCGGATCACCCGCTGCTGGGCGGGCCCGTTGGGTACGGTCATCGCGCTCGACGCACCGTCCTGGTTGACCGCCGACCCGCTGACGAGGGCGAGCACCGGGTGGCCGTTGCGCCGCGCGTCGGAGAGGCGCTCCAGGAGCAGGACGCCCGCGCCCTCGCCCCAGCCCGTGCCGTCGGCCGCTGCGGCGAACGGTTTGCAGCGGCCGTCCGGGGCCAGGCCCCGCTGCTCGCTGAAGTACACCAGCATGTCCGGAGTCGACATCACCGTGACCCCGCCCGCGAGCGCGAGGGAGCATTCCCCGGACCGCAGGGCCTGGGCCGCCGTGTGCAGGGCCACCAGGGACGACGAGCACGCCGTGTCGATGGTGACGGCCGGGCCCTCCAGGCCCAGCGTGTAGGCGACCCGGCCGGAGACGAAGCTGCCCGCGCTGCCGTCGGCGTAGTCGTGGTACATCACGCCGGCGTACACCCCGGTGCGGCTGCCCTTGAGCGTGGTCGGGTCGACCCCGGCCCGCTCGATCGCCTCCCAGGACACCTCCAGCAACAGCCGTTGCTGCGGGTCCATGGCCAGCGCCTCGCGCGGACTGATCCCGAAGAAGCCCGGGTCGAACTCCGCCGCGTCGTACAGGAACGCCCCGTCACGGGCGTACGACTTCCCCGGCACCCCCGGCTCCGGGTCGTACACCCCCGGATCCCAGCCCCGGTCGGCCGGGAAGCCGGACACCGCGTCGACGCCTCCGGCCACCAGCCGCCACAGGTCCTCGGGCGTGCCGGCCCCGCCGGGGTAGCGGCACGCCATGGCCACGATCGCGATCGGGTCGTTGTTCACGGAGGTGAGCCGCGCGTTCTCCTCGCGCAGTCGCTCATTGTCCGTGAGCGACTTGCGGAGTGCTGCGACGACCTGTTCCATCGATGTGCTGCTCACGTCATCCTCATCATCCAGGTCGGGATCAGCTGAGTTCGCCGCCGGCCATGGCGGCTCGTACGAGGTCGTCCACGGCCATCTCCTCGATGGCCGGCCCCTGGGCTTCGGCGGCCTCGGCGGAGTCGGTCCGCGCCAGGCCGAGCAGGGTGTCGAGGAGGCCGGACTCGCGCAGGCGTGCGGCCGGGATCGACAGCAGGGCTCGCCTGATGCCTTCGTCGTCCAGGGGCTCTCCGCCCGCGGGTGCTGCCGGTTCGGGCTCCAGGCCTTCCCGCAGGAATCCGGCCAGGGCGGCCGAGTTGGGGTAGTCGAACATCAGGGTCGCGGGCAGTCGCAGGCCGGTCGCCTTCTGGAGCCGGTTGCGCAGTTCGATCGCGCCGAGGGAGTCCAGACCGAGTTCCGTGAAGCCCCGGTCGGCCGCGACACCCCCCGGATCGCCGTGCCCGAGCACGGCGGCGGCGTGGCCCCGCACCAGTTCCTCCAGGTAGCGGGTCTGCTCCGGTCCGGGCCGCAGCCCGGCCAGCTTGGCGCGTACGAGGGAGCCGCCGGTGTCCCCGGCGCCCGCGGCCGGGACCGTGGCGGGCCTGGGTGCCTTGCGGGCGGGCGGACCGGCGAGTCCCCGCAGCAGGGCCGGGATCTCGTCGGCCCGCTCGCGCAGCGCGGCACGGTCGAGCCGGACCGGTGCGAGCAGGGCGTCCTCCGTCCCCAGCGCCGCGTCGAACAGCGCGAGCCCGTCGGCGAAGGACAGCTCCAGTACCCCGGAGCGGCCCATGCGGCGCATGTCGGCGTCGGTGAGCTCCGGCCCTTCCCCGACCGTGCCCTCCCACAGGCCCCAGGCCAGGGAGGTCGCGACGAGTCCGGCGGCACGGCGTTCGGCGGCCAGGGCGTCGAGGAAGACGTTGGCGGCCGCATAGGTGGCCTGCCCGGCGGAGAGGATCTGGCCGCCGGCCGAGGAGTACAGGACGAACGCCGACAGGTTCAGGTTCTTGGTCAACTCGTGCAGGTGCCAGGCCGCGTCGACCTTGGGCCGCAGCACCTTGCCGACCTGTTCCTGGGTGACGGCGCCGACCAGGGCGTTGTCCATGACCCCGGCGGCGTGCACGACCCCGGTCAGCGGGTGCCCGGCCGGTATCTCGTCGAGCAGCGCGGCGAGCGCGTAACGGTCGGCCGCGTCGACGGCGACGATCCGCACCGACTCGGCACCGCACGCCATGAGTTCCGACCGGAGTTCCTCCGCACCCGGGGCCTGCGGGCCCCGTCGGCTCGTGAGGACGAGGTGACGTACGCCCTTCTCGGCGACCAGGTGACGGGCGAGCACCCCGCCCAGCAGGCCGGTTCCCCCGGTGATCAGCACGGTGCCGTCCGGGGACCACACCGGGGCCTCGCCGTCCCCGGTGGTGGCCGCGTAGCGGGGGACCAGGACCTGGCCCCGGCGGACGGCGATCTCGGTCTCGGCGGAGGCGAGGGCGGCGGGCAGAGCCGCCACCGACGCGGGGGTCGCGTCGAGGTCGACGACGGTGAAGCGGCCCGGGTTCTCGGCCTGTGCCGCGCGCAGGACACCCCACAGCGGGGCCTGTACGCAGTCCACCGCGTCCCCGTCGCCCGCGACCACGGCGTTCCGCGTGACGAGCACCAGCCGCGCATCGGCGAACCGCTCGTCGGCCAGCCACTGGCCGAGCCCGTCGAGGAGCCGCCCGACGGACGTACGCACCTGCTCCGGCACACCGCCCGCCGTACCGAAGACGTCGGAGACGTCGGGCGCGGTCAGCAGAACCGTGCCCGGTACCCGTGCCTCCGCGCCTGCCTCGGCGAACGAGGAGACCGACCGGATGCCCGGCAGCGGGGCCCCGACGACCAGCCAGTCGTCGGTCGAACCCACCGACCCCGAGCCGGTGTCGGGACGATGCGCCTGCCAGTCGATACGGAACAGAGCCGCCTCCCGGCCGTTGCCGTCGCCCGCGAAGTGCGCGGCGGACACCTCCCGCACCACCAGCGACTCGACCGTGGCCACGGGCTCCCCCGTCGGCGCGGTGATCCGCAGCGCGACGGCGTCGGGGCCCGGCTTGGTCAGCCGTACCCGCAGGGCGGGCGAGCCGGTGGTGTGGAGGGTGACACCGTTCCAGACGAAGGGGAGGGAGGCCCGGACGGGCTCCTCGTGATCCCCGTCGAAGATGCGCTCGGCGTGCAGTGCGGCGTCGAGCAGGGCGGGGTGCAGGGCGAACAGGGCGGCGTCGGTGCGCGCGTGCTCGGGCAGGTTGATCTCGGCGAAGAGTTCGTCCCCGCGCCGCCAGGCAGCCGTCAAGCCCTGGAAGACGGGGCCGTACCCGTAACCGAGCCCGGCGAGGTCCTCGTACATTCCGCTCACGTCCACCGCCCGCGCACCGGCCGGGGGCCAGGCCTCCAGGTCGGGCACGGCGGGCGCCGGCTCGGCGGCGAGGACACCACGGGCGTTGCGGGTCCATGGGGCGTCGGCGGCCAGATCCTCGGCCCGTGAGTACACGACGACGTCACGCCGCCCGGACCCGTCCGCCTCGCCCACGGTGACCTGCACGGCGACACCGGCCTTGGCCGGCAGCAGAAGCGGGGTCTCCTGGGTCAGCTCCTCCAGCCGGGCGCAGCCCGCCTCGTGGCCGGCGCGGAGGGCCATCTCGACGTACGCGGTACCGGGCAGCAGGACGCTGCCGTGCACGGCGTGATCGGCGAGCCAGGGGTGCGTGGCGACGGAGAGCCGCCCGGTGAGCACCGGAGCCCCGGTCTCCGGAGAGACGACGACGGCGCTGAGCAACGGGTGACCGGCGGGCACCTGCCCGAGACCGGCGGCGTCGCCGACGGCGGCAGGAGCATCGAGCCAGTAGCGGGTGCGCTGGAAGGGGTACGTGGGCAGGTCGACGCGACGCGCACCGGTACCGGCGTAGAACGCCTCCCAGTCGACGTCGGCCCCGCGCGCCCAGACCGCTCCGAGCCCGGCCAGGGCCTCCCGTGCCTCGTCGCGGTCACGCCGCAGGAGGGGGACGAAGGTGGCGGAGTCGTCGGCAGAACCGGCCCCGAGAGCGGTGAGTACGGCGTCCGGGCCGATCTCCACGAACGTACGCGCGCCCCATTCCTCCGCGCTGTGGACGGCATCGGCGAAACGGACGGGCCGGCGGACCTGGTCGACCCAGTACTCCGGCGACTGCCAGTCCGAGGACAGTTCACCCGTGACGGTGGAGACCACCGGCATACGCGGCTCGGCAAAGTCCAACCCCTGCGCCACGGCACGGAACTCGTCCAACATCGGCTCCATCAACGCCGAGTGGAACGCATGCGACACAGCCAGCCGACTGGTCTTACGACCGAGACCGGAGAAGTGCTCGCCCACAGCGAGAGCCGCAGCCTCCGTACCCGACACCACCACCGACTGCGGACCGTTGACCGCAGCGATGCCCACACCCTCGGTCAGCAACGGCAGGACTTCGGCCTCGGTCGCCTGCACCGCGACCATCGCACCACCAACCGGCAACGCCTGCATCAACCGACCCCGCGCCACCACCAACCGCGCCGCATCCCCCAGCGACAACACACCCGCCACATGCGCGGCAGCCAGCTCACCGATCGAGTGCCCCACCACCACATCAGGCGCCACACCCCACGCCTCGACCAACCGGAACAACGCCACCTCGAACGCGAACAACGCAGGCTGAGCCATCGCCGTCGCGTTCAACGCGTCCGCGTCCTCCCCCCACACCACCTCCCGCAACGACCGACCCAGATGCGCATCCACCTCCACACACACCGCGTCGAACGCCCCCGCGAACACCGGGAACGCCTCATACAACTCACGCCCCATGCCCAGCCGCTGCGCCCCCTGACCCGTGAACAGGAACGCCGTCTTCCTCGGCGTGGCGACGCCCCGCACGCCTTCTCCGTCAGTGGCCTCGGCGAAGGCGCCCAGCTCCCGCAGCGCGCTCTGCGTGTCCGCCGCCAGGAGGACGGCGCGGTGTTCCAGCGTCGCCCGGCCGGTGGCCAGGGTGTACGCGATGTCGTGGAGGTCCAGCTCCGGCTCGGCCAGCAGGCGGGCGCGGAGGTCCGCGGCCTGGCGGGCGGGGGCCTCCGCGTCCGAGCCGGAGAGCACCAGGGGCAGCGGGCGGCCGGCCGCGGGCCGGACCCGTGACTCCTCGGCCGGCTCCACCGTCACCGGCGCTTCCTCGACGATCAGGTGGGCGTTGGTTCCGCTGAGCCCGAAGGAGGAGACGGTCGCGCGGCGCGGCCTGTCCGCCCGGCGCGGCCAGGGCCGGGCCTCGGTGAGCAGGCGCACGTTGCCGGCGTCCCAGTCCACCTCGGGCGAGGGCTCGTCCACGTGCAGGGTGCGGGGCATCAGACCGTTGCGCAGCGCCATGACGGCCTTGATGACACCGCTGACGCCGGCCGCCGCCTGGGCGTGGCCGATGTTGGACTTGATGGAGCCCAGCCACACCGGGTCGTCGGCGGGCCGCCCCTGCCCGTAGGTCGCCAGCAGGGCCTGGGCCTCGATCGGGTCGCCGAGCCGGGTGCCCGTGCCGTGCCCTTCCACGAGGTCCACGTCGGCCGTCGTGAGGCCGCTCGCGGCGAGGGCCCGGTGGATGACCCGCTGCTGCGAGGGGCCGTTCGGGGCGGTGAGCCCGTTGCTCGCGCCGTCCTGGTTGATGGCGGAGCCGCGGATCACGGCGAGCACGTCATGGCCGAGGCGTTCCGCGTCGGAGAGCCGCTCGACGAGGAGCAGACCGACGCCTTCCGCCCAGCCCGTGCCGTCGGCACCGGCCGCGAAGGCCTTGCAGCGGCCGTCGGCGGACAGCCCGCGCTGCTGGGCGAACTCCACGTAGATCTCGGGGGTCGACATCACGGTGACGCCGCCCGCGAGTGCCATGCCGACCTCGCCGCGCCGCAGGGCCTGGCAGGCCATGTGGAGGGCCACGAGGGAGGAGGAACAGGCGGTGTCGACGCTGACCGCGGGCCCTTCCAGACCCAGGGTGTAGGCGACGCGGCCGGTGAGGATCGAGGCCGCGGTGCCGTTGCCGAGGTAGCCGGCGACGTCGTCGGGGATGTGCTGGAGGCGGGAGGCGTAGTCGTGGTACATCACGCCGGCGTAGACACCGGTCTGGCTGCCGCGCATCGCCGTCGGGTCGATGCCCGCGTCCTCGAACGCCTCCCAGGCCGACTGGAGCAGGAGCCGTTGCTGCGGGTCCATGGCGACGGCCTCGCGGGGGCTGATCCCGAAGAACGCCGGGTCGAACTCGGCGGCGTCGTACAGGAACCCGCCCTCGCGGGCGTACGTCTTGCCGTGCAGGCCCGGTTCCGGGTCGTAGATGCCCTCGGTGTCCCAGCCACGGTCGGCGGGGAAGCCGGCGACGGCGTCGCGGCCTTCCGCGACGAGTGTCCAGAGGTCCTCGGCGGAGCGGACCCCGCCGGGGAAGCGGCAGCTGATGCCGACGATCGCGAGGGGCTCGTCGTCCGCGAGGCCCGTGGGAGCGGCGCCGGCCGCCGTGGCCGTGCCTGCGGCATCGTCCTCCGTACCGCCGAGTTCCGTGCCGAGGTAGTCGGCCACGGCCCGGGTGTTCGGGTAGTCGAAGACGAGGGTGACGGGGAGCCGCAGGCCGGTCACGGAGTTGAGCGCGTTGCGCAGTTCCACCGCTGCCAGCGAGTCGAAGCCGAGTTCCTTGAAAGCGCGGTCGATCCCGACGGTGTCCCCGGACTCGTGTCCGAGGACGGCCGCGACCTGGCCCGCGACCAGGTCGCGGAGGGTCTGGCGGCGCTCGGCGGCGGTGAGTGCGGCCAGGCGGCGGGCCAGGCTGTCACCGACGGGCGCGGCGGCCGCCGCGCGGCGGAGCGCGGGCCGGGCGGCGGCCGCGGTGGCGCGCAGCAGCGGCGGGACGTCGGCGCCTCGGGCGTGCAGGGCCGCCGGGTCGACGAGGAGAGGGGCGAGCAGGGCGTGCCGGGTGCGCAGGGCCTCGTCGAAGAGGGCGATGCCACGGGCGGCGGGCAGGGCCGGGAGGCCGAGCCGGTTCATCTTCTCCACGTCGGCGTCGGTGAGTTCGCCGCCGAGTCCGGTGTTGACGGCCCACAGCCCGTACGCCAGGGAGGTGGCCGCGAGCCCGGCGGAGCGCCGGTGGGCGGCGAGGGCGTCCAGGAACACGTTGGCGGCCGCGTAGTTGCCCTGTCCTGCGGGCAGGACGAGGCCTCCCGCGGAGGAGAACATCACGAACGCCGACAGGTCCATTCCGGCGGTGAGCTCGTGCAGGTGCCACGCCGCGTCGGCCTTGGGCCGCATGACGGTGTCGAGGCGTTCGGGGGTGAGGGCGCCGATCAGGCCGGGGTCGACGACTCCGGCCGCGTGGACGACTCCCCCGAGCGGGTGCTCGGACGGGATGCCGTCGAGGACCTCGGCCAGGGCGGCCCGGTCGGCGACGTCACACGCGGCGATCCGGACGTCCGCGGCTCCGGCTGCGACGAGCCGGTCGCGGAGGCCGGCGGCGCCGGGTGCGTCGGGGCCCCTGCGGCTGGTGAGCAGCAGGTGGCGTACGCCGTGCCGTTCGACGAGGTGGTGGGCGATGCGGGCGCCGAGGCCGCCCGTACCTCCGGTGATCAGGACGGTGTCGTCGCCGTTCCAGGGGGCGTCGGCCTCCGGAACGGCCGTACGGACCAGTCGCGGTACGAGGAACCGTCCGTCGCGCAGGGCGAGTTCCGGCTCGCCCTGGGCGAGGGCCGCACCGGCGGCGGCCGTGAGGCCCGCCGCATCGGTGTCGTCGTCGGGGTCGGCGTCGAGCAGGACGATGCGGCCCGGGTTCTCGGCCTGGGCCGCCCGGACGATGCCCCACACGGGGGCCTGCGTCAGGTCGGGGGCGGTGCCCTTGTCGGTGGCGACCGCGCCCCGTGTGACGACCAGCAGGGTGGCGGCGTCGAACCGCTCGTCCGTCAGCCAGGACTGCAGCAGGCCGAGCACGTACGAGGTGACCGTGCGCGCGGCCTCGGGCGTCGGCCAGCCCGCCGGGGTGGGGCAGCAGGCGAGGACGACGGCCGACGGATCGTCGAGGATGGCGAGCCCGTACTCGTCGAGCACGACGGCCGAGGACGCGAGGGGCTCGTACGGCCCGGGGAGCGGAGCCCACTCGACGTGGTGCAGGGCATCGGAGAGGGGGCCCTCGGCCGGGGCCAGCTGTTCGGCGGAGACGGGGCGGCAGATCAGCGAGGACACGGTCATCACAGGGCTGCCGGTCTCGTCGGCGACGACCATCGCCGACTCCTCCGCACCCCGGATGCGGCGTACGTACACCCGCAGCGCGGCGGCTCCGGTCGCGTGCAGGGACACCCCGCTCCACGCGAAGGGCAGCAGCGCTTCGGTGCCGCCCTCCTCCTGGTCGACGAGGACGTCCACATGCATGGCGGTGTCCAGGAGCGCGGGGTGCAGCCCGTACTCGGCGGCTTCTGCGCGCACGGATTCCGGCAGGGCGACCTCGGCGAACAGTTCGTCGCCGCGCCGCCATGCCGCCGTCAGGCCCTGGAAGGCCGGGCCGTAGCCGTACCCGCGCTCACGCAGCCGGTCGTAGGCGCCCTCGACCCGCACGGGGGTGGCCCCGCGCGGCGGCCACTGGGTGAGGTCCACCGCCACCTTCGCGGGCTCGCCGGTGGCGAGGAAGCCGGTGGCGTGACGGGTCCAGGAGTTCTCGGGGGCCCCGTCGACGCGTGAGTGGATGTGCAGCGGACGGCGGCCCGAGGCCTCCGGGGCCCCGGCGGCGACGCGCAGGTCCACGCCGCCGGACGCGGGCAGGACGAGGGGGGCCTCCAGGGTCAGCTCCTCCAGGAGGTCGCAGCCGATCTGGTCGCCGAGGCGGACCGCGAACTCGACGAACCCGGTGCCGGGGAGCAGCACCGCGCCGTGCACGCCGTGGTCGGCGACCCAGGGCTGGGCGGCAGTGGAGAGCCGGCCCGTCAGCACCACGGACCCGGACTCCGGCGACAGGACGGCGGCGCTGAGCACGGGGTGGTCGACGGGATCGAGTCCGGCCGATCCGACATCACCGGCCTTGGCGGTGACGTCGAGCCAGTAGCGGGTGCGCTGGAAGGCGTACGTGGGCAGATCGACGAGGGGCACCGTAGTACCCGTGCCACCGAGCACGGCAGCCCAGTCGACGTCGGCCCCGCGCGCCCAGACCGCTCCGAGCCCGGCCAGGACCTCCCGTGCCTCGTCGCGGTCACGCCGCAGGAGGGGGACGAAGGTGGCGGAGTCGTCGGCAGAACCGGCCCCGAGAGCGGTCAGGACCGCGTCCGGGCCGATCTCCACGAACGTACGCGCGCCCATGCCCTCCGCGCTGCGGACGGCATCGGCGAAACGAACCGGCCGACGGACCTGATCGACCCAGTACTCCGACGACTGCCAATCCGCACCCGACTCCCCGGTGACGGTGGAGACCACCGGAATGCGCGGCTCGGCAAAGTCCAACCCCTGCGCCACGGAACGGAACTCGTCCAACATCGGCTCCATCAACGCCGAGTGGAACGCATGCGACACAGCCAGCCGACTGGTCTTACGACCGAGACCGGAAAAGTGCTCGCCCACGGCGTGAGCCGCAGCCTCCGTACCCGAAACCACCACCGACTGCGGCCCGTTGACCGCAGCGATGCCCACACCCTCGGTCAGCAACGGCAGGACTTCCGCCTCGGTCGTCTGAATGGCGACCATCGCACCGCCAGCAGGCAGCGCCTGCATCAACCGGCCACGGGCGACGACCAGCCGCGCCGCATCGGCGAGTGACAGCACACCCGCCACATGGGCAGCGGCCAACTCCCCGATCGAGTGGCCCACCACCACATCCGGCGTGACACCCCACGCCTCGACCAACCGGAACAACGCCACCTCGAACGCGAACAACGCAGGCTGAGCGATCGCGGTCGCGTTCAGCGCGTCCGCGTCCTCCCCCCACACCACCTCACGCAACGACCGCCCCAGCTGCGCGTCCACCTCCACACACACCGCGTCGAACGCCCCCGCAAACACCGGGAACGCCTCATACAACTCACGCCCCATACCGAGCCGCTGCGCACCCTGACCCGTGAACAGGAACGCCGTCTTCGCGTCCTGGACCGCCTCCGCGCTCTCCAGCAGCTCCAACGCGGCGGAGAGTTCCGCCCGGTCGGCGCCGAGGGCGACGGCGCGGTGTTCCAGGGCCGCACGGCCGGCGGCCAGGGTGTGGGCGGCGGGTGTCAGTTCCTCGTCGGTCAGCTGCGTGAGCCGCCGGCGGAGAAGGCCCGCCTGGGCGCGCAGTGCCTCGGGGGTGGCGCCGGAGACGGGCCACGGGAGAGCGGGGAGTGCGACGGGAGCGGCGGGAGCGGCCACGTCCGCGGCCGGTTCAAGGGCCTGCTCGATGATCACGTGAGCGTTCGTCCCACTGATCCCGAACGAGGAGATGCCGGCGCGCCTCGGGTGACCCGTCGGCTGCCACTCCAGGGCCTCGGTGAGCAGTTCCACCTCGCCCGCCGACCAGTCCACCTGGTCCGAAGGGGTGTCCGCGTACAGGGTCCTGGGCAGGATGCCGTGGCGCATCGCCATGACCATCTTGATGATGCCCGCCACCCCGGCCGCCGCCTGGGTGTGACCCATGTTGGACTTGATCGAGCCCAGCCACAGGGGCTGCCCCTCGGGCCGCTCCTGTCCGTACGTCTCCAGGAGCGCCTGGGCCTCGATCGGGTCACCGAGCCGGGTCCCCGTACCGTGCGCCTCCACCACATCGACCTCGGCGGCCGAGAGCCCGGCGTTGGCGAGCGCCTGGCGGATCACGCGCTGCTGGGCCGGCCCGTTCGGAGCCGTCAGACCGTTGCTCGCGCCGTCCTGGTTGAGCGCCGAACCCCGGACCACGGCCAGTACCCGGTGCCCGTGGCGACGCGCGTCGGAGAGCCGCTCCAGGAGCAGGACGCCCGCGCCCTCGCCCCAGCCCGTGCCGTCCGCGCCGACGCCGAAGGACTTGCAGCGGCCGTCCGCGGCCAGGCCACGCTGGCGGGACATGTCGAGGAAGGTGTCGGGGGTGGACATGATCGTGACACCACCGGCGAGGGCCAGCGAGCACTCCCCGGACCGCAGGGCCTGGGCGGCCATGTGCAGGGCCACCAGCGAGGACGAGCACGCCGTGTCGACGCTCACCGCCGGGCCCTCCAGACCCAGTGTGTACGCGACCCGGCCGGACACCACGCTGGCGAGGCTGCCGTTGCCGTGGTAGCCGGCCACGTCCTCGGGGAGCGGGCCGAGCCGCAGCCCCCAGTCGTGGTACATCACGCCGGCGAAGATCCCGGTGGAACTGCCCTTCATGGACCGGGGGTCGATCCCGGCACGCTCGAAGGTCTCCCAGGCGACCTCCAGCAGCAGTCGCTGCTGCGGGTCCATGGCCTGCGCCTCGCGCGGGCTGATCCCGAAGAACGCCGGGTCGAACTGGGCGGCGTCGTACAGGAACGCCCCCTCGGTGGAGTAGGTCCTGCCGGGCTTGCCGATCTCCGGGTCGTAGAGGTCCTCCGCCCACCCCCGGTCGGTGGGGAAGGGGCCGATGGCGTCGGACCCGTCGGCGACGAGCTGCCAGAGCTCCTCAGGCGAGGTCACCCCGCCCGGGTAGCGGCATGCCATGGAGACGATGACGATCGGGTCGTCCTCCGAGGCCCGCGTACGGGCCCCGGGGGCCGGGGCCGCCGTGCCCGCGGTTTTGGGCGCGGCCGAGGAGACGAGCTTGGTGACGAGGTGTCCGGCCAGGTCCGTCGCCGTGGGGTAGTCGAAGGTCAGGGTCGCGCTCAGGCGCAGTCCGGTCGCGGCGGCGAGCCGGTTGCGCAGTTCCACCGCGGCGAGGGAGTCGAAGCCCGTCTCCATGAACGCCCGGGTGGCGGTGACCTCCTCGGCGCTCCGGTAGCCGAGGACCGCGGCGGCCTCGGTGCGGACCAGGCGCAGGACGGTGGCCAGGCGCTCGGCCGCGCCCAGTCCGGCGAGGCGTGCCGCGAGCGGTGCCGCCCCGGCGGAGGCGGTCGCCGCCCCTGTCCCGGCGGCGCGGGCCGTGCGGGGCCGCACCAGGGCGCGCAGCAGGGTGGGGGTGCCGTCCGTACGGGCCCGCACCGCACGCTGGTTGACGCGCACGGGGACCACGGCCGGCTCGTCCGTGCCCAGGGCCCGGTCCAGCTGGGCGAGGTTCTCCGCGAAGGACAGCGAGTCCAGGCCGAGCCGCTCGATGCGGGTGAGGGCGGCCGCGTCGAGACCCGCGCCCATGCCGCCGCCCCCGGCCCACAGGCCCCAGGCGAGGGAGGTGACGACCTGCCCGGCGGACGCGCGGCGGGCGGCCAGGGCGTCGAGGAAGAGGTTGGCGGCGGCGTAGTTGCCCTGCCCGGCGCCGTCGAGGACGGTCGAGGCGGAGGAGAACAGGACGAAGGCGGTGAGGTCGAGGTCCGCCGTCAGCTCGTGCAGGTGCCAGGCGGCGTCCGCCTTGGGCCGCAGCACGGTGTCGAGCCGCTCGGCGGTCAGGTCGCCCACGAGGCCGTCGTCGATCACGCCCGCCGCGTGCACCACGGCCCGCAGCGGGTGCGCGGACGGGATGGCGGCGAGGAGTGCGGCCAGGGCGTCCCGGTCGCCGGCGTCGGTGGCGCTGACGGTGACCTCGGCGCCCGCCGCGGCGAGGTCCGCGAGGAGTTCGCGCGCGCCGGGGGCGTCCGCTCCGCGCCGGCTGGTGAGCAGCAGGTGCCGTACGCCGTGTTCGCGGACCAGGTGGCGGGCGAGTTCGGCGCCCACCCCGCCGGTGCCTCCGGTCAGCAGTACGGTGCCGGTCCCGTCCCAGGGCGCGGGGCGCTCCTCGTCGGGTGCCGGAACGGCGGCCAGCCGGGGTACGTAGGCCTCGGTGCCGCGCAGGGCCAGTTCGGGTTCCGAAGAGGCGGCCAGGGCGCGGCCGACGAGGGCCGCACCGGCCTCGTCGGTGTCGACGAGGACGAAGCGCCCCGGGTTCTCCGCCTCCGCGGACCGTACGACTCCCCAGACGGGTGCCTGCGCGAGGTCGACGTCGGTGCCGGGTACGGCGGCGCCGGAGCGCGTGACCACGGCGAGCCGGGACCCGGCGTACCGCTCGTCGGCGAGCCAGTCCCGCACGGCGCTCAGCGCGTCGGCGGTGACGGCACGGACGGCGGCCGGTACATCGCCCTCGGGGGTGAGCGGGGTGCGGTACACGACGACGGGCGGCGCCGCCTCGCCCGTGAGCGCGTCGAGCTCCGCGAAATCGGCCTCAGCGGTGGGGAGTTCGACCGGGTTCCACCGTACGGCGAGCAGCGGGTCGGTACGGTCGGCGGCGAGCTGGTCCGCGGTGACGGCACGCAGCAGCAGCGATCCGACGCGGGCCACGGGGGCCCCGGCGGCGTCGGCGACCGTGACGTCGAGTTCCTCGCGGCCGCGGGCGACGATCCGTACGCGCACGGCGGTCGCCCCGGCCGCGTACAGGGCGACCTTGTTCCAGGAGAAGGGGATCCAGGTCCCCTCCGGCCGGTTGCCTGCCTCGGCGAGTGCGTGATCGGCGGGGTGCAGGGCGGCGTCGAGCAGGGCGGGGTGCAGGCCGAAGCCTTCGGCGCCGGCGCGCACCGGCTCCGGGAGGGCGACCTCGGCGAAGACCTCGCCGTCGAGCAGCCAGGCGGCGCGGACCCCGTGGAAGGCGGCCCCGTACCCGTAGCCCTCGTCGGCCATGTCGGCGTACAGGGTGCTGACGTCGAGCGGGACGGAGCCGGCCGGCGGCCACGGCCCGGCCAGGGCGGTGGTGTCCGGATCCGGGGCGGTGGGGGCCAGGACGCCGGTGGCATGGCGCACCCACTCGTCCTCGGCCGCCTCCACGGAGTCCGGGCGCGCGTAGCACTCGACGGCCCGGCGGCCCGAGGCGTCGGCGGCGGCCACGACCACCTGGAGGGCGGCTCCGCCCGACTCGGGCAGCACGAGCGGGGAGTGAAGGGTCAGCTCCTCGACGAGTCCGCAGCCGGTCTCCGCCCCTGCGGTCAGGGCGAGTTCGACGAACGCGGTGCCGGGCAGCAGGGTGACCCCGGCGATGGTGTGGTCGGCCACCCAGGGGTGGGTGCGCGGCGACAGGCGTCCCGAGAGCACGGTGGTGCCCGCACCCGCGAGCTCGACGGCCGAGCTCAGGACGGGGTGCCGGGAGGCGAGCCGCCCGGGCCCGGTGCCCGCGGACTGCTGGGGGTCGAGCCAGTAGCGGCGGGGGCGGAAGGCGTGGGTGGGCAGATCGACCCGGCGGGCGGGGTGGCCGGCGTGGACGGCGTGCCAGTCGAGGCGTGCGCCGCGCACGTGGGCGAGACCGGCGGCGCCGAGCACCTCACGGACCTCGTCCTTGCCGGCGCGCAGCAAGGGGGCGAGGACGGTGTCGGCCTCGCGTTCCTCGGGCAGGCAGTTCTGGCCGAGGGCGCTGAGGACGCCGTCGGGGCCCAGTTCCAGGAAGGTGCGGGCGCCGCCCTGGCCGAGGAGCCAGTCCATGGCGTCGGAGAAGCGGACGGCGCTTCGGACGTGGCCGGTCCAGTAGTCCGGCGAGCAGAGCTCCTGCGAGGTCGCGAGGCGTCCGGTGACGGTGGAGACGACGGGTATGCGGGGCGGGGAGTAGGTCAGGATGCCGGCGACGCGCCGGAACTCCTCCAGCATCGGTTCCATGAGCGGCGAGTGGAAGGCGTGGCTGACCTGGAGCCGCTTGGTCTTGCGTCCCTGCCCGGCGAAGCGCTCGGCGAGTGCGAGGGTGGCGTGTTCCTCACCGGAGAGCACCAGGGCATCGGGGCCGTTGAGAGCGGCGACGGCCACCTGCGCGCCGAGGAGGGGGAGCACCTCCTCCTCGGTGGCCTGTACGGCGACCATGGCGCCGCCGGCGGGGAGTTCCTGCATCAGCCGGCCACGGGCGGCGACGAGGGTGGCGGCGTCCTCCAGGTTCAGTACGCCGGCCACGTGCGCGGCCGCGATCTCGCCGATGGAGTGGCCGGCCACGAAGTCGGGCCGGATGCCCCAGGACTCGACGAGACGGAAGAGCGCCACCTCGACGGCGAACAGCGCGGTCTGCGCGTAGCGGGTCTCGTCGAGCAGAGCGGCCTCCTCGGACCCCTCCGCGGCGAACAGGACGTCCCACACGGAGGTGTCGAGCTGGAGGTCGAGCCAGCCGATCGCGTCGGCGAGGGCGTCCGCGAAGACCGGGTAGGCGTCGTGGAGCCGGCGCCCCATGGCAAGCCGCTGGCTGCCCTGACCGGTGAAGAGGAAGGCGAGCCGCCCGGCGGGCAGCGTGCCCGTCCGGGTGCCGGGGACGCTGTCGCCCGCCGCGAGGGCGGTCAGGCCGGCGAGCAGTTCGTCGCGGTCGGCCGCGACCACGGTGGCCCGGTGTTCGAGCGCGGCGCGGGCCGTGCCGAGCGCGTGGCCGAGGTCCGCGGGGGAGAGGTCTGCCTGCTCGTCCAGGAAGTGCGCCAGCCGCGCGGCCTGGGCCCGCAGCCCCTCGTCGGACCGGGCCCCGACGGGCACGAGCGCCGGGGCGGCGTCATCGCCGGCCGGCTCCCCCACGACCGCGTCGTCGTCGGCCGACGGCTCCTCCACGATCACATGGGCGTTGGTGCCGCTGATGCCGAAGCCGGAGACGCCCGCGCGGCGCGGACGGTCCTTCGTCTCCGGCCACGGCACGGGCTCGGTGAGCAGGCGTACGGTCCCCGCCGACCAGTCGACGTTCCCGCTGGGGGCGTCGACGTGCAGGGTGCGCGGGAGCACCCCGTTGCGCATCGCCATGATCATCTTCATCAGGCCGGCCACACCCGCGGCGGCCTGGGTGTGCCCCAGGTTGGACTTCACGGAGCCGAGCCACAGCGGCCGGTCCTCGGGACGGTCCTTGCCGTACGTGGCGATCAGCGCCCGTGCCTCGATCGGGTCGCCCAGGGTCGTACCGGTGCCGTGCGCCTCGACGGCGTCCACCTCGTGGGCGGAGATCCCGGCGTCGGCGAGGGCCTGCGCGATGACGCGCTGCTGCGCGGTCCCGCTCGGGGCGGTGAGCCCGTTGCTCGCGCCGTCCTGGTTCACGGCCGAGCCCCGGACGACGGCGAGCACCTGGTGCCCGTTGCGCCGGGCGTCGGAGAGCCGCTCCACCACGAGCAGCCCGACACCCTCGGCGAAGGAGGTGCCGTCGGCGCCCGCCGCGAAGGCCTTGATCCGACCGTCCGGGGCGAGCCCGCGCTGCCGGCTGAACTCCGTGAACAGCCCGGGGGTGCTGAGTACGGTCACGCCGCCCGCCAGCGCCATCGAGCACTCGCCGCGGCGCAGCGACTGGACGGCCAGGTGCAGGGAGACCAGCGATCCGGAGCAGGCGGTGTCGACGGTGAGCGCCGGGCCCTCCAGGCCCAGCGCGTAGGCGACGCGGCCCGAGGTGACGCTCAGCGCGCCGCCCGTGACGAGGTACCCGGTCAGGCTCTCGGGGGCGTCCTGCACGCGGGGCCCGTACTCGGTAGGTCCCGCGCCGATGAACACACCGGTACGGCTGCCGCGCAGCGAGGTCGGATCGATCCCGGTGCGCTCCAGCGCCTCCCAGGCCGTCTCCAGCAACAGCCGCTGCTGCGGGTCCATGGCCAGCGCCTCGCGCGGGCTGATCCCGAAGAACTCGGCGTCGAACTCCGCGGCGTCGTGCAGGAACCCACCGGTACGCGTGTAGCAGGTGCCGGGGACGGTGGGGTCGTCGTCGAACAGGGCGTCGAGATCCCAGCCGCGGTCGTCCGGAAAGGGACCGACGGCGCTGCCGCCGCCGTCGACCAGTTTCCACAGGTCCTCGGCCGAGCGGATGCCGCCGGGGAAGCGCCCGCTGATGCCGACGACCGCGATGGGTTCGTCCACGAAGGCCGGGACGTCGTCCCGGCCTTCGTCCACGGCGGCCGTCCCGGCGGGCTCGCCGAGCAGTTCCGCACGGACGCAGCCGGCCAGCAGCTCGGGGCTCGGGTGGTCGAAGGCGGCGGTCACGGGCAGGGCCAGTCCGGTCGCCGCGTTGATCCGTGCGTGCAGGTCGACCAGGGCGATCGAATCCAGCCCGAGTTCCCTGAACGAGGTTTGGGCGACGATCACCGGTTCCGTGTCGGGCCGGACCTTGCGCAGGCACGCGGCGGTCTGTTCGCAGACCAGATCGGCCAGGAGCCTGGCCTGTTCGCTCCCCGGGAGCCCGGACAGCCGGCCGGCCAGGGCGGCCCCGGGGTTCTCCTCCGGAAGCACCTCCGAGCGGGCCCCCGGGCGGACCTCCGCGCCGGACAAGTCATCAGCGACAGGATCGAAGCCCGCGGACATCTGCACGCTCCCAGCTCGTATCGAATCCCCCGAGTCATTCCAGCCACGGGGTGACCGCACGCTAGGTCGGCTCCGAAGGGCGGCGACACCCCTATCCCCCCAGGTGTTGACCCTGCCCACCGCCCGCACGGGCCCCGCCGCACCACCCCCGCCGCACGCCTGTCCGGCCCGAGATGCCTGCTGGGCCGGGGTGCCGGAAGGCCGGTAAGTGGTCAGGGGGGTGGTCGGTGTTCTCCGCACCCGCCCCCGACGCCTTCAATGGCACGCACTGCCCAGGGCGCCGCCATCGGCGGCCCCGATGGCCGAAGAGACGGGTGGAGCATGACCGTTGCCGATGTCAGTGTCCGAGTGGCCGAACGAGAAGCGATCAAGGAGGCCGTGGAGCTGGGCCCTTCGCCGAGCGCGACCGAGGCGCAGCACGCGCGGGGCAAGCTGACCGTGCGCGAGCGGCTGGACCTGCTGTTCGACCCGGGTACGTTCCGGGAGATCGAACAGCTGCGACGGCACCGGGCCTCCGGGTTCGGGCTGGAGGACCGCAGGCCGCACACCGACGGCGTGGTGACCGGCTGGGGGAAGGTGGACGGCCGCAAGGTCTTCGTGTACGCCCACGACTTCCGGATATTCGGCGGCTCGCTCGGCGAGGCCCACGCGCAGAAGATCCACAAGGTGATGGACCTCGCCCTGGCGGCGGGGGTCCCTCTCGTGTCGCTCAGCGACGGCGCGGGAGCCCGCATCCAGGAGGGCGTCACCGCGCTCGCCGGCTACGGCGGCATCTTCCGTCGCAACGTCGCGGCGTCCGGAGTGATCCCGCAGATCAGCGTGATGCTCGGACCGTGCGCCGGCGGGGCGACGTACTCACCCGCCCTGACGGACTACGTGTTCATGGTGCGGGACATCTCGCAGATGTACATCACCGGACCCGACGTGGTCCAGGCCGTCACCGGCGAGAAGATCACCCACAACGACCTCGGCGGCGCCCAGGTGCACTCCTCGGTCTCCGGCGCGAGCGCGTTCCTGTACGACACCGAGGAGGAGTGCCTGCAGGACGTACGCCACCTGCTGTCACTGCTGCCGTCCAACAACCGCGAACTGCCGCCGTCCGTCCCCTGCGAGGACCCGGCCGACCGGCGCGCCGACGCCCTGGCCCAGCTCGTGCCGGCCGACCCCAACCGCTCGTACGACATGCGGGCGGTGATCGAGGAGATCGTCGACGACTCCGACCTGTTCGAGGTCCACGCCACCTGGGCGACCAACATCATCTGCGGTCTGGCCCGGCTGGACGGCCACGTGGTGGGCATCGTCGCCAACCAGCCCGCCTCCCTCGCCGGCGTCCTGGACATCCACGCGGCGGAGAAGGCGGCGCGGTTCGTGCAGACCTGCGACGCCTTCAGCATCCCGCTGGTGACCCTGGTGGACGTCCCCGGCTTCCTGCCGGGCAGCGACCAGGAGCACGACGGCGTCATCCGGCACGGCGCGAAGCTCCTCTACGCGTACTGCGCGGCCACCGTCCCCCGGGTCCAGGTCATCCTGCGCAAGGCGTACGGCGGCGCGTACATCGTCATGGACTCCCGCTCCATCGGCGCGGACCTGTCCTTCGCCTGGCCCACCAACGAGATCGCGGTGATGGGCGCGGAGGGCGCGGCCAACGTCGTCTTCCGCCGCGAGATCGCCGCCGCGGACGACCCGGAGGCGGCGCGCGCCCAGCGCGTCAAGCAGTACCGCCAGGAGCTGATGCACCCGTACTACGCCGCCGAGCGCGGCCTCGTCGACGACGTCATCGACCCGGCCACCACCCGGCAGGTCCTGGTGGACGCCCTGGACGTCCTGCGGGCCAAACACGTGCCGCTGCCCGAACGCAAACACGGCAACCCACCGTTCTGACAGGAGGAGCACGCGCGATGAGCGAACCGCACGGGCCACACCTGACGATCGAGCGCGGCACCCCGGACGCCACGGAACTCGCCGCCCTCCTCCTCGTCCTGCTCTCCGCGTCCCGGGGCCGGGACCACACCGACGAGCCCCCCTCCCCACGCCCCCGAGCCGCCTGGGGACCCGCACGCGGCTGGCGCCCGCCGGGCACCTGGACCGCCCCGTGAACCGACTGCGTAAGGACACCGCTCCCCGATGACCAGCACACCCACCACCACGACGCGCCCCGCCACGCCCTGGCTGCGCCGCTTCCACCCCGCCGAACAGGCCCCCGTGCGGCTGTTCTGCCTCCCCCACGCGGGCGGCTCGGCCAGCTACTACTTCCCGGTCTCCCGCGCCCTGTCCCCCGCCGCCGACGTGGTGGCGGTGCAGTACCCCGGCCGCCAGGACCGCCGCGCCGAACCGTGCGTGGACGACGTACGCCGCCTGGCCGACCTGATCACCGCCGAGATGCTGCCGTGGTGCGACCGCCCCGTCGCCCTGTTCGGCCACAGCCTGGGCGCGACCCTGGGCTTCGAGGTGACGCTGCGCCTGGAAGCGGCCGGCATCACCCCCGTCACCCTCTTCGCCTCGGGCCGCCGCGCCCCGTCCCGCCCCCGCGAGAACGAGCACGTCCACCTGGCCCCGGACGCGCAACTCCTGTCCACGATCCGCCGCATGAGCGGCACCGACCCCGCTGTCCTGGCCGACGAGGAACTGCTCCGCTCCGTCCTCCCCGCCATCCGCGCCGACTACCGCGCCGCGGAAACCTACCGCTACCTCCCGGGCCCGCCCCTGACCTGCCCGATCGTCGTCCTGAACGGCACGACGGACCCCGAGGTGACCGAGGAGGAAGCCACAGCCTGGACCACCCACACCACGTCCGCCTGCACCTTCCACACCTACCCCGGCGGCCACTTCTACCTGAACGACCACGCGGCCGAGGTGATCCAGCTGATCCGCGAAAGCGTCGCGTAGCGGGTCGGGCCGAGGCGCGGGGGCTGGCTCGAAACCTCCGGGCGGCCACCACGGGACTCGGGTCAAAGCTCCGTGAGCAGCCGTGGGACGGTGAAGTCCCGGCTCGGTGATGTGCGCCGGCCGGGAATTCGCCCGCCGCCGGGCAGTCAGGTCTGCCCGTCGTCTTCCTGCTCGGTGCCGCCGGCTGCGTCGGGGTCGGGGTCCGTCCTGATGCGCAGGCACCCGTCCGCACCGAACATCTCGACCAACTGCGACAGGTGGGCTCGGGCCGCGCTGCCACCGGGGGCCTCTGCGGCGCTCACCCGCGCCCCTCCAGGTCCGCCCATACGATCTTGCCCCAGCTGCGCTCGTCCGTGCCCCAGTCGGCCGCCAGTGCCGCCACCAGTAACAGGCCTCGCCCGCCCTCGTCACCGTCGCCTGCCTCGCGCTCCACGGGCCACGCCTGGGAGAAGTCCGCGACGGCCACGCGTACCGTCCGCGCGTCGGTGCGCTCCACCACGACGCGGAGAAAATCCCGCCGGGCATGCTGCACGGCGTTGGCGACCAGCTCGGTCACGATCAGGGCGCTGTCCTCGGCCAGCTCGTCCAGGCCCCAGCAGGAAAGGGCGGCGTCCGTGAGGCGCCGGGCGGTGGAGGCGCTCTCCGGCTCGCGCGGCAATGTCTGGCTGTAGCCGGGGTGCCCGGTCGGACGGGCCCGCGTCGTAGGTTGCGGCATGTCGGTCTGCTCTCAGATCGGCCGAGCCCCGGGCCGGTCGCACGGCCGCCGGGGCGCTCTCCGCTCATGTAAGCGACATGCCGGGAACGCTGACAGGGGCGCAACGTCCCACTTTCACCGCCTTATTCGCCGACCCCCAGGAACTCCGCCAACGACCGGAGGCCGGGCGGGTGGTTGGGCAGCGCCCAGAGGTCACGCACGATGGCCACGGCCAGCGTGTGGTGCTGTATCCACGTCGGCGCCACACGACGCAGGGACTCCAACGTCTTCACCGCTCCGGCCGCGTCCCCGATGTCCGTATGAGCTCGTGCTACGTCCAGCAGCAGCCATGTCCGCCAGGACTGCGGCGTGTCCTTGCTCAGCCGCATCCCCTTGGCCAACGCCAGGGCGTCTTCCGGATGTCCGTACTGCACCGCCAGCCGGACACGTTCGATGCGGACCGACGACGGGCTGAAGACACTGACCATGCGGTTGTCCCCCCCGTCGGGCAGCTTCGCGACGCGGGCCGCTTCCTTCTCCGCCGCCCCCATCATCGCCGCTGCGCGCTCGTAGTCGCCGCTCCGTGCGGCGGACGTGGCGGCACTCATGATCAGCCCGCCCCACACCTTCAGGCCGTCGGCCGTCTCGGTCCGGCCTTCGTGCGCCATGTCATCGGCGGTACGAAGCGCGATGCCCAACGCGTCGTCCAGGCGCCCCTGCCGCTGATAGGTCCACGCCGCTGAGTTGACGATCATCGGCAGAAGCAGCGGATCGGAGGACTGCCCCGCAGCGTCCGTCGCGCGCTCCAGGCTGATGAGAGCGAGGTCCGTCTTCCCCATCCGCACGGCGACGTGCCCGGCAAGCTGAAGTGCCTTGCCCAGGGCCGCGAAACCGGTCCGGCGGACGTCCTCGTCACCTGAGGCGGTAGCCGCGCGCGCATCCGAGATCAAGTCCGGCAGCGCCTTCATCACCGTGTCGAACTCGGCGGCGTGGTACTGCGTCCAGCCGTCCGCGATCTGCTCACGCAGACGCTCCAGCGAGAAATCGGGCCCTGGCGGCTGCGGCTCCGGTCCCCGGAGCGCCGGCATGATGGCGCGTCGCACGGCTACGAAGCGCGGTCCGTCATTCTCACCCTTTGAGGACACAGCGGGCGGGTCACCCAGAAGCGTCGTCAGCTCCACGCCCAGCCCGTTGGCCAGCGCGTGCAGCGTGGGGAGGCGTGCCGAATGCTTCCGCCCCTGTTCGAGCTGCCGGATCACATCGACGGACACAGCGGACCGCCCGGCCAGCTCTTCTTGTGTCAGGGAGGCCAGACGGCGCAAGCGGCGCAGAGTCCGTCCCAGGTCATCATTTGCCACGCTGCCACGGTACGCCCGCGACGCTCGCGGAGAGCGCCGATGAGGACGCCCCGCAGCGGGCACGAGCCGCGCGCCACGACCCGCTCCGGTGGAACTGTCCTCTGCTCCCTGACGTAGAAGAGCCGTACGCGCCCCCCGCCCTATGTCTCACTTCCTGCGGACGGCCGCGAGGGCCAGCACCATACTCATGAGCAACACGAACACCACGAGCGAAGCGAAGAACAGGGCCACGAGCCAGCCTGCGTTCGCACCGGTGAGCGTGCCGCTCGCAGACACGCATGCCACCTCCGGCGGAAAGCTCTGCCGGCGCAGGTCCCCGCAAGCGTTCGGCAGGTCGTCGTGGATGACGTACGCGTTCACCCAGCACAGAGCCCAGCTGACGAGGAAGACGCCCAGCGAGGCCAAAGAGACGCCCAGCAACGCGTTCGAGGAGGGGGCTGCCCGGGCGTCCGCGTGAGGTGTCGTCATGGCCGGGGAGCGTACCGGCACGATCTTCCTGGCACGACGGCGGAGCCCCGGTCAAGTCCGGGGCTCCGCCGCCTGAATCCGGCTGCGAGGCGGCAAGAGACACCGTCACGTGCGGCACCCCGGTGCCGGCGTCGCCGTCAGGGACCGCCGGCGACTCCGAGCGGGTAGCGCAGACGCACGGAAGGTGCGGATAAGGACTGGAACCCAGAAGGCAGATCTCAGGAGAGCACCTGCGTGAGCGCGCCTGTCAGAGCGGCGGCGAGAGTGAGAACCGCCGCGAAGGTGGCCGCGGCCCTCCACAACGCGGTCGGGTAGCTGGCGCCGTCGAGACGGGCGAGTTTCCCCGCGGTGGCGGCCGCCAGCAGGGCGACGAGGACTACCAGCACGACGGCGAACGAAACGGCAGTGGCATGGGACATGGCTCACTCCAGGTATCCGATGAATGTCAACGACCCGAAGTTCTCGGGATCCGTGTTCACCGGGGTCCGACCGGATGAAGATGAACACCGGCGAACACGTCAGCCAAGGAGGACCGCGAAGGTGGCCGAGAAGCAGGAAGAGCGTGCTGCGGCGCTCTCCGGGCTGCGCAACAGGTTGACCGACGGCCTTGCCCGCTCCCGTCTGACCAAGAGGGACCTGGCGTCCGGGGTGAACCTCGGCCGGACAACCGTGCAAGAGGCCTTCCAGAACGACGGCCCTGTACCGTCGGCGGCTACGGTCGCGGCCCTCGCTCGAACGCTGCGGCTTCCGGTGGGCGAGTTGCTGGCGCTGAGGCGGATCGCGGCCGGCGAGGCCAGGGACGCGGATGGTGAGAACCCCGGCCCCGGCCGGCCGATCGGCGTGTGGCACCCGCACGACTTGGAGGTACATCCCGCCGGTCCCGCACTGAGCATGGAATTGTCCAGCTACGTTCCACGGGCCCATGATCGCGTTCTCGCGGAGGCCGTGCGGGACGCCGCCGAAGGCAAGAGCCGCATGCTGGTCCTCATCGGCTCTTCCTCCACAGGTAAGACACGAGCCTGCTGGGAAGCCGTCCAGCCCCTGGCGGCGGACGGCTGGCACCTGTGGCACCCCTTCGATCCCACGAGAGCTCACGCCGCCCTCGCGGATCTTCGTCACGTGCGTCAACGGACAGTCGTCTGGCTCAACGAAGCTCAGCACTACCTGGGCGACCCGCGGACAGGCGAGCGGATCGCGGCAGCCGTGCACGGCCTGCTGACCGAGCCCGCGCGGGGACCGGTCCTCGTACTCGGGACCCTCTGGCCCGAATACGCCAAGCAGTACACGACCCTCCCCCGCCCGAACGAGAGCGACCCACACAGCCGCGTCCGGGAACTGCTGGCCGGTCGGACCGTCACCGTCGCCGAAGCGTTCGACCGCGACGCCCTTGCCACGGCATCCACGCTGGCCGAAACCGATGATCTCCTGGCCCGAGCCCTGGAACGTTCCGGTGGCGACGGACGAGTGGCCCAAGACCTAGCAGGGGCTCCCGAGCTTCTGCGCCGCTACGAGAACGGCACGCCACCGGTCAGGGCATTACTGGCGGCGGCCATGGACGCACGGCGTCTGGGCGTGGGGCTTCACCTTCCCCAGGAGTTCCTCATCGATGCCGCTGTGGACTACCTGGACGACCACGACTACGACCAGCTGACCGAGGACTGGGCCGAAGACGCATTTGCTGACCTGGCGCGCCCCGTCCACGGCAAACAGGCCCCGTTGCGCCGAACTGCCACCCGCCCCCGTCGTCAACCTCCCACGAGTCGGGCACCCGACGACGTCTTCGTCGTCGGGGCAGCCCCCGTACTCCGGCTTGCCGACTTCCTTGAACAGCACGGTCGTAGTGAACGAGAGCGGCTGTGCCCGCCTGCTTCCTTCTGGGCGTCCGCCTCGGCCCATCTGAACCAGGCCGGCGATCTCAGCAACCTCGCCAGGGCGGCGCGCTCAAGGCAGCGTCTCCGATGGGCTCATCACCTCTTCCGTGGAGCCGCAGACGTCGGCGACACGAACGCCCTCGTGGAACTGGCGGAAATGCGGAAGAGAGCCGGGGATGCCGAAGGCGCCGATGCATTCCTCGCACAGGCAGCCGCGGCCGAACACCCCGATGCTCTGATGGAGCTTGCGAAGAGGCGAGAGGGTGAGAGGGACATCGAGGGAGCCACTGCTCTCTACCGGAGAGCCGCCGGCGCCGGCAGCACTGTGGCGCTGCAGCGACTGGCTGAGGCACGGGCAGAGGCCGGCGACGTCGACGCGGCCGAAGACCTCTATCAGGCAGCCGTTGGTGCCGGTCACAGCCCCGCGCTCCTGGACCTGGCACGTCTGCGAGCGGAGGCCGGAGATGTCGAAGGCGCCGAGGTCCTTTATGAGCAGGCGGCGGACGCCATCGACCCGGTACTGCTTGTCCGGCTGCTGGACGTACGGGTCACACTGGCGCAGGCAAAGGGACAGACTTCCGATCTCGACGGATCCGACGTTCTCTACCGACGTGCCGCCGACTCCGGCGACCCGGCCGGGCTCGTGTTTCTGGCGAAGCGGCGCATGGCGGTCTCGGACGACGCGGAAGCCGAAGCGCTGCAGCAGCGGATCATCGACACCGGGGACGCGGACGCACTGATGGAGCTCGGGCAGTTGCGCCTGGGCGGCGGGGACGTCGAAGGCGCCGAAGCCCTGTTCCAGTTGGCCGCAGATGCCGGCAGCACCACCAGCATGGTCCTCCTGGCCACGGTGCGGAGCGCGTTCGGAGACAACCCGGAAGCCGAAGCCCAGTATCAACGCGCTGCGGACGCTGGAGAGCTCGTGGCCGTTTCCATGCTCGCGCGGTACCGGGTGGAGACCGGGGACGTCGAAGGCGCCGAGGGCTTGTACAAGCGTGCAATCGACGCCGGGGACAGACATGCTGTTCTGGATCTGGCTCGCATGCGGGAAGACCTCGGCGATACCGAGGGCGCTGAGACTCTGCACCGAGAGATCGCAGACTCTGGATTCGCAGAGTCGGCCCTCGCGGACCGATGGCCGTTCGGTCTCGATGCGGACGGGACCCCGAGCTCCCCGTGGAACTGACCCGTCCCGGCGTGGCCGCAGAATCCGCTCCCGGGCCCCTTCCGAGGGTGACCGGGAGCGGAGGCGCGCGAGGAGGAAGCGCGTACTGCGATCGGCCGGCTTTCCGCTGCGACGGGTGGGACCACCAAGGGCCGGCAGCGATCGACGCGGTTGCTCACTTCGCTGCTGTACGGACAACGCGAGAGGCCCTCAGGATTTCTCCTGAGGGCCTCTGGCCTGCTGTGCACTCGGCAGGATTCGAACCTGCAACCTTCTGATCCGTAGTCAGATGCTCTATCCGTTAAGCTACGAGTGCTTGTGCTTCCCGGGCTTTTTTCTGCCCCGTCGGCGTTGCGAGAACAACATTACATGACCTGCGCCGTGACGCGAAATCCATTAGCCGCACCACTGCTGAGCTGCGAGAACACCGGTACGAGCCCTTCCCCGCCGGACCCGTCCCGGCCCTCTCCCCACGCCCCGGCGCCTCGTCCCCTCCCGGGAACGACCGAAGCCCCGGCCAGTGGCGCGGGGCTTCGGTGATCAAGCGGAGGCGGAGGGATTTGAACCCTCGATGGGTTTTAAGACCCAAACCGCATTAGCAGTGCGGCGCCATAGACCGGACTAGGCGACGCCTCCAGCACACCCCACGCGAGCGCGGGTGGTGCGTGCAGATGATGACACAGCTGAGTGTTGCGTCACCAATCGCTGCCTACCGTACTAGGCAGTCGGCCGAGAGGGCAAAGCGTCTGCGGTTGCGCAACGCCGTGGCGTGCGGAGCGTTAGTGATGGCGGGGCACCCGCCCTTCGTTTCCGTCCGCCGCCGGCCCGTGCCGACGGCACGCATGACTCAGGAGCCCGCATGATGCGTCGTCTTGCCCTCACCGCCGTCGTGTCGCTGGCCGCGCTGTCCGCCGCCGCCCCGGCGGCGACGGCCGCGGCCGGTCCCCTTCCGTTGCCGTTGCCGTTGCCGATGTCCCTGCTGCAGATGGACGACGCGGCCACGCATCTCACCGTGGCCGTCTCGGGGACGGGGAACCCGGAAGCCGACGGTACGTACGAGCTGGAGTGCGAGCCGACGGGCGGCAACCACCCGGCGGCGCAGCAGGCATGCGACCGGCTGACGCAGCTCGCGGGCGAGAGCGCGGACCCGTTCGAGCCGGTGTCCCGGTCCGCGATGTGCACGCAGCAGTTCGGCGGAGCAGCCACCGCCCGGGTCACCGGAACGTGGCAGGGGCGAACCATCGACTCCACGTTCGAGCGGACCAACGGGTGCGAGATCGGGCGCTGGAACAGCCTGCGGCCGGTGCTCCCGAACGTCCGGTGAGCTGCGGCTGTACCCGTTTCGGGGCGGCGGGGGCGTACACGAGGGGCAGGAGTCGTACACCGTATGCACAGAACCTTGGTGAGAGCTCCCCCTCATCCGCCGCCCCTCGCCCCTCCCCAGCCTTTAGACTCCTCCAGTGACAGCCTGAGGCCCGAGGGGCAAGATGGGGCCCGCTGTCGGCAAGGTGCAGTAATCAGGGAGGAAGCGTCGTCGTGAGCAGCAGGCCATCTCGAGGCGCTGCTCGCCTCGCAGCCATACTCGACGCCCTTCCGGACGGGCTTCTGCTCGTCAACTGCAACGGTACGGTCGTCAACGCCAACACCATCGCCCTCGAAATGTTCGAGACGCCGGGCACCGCGCTCGTCGGCCGAGGACTGCTCGATCTGCTGCCGGAGTTCGACTCCAAGCTGATCCCGGGATCGATGCGCAGGCCGGAGGCTGCGGACGAGCGGGGCCGTACCAAGCCCACGCGGATGATCGCGCGGCGGACCGACGGCAACGCGTACCCCGTCGAGGTGACGAGCGCCAGCCTGGAGGACGGGCAGGCGGCGTACACCGACGCCCAGAACTCGTACAGCGGCAGCTATACGGGTGACGAGTTGCTGATGCTCGTCGTGCGCGATCTGTCGGGCACCGTCGACACCGAGGCCGAGCTGGCCCGGTCCCAGCGGCAGACCGAGATGATCCTGCGTGCCGCGGCCGAGGGCGTCGTGGGCACCGACACGGACGGCCGGGTCGTCCTGGTGAACCCGGCCGCCGCGCAGATCCTGGGCTTCCGCGCCAGCGACCTGGGCGGCCAGGAGCTGCACCCGCTGATCCTGCACTCACGGGCCGAGGGCGAGCCGTTCCCGTACGAGGAGTCGCCGCTGGCCGACACCCTCAAGTCGGGGCGCAAGCACCGCGTGCGCGGGCAGGTCCTGTGGTCCAAGAGCGGTGCGCAGGTGCCGGTCGACCTGACCACGGCGCCCGTGCGGGACGGCGACCAGCTGGTCGGTGCGGTGATGACGTTCACCGACCGCCGGCCGTACGAGGAACTCGACGAGCGGCGCAGGTCCGAGGTCGCCGAGCTGACCGCGAGCCACTCCGCCGAGATCGCGGAGCTCACCGAGCAGCACACCGCCGAGGTCACCGCACTGGTGGAACAGCACGCGGCCGAGCTGGCGGACCGCACCGAGCGCTACGCCTCCGAGCTGGAGGAGCAGGCCGAGCGCCTGGCGGACCTGTCCGCCCGGCACACCCAGCTGACCGCCGTGCTCGGCGAGTCGCTGCGCGGGCCGCTCCAGGAGCTGCGCGGCGAGCTGTCCACGCTCGCCGCCGACCCCGCGGGCCAGCTGTGGCCCGAGGCCAACCAGATCCTGCACCACCTCGCCGCGGGCTACGCGCGCATGACGACGCTCGTCGACAACGTGCTGAGCTACCAGCGCCTGGACGGCGGCTCCGAGGCGCTGGTCAAGACGAACGTGCTGCTCGACGGCGTGGTCACGGCCGGCATCGACGCCGCGGTCGAACTGATCGGTCCGGGCCGCGCCCAGTTCGCCGTGCACGCCCCGCCGATCGAGGCCGAGGTCGACGCGGGACGGCTGGTGACCGCGCTCGCGCACCTGGTCGCGGACGTCGCCGGGGTCGACTCGACCGGCAAGGCCCGGCTGGTGCCGGGCGGCGGCTACGTCGACTCGACGGTCGTCGTCGCGGCGGCGCAGCGCGGTGACGTCGTACGGATCGAGGTGCGCGGGCCGTTCGCCGGGGGAGACCCGGTGCACGAGCCGATCGTGCGCGGGATCGTGCGGGCGCACGGCGGTGTGCTCCAGACGCACGAGATGCCGGGGATGAGCGGCAGCGCGTACGTGCTGGAAGTCCCGCTGGGCGCGGGTTCGGGGACCGTGATGCCACCGGTTCCGCCCATGGCCGCCGAGGTGGCCGTGGTCCCGCAGGCCTCCGAGGTCCCAGGAATCCCGGCTGATTCCGGGGTCCCGGGCGAGGTCGCGCTCCCGGACGGCGGCAGGCGAGGGCGCCGGGCGCGCAGAGGCTCCACTGACGCGTTCCTGGACAGCCCGATGGACGGCCCCGACGGTACGGGCGAGCCCGGCGCGGCCGAGCCGACCGCCCCAGGCCCTGGTGCGATCGGGCCCGCGGTCCCAGGAGGCCCCGGCCCCGGTGCGGCCGAGCCCGCGCCGGCAGGCGGCGGGGCGGCCGAGCCGACCGGGCGCCGGCGTGCGCGCCGCGACACCGGGGGCGGTCCCGCGCCCGAGGCCGTCCAAGCGCCCAGGCCCGAGGCGGCGGCCCCGCACGAACTCATTCCGGCTCAGCAGGGCGAAGGCTCCGGTCGCAGGCGTGGCCGGCCCAGCCCGGCGGAGACGGGCCCCCGGACCGCCACCGCGCAGCAGGGGCCGGGGCAGGCCCTCGCACTGCCCGCGATCGCGGCATCCGCGCAGGCGGAGGGGCCCGTGACGGCCCCCGTCCCCGCGCAGGGAACCGTAGCGGCGTCCGCGCCCTCGGAGGGGTCAGTGGTGACGGCCGCCGAAGGCGCCCAGGGCGCCGGCGGCCGGCCCCAGCGGGGCCAGACCGTCCCGCCTCAGGGCGTGCCGGCCGACGCGCCGGGGCAGGTACCTGCGGGCCGGCGCCGGACGCACCGGGGCGGTGACAACCAACTGGCGCTTCCCGCCGCCGGCGCCGGGGCGGAGTCCGCGGGTGCCATGGCTCTCCCCGGCCTCGACGACGCCGCCCGGACGCACGGCCAGGCACAGCCGCCGGCGCAGCATCCGGCCGGGCGCCGCGCCCGCCGCGCCCTGTCGGCCGCTCAGGACCGGGCCGCCCAGGCCGAGGCGGGTCCGCGGGTGCCCTTCGCGCTCCCGCCCGCCGACGCCGACCGGATGCCGCCGCCCGCAGCCGGTGAGGTGGACGCCTCGCTGCCCGGGCGCCATGACGCGGTGTCCGGCGCGCCGGACCTCGACCACACTCCGCCGCAGGCGCACCCGCTCCCGACCGGGCGTCGCCGGGCCCGGCACGCCGACGCGCCCCAGCAGGAGGCGCAGGCCGCGCCGTTCGCCCTGCCCAGGCAGGGCGGGCCGGTCGATCAGCCGTCGCCGCCCGCGCAGCCCGGCGGCTGGGGAACGGACGACGCGTCGGGTCAGGGCCCTGTCGCCCCGGAGGGGCCCGCCGGTGGCCCCGGCCTGCCAGGACCCGGCCGGACCACGCACACCACCGGGACGTCCACGGCCGGCGACGCCCGCGGGTCCGCCCCCGAGGGAACGGCCGGCCCGGCGGGCCCGGCCGCCCACGACGGCACCCGCCCGCGGAAGCTTTCGCCCGGCCCGGACGCACGGCGGCAGCCGCTGCCCGCCGAAGCGCCCATGCCCGAGTCATCGGACTCGACGCAGGGGCGGGCGTTCAGCGTGCGGACGCTGGGGCAGGGCGTGCCGTTCGCCCAGCACATCGCCCACCAGCAGAACCAGACGCTCGGCGGCAATGGCGGAGCCGGCCGGCGCCGCAAGCTCGCCGCCCCGCCCGAGGGCGACCGCGCCGCCCTGCCACCCGCGGCCCCCGCACCGGCCGCCACCACGCCCCCGCAGCCCGCGCCCCCGGCCGGCCCCGGCGGCACCGTTCAGGGCCAGGGTTCGGGGCAGTTGCTCGCCGCTCCGGCGGCCGAGGGCCGCGCGTACGCCATAGGGGCACCCGACGAAGGCGCCGCCGAGGGCCCCGAGCCGCTGGACGGGCCCGGTGGTGCCGTCGAGGTCGCCAACCGGCCGTCCCCGCAGCCCGTCGACGACGAACTGCCCCCGGAGCCGCTGGACAACCCGCGCCGGCTGCTGGTCTGGCCGGCCCCCGACGTCTCCACCCAGCAGGCGCTGAGCGACCGCGGCTACCGGCCGGTGATCGTGCACTCGCGCGAGGAGGTCGACGCGCAGATCGCGGCGTTCCCCGCCGCGCTCTTCGTGGACCCGCTGACCGGCCCCATCACCCGCAAGGCCCTGCAGTCGCTGCGCCAGGCGGCGGTGGCGGCCGAGGTGCCGGTCCTGGTGACCGCCGGTCTGGGACAGGCCTCACGGGACGCGGCGTACGGCGCCGACCCGGCCGTACTCCTGAAGGCCCTCGCCCCGCGCGACAGCGAGCAGCACCCGTCCCGCGTCCTGCTGATCGAGGAGGACGAGGACATCTCGCTCGCGCTGACGCAGACGCTGGAGCGACGCGGCATGCAGGTCGCCTGCGCCGCGACGGACAGCGAGGCGGTCTCGCTCGCGACCCGGATGCGGCCGAACCTGGTGGTGATGGACCTGATGCAGGTACGCCGCCGCCGGGCCGGGATCGTCGACTGGCTGCGCGCCAACGGCCAGCTGAACCGCACCCCGCTGGTCGTCTACACCTCGGCCGACATGAACCGGTCGGAGCTGCCGAAGCTGAGCTCGGGCGAGACGGTCCTCTTCCTGGCCGAGCGCTCGACGAGCGACGAGGTGCAGTCCCGCATCGTCGACCTGCTCGCGAAGATCGGCACGAACTGACCGCGAGCGGACCAAGAACGGACCGCGAGCGAGCCAGGATCACGCGCGGCAGGCGGACCGCGAACGGGCCCGCGAGCGGGCCGGGATCAGGCGGCGGGCGGACCGCGAACGGGCGGCGGAACACGCGGGCGAGGGCGGTACGGGAGTGCTCCCGTACCGCCCTCGTCATGTCCACGGGCCCTGGGTCCGTAGCGGGGTGATCAGAGCTGGGTGATGTCCAGCTCGCCCGCCGCGTACTGCTTGCGGATGACCTTCTTGTCGAACTTCCCGACGCTCGTCTTCGGTACGGAGGCGATGACCGACCAGCGTTCCGGCAGCTGCCACTTGGCGATGCCCGACTCGGCGAGGAAGGCCTTCAGCGCCTCGTAGTCGGCGGTGGCGCCCTCCTTGAGGACGACGGTCGCGAGCGGGCGCTCGCCCCACTTGTCGTCGGGAACGGCCACGACCGCGGCCTCGGCGACGTCCGGGTGCGCCATCAGTGCGTTTTCCAGCTCGACGCTGGAGATCCACTCACCGCCGGACTTGATGACGTCCTTGGCCCGGTCCGTGAGCGTGAGGAAACCGTCGGGGCTGATGACACCGACGTCGCCGGTCTTCAGCCAGCCGTCCTCGCTGAACTTGTCCTCGGGCCGCAGCGCCTCACCGTCGGCGCCGCCGTAGTACGCGCCGGCGATCCACGCACCGCGCACCTCCAGCTCACCGGCCGACTCCCCGTCCCACGACAGGTGTTCGCCGGCGGGGCCGACCAGCCGCGCCTCGACACCGGCCGGGAAGCGGCCCTGGGTGATGCGGTAGGGCCACTCCTGCTCCTCGGTCAGCCCGGCGGGCGGGTTGGCCATCGTGCCGAGCGGCGAGGTCTCCGTCATGCCCCAGGCGTGGCAGAGGCGCACGCCGAGCTTGTCGTACGCCGCCATGAGGGAGGGCGGACAGGCGGCGCCGCCGATGGTGACGTTGGCCATCGAGGTGAGGTCGCGCGGGTTCGCGGTGACCTCGGCGAGCAGCCCCTGCCAGATGGTGGGGACGGCGGCGGCGTGACTCGGCCGCTCGCGCTCGATCATGTCGGCGAGCGGGGCGGGCTGCAGGAAGCGGTCCGGCATCAGCATGTTGACGCCGGACATGAACGTCGCGTGCGGCAGGCCCCAGGCGTTGACGTGGAACTGGGGGACGACCACCAGGGTGGTGTCCTTGTCGGTCAGGCCCATCGACTCGGACATGTTGACCTGCATGGAGTGCAGGTAGATCGAGCGGTGGGAGTAGACGACGCCCTTGGGGTCCCCGGTGGTCCCGGAGGTGTAGCACATGGCGGCGGCCTGGCGTTCGTCCAGCTCGGGCCAGTCGTAGTCGGTGGGGCGGCCGGCGATGAGCTCCTCGTACTCGTGCACCCGCACCGCCGCGCCGTCCAGGACGGAGCGGTCTCCGGGACCCGCGACGACCACGTGCTCGACCGACGTCAGCTGGGGGAGCAGCGGGGCGAGCAGCGGCAGCAGGGAGCCGTTGACGATGACGGCCCTGTCGTCGGCGTGCTTGACGATCCAGACCAGCTGCTCGGCCGGGAGCCGGAGGTTGAGTGTGTGCAGCACGGCGCCCATCGACGGGATGGCGAGGTACGCCTCCACGTGTTCCGCGTTGTTCCACATGAGGGTGGCGACGCGCTGGTCGCCGTCGATGCCGAGCTCGTCGTGCAGGGCGTGGGCCAGCTGGGTGGCCCGCCGGCCGATCTCGGCGAAGCTGCGCCGGTGCGGCTCGGGCTCTCCGGTCCAGGTCGTGACCTGCGACTTCCCGTGGATGGTCATCCCGTGGGTCAGGATGCGGGTGACAGTCAGCGGTACGTCCTGCATGGTGCTGAGCACGGCGTCCTCCCGGTGGGCGCTACGCGGCAGTAAGGTTGCGCTGATTCTGCGCACATACCGCTCGGTATGTCACTACTCCCGGGGGTGCGAATCGGTGCCGTCCGGCAAATTCACACCAGCCGGACAGGCCCGAGGGCGCTGTTCTGCCCGGCGGAGTGAACAGCCCCCGGCCGGTCATCGGACGGGGGTCAGCTCCGGATCCTGGCGGAGTTTGCCGAGTGCCCGCGACACCGCGCTCTTGACCGTGCCGACGGACACTCCGAGCACCTCGGCGGTCTGCGCCTCGCTGAGGTCCTCGTAGTAGCGGAGGACGACCATGGCCCGCTGGCGGTCGGGGAGCTTCAGCACGGCGCGCCACATCGCGTCGTGCAGCGTCTGCTGCTCGGCCGGGTCGGGTCCGGGCACGGTCTCCTGCTCGGGCAGCTCGTCGCAGGCGAACTCGTCGACCTTGCGCTTGCGCCACTGCGAGGTGCGGGTGTTCAGCAGGGCCCTGCGGACGTAGCCGTCGAGCGCCCGGTGGTCCTCGATGCGCTCCCAGGCGACGTACGTCTTGGTCAGCGCGGTCTGCAGCAGGTCCTCGGCGTCGCTGGGATTCGCGGTGAGCGAGCGGGCGGCCCGCAGCAGCACGGGCCCGCGGGCCTGCACGAACGAGGTGAACGACGGGTAGGGGACGTACGGCGCGCGCGCACCGTACGCCGATCGCGCGGGCACCGGCGTGCGCGGGGCGGGCAGGGTGCGCGGCCCGGCGTACGGGGCGAGCGAGGCGCGCGGCGGATGCGCGGCGGGCGCGGTGTGCTGCCCGCGCGGCTGGCGTCCGGGGCGCGTCGGCGCGTGCGGGCCGCGCTGCGTGTCCGGGATGGTGGCAGCGGCTCCCCTGGAGGCGTCCGTGCAGACTGGCGTGGTCATGGCTCCACGCTAGGAGCGGGCGCCGCCGAGGGGATCGCCCCCAGGTCCCGAAACGGCGTCCGCCTCAGGGTGTAGAGCTGGTGCCACCTCCACCTCCTGTAGGTGGAGGTGGAGGTCCTCCGGTACTCAGGGTCGTCCCCGAGAGCGCGCCACCGGCCGCAGGTCACCCGCCTCGGGCCGGGCCGCCCGGACCCGCCTCTCGTCCCCGGACCCGCGCCTGCCCCCGGACCCGGCCACGCCTCGGTCCGGCCGCTCACCCCGCCCGGCCACGCCTCGGTCCGGCCACTCACCCCGCCCGGCCACGCCTCGGTCCGGCCGCTCACCCCGCCCGGCCCAGCACGAGGCCGGAGGTCGGCACCCCCGTACCGGCCGTGACCAGGGAGGTGGCCGCTCCGGGTATCTGGTTCACCGACGTCCCGCGGATCTGCCGGACCGCCTCCGCGATGCCGTTCATCCCGTGCAGGTAGGCCTCGCCCAGCTGTCCGCCGTGGGTGTTCAGGGGCAGTACGTCGTCGGCCACGAAGTCCGCGGCCTCACCCGGTCCGCAGAAGCCGAACTCCTCCAGCTGCATCAGCACGAACGGGGTGAAGTGGTCGTACAGGATCGCCACGTCGATGTCGGCGGGGGCCAGGCCCGAGTTGCGCCACAGCTGGCGGGCGACGACGCCCGTCTCCGGCAGTCCCGTCAGGTCGTCACGGTAGAAGCTCGTCATCTGCTCCTGCGCCCGCCCCGCACCCTGGGCCGCCGCGACGATCACCGCGGGCGGCTGCCGCAGGTCCCGGGCCCGTTCCGCGCTGGTGACGACGATCGCCTGCCCGCCGTCCGTCTCCTGGCAGCAGTCGAGCAGCCGCAGGGGCTCGACGATCCACCGGGAGGCGGCATGGTCGGCGAGGGTGATCGGCTTCCCGTAGAAGTACGCCGCCGGGTTGCCGGCGGCATGGCGCCGGCCGGTGACCGCGACATGGCCGAAGGCCTCCGGTGTCAGCCCGTACGCGTGCAGATAGCGCTGGGCCGCCATGGCCACCCAGGAGGCGGGCGTGAGCAGTCCGAAGGGCAGGTTCCAGCCGAGCGCGGCCCCCTCGGCCGTGGGTTCCCGCTGCCGCACCCCGGAGCCGAAGCGGCGTCCGGAACGCTCGTTGAACGCCCGGTAGCAGACGACGACGTCGGCCACCCCGCAGGCGACGGCGAGGGCCGCCTGCTGGACGGTGGCGCAGGCCGCGCCGCCGCCGTAGTGGATGCGCGAGAAGAACGAGAGCTCGCCGATGCCGGCCGCCTGGGCGACGGTGATCTCGGGGCTGGTGTCCATGGTGAAGGTGACCAGCCCGTCGACGTCGGAGGGCGCGAGCCCCGCGTCGTCGAGCGCGGCGTGCACCGCCTCGACGGCCAGCTTCAGTTCGCTGCGGCCGGAGTCCTTGGAGAACTCGGTCGCCCCGATCCCGGCCACCGCCGCCTTTCCGCCGAGCGCGTCGGCCCTGCGCAGGCTCATGCGGATCCCTCCGCGACTCCGACGGTCACCGTGCCGGTCACGTGCCTGCCGATGCCGTTGACACCGACGACCGACACCTCGGCCGTCCCGTCGTCCCCCACCGCGGTGACCGTGCCGCTCAGCACCATCGTGTCGCCGGGGTAGTTGGGGGCGCCGAGCCTGATGGCGACCCTCCTGAGCACGGCAAAGGGCCCGAAGTTGTCGGTGACGTACCGCCCGACCAGGCCGTTCGTCGTCAGGATGTTCATGAAGATGTCCGGGGACCCCTTCTCCCGCGCCAGCTCCGCGTCGTGGTGCACGTCCTGGTAGTCGCGGGAGGCGAGGGCGCCCGCCACGATCAGTGTGCGGGTCACCGCGATCTCCAGCGGCGCCAGTTCCTCACCGGCTTTCACTCCGGTCCCTCCTTCACCAGCAGTTCGCCGAGTTCCTGCAGTAACGCGCCGCCACCGCCGAGATGGGCGTCGAGCTGACGCCCCCAGAGGAAGTGCCGGTGTACGGGGTGGTCGAGGTCGGCGCCCGTGCCGCCGTGCAGGTGCTGGCCCGCGTGGACGACCCGTCTGCCGGCCTCGGACGCCCACCACGCGGCGGTCAGCGCCTGCTCCGCGTACGGCAGCCCTTCGTCGTGCCGCCATGCCGCTTCGTACGCCGTGACGCGTATCGCCTCGGTGTCCATGTACGCGTCGGCGGCCCGCAGCAGCACCGCCTGGTTCGTCGAGAGGGGGCGCCCGAACTGCTCGCGCGCGTTGGTGTGTGCGACCGCCCGGGCCAGCGACCCCGCGCACACGCCCGCCTGCACTCCGGCGAACGCCGTCCGGGCCGTGGCCAGCACGTCCTCGTACGCCCGCGCTCCACCCAGCCGCTCCGCGGGCGCCCCGGCGAGTTCGAGCCGCCCGGCCGACCACGGGGCCGTGGTCTCCACGGGTTCGGTCACCACCCCGGGGTCCGCGGTCCGTACGATCCACAGGGTCCTGTCCGCGGCGGCCACCAGGACGTGGGTGGCGTCCCGCAGCCACGGCACCAGCGGGTGGTCGCCGCTCAGCCGTCCGCCCGCGTCCGCCCGCACGGTGGCGCGGGCCGGGAACGCCCCCGCCACCACGGCCGTACCGTCCCTGAGCGGCGGCAGCAGCCGTCCGCGCTGCTCGTCCGTACCGTGCTCGGCGACGGCGAGGAGCCCGTACACGCAGCCCGCGACGAAGGGCGCCTGCGCGGTCGTCCGGCCCTGTTCCTCCGCCAGCAGCACCAGTCCGAGGAGTCCGGTCTCCTCGACGGCGCCCGGCAGTCCGGCCGCGCAGAGTTCCTTCCAGAGCCCGGAGTCCGTTCCGCTGCCGGACGCGGCCAGGCGGTCGTGTGTCGACAGGTCCCCGAAGATCCGGGCGGCGAGCCCCTGCGCCGCGGCCTGTTCCTCGCTCGGTGTGAAGTCCATGTCAGCCCTCGCTCCCCCGGAAGACCGGCAGCACCAGCCCGGGGTCCGTCCTCAGGAACTCCAGCCGCACCGGCATGCCCACCCGCACCTTGTCGCAGGGCACGCCGAGTACGTTGCTGACCATCCGGACGCCCTCCGCGAGTTCGATCAGCGCCACCGCGTACGGGCCGCCCTCACCGTCCTCGCTGAACGCGGGGAAGGGCGGGTGGTGCATCACGACATGACTGAAGACGGTGCCCTCCCCCGACGCCTCGACGGCGTCCCACTCGGCCGAGCCGCAGGCGTTGCACCCCGGCAGCCAGGGGAAGCGCGGCGTGGCGCATGCCGTGCAGCGCTGGATCAGCAGCCGGTGGGCGGCGACCCCCTCCCAGAATCCGGCGTTGTCCCGGTTGATCACGGGCCGCGAACGCAGGGCCCGGTCAGCACCGCGCACCACCGCGGCGTCGCGGCCCTCCGGAGAGGTGCTCGCCGTTCCCTTCGGCTTCGCGGGCCGGTACTTGAGGATCCGGAAGCGATGTGTCCCGGCGGGTTCGTCGCGCGCCCGGATGTCCATGCGCGTGGTGACGAAGTAGCCCGTCCCGAGCTTCGTCGTCTTGCGCTCCGACACCGCCTCGATCACCGCGTCGAAGGTGATCCGGTCCCCGGGCCGCAGGGGGCGCAGGTACTCCTGCTCGCAGTCGGTCGCGACCACGGAGGTGTATCCGGCCCGGTCGAGCAGGCCGGAGAGCTCGTCGTAGGCGCCGCTGCGGTCCGTGTGCCCCGACAGCCCGCCCATCGTCCACGCCTGGAGCATCGTCGGCGGGGCGACGGCGCCGGGTCCGCCGTAGGCGGGGTGCGCGTCGCCCATGGCCTCGCACCAGTGCCTGATCATCGGCTCGTTGACCAGGTCCTTGCCGACGCCCGCGGTGGCCGCCGGCCGTCCCTCGTACGCCCTGAGGCGCTCGTACAGCTCGTCCCGAACGACCTGCCCGTCCGTCACCGCTTCCCCCTCTTCATGCCGAGCCGCATCGTCGCGACGATCTCCCGCTGCACCTCGCTCACCCCGCCGCCGAAGGTGTTGATCTGGGCCGCCCTGTTCATCCGCTCCAGCTCCCCGTCCCCGAAGGAGCCGGGCGAACCGCCTCGCACCGTTCCGGCGTCGCCGGTGATCTCCTGGCACATGCGGTACACCTCGACGGCGCTTTCGGTCCCCGCGAACTTCACGCCGCTCGCGTCGCCGGGAGCCAGCTCCCCCGCTCCCACGGCCCCCACCAGACGCCAGTTGAGCAGGCGTGTCGCCGCGAGCCGGGCGTGCGCCTCGGCCAGCCGGGAGCGGACCCACGGCTCGTCGGCCGGCCGACCGCCCGTCTCGGGGTCGGGCGTGCGGGCGAAGGCGAGCGCCGCGTCGTAGAAGTCCTCGGCCTGCATGCCGATCGCGGCGAGCGCCACCCGTTCATGGTTCAGCTGGTTGGTGATCAGTCCCCAGCCGCCGTTCTCCGCCCCCACCAGCGCGCTCGCGGGCACCCGCACGCCGTCGTAGTACGTGGCGGTCGTGGTCAGCCCGCCGACGGTCTCGATGGGCGTCCAGGAGAAACCCGGCGCGTCCGTCGGGACGAGGACGATCGAGATGCCCCGGTGCTTGGGCACGTCCGGGTCCGTACGGCAGGCGAGCCAGATCCAGTCCGCGTGCTGCGCGTTGCTGGTGAAGATCTTCTGGCCGTCGATGACCCAGGAATCGCCGTCGCGTACGGCCCTGGTGCGCAGCGCGGCGAGGTCGGTGCCGGCCTCGGGCTCGCTGTAGCCGATGGCGAAGACGAGCTCGCCGGCCAGGATGCGCGGCAGGAAGTACTCCTTCTGCGCATCGGTCCCGTACTTCATCAACGTGGGGCCGACCGTGTTGAGGGTGACCATGGAGACCGGGGCGCCGGCCCGGTAGGCCTCGTCGAAGAACACGAACTGTTCGTCCGCGCCGCGGCCCTGCCCGCCGTACTCGACGGGCCATCCGAGACCGAGCAGCCCGTCGGCGCCGATCCGGCGCAGCAGCCGCCGCTGCGCGTCCGGGTCCTGGGCGGCGAGGCCGGTGCGTTCACCTCCTGCGGGCATCACCTCACCGAAATAGGCACGGAGTTCGGCGCGCAGCTCCCGCTGGCGCTCGGTCGGGGCCAGATGCACGTCGACTGCCTCCCGGAAACGGACACGAGGATCAGATTTCTGACTGTCCGTCAGATTCCGTTCGGCTGTCAAGGCACCTGACGACCGGACCCGCCTCGATTCCGCCCGACTCCCGGAAGCGAACGGCCTGCGCGCCGCCACCGCGGTGGCGCCACGCAGGCCGTCGATCCCCCGGTCGCGGCCCGGCCCCCCGACCGGGCCGCGACAGGCACCGGCTCACCAGAGAGGGGTGAAGTTCACCGTCACGTTGTGCGTGGACTGGTCGATGTAGGTGAACGCGGAGCCGTTTACCTGGGCGGAGTTGCTGTGGTTCGACGCCCCTTCGCCGACGGCCTGCTGCTGCGCGGTCGACGAGTTGCCGAAGTTGTCCCCGCCAACCCCGCTGCCGGCGATCGTGGCCACTCCCGCGTTGGATCCGTCGTTCGCGAACGAGCCGCTGTCGGCCTGGGCCACACCACCGAAGAGGGCGACGGCGAGGGGCAGAGCGGCAACAGCGGCGAGTGCGCGAGCGGTACGGATGCTTGCCATGTCTATTCCTCCAGAGACCGAAAGTGAGGCTGAACCCGGGCCGGCCGGCCGACCGCCCCGGCGATCGTCACGACGTCGCGAGGTCAAAGCTGCCCAGCACCGCACGGGCGAACCGCCCATGCGATCCGATTCCCCCGCAAGCATGAGGAAGCGCGGATAAACCCCTGGAGCCCACAAACTCCCAGGTCAGCCCGATCGCCAAGAGAACCGCCGCCCCACGGGGGAAGAAGCGTTCCGCCACCCACCGGACCCCCGACGACGACCTCCTCCGCCCCCTTCCCTTATTCGAACGTTAGTACGAACATAGAACCATGGCCACCACCGACCGGCGAAATGCCACCCTGGCCCTGGCCCACGCGCTCTCCGCCGCCGAGCACGGGCTCCCCGTCATCCCGCTGTCCGCCACCAAGCTCCCCGCGTTGCGCTCCCCACACCACGGCGAGGCCCGCCCGACCGGCTGCCGGGGTGCCTGCGGCCGGCCCGGCCACGGGGTCCACGACGCCACCACCGACCCCGCCGCCGTACGCGCCCTCTTCGCCGCCGCCCCCTGGGCCACCGGCTACGGCATCGCGTGCGGATGCGCCCCGCACCACCTCATCGGCGTCGACCTCGACATCGACGCCGACGGCCGGACCGACTCAGTGGCTTCCCTGCGACAGCTGGCCCTGCAGCACCTGTTCACCCTCCCGCCGACCGTCACCGTGCTCACCCCCAGCGGCGGCCGCCACATCTGGCTGTCCGGCCCGCCCGACGTGCCCGTACCGAACTCGGCCGGCCGCCTGGCCCCCGGCATCGACATCCGCGGCTCCGGCGGCTACCTGGTCGGCCCCGGCTCGGTCACCGCCCACGGCACCTACCGCCTCGTACCCGGCACCGGCACCCTCCCGCCCGCGCCCTGCCCGAGCGCCCTCCTCCACCTGCTGACACCCCCGGCCCGTCCCCGCCGGCACCACGGCCGGCCGGACCAGGGCCGCGGCCTCATCCAGTTCGTCCTCGCGGCGGCCGAAGGCCAGCGCAACACCCGGCTCTTCTGGGCGGCCTGCCGCGCCTACGAACACGGCTTCGGCGACGCACTGGCCGACGCCCTCACCCGAGCCGCCGTGCGCACCGGCCTGTCCGAACCCGAGGCACGAGCCACGATCGCCTCAGCCTCCCGCCTCACCACCACCCGCTGCGAGCCCCCGAACTGACACCGGCCACGCCGGCGGCCACCCACCCCTCCGCACCCGTCCGCGTCCGTGCACGCACGCCCATCCGCGTTCACCCGCGGCCATCCCCTATGTGTGGTCGTGGGCTGAGGGTGCGGCCAAGGCTGGGGAGGGGGTGGATGCCACGGCCTTACGCGCACCGTCTTACGCGCACGGTCCCGAGGCGAACCCGGAAACCCGGGGAGCCCTGTGCCCACCCCCGCAACCGCGGATGCGCCTCGCGGACAGCGCGCAGCACGACGGCCCCCGACCGATTCACCTGGTCGGGGGCCGTTCGCCTGCGGTGGGTGTGGGATTTGAACCCACGGTCACATCGCTGCCACGACGGTTCTCAAGACCTTTCGGCGGTCGGGCGACATCTGGACTTCGCCGCAGGTCCAGGCGAGTAAAGAGCGCCCCAACGGAGTCATCGTCAACTCATGCCCGCTGCGTGCCCCAGGAACGACACCCCCGGAGAGTCGGAAGCTCGCCATCGCCCAGTGTTACTGGCATCCCGTTCGCGAACCAACGCGCGGGCACGGTTCACCCACCCTGCGCGAGAGTCACTGGCTAGCGCTCCGGGCGGGCACTACCCCATCGGACAGACAGCCGAGGGGGCAGCACGCCGCAGCCTGCCGAGATCGACGAAGTTCCTACAAACCTTAGGCATGGAGCTCGAATCACCCTGATAACCAGGGCCGTTCGGACACTGAAACATTATTCAGAAGGTGCACGACATCCATACGGGCATCGACAGGCGGAAGCAGCGCGACGCCACCACAAAGAAAGGCCCTAGGCCATCCTGGCCTGCGAAGCAATGGTTGTGGCGCGATCGATATCGTGGAATCAAAAAAAACTTTCCAGAAGGGTTTGTATCCGCCCGCAGAAAGCGGTCTACTTCTCCATACGCCGCAGCCGAACGACCCGCCGGGGGACACTAGTTGGCTCCCAGCAGGCCGAAGCCGTGCGTGGCGAACGCAAAGAGAGCCCCTGTATCGACCTCGGGCGTCCAAACCACAAGTCGGTGGGGCTCTCTGCGCGTGCTTCCCTCATCCGCTAGCTGGGAACGGAGAAATCACGACTCATGAATGATAGGCAGCCAAGGCAGGTCCCGTATAGCCATGCCACCGAGTCGGCGCGACGAGGACTGCGCTGGATCACTCGGCACCGCAGGATTGCCGCGCTGCAAGTCCTCCGAGGGGCGTCCTACGGTGCGGGAACCACCGTCGTAAGTTTGATCGCACTGTGGATCAAGACCCGGTACTGATCAACTCGTTCGCCAAACCTGAGGTGAGGTGGACGATCTAAGGGAAGGGGTGTCTCCCCATGGAGGCGCCCCTTCCGCTCGCTTTCAGTCCTCGTGAAGCCACTCGTCCGCAGCAGCAGCAACCTGGTCATCACGACCGGCGACCGGCCGGGCGTAGTGCCGAGTGGTCACGCTCGCGTCGAATGCCCGAGCCAGTGCGCGGCGGTCATCACGCCGTACCGGTCGGCGACCCAAGTGCCGTGCGAGGCGCGGAGGTCGTGCGGCGTGACGTCGGTGAGCCCGGTCGCCGCCACCGCAGGGTCGAAGTACGCCTTTCGCCACTGGTTGTAGCGCAGAGGCTTGCCACCGGGCGTGACGAAGAGGAGAGCCTCCTCCCCACCCGACAGCGTCTCCAGGTGCCGGCCGATCCGCGACGCGAGCGAGGGGCCGATCCGCAGGACTCGTTTCTGATGGGCCTTGGGAGTGTCGAAGACGAGGGTGCCGTTCGCTTCCGCCAGGTTCTCGTCAACGACGACCAGGCCGCCGAGTACGTCGATGTCCGACCGTCGTTGTCGAGCCCGCAGCGCACTGCGAGATCGTCTACGAGATCCCGATCAGCCGCTGACCGGCCGACCCCAGCAGGCACAAAAAGCGGTGCCCAGCCGTGCCCCCCGCGTGCCCCTTCCGTGCCCGATAGACCGGGAAACCAGGGGGAACAGCGGTGCCCGGCAGGGCACGGGCATGACAACGGCCCCTGACCATACGCACTGGTCAGGGGCCGTTCATCTGCGGTGGGTGTGGGATTTGAACCCACGGTCACATCGCTGCGACGACGGTTTTCAAGACCGTTCCCTTAGGCCGCTCGGGCAACCCACCTCGCGTCAGCCGCCGGTGAGACACCGGCTGCTACGCGGAGGACAGCCTAGCCGGTCAGCTGTCGCCCTTGCGCTCGCCCAGGGTGACTTCCACCGTCGACGTCTTGCCGTCGCGCTTGTAGGTCAGCGAGACCTTGTCGCCCGGCTTGTGGGTCCAGATCTCGCCGATCAGGGTCGGGCCGCTGTCGATGACGGTGTCGTTGAACTTCGTGATGACGTCGCCCGCCCGGAGACCGGCCCGGGCGGCGGGGCCGTCCTTCGTGACCGCTTCCGTGCCGCTCGCGCCCTGGTCCGAGATGACCGCGCCGCCGGTCTTCTCGTCCATCGTCACCGTGGCGCCGATGACCGGGTAGACCGGCTGGCCGGTCTTGATCAGCTGCTGGGCGACGTTCTTCGCCTGGTTGATCGGGATCGCGAAGCCGAGGCCGATGGAACCGGCCTGGCTCTGACCGGTGCTTCCGGTCGACTGGATCGCCGAGTTGATGCCGATGACCGCGCCACCGGCACTCAGCAGCGGGCCGCCGGAGTTGCCCGGGTTGATCGAGGCGTCGGTCTGCAGCGCGCTCATGTACGAGTTGCTGCCGCCGGAGCCGTCGCCGGACGCGACCGGGCGGTTCTTCGCGCTGATGATGCCCGTGGTGACCGTGTTGGACAGGCCGAAGGGGGCGCCGATCGCGATCGTCGAATCGCCCACCGCCACCTGGTCCGAGTTGCCCAGCGGCAGCGGGGTGAGTCCCTGCGGCGGGTTCTTGAGCTTCAGGACGGCCACGTCGTAGCCCTGGGCCCGGCCGACCACCTCGGCGTCGTACTTCTTGCCGTTGGAGAACGTCGCCGTGAGCTGGCCGCTGTCCGCCGCGGAGGCCACCACGTGGTTGTTCGTGAGGATGTGGCCTTCCTTGTCGTACACGAAGCCGGTGCCGGTGCCGCCCTCGCCGTCTCCGCCCTGGGCGTCGATGGTGACCACGCTGGGGAGCGCCTTGGCCGCGACGCCCGCGACCGTGCCCGGGTCACGCTTGAGGTCCTGCTGGGTACCCGAGGCGCTGACGGTGGTCGACTCGGAGCCGTTGTTGCTGTCCGCGGCCCAGAAGCCGAGGGCTCCGCCGATTCCGCCCGCGACGAGGGCCGCGACGGCCACCGCGGCCACCAGGCCGCCCGCACCCCTCCTGCGCGGCTTGTCGGGCGTCTGGAGCTGGCCGGGCGGGCCCCACACCGGGCCGCCGCCCTGGGCCCCGTGGGCGTACGCCGGGACCGCCGGCGGGGGCGGGGGCCAGCCGGCGTCGGCCGCGGACTGCGGTGCGGGCGGGGGCGCGTACTGCGGAGCTGCCGACGGGACCGGGGCCATGGGCGTGGTCGCCGGGTCCGGGGCGGGGGAGGCCGGCTGCTGCTGTGTGGCCGCCGGGTCCGGGTGCGGCGGGGCGGGGGGCGCGCTCTCGGGGAGTCCCTGCGGAGCGTCGGCCGGCACGGGAGGTGCGGACGGAACGGACGGGGCGGCCTCGGCCGCGGTGCCCTCGTTGCCCTCGTTCTCTGTGCTCACAGCTCTTTACTCCTCGGTTCCACATCATGATTCGGCATAGAGATCCGCTGTGTACGTGTCTGGAGTCAGCTTTTCCCACGACACGTCAGGCCACTGTAAGCAGGACCTGTGCATCCGCGCACGGGCCCTTACACCGGACAAAACGGTCTCCCGCCACAAGGTGCGGGCAGCCGCGGCCTCCCGGTGACACCATGACGTGGGTGATCCCAGCACGGCAGCAGCGCCCCAGCCAGCATCCCATCCAGGTCATCGCGCACCGGGGCGCGTCCGACGACGCCCCCGAGCACACCCTGGCCGCGTACCGGAAGGCGATCGAGGACGGTGCCGACGCACTGGAGTGCGACGTACGGCTCACGGCCGACGGCCACCTCGTATGCGTACACGACCGCCGGGTGAACCGCACCTCCAACGGTCGCGGCGCGGTCTCCGCCCTGGAGCTCAACGAGCTCGCGGCCCTCGACTTCGGCTCGTGGAAGGACCGCGAGGAGGCGGAGTCCCCGGACTGGGACCCGGTGCCGGGCGAGCTCACCTCCGTACTCACCCTGGAACGGCTCCTCGAACTCGTCGTCGAGACGCGAGCCGCCGGCCGTCCGCTGCAGCTGGCCATCGAGACCAAGCACCCGACGCGATGGGCGGGCCAGGTCGAGGAGCGGCTGCTGCACCTGCTGAAGCGCTTCGACCTCGACGTGCCGCCGCCCGACGCCCCCTCGCCGGTCCGCATCATGAGCTTCTCGGCCCGCTCACTGCACCGCATCCAGGACGCGGCTCCGGAGCTGCCCACCGTGTACCTGATGCAGTTCGTCTCCCCACGGCTGCGTGACGGACGGCTTCCGGCCGGTGCCCGGATCGCGGGACCGGGGATGCGGATCGTGCGCAGCCACCCGGGGTACATCGACCGCCTGCACCGCGCCGGTCATCGGGCACACGTCTGGACGGTCAACGAGCCGGAGGACGTCGAGCTCTGCATCCGGCTCGGGGTCGAGGCGATCATTACGAATCGCCCGAAACAGGTTCTGGCCCAGCTGGGGCGCGGACGCGCCTAGCGGCCACGGGGCGGATCCTCGCACCGCGGGAGGGCCGGGTCACCGTGGGAGGGCCGGGTCACCGTGGGAGGGCGGGGGTCAGAGGGCCGGATCAGAGGGACGGCGCGAAGGGCCGCGCCCGTGCGGCGCCGCTCGACGCCTGCTCGGTGTCCGCTCGATGCCCACTCGACGTCTACTCGTGTCCGCTCGATGTTCGCTACAGGGAGTACACCGGCGCATTCGGGGCGTACTCGATCGTCACGAGTGCGTCATTGGTAGGCCATTGGCCGGTTTCCGGTACAGCCCAGGAGGGCATCCAACCCGTGGCGTGGGGCAAAGGAGGTCTCGGGGGTGGCGTTGGTGGTGGCACAAGAAGTGCCCACGTCGTCGAGCATGGCCGTTCCCCATGGCCCTGCGGGCGTGGGTCAGGCACGGCACCGGATGCGCGAGCAGTTGCGCAGCCACGGGGTGTCGGACGCGGTCGTCGACGACGCTGTATTGATCCTTTCCGAACTGCTCAGCAACGCCTGCCGGCACGGCAGGCCGCTGGGCCGGCACAACGAAGTGGGAGACGGCGACGTACGCGCCGCCTGGCGCGTCGACAGAACGGGCGGGCTGACCGTCGAGGTGACGGACGGAGGCGGCCCGACCCGGCCGGTTCCGGCCACTCCGTCGGTGACGGCTCGCGGGGGTCGGGGGCTCAACATCATCAGCGCCCTCGCCGAGGAGTGGGGCGTGCGGGACGACTCGTCCGGCGAGGTCACGGTCTGGGTACTGGTCAACGAAGGGCACGTCCCTCCCGACGGGCGCCCCGGCCCACGGGGCATCGGGCGGGTCCCGGGGGCGACGAGGCCGGTGGGCGGTGGCTCGGATGTGACCGGCGCGGCGAGCCTCGACGGACTGGATTTCGCCGACGCGTTCGACGACGCCGGCTGACCCCGGCCTGCCCACCGCGAGGGCCGGCCCGCATGCCGCGAGGCGGCCTCGCACCCGGGAGCCCGACGAGCGCCCGGCCACGAGCGCCGGGCCAGGAAGCGCGGGGGCCGGGAATCGCGGGCCCCGGACAGCGCCCGGCCACGAGCGCCGGGCCAGCAAGCGCGGGGGCCGGGAATCGCGGGCCCCGGACAGCGCCGGGGCGGGAAACGCGGGCCTCGGACAGCGCGACGCCCGGGGCCCCGGCCCCGGTGTCTACCGCCCCCGCGCCCCCTTCCGCCCCCGCCTCGGTCCAGCCCCCACGCCTCGTCGCGCCCTCCGTGCCGGCCGGCGGCGGGCTCGACGGAGCGACGCGGCCGGGGGCGTGTACGCCGGTAGCGGGCCCGCTGTGCCCCCGTACGGCGCACGGACGGCTAGGCTCGCGGCCCAGACCGCACTGTCGCAATCGGGAGAAAGCCCACCATGGCGAAGAAGCGCCCTCAGACCAAGGCCGCGAAGCAGCAGCTCACCGACGGCGAGATCCCGGTGGTCGGGGCTCGCGAGCCCTGCCCGTGCGGTTCGGGCCGCCGTTACAAGGCCTGTCACGGCCGCGCCGCAGCCCAGGCCGTGGCCGAGCTGGTCCAGCGCCCCTTCGAGGGGCTGGCCGGTGAGTGCGACTGGGTCGCGCTGCGCGAGCTGGTGCCCGCCGCCACGGTCGAACTGACGCTGAAGGGCGGCCTGCCCGAGGGGGTGCCTTCGGTGACGCTCGCGACGGTCCTCCCGATGGCATGGCCCGCGCTGCGCCGCGACGACGGTTCGGTCCTGCTCGCCCTGCAGAACGACACCTCGTCCGGCGACCTGAGCCGCGACCTCGCCGACACGCTCCAGCGCGCACTCGAGGCCGAGCCCGGCTCGCCCGTCGCCGCCCGGCGCGTACCGGCCGAAGGGCCGCGGCTCCAGGACGTCCTGGACGCCGACGCCCCGTTCGCGCCCGTCGTGCACCCGGGCTTCGAGTTCTGGGTGCCGGACGCGGAGAACGCCACGGCCGAGGTGTCCGCTTCGCTGGAGCGCGCCAACGACGCGGCGATCCCCACCGTCCTGCTGTCCGGGGTGGACGCCGCCTACTGGTGCGAGACCCCGGAGAAGAACCACCTGCGCTGGGTCATGCCGCACCCCGAGGAGCGGCTCCTCGACGCCCTCGCCCGGCTGCACGCCGCCGGCGCCTCGTCGCTCGGCGAAGGGACCCGGCTGGTCGGCTCCTTCCGCGCGCACGGCCTGATGGTGCCGGTGTGGGACCTGCCGAGCGCGATGGGCGCCGAGGAGTGCGAGAAGCCGGCCGTCGCGTTCGCGGAGCGGCTCGCCACGGCGCTCGCGTCGGACGCGCCGCTCACCGCCGAAGAGCGTCGGGCGCGTGGCGGGCTCACCAACCGCCAAGTGACGCTCAGCTGACAGTGACCACCACCTGGACCGTACGGTGACGCCGGTCACAACTCCCCGTACCCACAGGTAAATCACTGTCCGAATACACGAGATCGAATTTGCGAACGGCAGATCTCTTGTTACCGTTCTAGAAGCCCGGTCGCTGGTGCATCCCCCGTCGCCAGCGATCGGGCGTCCTCATGTCCGGGCACGGCGCATCGTACGGCGCACGGCAGCGCACCGGGCGGCGCGCGTACCGCGCACAGGCCCTGCACAGACCGTCGGCCGCGCCCCTGACTCCCCGCCCCTGCCCGCCCCGCCCCTGTCGCCCTTCCGGCAGCCCTGAGACGGCGGCCACGGCGACCCGGCGGCAGCCCAGAGCCCGGGAAGCCCGGTGGGGAGCGGGGTCGACAACAGCTCCGCACCACCGCCGGACCGCTCGGTATCGGACAGAACTCGCCGGCCGGCCCGCTTTCCGATTACACCGCGAAACAGCTCCGAAGAGATCTTCCTCGACAGATCGAACGGTTTTCGGAAGGAGCATCAGAAACCCGGCCACCGGCGGACTTTGCAGCGGCAGACTTTGCACGTTCGCCACGGCAGCCGGGGAATCGCGGAAACGATCCTTTGGATGATCGCCTCATCCGAAAGTGATACGCCCGGGATCCGACAGCGCTCGGTAATGGAGGCGGGCCGGGAAGAGCCTCCGAGAAGACGCGGGCTTTCACCCCCGCCGGGCTTTCGCCGAGCCCCCGCCCGGGGCGTTCACCGAGCCCTCGCCAAGCTTTCGCCCACCCCCCGCCGGGCTTCCACCGAGCCCTCGCCTGCCCGGCACCGGCCGGCGGCCCGTCGGTCAGTACGCGAGCCGGCTTCCTCCGTCCGGAGCGCTGTTGCTCGCCTCGACCAGCGCGTCCAGAACCGCCCCCACATCCGGCAGCCACGGCGATGCCACCGCCGCGACGGGCGCTCCGCCACCGGGGCCCGGCCGGGAATGCGTGTGTGGAGCCCGCTCCCAGCGCACCTGGCCGGTGCCGATCTCGGACGGCGGGAGGACGAGGTAGCCGCCCTCGCCGTGGAACCGCAACGAGCTGGGCACCCAGTCCTGGGCGTGCAGCAGTTCCCCGAGCCGTTCGAGGGTGTACGGGGCGACCAGCAGCGCCCACCGGGTCGGCGTCGCCACGACGGGGCCCAGCCGCATGCCCATCCGGTCGAGCTCCGCCAGTGCGCGGGCCCCGGCCACCGCGGGCAGGCTCAGCGCGCACGGCGCGTGGCCGCCGGTGGCCAGCAGAACCGGCGCGGTGGGCCGGTTCGTCCACCACCAGCGCACCATCCGGGCGTCGGTGGTCGCGGCGAGCAGTCCGGGATCGAAGGGGTGCGCGCCGGGCACGGCGCACTCGGGATCGGGGCAGGCGCAGCCACGGCCGCGTTCGCCCCGGCTGCCGGCCGCCTGGAGGCCCGCCCCCGGGAGCACCGGCCACTGCCAGGCGGTGGCGCAGGTCAGGGCCGCGTCGAGCCGGGCGGTCCCGCCCTTCCGGCCGAGTCGGGGCCTGCGTCGCCTTCCGAGGATCTCGCGCATGAGCGCTCGTTCCTTTCCGTTGAACGCCGAGGGTCCACATCACACCACGCGCGCGTCACAACACGTGTGCGGATCTTCACTGTGTGTACATGCTCGTACTGTGTGTACATGCCCGTGACATCTGCGGTACGGGTCGGTCATCGGTACCGAGCGTGAACTGTGCTGAGCCGATCGAGCCGGTTCCAGTCGAAAACATGTCGAGGTGCAGAGCGCGTGCCGCGCCTGCCGTCCGTCGTACGACCTCGCCACTCGGGGGTGGGGCGTGGCCGTCACAGGTGAGGACGCCCGGGCCCGCTGCCAGGTTCCGGAAGTGGTCGGAACCAGCCCCTGACCATCTACCGATTACGTACCCAGCATGCCCGGAATGACGCTCCCCCTGGGACTTCACCCGGGGGCAACCCCCGGTCGAGCAGACCCAGTCGACCTCAAATGACCACCGTCGGGTGCATTTTTTGGCCAAGTTGCACGACGCTTGGACACCACAAATCCCGTGGGGACAATGCTGGACATCGCCTTACTTGTGCGTGTACATGTGGATGCACTGATAGCGGCGCAGAATGACATGGGGGTTTGCGATGCTATTCGACGAAACAAGACAGTCGGAAAGCCGGCGACCATGAGCGCCCCACACCTGCCGAAAGTGGCTGGAATCGATCCCACAGTTCCGGTTTCGGCGCACACTGCCGGGCCTCTCTCCGAGGTGCCGACCGCCCCCGGCGCCTTCATCCAGGACCGGCTGGCAGGCTGGGTCTCCGACCTCACCACGCTCCACGAGCTCACCGAACGGCTTGCCAGGACCAACACCCTCGACGACGCCCTGCACGAGCTGCTCGACGCCGGGGCCGCTCTGGTCGGCGCCCGTCGCGGTCTGATCGTCTTCGAACCGTCCGACCTCCGCGGCCCCGTCAGCACCGTCGGCCTCGGGCTGGCCCACGCGGAACTCGGCCAGATCGAGACGGTGCCGCGCAGCGCCACCTCCTACGGCCGCATCCTGGAAGGTCTGCCGCACGCCGACGGGCCGCTGGCCACCCCCGATCTGCTCGGCGACACCAGCCTGGACCCCCGCAGGCGCGAGGTCGCCGCCCGCCTCGGCTACGCCGCCAGCTACGCACTGCCGATCACCACCGAACGGACCGGACGGCTCGCCGCCGCGGTCTGGCTCTACGACGAGCCCGCCGAGCCGCTGGAGCGCCAGCGCCATCTCGCCGGGCTGTACGCCGGGTACGCGGCCGAGCACCTGGCCCGGCTGCTGGAACTGGAGCGGGCCAGGACCGACGTCGCCACCATCACCGAGGAGCTCCTGCCCAGCCGGCTGCCCCGCGTCCCCGGCGTCCAGCTGGCCGTACGCCATCACGCCGCACCGCAGAGCGGCAGCGACTGGTACGACGCCCTGGCGCTGCCGGAGGGCGCGCTGGGCCTCGCGGTCGGCTCCGTCGGCGGGTCCGGGCCGACCGCGCTGGCCGCCATGGGGCGGCTGCGAGCGGGCTTGCGGGCGTACGCGGTGATGGAGGGCGAGGATCCGGTCGCGGTGCTCTCCGACCTCGAACTCCTGATGCGGCTGACCGAGCCGGCGCGTTCCGCGACCGCGCTCTTCGCCTACTGCGAGCCTGCCCGCCGCAAGATCCTGCTGGCCGGTGCCGGGCACACCCCGCCGCTGCTCGTCGGCGACCGGCGCACCGAGTTCGTCGAGACCACCCTCTCCGCCCCGCTGAACATGCTGACCTGCTGGGAGGCGCCGAGCGTGGAGATCTTCCCGATGGCAGGCGAGACGGTCCTGCTGTACACCGACGGTCTGCTGCACCGGGCCGGTGACTCGATGGACCGGGCGTTCTCACGGCTCCACTCGGCGGCGGCGAGCGTCCCGAAGGCGCTGCGCCACGACGCCGGCTCGGTCGCCGACCACGTGGTGCGGACCGTGCTGCCCGACGGGATCGACCGGGGCGACGACACGGAGGACGTGGTCCTGCTCGCGGCGCGCTTCGACTGAGCCGGCCCGCACCCGCCGGGATCGGCGGGCCACCCTGTGTAAGAGGTCTTCCGGCCCTGGGCCCCCTTCCGTACGCCCGTACGATGGAGGGGGTCCAGTGTCGTATCAAGGAGAGACAAGTCGTGTCTGAGGAGCTCACCCCGGAGAACCCGGAGACCGAAGAGACCGAGCCGGTCAAGCAGCGGAAGAACGGCCTGTACCCGGGCGTCTCCGATGAGCTCGCCGCGAGCATGAAGTCCGGTTGGGCGGACACCGAGCTGCACGGCCTGGAGCCGATCGCCCAGGCCGGCCACACCGCCGACCGCCGCGCCGCCCTGTCGGCGCGCTTCCCGGGCGAGCGCCTGGTCATCCCCGCCGGGCGGCTGAAGACCCGTTCCAACGACACCGAGTACGCCTTCCGCGCCTCCACCGAGTACGCGTACCTCACCGGCGACCAGACCCAGGACGGCGTGCTCGTCCTGGAGCCGAAGGACGACGGCCACGAGGCGACCGTCTACCTGCTGCCGCGCTCCGACCGCGAGAACGGCGAGTTCTGGCTCGACGGCCAGGGCGAGCTGTGGGTCGGCCGCCGTCACTCCCTGACCGAGGCCGAGAAGCTCCTGGGCATCCCGGCCAAGGACGTCCGCGAGCTGCCCGCCGCGCTGACCGAGGCCACCGGTCCGGTCCGTAACGTCCGCGGGCACGACGCCGGCATCGAGGCCGCCCTCGCCGACAAGGTCACCGCGGAGCGCGACGAGGAACTGCGCGTCTTCCTCTCCGAGGCGCGCCTGGTCAAGGACGCCTTCGAGATCGCCGAGCTGGAGAAGGCCTGCGACATCACCGCGCGCGGCTTCGAGGACGTGGTGAAGGTCCTCGACAAGGCCGAGGCGACGAGCGAGCGCTACATCGAGGGAACGTTCTTCCTCCGCGCCCGCGTCGAGGGCAACGACATCGGCTACGGCTCGATCTGCGCCGCCGGTCCGCACGCCACCACCCTGCACTGGGTACGCAACGACGGCGCGGTGCGCTCGGGCGAACTGCTGCTGCTCGACGCCGGCGTGGAGACCAACGACCTCTACACCGCCGACGTGACCCGCACCCTTCCCATCAACGGCACCTTCACTCCGCTGCAGCGGAAGATCTACGACGCGGTGTACGAGGCGCAGGAAGCCGGCATCGCCGCGGTGAAGCCCGGCGCCGACTACCGCGCCTTCCACGATGCCGCGCAGCGCGTGCTCACCGAGAAGCTCGTGGAGTGGGGCCTGCTCGGCGACCTGTCCGTGGACAAGGTCCTGGAGCTGGGTCTGCAGCGCCGCTGGACGCTGCACGGCACCGGTCACATGCTCGGCATGGACGTCCATGACTGCGCCGCCGCGCGGACCGAGGCGTACGTCGACGGCACGCTGGAGCCCGGCGTGTGCCTCACCGTGGAGCCCGGTCTCTACTTCCAGGCCGACGACCTGACCGTTCCCGAGGAGTACCGCGGCATCGGCGTCCGGATCGAGGACGACATCCTCGTCACCGAGGACGGCAACCGGAACCTCTCGGACAAGCTGCCGCGGCAGGCCGACGAGGTCGAGGCGTGGATGGCCCGCCTCAAGGGCTGACCCGTCCCCGCGCCGGAGGGCGCCCTGCTCAGGAAACCATGAGCAGGGCGCCCTCCCGCCATTTCAGGACCTTGTCGAAACTCACCAGCGCCCCGCCGTGATCCGGCCGGTTGCCGAAGTGGACGTGATCGGCGAGCTGCTCGATCAGACACAGGCCCCGCCCTTCCTCAGCGGTGAGCGGCGGGTGTTCGACGTACCGCTGCCCGGCTTCGCGCTGCTGCCTCGACTCGTACGGCTGCTTCGATCCGTACTGCTGTTTCGATTCGTTCTGATGTGCGGCGGTGCGAAGTACGCTCCTGGCGGGGAACCCCGGTCCGGAATCGGCGACTTCGATACGGCATTTCTCGCCGTCCAGATACGCGGTGACCCGGTACTGCCCGCAGGCAACACCGGACGGCTCCTGCCAGGCGTCCCAGCTCTCCGTGGCATCGCCCCGGCCCTCGTGGGTCCCGCCGTGTTCCACGGCGTTCGCACAGGCTTCGCTCAGGGCGAGCGACAGGTCGAAGGAGACGTCCGGATCCACGCCCGCGGATTCCATCGTGCCGAGCAGGAACTTACGGGCGAGCGGAACGCTCGCAGCTTCGCGCCGCAAATGGAGTGACCACCACATGCTCATGCTCCAGCCTCCTGGCTGCGGCTCGACATACCGATACGTATTGCCGCCCGAGGCAGTTCGTAAGCACAGGCGGGATGTGAGACCGCTCATTCGGCGGATATCCTCGCTCGCCACACCTGTGCTCCCCCGGCCCCTGGAGCCGTTCCGCCCCGTCCGTAACCGGTCCGAACGGCCCCCCGCCCGCCCTTTCGGGCGGAAGACGACCTTCCGGACCTGCCGTACGGAGGCAGGGGGCGCAGTGGGATGATGTCTCGGCCATGACTACGTCTGTGGGACGCGCCGGAGCCGGTATGCGGCTGCTGAGGGCCGCGGTGTTCGCCGCGGTCTGTGTCGCGTTGTCCGCAGCCGGGCACGCACTGGCCGCCTGTGCGACCGTCCCCGGGTGGACCCTGCTCGCCGGATTCCTCGGCATCCTCGCGGTGGCGGCCCCCCTCGCCGGACGCGAACGCTCACTGCCGTCCATCGCCGCGGCCCTGGCCGGCGGACAGATCGTCCTGCACACGCTCTTCGGCGTGGGGACGCACACCGCCTCGTCCCGGGTCCCGGCCGACGAGGACGCGCTGATCCGGTTCGCGGCGCAGCTCGTCTGCGGCGCCGGGCCCGGGCAGTTGAACGCCGCCGACGCCCACCACATCGTCGCCACCGCCGGCATCGACCCCGCGTCGGTGACCGAGCAGGCCCATCAGCACCTGGCGGCCGCCCCCTCCTCGGGCGTGGCCGGACTTGCCGGGATGCTGCCGGACCTCCCCATGGTGCTGGGCCATCTGCTGGCCGCGCTGGCCGCCGGCTGGCTGCTGCGGCGCGGCGAGGTCGCCCTGTTCCGCCTCGCCCGGCTGTCGCTCCACGGCGCCCAGCAGGTGGCGGCCGCCGCCCGGCTGCGGGCCTTGCGGGCCGCGCTCGTCCTCGTGGCCGCGCTGCGCGCCGGGCTGCCCGGCGGGCCGGCGACCGGGCCGGGCCTCCCCCGTACGGCTGTGGACGCACCGTCCCCCGCCACCGGCGATCCCTTGCAGCACATGGTGATCAGGCGCGGGCCGCCCCCCGTATTCACCCTCGCAGCCTGACGCGACGCCCTCCGCACGATGCCCGCACGACCCCCGCCACGCACCCCCGCGGTGCCGGTACGGGTCGTCGTGCGCACGCCACTCGTGGGGAAGAGGTGTCGCGATCCGGTCGCGCACCCGCGCGCCGGAGCACCCTTCCTTCGTGCATCTGTGGAGTGATCCCTGCCATGAACGTTTCCCGCATCGCCCTCGCCGGCGGCGTCGCCGCGTCCACCGTGCTGATCCTCGCCGGTACGGCCTCCGCCCACGTCAGCGTCCAGCCGCAGGGCGAGGCCGCCAAGGGCGGTTACGCCGTCATCAACTTCAAGGTCCCCAACGAGCGCGACAACGCCTCGACGACCAAGCTCGAAGTCACCTTCCCGGCGGACCACCCGCTGGCGTCGGTCATGCCGCAGCCCGTACCCGGCTGGGACATCAAGGTCACCACGAGCAAGCTGGCCAAGCCGCTCGACATGCACGGCAAGAAGATCAACGAGGCCGTCTCCAAGGTCACCTGGACCGCGGCCGGCAGCAAGATCGAGCCGGGCCGTTTCCAGCAGTTCCCGCTCTCGGTCGGCCAGCTTCCCGAGGACGCCGACCAGTTGGTGTTCAAGGCCGTCCAGACGTACGACAACAAGGAGGTCGTGCGCTGGATCGAGGAGCAGAAGGACGGCGCGGAGGAGCCCGAGAGCCCCGCTCCGGTCCTCAAGCTGAGCGCGGCCACCGGCGATGCGCACGGCGCCACCGCCGCCTCCGGCTCGGACTCCGCCGACAAGAACGCCGAGGCGGACCACGCGAAGGACGAGCAGACGACGGCCTCGGCCTCCTCCTCCAGTGACACCACGGCCCGTGTGCTCGGCATCGTCGGCATCGTCATCGGGGTCGCGGGCGTCGCCTTCGGCGTCCTGGCCGGCCGTCGGCGTACCGCCTGATCACCCCAGCCTCACCCGCCCCACCCACCCTCAGGAAACAGTGCTCCATGGTTAAGAAGTCTGTGCTGGCCGCGGCGCTCGTCGCCGCGGCCACGCTCACCCTGTCCGCCTGCGGCGGCAGTGACAACGACAGCAAGAAGCCCATCGCCGACGTCTCGGTGGAGGCGAAGACCCAGGCCGCGACGGTGCTCGACCAGCCGTTCACCAAGCCGGACCTCGTCCTGACCGACACCCACGGCAAGAAGTACGACCTGCGCGAGCAGACCAAGGGCAAGCCGACGCTCATCTACTTCGGCTACACCAACTGCCCCGACGTCTGCCCGCTCATCATGAGCAACATCGCGATCGCCAAGAAGTCCCTCCCCGAGGCCGACCGGGACAAGCTCCAGGTCGTCTTCGTCACCACCGACCCGGAGCGGGACACCCCGGCCTCGCTGGGCAGCTGGCTCAAGTCCCAGGACCCCTCCTTCATCGGTCTCACCGGAGACTTCCCGGCCATCCAGGCGGGCGCCCGGCAGATCGGCATCGGTATCGACGCGCCGAAGAAGGAGAAGGACGGCACGGTCGTCTCGATGCACGGCTCCCAGGTCATCGCCTTCTCCCCGAAGACCGACCAGGGGTACGTGCTGTACAGCGAGGACACCACGCCCGAGGACTACACCAAGGACCTCCCCAAGATCGTCAAGGGGGAGACGCCGTGAACCGCCGAACCACCCTCGCCGGCGTCCTGGCCCTCTCCACGGGTCTGACGCTGGCGGGGTGCTCGTCCTCGGGCGGCGAACCGGAGCTGAAGGTCATGGGCGCGTTCATGCCGCAGCCCGTCAACGACATGGCGGCGGCCTTCCTCGTCGTACGGAACGACGGCGGCGGCTCCGACCGGCTCACCTCGGTCACCAGTCCGCTCTCGGACGACGTCACGATCCACGAGACGAAGAACCAGGCCATGCGCATGGTCTCGTCCTTCGACGTACCCGCGGGCGGTGAGCTGGATCTGGAACGCGGTGGCAACCACATCATGTTCATGAAGCTCAAGCAGCAGCCCAAGCAGGGCGAGACCGTGTCCGTGGAACTGCACTTCGAGAAGGCCGGCCCCCTCAAGGTCGACCTTCCCGTGAAGGAGACCACCCACAACCCGAAGAAGCAGTGAGGGACTGACCCGCCATGACAGCCACCGCCCCGCCCTCCGGGCCCTCCCGGTCCGCATCCGCCCCGCGCCGGCCGCTCGCCGCCGCCGGACTCCTCGCCGCTCTGACCGGCCTGGTGTTCGGTCTGCTGCTGGCCGTCGCGGGCCCCGCGTCGGCGCACGCGGCGCTCACCGGGAGCGATCCGCAGGACGGGGCGGTGGTCGCCGCCGCGCCCCAGGCAGTCACGCTCACCTTCTCCGAGCAGGTCGCCATGGGCGAGGGATCCATCCGGGTCCTGGACCCCGCCGGGAAGCGCGCGGACACCGAGGAAGCCCCGCGCGACCTGCACAGCGGATCCACCGTGAAGTACGGCGTCTCCCTGCACACCGGGCTGCCGGACGGTACGTACACCGTCGCCTGGCAAGCCGTCTCCGCCGACAGCCATCCCGTCTCCGGAGCCTTCACCTTCTCCATCGGCGCGCCCTCCGAGACCACCGTCGCCCTCCCTGACGACGAGGCGGGCGGCGGCCTGGTCGGCACGCTCTACGGCATCGCCCGCTACGCCGCGTACGCCGGCTTCATCGTGCTCGTGGGCGGCGCGGCGTTCGTGCTGGCCTGCTGGCAGCGTGGGGCGGGCGCCCGACCGCTCCAACGCCTCGTCGTCCGCGGCTGGATGACCCTGACCGCCGCCACGCTCGTGATGCTGTTGCTGCGCAGCCCCTACACCGGTTCCGGGAAACTCGGCGACGCCTTCGACCTCGACGGCCTGAAGGCGGTCCTGGACACCAAGCCCGGAGCCGCGCTCGTCTCACGGCTGCTGCTGCTCGGCGCCAGTGCGCTGTTCATCGCGGTGCTGTTCGGGGCGTACGCCAAGCGCGAGGACGAACGCGAGAAGAAGGACCTCACGTTCGGGCTCGCCATCGGAGGCACGGTCGTCGCCGCCGGGATCGCCGGTACCTGGGCCCTCGCCGAGCACGCGTCGACCGGGATCCAGCCGGGCATCGCGACGCCGGTCGACGTCCTCCACCTGCTGGCCGTCGCGGCCTGGCTGGGCGGGCTCGCCGCGCTGCTGACCGCGCTGTACCGCACCCCTGACATCACCGCCGCCGCGGTACGGCGCTTCTCCCGGATCGCGTTCGGCAGCGTGCTCGTGCTCACCGCGACCGGGATCTACCAGTCCTGGCGCCAGGTCGGCTCCTGGTCCGCGCTGACCGGCACCGGGTACGGACAGCTGCTGCTCGTGAAGGTGGGGCTCGTCGCCGTCCTCGTCGGGGTCGCCGGGATCTCACGCCGGTGGACGGCCCGGCTGGCGGCGGGAGGGGACGCCCAGGCGCCCACCGCGAGCGGCACACCCGGCACCGACGCCGCGGCGGGCGCCGACACGGAAGCCGCCGCCCCCGAGGACCCCGCGCGAGCCGCCCAGCTCGCGCGCCAGCAAGCCGCCGTGGCCACCTTGGAGAGGAAGCGGATACGTGACGCCGACCCCGACCGGTCCGGCCTGCGCCGCTCGGTGCTGGCCGAAGTCGGGGTCGCTGTGGCGCTGCTGGCGGTCACCACCATCCTGACCTCGACCGAGCCCGGCCGTACCGAGGAGGAGGCGGCGCGGTCGACGCCACCGGCAGCCGCACCGGTGGCTGACGGCCCCGTCACCCTCACCCTGCCCTTCGACACCGGCGGCAAGAACGGCGCGGGCACGGTCCGCATGGACCTGGACCCCGGGCACACCGGAGCCAACGTGGTGCACCTCTGGATCGACGGCATCGACGGGAAGGCCATGGACGTCCCCGAGGTGAAGCTGGCCTTCACTCTCAAGTCCAAGGACATCGGGCCCCTGCCCGCTCTCCCCGTCCGGCTGACCGAGGGTCATTGGACCTCCACCGGAATCCAGATCCCGATCGCCGGCGACTGGAACGTCGCGGTCACCGTGCGGACCTCGGACATCGACCAGACCACGGTCGACAAGAACGTGAAGATCGGCTGAGCAGGACGTGAGCGGAAACAACACCACCAGCACAGGCGCCCCGGGCAACCCGGGCGGCAGCAACGAACGGGCCGGCGGCGGTGCCGGCGCACCTGCGGCCGGCTCGATCTCCCGGCGGCGGCTGCTCGGCACCGCGGGGGCGGCCGGCGCCACCGGCCTCGTCCTCGGGGCGGCCGGCGGCGCCACCGGCTATGCCGCGTCCCAGGACGACGCGCCTGCGGCGCTGACCTCGGTCGGTTCCACCGAGGTGATGTTTCACGGGAAACATCAACCGGGGATCACCACTCCGCTTCAGGCCCGCGGTCACCTCGTCGCTTTCGACCTGGCTCCCGGGGCCGGTCGCAAGGAGGCGGCGGCCCTGATGCGGCGCTGGTCGGCCGCGGCCCAGCGGCTGATGGCCGGTGAACCCCTCAACGGCGGCACGGCGCACGACACCGGCATCGCGCTGGACGCCGGCCCGTCCTCGCTGACCGTCACCTTCGGCTTCGGCGCCACCTTCTTCGAACGGACGGGCCTGACCGGCCACCGTCCGCCCGGGCTCGACCCGCTGCCACCCTTCTCCGCCGATCACCTCGACGCCGGCCGGTCCGACGGTGACCTCTGGGTGCAGATCGGCGCCGACGACGCGCTCGTCGCCTTCCACGCGCTGCGGGCCGTACAGAAGGAGGCCGCCGCGGCGGCCACCGTGCGCTGGCAGATGGACGGCTTCAACCGCACCCCCGGCGCCACCGCGAGGCCGATGACCGCCCGCAACCTCATGGGCCAGATCGACGGCACCGGTAACCCGCAGCCGGCCGACAGCGACTTCGACCAGCGCGTGTTCGTCGCGGCACGTGGCGACGACGCCGCGTACGACTGGCTGGCGGGCGGCTCGTACGCGGTCGTCCGACGGATCAGGATGCTGCTCGACGACTGGGAGAAGCTCCCGGTGAAACGGCAGGAGCGAGTGATCGGCCGTCGCAAGGCGGACGGCGCCCCGCTCAGCGGCGGCACCGAGACGACCGCGATGGACCTCGACAAGGCGGGGCCGGACGGCAAGCTGCTGATCCCCGACAACGCGCACGCCCGCATCTCCTCCCCGGAACGCAACGGCGGCGCCGCCATGCTGCGGCGCCCGTTCTCGTACCACGACGGCATGTCCTCGGACGGCACCCCGGACGCCGGGCTGCTGTTCATCTGCTGGCAGGCCGATCCGCTGCGCGGCTTCGTCCCCGTACAGCGCAAGCTCGACCGGGGCGACGCCCTGTCGCCGTTCCTCCGCCACGAGGCGAGCGGACTGTTCGCGGTACCGGGCGGGGCGGCGGACGGGGAGTACGTGGGGCAGCGGCTCCTGGAGGCCTGAGCCGCCGGGGCGGTCGGCGACTCAGCGGCTCCTGGAGGCGTGCGTCGCCGGGGCGGTCGGTGACCCGAAGGCCTGAGCCGCCGGAGCAGGCCGGTCGGGACTGAGGGCGGGCTGTACCGGCCCGGGCAGGCCGGCCGGGACCGGGGCTGTACCGCCGAGGGAAGGCGGTCGGGGACCGGGCAGGCCGGCCGGGACCGGGGCTGTACCGCCGAGGGAAGGCGGTCGGGGACCGGGGGCCGTACCACTCGGGCGCACTAGGGTGACGGTATGTCCGCCACGCGCTACGCCTATCTCGGCCCCGAGGGCACCTTCACCGAGGTCGCCCTCCGTACGCTCCCGGAAGCCGCCACCCGCGAACTCGTCCCGATGGTCTCGGTGCCGGCGGCACTGGACGCGGTGCGGGCCGGCACGGCCGCCGCTGCGCTCGTCCCGATCGAGAACTCCGTCGAGGGCGGCATCACCACCACGCTCGACCAGCTGACCAGCGGTGAACCGCTGATGATCTACCGCGAAGTGCTGCTCTCCATCACCTTCGCGCTGCTCGTGCGTCCCGGCACGGCGCTGTCCGACGTCAAGACGGTCACCGCACACCCGGCCGCGCAGCCGCAGGTGCGCAACTGGATGGCGGCTCATCTCCCCGAGGCCGTCTGGGAGTCGGCGGCGTCCAACGCGGACGGGGCCCGGCTCGTGCAGGAGGGACGCTACGACGCCGCCTTCGCCGGGGAGTTCGCGGCGGCGACCTACGGGCTCGAACCGCTGGTGACCGAGATCCACGACGCGGAGAACGCCCAGACCCGCTTCGTGCTCGTGGGCCGACCGGCCCGGCCGGCGGCGCCGACCGGGGCCGACAAGACCTCCGTCGTCATCTGGCTCGGGGACGACCACCCCGGCGCACTGCTCGAACTGCTCCAGGAGTTCATGGTGCGCGGGGTGAACCTGATGCTGATCCAGTCCCGGCCGACGGGTGAGGGGATCGGCAACTACTGCTTCGCGGTGGACGCCGAAGGGCACATCTCCGACCGCCGGGTCGGCGAGGCGCTGATGGGGCTGAAGCGGATCTGCCCGAAGGTGCGGTTCCTCGGCTCCTATCCGCGTGCCGGTGTGACGCCGGCCGAGGTGCGGCCCCTGCGTGCGGGCACGTCGGACGCGGCGTTCACCGAGGCCTCCGACTGGCTGGCCCGGAATCAGGACGGCCGGGCCTGAGGGCTCGGACCGCACCATGACTCAGGCCGCCTCCGGCCGGGGCAGGCGGTCATCCTCCGCCCTCAGGCAGGGCGCCTGCCCGTACGGCCGGTGTGATCAGCCGATGGTCCACCTAGGAAAAGTTATCCACAGGGACATGCCCCGACCTGGGGACAAGTCGACACCGCAACGCGACATGGTCGACAAATCTGCCCACCCCGCTCAGACCGGTCCACAGGGCGTCGGGTCGCCTGTTGTCAGCTCAATTCCATTGATCAACTCTTTAGGGCGAGCAATTCCCACCCGAACGAGCGTGTGAAGGGGGTTTGAGCAGTGAATCCACGAGTCGGCATGCGGCTTTCGGAATGATCTCCTCCGCGTCCACAGACCTTCCTCACAGCCTGTGGATAACTTTGGCGGACTGCACATTCCTGTGGACAAGCGGCGACCAACTCCCCCTCCACGCAAGGCCCGTACGTCAAGGCGGACCATCCTTCTGCCCCATTTAGGGGAATAGGGCATCTTTCCTGACGTCGCCACCCCACGTCGCCCGCGGATTCCATCCCCAGCATTACCAATACCGGCAATTCGGGCAAAGTGACACGCTTAGCCATATCGGTTCGAACTCCCGAAGCCGACACCGGTAGCCTGGAGGGGTGATTGACCTTCGCCTGCTTCGTGAGGACCCCGACCGTGTTCGCGCCTCCCAGCGCGCCCGTGGAGAGGACGTCGCCCTCGTCGACGCTCTTCTCTCCGCCGACGAACGGCGCAGGTCGTCCGGGGTCCGGTTCGACGAGCTCCGTTCCGAGCAGAAGTCGCTCGGCAAGCTCATCCCCAAGGCCTCCCCGGAGGAGCGCGCCGACCTCCTGAAGAAGGCCGAGCAGCTCAAGGCCGACGTCAAGGCGGCCGACGCGGCGCAGAACGAGGCCGACGAGGAAACCAGGAGCCTGCTGCTGCGGCTCGGCAACATCGTCCACACGGATGTGCCGGTCGGCGGCGAGGAGGACTTCGTCGTCCTCGAGACGCACGGCACCATCCGCGACTTCGGCGCCGAGGGCTTCGAGCCCAAGGACCACCTGGAGCTCGGCGAGGCGCTCGGCGCGATCGACATGGAGCGCGGCGCCAAGGTGTCCGGGTCGCGGTTCTACTACCTGACGGGCGTCGGCGCGCTGCTGGAACTCGCCCTCGTCAACGCGGCGATCGCGCAGGCCACCGAAGCGGGCTTCATCCCGATGCTCACCCCCGCGCTGGTCCGCCCGCGCGCCATGGAGGGCACCGGCTTCCTCGGCCAGGCCGCGGAGAACGTCTACCACCTGGAGAAGGACGACTACTACCTGGTCGGCACCTCCGAGGTACCCCTCGCCGCGTACCACATGGACGAGATCATCGACGCGGACAAGCTGCCCCTGCGCTACGCGGGCTTCTCGCCGTGCTTCCGCCGGGAGGCGGGTACGTACGGCAAGGACACCCGTGGCATCTTCCGGGTCCACCAGTTCGACAAGGTCGAGATGTTCTCGTACGTCGACCCGGCGGACGCCGAGGCCGAGCACCAGCGGCTCCTGGACTGGGAGAAGCAGTGGCTCACCGCCCTTGGGCTTCCCTTCCAGGTGATCGACGTCGCCACCGGTGACCTGGGCGCCTCGGCCTCCAGGAAGTTCGACTGCGAGGCGTGGATCCCGACCCAGGGCAAGTACCGCGAGCTGACCTCCGCGTCCAACTGCGACGGCTTCCAGGCACGCCGGCTGTCCGTCCGGATGCGGGACAACCGCGACGGCAAGAAGGTCCTGCAGCCGCTGGCCACGCTGAACGGCACGCTGTGCGCCGTACCGCGCACGATCGTGGCCATCCTGGAGAACCACCAGCTCGCGGACGGTTCGGTACGGGTGCCCGAGGTGCTCCGTCCGTACCTGGGCGGGCGCGAACTGCTGGAGCCGGTCGCCAAGTGACGTTCCCGTACAAGCTCGTGGCGACCGACCTCGACGGCACGCTGCTGCGTGACGACGACACGGTCTCCGGGCGCACGCGCGAGGCGCTGGCCGCGGTCACCGCGGCCGGTGCGGCGCACATCATCGTCACCGGCCGCGCCGTCCCGTGGACCCGGCACATCCTGGACGACCTGGGCTATGACGGCCTCGCGGTCTGCGGCCAGGGTGCGCAGGTCTACCACGCGGGCGAGCACAAGCTGCTGACGTCGCTGACCCTGGACCGGCAGCTGGCCGGTCTCGCGCTCTCCAAGGTCGAGGCCGAGGTCGGACCGCTGGCGCTGGCCGCGAGCCGCGACGGGCTCGACGGGGAGGTGCTGGTCGGCCCCGGCTACCGCGTCCAGGAGGGACCGCTTCCGGCCATCCCCCTCCAGGACCCGGCGGAGTTGTGGTCCGCCCCGCTGAACAAGGTCTACATACAGCACCCCGACCTGGACGACGACGAGCTGGCGAAGGCCGCGCGGGCGGCCGTCGGCAATCTGGTGGACGTGGTCATGGCGGGTCCGGGCGTGGTGGAGATCCTGCCGCTGGGGCTCAGCAAGGCCACCGGCCTCTCGTTGGCCGCGCGTCGGCTGGGCGTGAAGGCGGCCGACACCATCGCCTTCGGTGACATGCCGAACGACATCCCGATGTTCGCCTGGGCACGTCACGGCGTGGCCATGGCCAACGCGCACGAGGATCTGAAGGCCGTCGCCCAGGAGATCACCGCGTCGAACGAGGACGACGGGATCGCCGTGGTGCTGGAGCAGTTGCTCTAGACGTCAGGGGCCTGCGGGCCTGCGGGTCTGCGGGTCTGCGGGTCTGCGGGTCTGCGGCGGAGGATGCGCGGATCGAACGCGCGCGGGGTTTTCGGCCCCGACGACGGCTTAGCAAGCCGCTGCCTTACCACTCGGCCAATCCTCCGGGAGGGCGGCCGCGCGCGATGCGCGGGAACGGCCGCCCGGGCGTGGTGCTCGGAGCGGCGCGGCGGAGCAGTCGCTGACTACTCCGGTGCCGGCTCGGACACGCCCTGCTGGGAGCTCGACGGACTCGGACTCTCGGTCATCGCCGCGCTCCTCTCCCGGTCTGTGGTGCCGCTCGTGCCGTTCCCGGCGGGTGCCGTACCGCTACTGTGCCGCGCCCCTGATGTCCGGTGCCACTCATTTACGGGCGGCACCGGACACCAGGCCTTCGTCAGCGGTTCTTGTTGCGGCGGCTCAGGTCCTTCAGGTTGCGCGCGAGCTCGTCCATGCGCCCGTCGAGCCGGACGATGTCGTCGGACACACCGCCCAGCCGCACGCTCATGGCACCGACCACCTGATGCGTGAGCTCCATCCTGCGATCGAGGCTGTCGAGGCGGTGCGACATCCGGTTGAGGACCGGCCCGAGTTCCTGCAGGGCGCTGCCGACGCCGGCGAGGCAGCTTTCGACCCGGGTGACGCGGTGTTCGAGCGAGGCGTATCCCGCACGCAGGTCCTGCTCGGCGTCGAGGAGGTACGTACGGACGCAGCGGGCGATGTCGCTGTCGCGAAGAAGCATCGCGACGTTGAGGACGGTTCGGCGGGTGTAGAGGCGGAGCTGAGTCGCCGCCTGTGGATAACTTTCGGCGGCTTCACCACCCCATAGCGACAGCATGTCGCTATGGAACCTTCGCAGGTCAGAGCCTCGGAGCACGCGCATCCCATTCTGCGTGAGCTCATCCTGGTGCCGGTCGGTCAGCCTCCTGACAGCGCCTGTGGATACTTCGAAGTACCGCGCCACGTCCTCGGTGCGGACGTGAAGTCCGTCCGGGAGCATGACAAGGCTCTTCACCTTGTCCAGGGCGTCGACGCGCCCCATCTGTTCGACACGCAACGCGCGTGATTCGAGCAAGGCGACTTCCGTGGGCATGAGCATGCCTTCCGATCGTGAGAGCTGGAGCGGACAGCCCTCTCCCCGGGCCTCAGGGGCGGAGGACGCTCACGGTTGCCACTCACTCGAGGACCGACCGACGGGGTAATGCCCCGCCGCATCGGCTATGCGTATTTCACGAAAGCTACGACGCCACAGATTCCAGTTGCCTCCACGCAGAGTGGACAACGAACCGATAACCGTACAGTTACGCGTGTGACCGTACGAAATGCGACAACCCCCGTCCAGTGGGCGGGGGTTGTCGCATGACGGCGGAGCGCTTCCTCACTCCTCGCCGGCGAGCTTCAGCGTCCGCAGCTTCTGACCGGCGTACCAGGTCGCCACCACGGTGACCGCGGCCAGCAGCACCGTCGCGAGCGGCAGTCCGACATCGGAGGTGATCGCACCACCCCCGCCGACCTTCTCCGCCAGCGCCAAGGACCACTGCTGCACGCTGAGCGTGCGCGCACCCGGTACCAGGCTGCCGAAGAGGGCCTCCCACACCAGCGCGTAGACGAGTCCGAGGACCACCGCGTGCCGGCTGACCGTGCCCAGCAACAGGAACAGCGCGCTGTACGCGATCGAGGCGACCAGCGCCGCGATCGTGTACGCCACCGCGATCTGCTGACCGTTGCCGTTGAGGATCAGACCGGCGATCAGCGTCGGCACCGCCGAGAAGGCCATCGTCACCGCGATCGCCACGATCAACTTGGTGAAGATGATCGTCGGCCGCGTCACCGGCTTGGCCAGCAGGTAGACGATCGATCCGTCGTCGATCTCGGGGCCGATGGCTCCCGTGCCGGCGATCACACCGATCAGCGGCACCATGGTGGCGATGGCGAAGCCGCCCAGCACGTCGGAGGCCACCTGGTCGTCCGCCCCGGCGAACATCCGTACCGCCACCGCGATGACGATCAGGAGCGCGGGCAGGACGAAGAGGATGGCGGCCCGGCGTCGGCCGAGCAGGGCCCGGTAGGTGAGCCGGGCGACTGTGGGGTCGTACATGACGTCACAGCTCCTTTCAGGCCACTACTCAGGCCGCTACGAGATAGGAAAAGACCGATTCGAGGGACTCGTCGGACGGCGAAACGGTCAGAAGGCGAATGCCCTGTTCACGTGCCACCTTCGGCAGCAGCGTGGTGAAACGGCCGAAGTCGACGGCCTGGATGCGCAGGGCGTTCTCGCCGAGGTCGACCTCGATCCCGGCCGTCGACGGGTCGGCGATGAGCGCGGCGGCGAGGGCGCGGTCGTCACTGGACCGCACGAGATAGCGGTGCGGCCGGTCCGTCATCAGCCGGCGGATCTTACGGAAGTCACCGGACGCGGCGTGCCGCCCGGCCACGATCACCTCGATGTGGGAGGCGAGCTGCTCGACCTCTTCGAGGATGTGGGAGGAGAAGAGAACCGTGCGGCCCTCCGCCCCCATCCGTCGCAGCAGTTCCATGAGCTGCATCCGCTGGCGCGGGTCCATCCCGTTGAACGGCTCGTCGAGCAGCAGCACGGACGGGTCGTGGACCAGCGCGGACGCCATCTTCACGCGCTGGCGCATGCCCTTGCTGTACGTGGAGATCTTGCGGTCCTGGGCGTACTCCATCTGGACCGTGCTCAGCGCGGCGGCCGCCTCGGCATCGCCGAGTCCGTGCAGTTCGGCGTTGGCCACCACGAACTCGCGGCCGGTGAGGAAGTCGTACATACCCTCCCGCTCCGGCACGATGCCGATCTGCCGGTACACGGCCTCGTTGCGCCAGATCGGCTTGCCGTCGAGCGCGACCGTGCCCGTCGAGGGGGCGAGGAATCCGGCCATCATGTTGATCAGCGTGGACTTGCCGGCGCCGTTGGGGCCGAGCAGACCGGTCACCCCCGGGCCCACGGTCATGCTCACGTCGTTGACGGCGACCACGTTTCCGAACCAGCGGGACGTGTGGTCGATCTCGATGGTGGTCACAGCCCGACCCTCCGGTAGCGGCGCATCAGTACGGCGTACGAGCCGGCGACGAGCGCGAGAACAACGATCAGATAGACCACGCCGGCACCGGCCCCAGGGCCTTCCCCTCCGGGGAAGGCGGACGTGGCTCCGAGGAAGGCGGTCTGCACACCGTCGATGAGCGTGATCGGGGAGAAGAGCCCGAGCCACGGCACGGCGCCGCCGGACCCGGTGGACCAGGCGATGCCCTGGAGCGTGCTGACCGCGCCGTACGTGATCGTCAGCACGGCGATCACCGCGGCGACACCGAAGCCGCGCCGGGGGGTGAGTGCGGCCATCACGAGGCCGAGACCGGCGAAGAGCACGGACAGCAGGGCCACCGAGACCATCCCCTGGGCGAACCACTTGGTCTGGTCGGCGAAGTCGAACTTCCCCAGCAGCGCGCCCACGTACAGGATCACGAGCGGCGCGCCGGTGAGGATGAAGAGCGCGGAGACCATGGCCGCGAACTTCGCGAGGACGTAGTCGCCCCGCTCGATCGGCCGGGAGAAGTAGAGCGGGATGCTCTTGAACCGGAGGTCCCTGGAGACCGACTGCGGTGCCTGGGAGGCCAGGAACAGTCCGATGACCGCCTGGAGATAGACCGCGTACGAGGTGTACTCGATCGGCAGCTTCGTAGAGTTGGGGATGTTGATGGCCACCGCCACGATGATCGCCGCGACCAGGCACATCACGCCGAACAGCAGCATGGGCAGCACCTTGGACTTGGCCGAGCGGCCGAGGCCGAAGGAACCGCGCAGGGACTGCGAGTAGAGCGAGCGGCGGGCGTAGGCGCGGCCGAGACGCGGGCCGTCGTAGGCGCGGTAGCCGATGTTGTGGATCCGGGAGGTCTCGCTCCCGGTCGCGGCGCCGGTCTCAGTGCTCATCGCGACCGCTCCCCTTCTGCTGTACGGCCCCGGCGGCCACGGGCGCGGTCCGCGCCTCGGGGTGCGCTGCCGGTGCCTCTTCGGTACGGAAGACCTCGGCGATGTGGTGGCGGCGCTGTTCCATCCGTACGAGGCCGAGGCCGAGGCCGGCGACGCTGTCGCGGACGAGGTCGTACGTCTCCTCGCCGGTCGCCTCGATCAGCAGGATGTGGCCCGCTCCGGGCAGGCCCTCGGCGTCGAGCCCGTCGAGCCCCACCAGAGTGATCCCCCCCGCGGTGAGGGCCTTGCGCAGGGCGTCGGTCCCGTCGGGGTGGGCGTCGCTGTCGGTGACCTCGACCGCGAGGGTCGTGGTGGTCTGGGTGAAATCGCTGGTGGAGCTGGACCGCAGCAACGATCCGCCGTCGATGACGACGACGTGGTCGCAGGTGCGTTCGAGCTCGCCCAGGAGGTGCGAGGTGACGAGGACCGAGATGCCGAAGTCGGTGTGGATGCGCCGGATCAGACCGAGCATCTCGTCACGGCCGACCGGGTCCAGTCCGTTGGTCGGCTCGTCGAGGAGGACCAGCTGCGGGTCGTGGACCAGCGCCTGGGCCAGCTTCACCCGCTGCTTCATGCCGGTCGAGTAGCCGCCGATGGGCCGGTAGCGCTCCTCGTACAGGCCGACGTGCCGCAGCGTGTCCGCGGTGCGTTCGCGGGCGGCGGTCGGCGGCAGTCCGGACATCCGCGCCATGTGGACGACGAACTCGGTGGCCGAGACGTCGGGCGGCAGGCAGTCGTGCTCGGGCATGTACCCCACCCGTTCCCGGATGGCGGCGCCGCTGGTCGACACGTCGAGCCCGAGCACCGCGGCCCGGCCCTCGGTCGCGGGGGACAGACCCAGCAGGATCTTGATCAACGTGGACTTGCCGGCTCCGTTGGCGCCCACCAGCCCGGTCACACCCGGGCCGATGTCCAAGGAGAGCCGGTCAAGCGCGGTCACCCGGGGGAACCGCTTGCTCAGGCTTTCGGTCGCAATGACAGTCACGTCATCGACGGTAGTGGCGCGGACCACACCGGTCGTCAGACCTGACGGCTGGATTTCCGTCAACCTCCAGATGTACGGACCCGTAGGGGGACCCCACGGAGGAGGACCGCGAGACGGCACGGCGTGTCCGGCGGGCGGCCGGCCGCGAGGTTGTCCACAGGCCCGGCAGCCCCTCTTGACGGAGCCGCCGGACATTGTCACATTCATCAGTGTCAGGTTACGGAGGGGGTGGCGGCGTGAGTCTGCTGAATCTGCCGGGAGCGCGCGAGCGCCGGGTGCCGACGGGCGGCATCGAGCTGTGCGTCGTCGAACTGGGCGACACGGCGCGGCCGACGATCGTGCTGGTGCACGGCTATCCGGACAGCAAGGAGGTCTGGACCCAGGTCGCCGGGCGGCTCGCCGAGGAGTGGCACGTCGTGCTGTACGACGTACGCGGTCACGGCAGGTCGACGGCGCCCCTACCGCTGCGCGGCGGGTTCACGCTGGAGAAGCTCACCGACGACTTCCTGGCCGTCGCCGACGCGGTGAGCCCGGACCGGCCGGTGCACGTGGTGGGGCACGACTGGGGTTCGGTGCAGGCCTGGGAGTTCGCCACGGTCAGCCGCACCGAGGGCCGGATCGCCTCCTTCACCTCGATGTCCGGCCCGTCGCTGGACCACTTCGGGCACTGGATCAAGCAGCGGATGTCCCGGCCCACCCCGCGCCGGGTCGGCCAGTTGCTCGGCCAGGGCGCCAAGTCCTGGTACGTGTACATGCTGCACACCCCGGTGCTGCCGGAGCTCGCCTGGCGCGGCCCGCTCGGCAAACGGTGGCCGCGCATCCTGGAGCGGCTGGAGAAGGTCCCTCCGGGTGACTACCCGACGCCGTCCCTGCCCGACGACGCGGCGCACGGCGCCTGGCTCTACCGGGACAACGTCCGCGCCCGGCTGCGCAGACCGCGTGCCGACGCGTTCGCGCACGTACCGGTCCAGCTGATCACCCCGACCGGTGACGCCTTCCTCTCGGAACAGCTCTTCGAGGACTTGGAGGCCTGGGTCCCGCAGTTGACGCGGCGCTCGTTGCCCGCCAAGCACTGGGTCCCGCGCACCCGGCCGGACCAACTGGCCTCCTGGATCAGCGACTTCGCCGCTGCCAACGAGGCCGCGGCGCACGGCGGTGCTCCGGTACGGGACACCGCGCCGAAAGGGGCCTACGCGGACCGGTTCGGCGGACAGCTCGTCCTGGTGACGGGTGCGGCCGGCGGGATCGGGCGGGCCACGGCCCTCGCGTTCGCCGAGGCCGGCGCGCGCGTGGTGGTTGTGGACCGGGACGCGGAGGGGGCGAGCAGGACGGCGGAACTCGCCCGGCTGGCCGGCGCCCCGTCCGCCTGGGCGGAGACCGTCGATGTCAGCGACGAGCAGGCCATGGAGAAGCTCGCCGAGAAGGTCGCCGCCGCATACGGCATCGTCGACGTGCTGGTGAACAACGCGGGTATCGGCATCGCCGGTTCGTTCCTGGAGACGACCACCGACGAATGGAGACGCGTCCTCGACGTCAACCTGTGGGGCGTCATCCACGGCTGCCGGCTCTTCGGCTCGCAGATGGCCGACCGCGGCCAGGGCGGCCACATCGTCAACATGGCCTCAGCGGCGGCGTATCAGCCGTCCCGTGCGATGCCCGCGTACAGCACGACGAAGGCCGCCGTCCTGATGCTCAGCGAGTGCCTGCGCGCCGAGCTCGCCGAGAAGTCGATCGGGGTCAGCGCGGTCTGCCCCGGCATCGTCAACACGAACATCACCTCGACCGCGCGCTTCGCCGGGGCGGACGCGGCGGAGGAACAGCGGCTGAGAGCGCGTACGAGCAGGCTGTACGGGATGCGCGGCTATCCGCCGGAGAAGGTCGCCCAGGCGGTCCTCAGGGCGGTCGTGCGCAACCAGGCCGTCGTTCCGGTGACGCCGGAGTCCCACGCCGCCCGGTTCCTGTCCCGGATGGGTCCCGGAGCGCTGCGCGGGATCGCCCGGCTGAAGCCGCCGCTGTGAACGCCGCCGGACCGCCGGTGGCCGGCGGGGCGGCCGCCGAGTACCGGATCGAGGACCTCGCGCACGCCAGCGGTGCCACGGTCCGCACCATCCGCGCCTATCAGGACCGCGGACTGCTGCCGGCCCCGGAGCGTCGGGGCCGGGCCAATGTGTACCGGGACGCCCATCTCGCCCGGCTTCGGCAGATAGCGGACCTGCTCGGCCGGGGCTACACCCTGGCCAGCATCAAGGAGTTGCTGGAGGCCTGGGACACCGGCCGCGGGCTCGGCGGGGTGCTGGGGCTCGTCGCCGAGGTGCACGGGCCGTGGACGGATGAGCGGGCCGCTCGCGTCACCCGCGCGGAGCTGGCAGCGAAGTTCGGCGGTCGTCCCGACGACGAGGCGGTCGCCGAGGCGGTGGAGCTGGGCATACTCGAACGAATCCCGGGACGGGACGACGAGTTCCTGGTTCCCAGCCCACAAGAGCTCGCGGTGGCCGCCGAGTTGCACGCGGCCGGCGTCCCGTTGAGCGCGATCTCCGGCCACCTGCGGGAACTTCGCGGACAGGTCGAGCGCATAGCCGCGCGCTTCCTGGAGTTCACGACGGAGCATGTCTTCGCCCGCTATCTCGGCCATCGCCCCCCGACCGACGCCGACGCGGCCGGTGCGGCGTCGATGGTCCGCCGGCTCCGCCCACTGGCGCAGCAGACGGTGGACGCCGAACTGGCCCGGGCCATGCGGACGTTCGCCACACGCCAGCTGACACAGCACCTGGCCGCCGACGGGCCGCCCCCCTCCCGGCCGACCCCGCACGTGCCGGTGCCGACCGCTCTGCCGGTCACGCTGCCGGTCGGGACGATCAGCGCTGTGGAAAACCTTGTTGGGCGCGACAACGTCGAGGCCTTCATCGCGGCTGCCGCCGAACGCGAGGTACAGACACGGACATTGAATGCCATCACGTCATCTCACGTCATTACCTAGCCATTTGCTCAAATAGTCCATACGGGCGGCGACTTATCCACAGATCAGCCAAGTAGCCTGTGGATAACATGAGTTGGCTGTGGATCAAACATGTGGACGCACACGACCGCTGAGCCCGGGCGCACCAAATTCCGATGCGCGGGAGAGGGTGCCACGGGCAGGCTGTCGGGATGGACGAAAGACGCACCGTCAAGGTGTCCAAATACCTCTCGAAGCATCTCCGGCATCAGCCCGAACGGATCGGTCTCACGCTGGACGCCCACGGCTGGGTGGCGATCGACGAGTTGTTGCGAGCCCTCACCCGCCACCACTTTCCGCTCACCCGCGCCGAGCTCGACCACGTCGTCGCCTCCAACGACAAGCAGCGCTTCGCCGTCGAGGGCGACCGCATCCGGGCGAGCCAGGGACACACCGTCGACGTGGACCTGGACCTCCCCCCGGCAGAACCGCCCGCCTTCCTCTATCACGGCACCGTGGGCAGGTCCCTGGACGCGATCCGCGGTGAAGGGCTGCGTCCGATGAACCGGACGCACGTCCACCTCTCACCCGATCGTGAGACGGCGACCCGCGTCGGGGCCCGTCGCGGCCGTCCCGTCGTCCTCTCCGTGGACGCGGGCGCCATGCACCGGGCGGGACACGTCTTCCACGTCAGCGCCAACGGGGTCTGGCTCACCGCCGCCGTACCCCCGCAATTCCTGCGCCTGCCCGGCTGACACGGCGATCCCCCTGCCGGCCCTACCCGGCAGGGCGCTGCCACACCGCCGGCGCTCAGCCCACGAGCTGGGCCAGGCCCTCGGTCACGATCTGTGCGTAGCGCTTCTCGTCCGGCACCGCGGCGGGGAACGCGGGGCTGCCGTCGGGCACCGGAGCGTGGATCACGATCTCGGTGAATCCGAGCTCTGCATAGCTGCCCGCGAAGTCCACGAACGCGTCCACGGAAGCGAACGGACCGCCCCGGCCCCCGGTCGGGTCCGGGTTGAACTCCGGCGTGAAGCCGGTCAGAAGGATCTTGTCGAGCTCGGCCACGTCCCTGCCGCTCTCGGCACAGGCCCTGCCCAGTCCGGCCATCTGAGCACGGACGGCGTCGACCGATTCCGCCGCGCTGCCTGACTCGTACAGCTTCGGATCCCCCGTGGTCACCCACGCCTGACCGTACTGTGCGGCCAGCCTGAGCCCCCGCGGCCCCGTCGCGGCGACGGCGAACGGCAGCCGCGGCAGCTGCACGCAGCCCGGCACGTTCCGCGCCTCGGTCGCCGCGTAGAACTCACCCTCGGACGTCAGGCCGGCCGGCTCGCGGAGCAGCCCGTCCAGCAGCGGCACGAATTCGCCGAACCGGTCCGCCCGCTCGCGCGGGGTCCACGGCTGCTCGTCGCCCCGCAGGAGCGTCGTCGCGTCGAAACCGTTGCCACCGGCCCCGATGCCCAGCGTGACGCGGCCGCCCGAGATGTCGTCGAGCGAGATCAGTTCCTTGGCCAGGGTGACCGGGTGCCGGAAGTTCGGCGAGGTCACGAGCGTCCCCAGCCGTAGACGCGAGGTGGCGCAGGCCGCCGCCGTCAGGGTGGGGAGGGCGCCGAACCACGGCTGGTCGCGGAAAGCCCGCCAGGCCAGGTGGTCATAGGTGTACGCGGCGTGCAGGCCGAGCTCCTCGGCGCGCTCCCACTGCGCCCGCCCACCCTCGTGCCAACGGCGGACGGGCAGGATGACGGTGCTGAGGCGCAGAGGGGTGCTCATGGCCCAGAGTTTACGGGTGGTCCGGCCGGCCCCACCTTTTCCGCCCAGCCGGCCGACAGGGCGGTCGCCGTGCGTCCTCGGGTGTCGTCGGATGGCGTCGGACGTCGGGTTTCGTCGGACGTCGGGTGTCGTCGGCTTGGGCGTGCGTCGGCTGGAAACCGCCGACATATGCCACAGGAATGTTCCCCAGCTCAGGGGCTTGCCCACTCAGATGTGCGCCCCTGCGCACGCCCGTGCACCCCCGTACGGGACAATGGCCAGGTGACCTCAGCTACCGAACAGCCCGTTCCTGCCGCTCCCCGGCTGATCGCCACCGACCTGGACGGCACCCTGCTGCGCGACGACAAGACCGTCTCGGACCGCACGGTCGCGGCGCTCGCGGCTGCCGAGGAGGCCGGGATCGAGGTCTTCTTCGTCACCGGCCGCCCCGCCCGCTGGATGGGTGTCGTCAGCGACCACGTGCACGGCCACGGCCTGGCGATCTGCGCCAACGGCGCCGCCGTAGCCGACCTGCACGCCGACGGCAGGCTGCTGAAGGTGCGGGCCCTGGAGCGGTCGACGGCCCTCGACGTCGTACACACGCTGCGCGCTGCCGCCCCCGGCACGTCGTTCGCCGTCGAACTGGCCACCGGCATCCACTACGAGCCGGCCTACCCGCCCTTCCATCTGGACCCGGGCGCCACGGTGGCCGTCGCCGAGAAGCTGCTCCACGAGGAGACGCCGGGCGCCGGCGCTCCCGTGCTGAAGCTCCTGGCCCACCACGGCGAACTGGCCCCGGACGCGTTCCTCGCCCTGGCGCGCGAGGTGGCCGGGGACCGGGCGTCGTTCACCCGGTCCAGCCCCACCGCCCTCCTGGAGGTCAGCGGGCCCGGCGTCTCCAAGGCCAGCACGCTGGCGCTCTGCTGCGCCGAACGCGGCATCTCGTCCACGGAGGTCGTCGCCTTCGGCGACATGCCGAATGACGTGGAGATGCTGAGCTGGGCGGGCACGTCGTACGCGATGGGCAACGCACACCCCGCCGCTCTGGCGGCCGCCTCCGGCCGGACGGTCACCAACAACGAGGACGGCGTCGCGGTCGTCATCGAGCGGATCGTCGCCGAACGCGCCGGCCTCCGCGTGGGGAACTGAGAGCACCGCTCCCCGCCCGGTGCCGGACGCTCAGAGCGGCGCCTGCCACAGCACCGTCGTACCGGCCCCTCCCTCACCGGTGCCGGACGCTCAGAGCGGCGCCTGCCACACCACCGTCGTACCGGCCCCTCCCTCACCGATGCCGGGCCCGAACCAACTGGCTCCGCCGAGCGCTTCCGCCCGGCGGGCCAGGTTCCGCAGCCCGCTGCGCCGCCCGCCGGCCGGGATGCCGACCCCGTCGTCGGCGACCGAGAGCCGCACCGCGTCCCGCCCGTCGGGCAGGGTGGCGGTCGCGTCGACGACCACGTCGATCCGTGCCGCGCCGGCGTGCCGGAAAGCGTTGGACAGCGCCTCCCGCAGAGCCGCGATCAGATTCTTGCCGGTCAGCTCACCGACCAGGGAGTCGACCGGCCCGAGGAAGCGGTGGGACGGTTTGAAGCCCAGCGGGACGGCCGCCATGTTGATCTCGCGCAGCACACGGGTGCGCAGACCGGAGGGCGCCTCGGCCGGTTCCTGTTGCAGAGCGAAGATCGCGGTACGGATCTCCTGGATGGTCACGTCCAGTTCGTCCACCGCCCTGCCCACCCCGCTCTGCACCTCCGGCACGTCCGACCGGCGCTGCGCGCTCTCCAACAGCATCCCGGTGGCGAACAGCCGCTGGATGACCAGGTCGTGCAGGTCACGGGCGATGCGGTCCCGGTCCTCGTAGACCGCGAGCCGCTCCCGGTCGCGCTGCGCCTCGGCCATCATGAGCGCCAGGGCCGCCTGCGAGGCGAACTGGCCGGCGAGGGTCCGCTCCGTCTCCGTGAACGGCCGGCCGCCCTTGGCACGCGGTGTGGCGAGCGCGCCGAGCAACCGGCCCCCGCTGTGGAGCGGGAGCATCATGCTGGGGCCGAACCGGTCCGCCAGCCTGGTGACCATGCGGGAGTCGGTGGCCGAGTCGTCGATGAACACCGCCTCGCCGTTCAGCAGCCGGGCCATCACCGGGCTGTGCGCCGGAATGATCACTCCGAGCGAGGCGGACGGGTCGTCCGCGGAGACGGCGACGATCTCCAGCCCCCCGTCCGCGGAGGGCAACAGCACGATGCCGGCCGCGGAGCCGGCGAGACGGCGGGCCTGTTCGGCGACGACGGAGAGCGCGTCGTCGGCGTCCCCGCCCGACAGCAGGGCGGTGGTCACGGCCACCGAGCCGTCGATCCACCGCTCGCGCTGCCTGGCCGCCTCGTACAGCCGCGCGTTGCCGATGGCGATGCCGGCCTCGGTGGCCAGCACGCGGACCATGTGCAGGTCGTAGTCGTCGAACTCGCCGCCGCCGGCCTTCTCCGCCAGATAGAGGTTGCCGAAGATCTCGCCCTGGACCTTGATGGGCACCCCGAGAAACGTGCGCATGGGCGGGTGGCCCGGCGGGAAGCCGGCGAACCTCGGGTCGGAGGTCAGGTCGGCCAGCCGCAGGGGGCGCGGGTCGTGGATGAGTGCGCCGAGCAGGCCCCTGTGCCCGTCCGGCCGGCGCCCGATCCTGCGCGCCACCGCCTCGGAGGCTCCGTACGTGACGAAGTCGGACAGGCCCTTGCCCTCCTCGTCCACGACACCGATGGCCGCGTAGCGGGAGTGGGCCAGCTGCGCCGCCGTTTCGCAGATCCGGTCGAGCGTGGAGTGGAGTTCGAGGCCCGTGCCCACCGACCGCATGGCCTCCAGCAGCCGTGGTACGCGTGCGGTGAGTTCGGTGGACAGGCCCTGCAGACTGCGGGTCGCCTCCGTCGCGGCGTCGAGCGAGTCCGTCGGCCCCCTCGGGTTCGGTGAGCCCGTCGGCTTCAGGGAGTCCTGTCGCTTCAGCGGTTCTTCCGGATGGTGCCGGTCCTTCGCACGCTCCGGATGGTTCGGATCCTGCTCTGGCATACCCAGAGCGTAGTTAGTCCCTTTTGTAGGGGAAAGTCGAGGCCGGTGGCCGTACGGGTCGCTACGCGGGCGTGCCCGCCCTCGCGCGCGGATCGGCCACGGTCTCCCGTTCGCGCTCCAGCATCCGCCGCAGCGGGCCGTCCACCGACGCGAGAGCCTCGTAGGGGCCGCGCTGCACGACAGCGCCTGCCTCCAGCACCACCACCTCGTCGACGGCGTCCAGTCCTTCGAGCCGGTGGGTGATCAGCACCGTCGTCCGCCCCTCCGTGGCCGCCAGCAGGTCCCCGGTCAGGGCGTCGGCCGTCGGCAGGTCGAGGTGCTCGGCCGGCTCGTCCAGGACCAGCACCGGGAAGTCCGCGAGCAGCGCCCGGGCCAGGGCGAGCCGCTGGCGCTGACCGCCGGAGAGCCGGGCGCCGTGCTCGCCGACGAGGGTGTCCAGGCCGTCCGGCAGCGCCTGCGCCCAGTCGAGCAGCCGGGCCCTGCCGAGGGCGTCGCGCAGTTCCGCCTCCGTCGCGCCGGTACGGGCCAGCCGCAGGTTCTCCCGGATGGAACTGTCGAAGATGTGGGCGTCCTGGGCGCACAGGCCGACGAACCGCCGGACCGTGTCCCCGTCCAGCGCGGACGCTGCCACCCCGCCGATCCGGTACGTCCCCGACCGGGCGTCGAGGAAACGGAGCAGGACCTGGGCCAGCGTGGTCTTCCCGGAACCGGACGGGCCCACCACCGCGATGCGCCGGCCCGCCTCCAGCGTGAGGTCGACGGAGTCCAGCGCATCGTGCCCGGCCCCCGCGTAACGGGCGGACAGGCCGCGCACCTCCAGCGGGAAGGGCGACGCGGGAGCCTCGGCCGGGACGGCCGGCTCCCGCACCGGCACCGGTGCGTCCAGCACCTCGAACACCCGCTCCGCGCTCCGCTCGACCCGCTGCCGGTACTGGACGGCGAGCGGCAGACCGGTCACGGCTTCGAAGGCGGCCAGCGGGGTGAGGACGACGACGGCGAGTTCCACCCCGGCCAGCCGGCCCTCGGCCACAGCCGGAAGGGCGACGAGGGCGGCCGCGACCACGGTGAGGCCGGCGATCAGGGCGCTCAGACCACCGCCGAGCGCGGTGGCGGTCGCCGCCCGGGCGGCGATCCGGGTCAGTGCTCCGTCGGCCTCCCGGGTCCGGGTCAGGCGTGCCGGGAGCGCCCCCGCGACGGTGAGTTCGGCGGTCCCGCCGAGCAGGTCGGTGATCCGGGTGGCCAGATCGGCCCGCGCGGGCGCCAGGCGGCGCTCCGCGTGCCGGGCACAGGCTCCGCTGACGAGCGGGACCCCGACCCCGGCCAGCAACAGTCCGGCGGCCAGCACGAGCCCCGCCTCCGGCAGCAGCCAGAAGGTGAATCCGGCGGCTCCCGCACCGACGACGACCGCGGTCGCGGCGGGCAGCAGCCACCGCAGCCAGTAGTCCTGCAGGGCGTCCACATCGGCGACGAGTCGTGAGAGCAGGTCCCCGCGCCGGGTCCTGCGCAGGCCCGCGGGCGCGATCCGCTCCAGGCTCCGGTAGACGCCGACGCGGAGCTCCGCGAGCATCCGGAGCACGGCGTCGTGCGAGACGAGGCGCTCGGCGTAGCGGAACACCGCCCGCCCGAGCCCGAACGCGCGGGTCGCCGTCACCGCCACCATCAGGTAGAGCACAGGGGGCTGTTCGGAAGCACGCGAGATCAGCCAGCCGGAGACGGCCATGAGGCCGACGGACGAGCCCAGTGCGAGGCTTCCCAGCAGCAGAGCCAGCAGCAGCCTGCCGCGCTGCGCACCGGCGGTCTCCCTCACCCGGGCGAGCACGTGCCCGGCCGACGCCGCCGTATCCCGCGGCACCCCGGGTTCACGGGGTGCCGCAGCCGTTACGGCCGGCTCCGCCCCGGGCGCACCGCCCGACACCGCGTCAGGCACCCGCTCCTGTCCGTCCGCCCCGACAGCCGTCCCGTCCGCCCCGGCAGCCGCCTCGGCCGGCGACAGTGTCACCACCCGGTCCGCGACAGCCAGAAGCGCCGGGCGGTGGACGACCAGCAGCACGGTCCGGCCGACCGCCAGTCGCCTCACGGCCTCGACGATGCCCGCCTCCGTCTCCCCGTCCAGGCTCGCGGTCGGCTCGTCGAGCAGCAGCACCGGCCGGTCGGCGAGGAACGCCCGGGCGAGCGCGAGCCGCTGGCGCTGTCCGGCGGAGAGCCCCGCGCCGTCCTCGCCGAGGAGCGTGCGGGCGCCGTCCGGCAACGCGCTCACGAAGTCGTGCGCCCCGGCCTCGCGCAGCGCGGCCGTCACCGCGCTGTCGTCCGCCCCGGGCCTGGCCAGCCGGACGTTCTCCGCGATCGTTCCCGCGAAGAGGTGCGGGTGCTGCGGCACCCAGGCGATCCGCTCGCGCCAGCGCTCGGGGGAGAGGGCGGCCAGATCGGTCCCGCCGACCCGTACCCGGCCCTCGTCGGGTGCCACGAACCCCAGCACCACGTTCAGCAGCGTGGACTTTCCGACGCCGCTCGGGCCGACCAGCGCGACGGTCTCCCCTTCGTCCACCACCAGCGAGGCCGCCGCGAGCGAGGGGGCGGTGCGTCCGGCGTGCCGGACGGTCACTCCGTCCAGTTCCAGCCGCAGCGAGCCGGGAACCTCCCGCGTACCGCCCGTGCGCGGCTCGGTCTCCAGGACGGCGAAGATCTCCTCGGCGGCCGAGAGTCCCTCGGCCGCCGCGTGGTACTGCGCCCCTACCTGCCGGATCGGCAGATAGGCCTCGGGCGCGAGGATCAGCACCACGAGACCGGTGTAGAGGTCGAGATCACCGTGCACGAGTCGCATGCCGATGGTGACGGCGACGAGCGCCACCGACAGCGTGGCCAGGAGCTCCAGGGCGAAGGACGACAGGAAGGCGATCCGCAGCGTCCGCAGAGTGGCCTGCCGGTACTGCGAGGTGATGGTGCGGATGGACTCCGCCTGGGCCTTGGCCCGGCCGAAGACCTTGAGCGTCGGCAGGCCCGCGACCACGTCGAGGAAGTGCCCGGAGAGCCGGGAGAGCAGCCGCCACTGCCGGTCCATCCGCGACTGGGTGGCCCAGCCGATCAGAATCATGAAGAGCGGGATGAGCGGCAGCGTGACGACGATGATCGCCGCCGAGATCCAGTCCTCGGTGACGACCCTGGCCAGTACGGCCACCGGCACCACCACCGCGAGTCCGAGCTGCGGGAGGTAGCGCGCGAAGTAGTCGTCGAGCGCGTCGATCCCCCGCGTGGCGAGCGCCACCAGGGAGCCGGTGCGCTGCCCGCTCAGCCAGTCCGGGCCCAGCTCCGCCGCCCGGGCGAGAAGGCGCCCGCGCAGTTCGGACTTGACGGCCGCACCGGCCCGGTAGGCGGCCAGCTCGGTGAGCCAGGAGACCAGGGCCCGGCCGAGTGCGACCGCGGCGAGCAGGAGGAGCGGCGTATGCAGGCCCGTGCCGGTGAGGCCGTCCTCGAAGCCTCCCACCACCACCTCGGCGACCAGCATGGCCTGAGCGATGACCAGCGCCGCTCCGGCCAGCCCGAGCACCACCACCGCCACCAGGAAGAAGCGGGTGGCACGAGCGTGGCGGAGCAGACGCGGATCGATCGGTTTCACGTGAAACACCCCACAGGGCTCGGCTCGGTCAAGGCACTCACTGCGTTCAGTGCGCGTCGGCGATGTGCTGCGTACCGATCCGCTTGCGGAACACCCAGTACGTCCAGCCCTGGTAGACGAGTACGACGGGAGTGGCGATCCCCGCACACCAGGTCATGATCTTCAGCGTGTACGGGCTGGACGAGGCGTTGGTGACCGTGAGGCTCCAGGCGCCGTTCAGCGAGGACGGCATGACGTTCGGGAAGAGCGTCAGGAACAACATGACGACCGCGGCCGCGATGGTCACCCCGGAGAAGGCGAAGGACCAGCCCTCGCGCCCCGCCGCAATGGCCGCGATCGCCGCGACCAGGGCCACCACGGCGACGAGCATCGCGATCAGGCTCCAGCCGTCTCCGTGGTCGAGCTGGGTCCAGACCAGGAAGCCCAGCGCGAGGACCGCGGTGACCGCGCCCAGCTTCAGCGCCAGCTTGCGCGCCCGGGCCCGGATGTCCCCGACCGTCTTGAGGCCGGCGAACACCGCGCCGTGGAAGGTGAAGAGGGAGAGCGTGACCAGTCCGCCGAGGATCGCGTACGGATTGAGCAGGTCCCAGACGTTGCCCACGTACTCCATGTCCGCGTCGATCTTCACGCCCCGGACGATGTTCCCGAAGGCCACGCCCCAGAGCAGGGCCGGGATCAGCGAGGTCCAGAAGATCGCGTGCTCCCAGTTGGTCTGCCACTTCGCCTCGGGCCGCTTGGCCCGGTACTCGAAGGCGACGCCCCGGACGATCAGGCAGAGCAGGATGAGCAGCAGCGGCAGGTAGAAGCCGGAGAACAGCGTGGCGTACCACTCGGGGAACGCGGCGAAGGTCGCTCCGCCGGCGCTGAGCAGCCACACCTCGTTGCCGTCCCAGACGGGCCCGATCGTATTGATCAGGACCCGCCGCTCCTTACGGTCGCGCGCCAGCAGCTTGGTCAGGACACCGATCCCGAAGTCGAATCCCTCCAGGAAGAAGTAGCCGGTCCAGAGAACGGCGATGAGCACGAACCAGACGTCGTGGAGTTCCATCTCTCGGCTCCCTGAGCTCTCAGTAGGAGAAGGCCATGGGCCGGTCGGCGTCGTCGTGGTCGCCGCCGATCCTGGTGGGCGGGTTGAGGTCGGCGTCGGTGAGCTCCGGCGGTCCGGCCTTGACGTACTTCACGAGGAGCCTGACCTCGATGACGGCGAGCACCGCGTAGAGCAGCGTGAACAGGATCATCGAGGTGAGCACCTCGGCCTGCGAGACGCCGGGGGAGACCGCGTCACGGGTCTGCAGGACTCCGTAGACGACCCAGGGCTGTCGGCCCATCTCGGTGAAGATCCAGCCCCAGGAGTTGGCGATCAGCGGGAAGAGCAGGGTCCACAGCGCGACGATCCAGTAGCACCTGGCGAGCTTCGGGCTCAGCGCCTTGTTCTTGAACAGGACCAGATGGGGCACCTCGTCCTCACCGGTGCGCATCCCCGGCGGCAGCATGAACTTCTTCCTGGTCAGCCACAGTCCGAGGATGCCGAGGCCGAAGGACGCCATGCCGAAGCCGATCATCCACCGGAAGCTCCAGAAGGCGACGGGGATGTTGGGCCGGTAGTCGCCGGGCCCGAACCGCTCCTGCTCGGCCTTGTTGATGTCGTTGATGCCGGGGACGTACGAACGGAAGTCGTCGTCGGCGAGGAAGGAGAGCACTCCGGGGACCGAGATCTCGACGGAGTTGTGCCCCTTGCTCACGTCCCCGTAGGCGAAGATCGAGAAGGGTGCGGAGTTCTCTCCGTCCCACAGGGCCTCGGCCGCCGCCATCTTCATCGGCTGCTGCTTGAACATCACCTTGCCGAGCTGGTCTCCGCTGACGGCGGTGAGGAGGCCCGAGATCACGATGGTGATCAGCCCCAGCCGCAGCGAGGTGCGCATCACCGGGATGTGCTTCTTGCGCGCCAGGTGGAAGGCGGCGATGCCGACCATGAACGCGCCGCCGACCAGGAAGGCCGCCGTGATGGTGTGGAAGAACTGGGCGAGCGCGGTGCTCTGCGTCAGCACGTGCCAGAAGTCGGTGAGCTCGGCCCGTCCGCGTTCCTTGTTGATGCGGTAGCCGACCGGGTGCTGCATCCAGGAGTTGGCGGCCAGGATGAAGTACGCGGAGAGGATGGTGCCGATCGAGACCATCCATATGCAGGCGAGGTGGATCTTCTTCGGCAGCTTGTCCCAGCCGAAGATCCACAGGCCGACGAACGTGGACTCGAAGAAGAACGCGATCAGCGCCTCGAAGGCGAGCGGGGCTCCGAAGATGTCGCCGACGAACCGCGAGTAGTCGGACCAGTTCATCCCGAACTGGAACTCCTGGACGATGCCCGTGACGACGCCCATGGCGATGTTGATCAGGAAGAGCTTGCCCCAGAACTTGGTGGCCCTGAGGTACTTCTCCTTGTTGGTCCGCACCCAGGCGGTCTGCAGGCCGGCGGTGAGCGCGGCAAGAGAGATCGTCAGGGGAACGAAGAGGAAGTGGTAGACGGTAGTCGTTCCGAACTGCCATCGCGCCAGGGTCTCCGGCGCCAGAGCTAGCTCCACGTCGTCTTCTCCTTACGTCGCCGTCACTGAGCCGGACGTTTGTCCTTTAAATCCGACTGATCATGGGAGAAAGCAGGACACGCTTGTGAACGCGTTCACATTCACAAGCAAAATTATGGCGCACGTACTTTCGGAAGGTATGACCGGGGGTGCCCTCCAGGGGCGAACCGCTCACGCGCCCCGCGCCAGCCGCCCCCGGCCACCCGCCCGCCCCCGCGAACGCCCACGTCAGGGCCCGGCGCACCCCCCATGTGACGGCCCCCACAGGCCCACGCGAACGGCCCCGCACCTCGCGAACGAGATACGGGGCCGTGGGCCGAGGGTTACGGGTCAGAGGCGCGCGCCGCAGGGGCGAGGGAGGCGGGCCGGCGCTACAGCTCCTTGCGGTACGACTCCGTCACCTTCAGGAACAGGTCGTTCGCCTCGTCCTCCCCGATCGTGACCCGCACGCCCTCGCCGGCGAACGGCCTGACCACCACGCCGGCCTTCTCGCAGGCCGCCGCGAAGTCGGTCGTGCGGTCCCCCAGCCGGAGCCAGATGAAGTTCGCCTGGGACTCGGGCACCGTCCAGCCCTGTCGCACCAGCGTCTCGTGCACCCGCTGGCGCTCGCACACCAGGGAGCCCACCCGGCCCAGGAGTTCGTCCTCGGCCCGCAGCGACGCCACCGCCGCGTCCTGGGCGAGCTGGCTGACGCCGAAGGGCACCGCCGTCTTGCGCAGCGCGGCCGCCACCGGCTCGTGGGCGACGGCGAAGCCGACCCGCAGCCCGGCCAGACCGTAGGCCTTGGAGAACGTCCGCAGCACCGCCACGTTGGGCCGCTCCCGGTAGATCTCGATCCCGTCGGGCACCTCGACGTCGCGGATGAACTCCTTGTACGCCTCGTCGAGCACCACGAGCACATCACCCGGCACCCGGTCCAGGAACCGCTCCAGCTCCGCCCGGCGCACCACGGTGCCGGTCGGGTTGTTCGGGTTGCAGACGAAGATCATCCGGGTCCGGTCGGTGATCGCGTCCGCCATCGCGTCCAGATCGTGCACCTCACCGTCGGTCAGCGGCACCTTCACCGACGTCGCCCCGCTGACCTGCGTGATGATCGGGTACGCCTCGAACGAGCGCCAGGCGTAGATGACCTCGTCACCCGGGCCCGAGGTGGCCTGCAGCAACTGCTGGGCCACGCCGACCGAACCGGTGCCGGTGGCCAGGTGCGCGAGCGGTACACCGAAGCGGTCGGACAGCTCGTTCATCAGCGCGGTGCAGGCCATGTCCGGGTACCGGTTGAAGTGCGCGGCGGCGGCCAGCGCGGACTCCATCACGCCGGGCAGCGGCGGATACGGATTCTCGTTGGAGGACAACTTGAACGCGGCCGGTCCGTCCGCCGCGGCGGGCTTGCCCGGCACGTAGGCGGGGACGCCGTCCAGTTCGGCGCGCAGCTTGGGGCTCGTCTCGCTCACCGCAGGTCCTCCTCGACCGTCTGTACACATCAATACTGCTCACCTTATGAGGATTGGGCGCCGCTGCGAATGGCAGGACCGCGGATTCGCCGGGTGAGCCCGGAATGAGGGGGAGCGCTCCTCCTCCTGGCACGCGCCGGTGGCTCACGCCCTGGCGCGCGTCCCCCGAAGAGGTGAGTTGAGACCTCTTCGAGACATGCCCCTATCGGCAGGCCCATCCGATCCCATACGTGACACATGATGGCCTGCACCACCAAGCCCCTTGCTTACCAAGGCGGTTGGGATGGTTTGACCATGCAGAAACGTGCCTGTCAACGAGTGCATATGCGACCCGGCGAAGTACCCTCGCGAGCCCTACTATCGGCTCGCCATGACAGCAGCAGGGAAGCACCAGGTGAGCCGGACGGAGACCCGGCGCGGCGGCCGGCAGGGACGAGCAGGGATCCGGGACGTGGCCGCCGCCGCCGGGGTCTCCATCACGACCGTCTCCGACGCGCTCAACGGCAAGGGCAGGCTCCCGGACGCCACCCGCCGCCATGTCCGCGAGGTCGCCGAGCGCCTGGGCTATCGCCCTTCCGCCGCGGCCCGCACGCTCCGTACCGGCAAGTCCGGCCTCATCGGCCTGACCGTGACGACCTACGGGGACGAACCCTTCACCTTCACCGAATTCGCGTACTTCGCCGAGATGGCCAGAGCCGCCACCTCCGCCGCGCTCGCCCGCGGCTACGCCCTCGTCATCCTCCCCGCCACCTCACGCCACGACGTCTGGTCGAACGTCGCGCTCGACGGCACCGTCGTGATCGACCCCTCCGACCAGGACCCGGTCGTCACCGAACTCGTACGCCAGGGGCTGCCCGTCGTCTCCGACGGACGGCCGGCCGGGACCCTCCCGGTCACCGCATGGGTGGACAACGACCACCGGGCCGCCGTCCTCGACCTGCTCGACCATCTCGCGGCCGCCGGAGCGCGCCGCATCGGACTGCTCACCGGCACCACCACCGACACGTACACCCGGCTGTCCACCACCGCGTACCTCCACTGGTGCGAGCGCGTCGGCCAGGATCCCGTGTACGAGTCGTACCCCGCCCACGACCCGTGTGCGGGCGCGGTGGCGGCCGACCGCCTGCTGGCCCGTCCGGACCGCCCGGACGCCGTCTACGGCCTCTTCGACCCCAACGGCACCGATCTGCTGGCGGCGGCCCGCCGGTACGGTCTGCGCGTCCCGGAGGACCTGCTGCTGGTCTGCTGCAGCGAGTCCACCGTGTACGCGACGACCGAGCCGCCCATCACCACGCTCTCGCTCAAGCCGCGCCGCATCGGTACGGCGGTCGTCCAGCTCCTCATCGACGCCATCGAAGGCGTCGACCAGGACGGGCCGGTGGAACAGGTCATACCGACGGAACTCATCGTCCGGACCTCCTCGCAACGCAGGCCGCCACGCACCACGGTCAGCCCGCCGCGGTCCCCGGCAGGGGATTGATCAGGCCATTTGGGACCAATCGACCGATGAACCTGGCGTGCGCGCGGATTCACCACCCCTGGTGCGTCACAGAGCACGATCCTCATTCCTATGATGGGCGCACGACACCGCGGACCACCCCGACCAGGCAGGGCCCGTCAGGTGTACGGCGGCGCGACGGTGGTGGAGGGGTCGATGACACAGGGGGCCGGTCAGGAACCCGTGGTGCGGACGGCGACGTTGCGCGACTTCCGCGTACCGCCCTATGCGCAGTCCCCTGCGCCGCCCGCCCCACCGCACCCGGGCAACGCCTTCCCGGGGGGCGAGCCGCCGGAGGGGTACACCCCCACCGAGCGCGACCTCCCCGTGATCAGCCGCGAGGACACCGTCCGGGTACGGTCCGTGCCCGAGGCGCGGCCCGCTCAGGAGCCGGGTCTCGGACCGCTGTACGTCGTCGGTGACGTCCACGGCTACCTGGACGAGCTTCTCGCCGCCCTCGCCGAACAGGACCTGATCGACTCCGAGGGCAACTGGTCCGCGGGCAACGCGCGACTCTGGTTCCTCGGCGACTTCACCGACCGGGGGCCCGACGGGATCGGCGTCATCGACCTCGTGATGCGGCTCTCCGCCGAGGCCGCGGCCGCCGGCGGTTACTGCAAGGCCCTGATGGGCAACCACGAACTGCTGCTCATCGGCGCCAAGCGGTTCGGGGACACCCCCGTCAACTCCGGCGCGGGAACGGCCACCTTCCAGGCCGCCTGGCTGCTCAACGGCGGCCAGAAGAGCGACATGGAACGGCTCCAGGACGTACACCTCCAGTGGATGTCCCGGCTCGACGCCGTCGTCAAGGAGGACGAGCACCTCCTGATGCACTCGGACACGACGGCGTACCTCGATTACGGCTCCACAATCGAGGACGTCAACGACACGGTGCACGCCATTCTCACGCGCAACGACGCGGACGAGTGCTGGGACCTCTTCCGCAAGCTGACCAAGCGGTTCGCCTTCCGTGACGAATCGGGTCCCCAGGCGGTCCAGGAGCTCATGGCGGCCTACGGCGGACGGCGCGTCGTCCATGGTCACAGCCCCATTCCCTACCTTCTGGGCGAAGTCGGCTCCGAGGACGGCGAGGAGAGGTCGACGCCACTGGTGGAGGGTCCGCACGTGTACGCGGAGGGGCTCGCCATCGCCATGGACGGCGGAGTGACCATGGCCGGAAAGCTACTGGTCGTCCAACTCCCGCTGCATGACTGACGTCCTTCGGGGAAGACGCATCCCAACCTGTACACGCCGACCACTGGGCCTATTTCTGGAAACCCCCTGTCACCCCGTGCCGTGGGCGCTCTACCATCGGCGTATCAGTAGCAGGCTCTCCTCCGTTTCCGCCTGACTGCCCGGTTCGCGCGGGCACACAGGCCCTACGGAGCATCGGGGGATGCACATGAACAGCGCTCCGCACCTGCTGACCGAGGACCGGCCCGAGTACGAGCGGATCCTCGACGACGCACTGCGTCACGCCCATGAACGACCGGATCTGGCCGCTGTCGGTGAACGGCTCAATCCGGTGCAGCTGCGCACCATGGCGATGGCGGCCACCGCGCTGATCACCGCCGCGGCCGCCACCGAGTACGAGCACTACGTGAAGGCCCGCGCGGAGATCCGCGCCGCGGCCGCCGACGAGGACGGCGACCAGGAGACCGGCACGAACGGCGCCCCGCAGTCGGGCGCCGGCATCGGAGTCGTCATCACCGTCCTGGCGCCGGTACTGGCGGGCACCGCCGCGGTGATCTTCCTGCTCATCGGCTACATCCTGAAGGCACTCGACCCGCCCCCGGCGTTCGCGCGCACCATGGTCGGCGTGGGCTGGTTCTTCGCGGCGGCGATGGCGGCCGCCATCCTCGTCGCCGCCGTCGGCCTCCTCATCACGGCTCTGCGCAACGGCTCGACCTCGGTGGCCGCCGAGGAGCAGGGCGAGGAACTGCCGGAGGACGTGGCCCGCGCCAGAGAGGCCTGGCGGCACGCCCTGCTGGAACGCGGCATCCTGCCGTTCCTGCGGGACGCGCTCGCCGACCCCGGGGCCGCCCCGGCCGCGCGCACGCCGCACCGTTCGGCCAACCGCATCCCGAAGATCGGCTACAGCCGGCCGGACTTCTCCAGCCCGGACGACGGTCCGGCCGCCGCACCCCGCCCGACGTTCACCAGTCCGGACTTCACCAGCCCCGACTTCGGCGGGCCGGAGCACGAGCTGGACTGACCGGACCGCGGCGGCCTGGGGGGCGGCCTGCCTCCCCCCAGGCGTCCCGGACGGCCGGAGGCGGCCAGGTCGCTCTCCGCCCCGACGCGCCTGCGGCCGTGCTCAGTCGGCGATCGGCAGATAGACCCGGTTGCCCGCCGCCGCGAACTCCTTGGACTTCTCCGCCATGCCCTCCTCGATCTCCGACTGCGAACCCCCGTGCTCGCGCCGGATGTCCTGGGAGATCTTCATCGAGCAGAACTTCGGGCCGCACATCGAACAGAAGTGCGCCGTCTTCGCCGGCTCGGCCGGCAGCGTCTCGTCATGGAACTCCCGGGCCGTGTCCGGGTCCAGGGCCAGATTGAACTGGTCCTCCCAGCGGAACTCGAACCGGGCGTCCGACAGCGCGTCGTCCCACTCCTGCGCCCCCGGGTGCCCCTTCGCGAGGTCCGCCGCGTGGGCCGCGATCTTGTAGGTGATGACTCCGGTCTTCACGTCGTCCCGGTTCGGCAGGCCGAGGTGCTCCTTGGGCGTCACGTAGCAGAGCATCGCCGTCCCCCACCAGGCGATCATCGCGGCGCCGATGCCCGAGGTGATGTGGTCGTACGCCGGTGCCACGTCGGTCGTCAGCGGCCCGAGCGTGTAGAACGGGGCCTCCTCGCAGATCTCCTGCTGGAGGTCGATGTTCTCCTTGATCTTGTGCATCGGCACGTGGCCCGGGCCCTCGATCATGGTCTGGACCCCGAACCGCTTGGCGACCGTGTTCAGTTCGCCGAGCGTACGCAGCTCCGCGAACTGGGCCTCGTCGTTGGCGTCCGCGATCGACCCGGGCCGCAGCCCGTCGCCGAGGGAGTACGTCACGTCGTACGCGGCGAGGATCTCGCAGAGCTCCTCGAAGTTCTCGTAGAGGAACGACTCCTTGTGGTGCGCGAGGCACCACGCCGCCATGATCGAGCCGCCCCGGGAGACGATGCCGGTCTTGCGCCGGGCCGTCAGCGGTACGTACGGCAGGCGCACGCCGGCGTGAACCGTCATGTAGTCGACGCCCTGTTCGGCCTGCTCGATGACGGTGTCCTTGTAGATCTCCCAGGTCAGCTCCTCCGCCCTGCCGTCGACCTTCTCCAGTGCCTGGTAGAGCGGCACGGTGCCGATCGGCACGGGGGAGTTGCGAAGAACCCACTCACGGGTGGTGTGGATGTTGCGGCCGGTGGACAGATCCATGACCGTGTCGGCGCCCCACTTGGTCGCCCAGGTCATCTTGTCCACCTCCTCCTCGATGGAGGACGAGACCGCGGAGTTGCCGATGTTGGCGTTCACCTTCACCAGGAACCGCTTACCGATGATCATCGGTTCGATCTCGGGGTGGTTGACGTTGGCCGGCAGCACGGCCCTGCCCGCGGCGATCTCCTCGCGCACCACCTCCGGCCCGACGTTCTCCCGGATCGCGACGTACTCCATCTCCGGGGTGACCTCGCCCCGGCGGGCGTACGCGAGCTGGGTGACGGGTCGGCCGTCCCGGCTGCGCCGCGGCTGGCGGGGCCGGCCGGGGAACACCGCGTCCAGATTGCGCAGCCCCCCGCGCGGTGAGGTGTGCTTGAGCCCGTCGTCCTCGGGGCGTGCGGGCCGTCCCGTGTACTCCTCGGTGTCGCCGCGGGCGATGATCCAGTTCTCCCGCAGAGGCGCCAGCCCCCGGCGGACATCGGTCTCGGCCGATGGATCGGTGTACGGCCCCGACGTGTCGTACAGCGTCACGTCCTTGCCGTTGGTGAGGTGCACCTGACGAACCGGCACCCGGAGGTCCGGGCGTGAGCCCTGGACGTACCCCTTGTGCCAGCCGATGGACTTCCCGGCCTCGTCGCTCTGGTCCGAGGCAGGCGTGCGTGCGTCCGCTGTGGTCATGAGACCTACTCCCTACGCCGGCATTACCCGGTAACAGGTTCGGCGGTCGGCGCAGCCCGTCCCGTACGGACGTACGGAGTTCAGCGCCCTCTCAGCCCGGTGCTCCGAGCTCCCGCGTGTGCAAAGGTGCCACCACGCTAGCGTCCCCGTGGGCGGGCTGAACAGAGGGCCCTCGTCTTCTTGCGATGATCGGCCGGTGACGTCCCCTCGTAACGACCTCCGACCGCACGACCATCAGCCCGCGCACTCCCACAGCCACGGCCCCGCCGCACCCGTCTCCGGCCATCTGCGCAAGGTGATCGCCGCAGTGCTGATCCCGTTCGCGGCCGCGGTCGTCGTCGGGCTCGTGGTGCTCTGGCCCGGTGGTGCGCCGGCGCACGAGCGCACCGGTGTCGGTTTCGACCGGCAGACCCAGCAGGGCGAGGTGGTGAACATCGACCCGATCGACTGCAAGGACGTGAACGCCTCCCAGCTGCCCGTCAGCGGCGAGACCTCACCGTCTGCCGGCACCAGCGGCACCCCTCTCTGCAAGAAGGCCACGGTCGAGGTCACGAGCGGACAGGACAAGGGCCGCACGTTCATCGAGGTCGTCCAGCCCGACGCGCCCCGGCAACTGCGGGAGGGACAGGGAGTGGTCGTCGCGTACGCCCCCGACGCGCCCCATGACCTCCAGTACTCCGTGACCGACGTGAACCGGAAGCTCCCGCTGATGCTGCTGGCCGGGATCTTCGCGCTGGTGGTGGTCGCCGTGGGCAGAATGCGCGGGGTCATGGCGCTGGTGGCGCTCGCCCTGTCGTTCGCCGTCCTGACCCTGTTCATCCTTCCGGCCATCCTGCAGGGCTCGAACCCGCTGGTCGTCGCAGTCGTCGGGGCCGGCGCCATCATGCTGATCGCGCTCTACATCTGCCACGGACTGACGGCCCGCACCTCGGTCGCCGTCATCGGCACCCTGATCTCACTGCTGCTGATCGGGCTGCTCGGCTCACTCTTCATCGGCTGGGGGAGTCTGAGCGGCAACACCGACGACAACACCGGCCTCATCCACGGCCTGTATCCGCACATCGACATGAGCGGGCTGCTGCTGGCCGGCGTCATCATCGGTTCCCTGGGGGTGCTCGACGACGTGACGGTCACCCAGACCTCTGCGGTCTGGGAACTGCATCAGGCGGACCCGACGATGAGTGCGAAGAAGCTCTACCGGGCAGGGATCAGGATCGGGCGCGACCACATCGCCTCGGTGGTCAACACCCTGGTGCTCGCCTATGCGGGCGCCGCGCTTCCGTTGCTGCTGCTGTTCTCGATCGCCCAGAGCGGCATCGGGACGGTCGCCAACAGCGAACTGGTGGCGGAGGAGATCGTGCGCACGCTGATCGGCTCGATCGGACTGGTCGCCTCGGTTCCGGTGACCACCGCGCTCGCGGCTCTGGTCGTCTCCGCCGACCGTGCCGGGCTCGCCGCCGAATCCGGAACTCCGGAACCCGTACGGAGCGGCAGGGGGCGCCGTCGCCGGACGAAGTCCTGAGTGCCCGGTCACGGAGAGCGATTCACCCGTTCGGCAGGTGTGCTGTTCGACCGGCATACAGGCCAAGAACACGGGCTTCGTCAGCCGGCGTTCTGTTCCTCGGCCAGAATCCGCCCCAGCGCATCTTCAAGATTGCCCTCGAAGTCACCGAGCGTGCACTCCTGCCCCAGCGGCACGAGCTTGTCCGTCCGGTCGAGGAACGCCACGAGAGGCGCCGTGCCCGCCCTGAACAGGGCACGGTCAGCCCCCACCTGGAGCCGGATGTGGACGTCGGACAGCCCCTCCGGTTCGGTCGGCCCGATGTGTACATCGCCGTCACCACTGGGGCTGTTGAGGCCGTCGAGCAGCAGCTCACGGCCGAAAGCCCAGGTGACGGGGGCGTCACCGGGCAGATGGAAGGTCATCCGGATCGCGTACGGATCGCACACTTCGTACCGGAGCTCCACCGGGATACGGAAAGAGAGCTCCTCGGAGACGAGGAAGCTCATCATGACCTCAGCTTGAACCGACTCACGCATCGTTCAACCCCGCAGTAGATGAATCTGGCCAGGAATGATCCCCCATGGCCCTATTGACGCCATCGTGGTGCACGCGATAGCAGATCACAAGGAGTGATTTTTCAGATACTGATAGAGAACACGAACGAACGCAAGAGGCTGGCCACTTCAGCGCGTAGTCGTTCGACTGCGGGGAGCAACCGTTCTTCTTGGTCGAGGGGAACGGAAATGGCCATCGCGGCAGCCGTGAACCCGGCCGCGATCGGGATGGCCGCGCAGACCGTTCCGAGGGCGTACTCCTGTCGTTCGACGACAGGCTCCAAGGGCTCGACCGACCGCAGCCGCTCAAGGAGTGCCGGCCGGTCACGCACGGAGTGGCAGGTCAGCGGACGCACCGGATACCGGTCCAGGTGGTCCTCGCGGGCCTGCTCGTCGAGCTGACTCAACAGGCACTGGCCGATCGCGTGGGCATGGCCCGTCTCACCGAAGGCCGCCCACTCCTCCACCGCCGGCGCCGCCGGGGTGTCCGCCACCGCGAGGAGTTCGATCTCACCGTCGCGATAGACGGCGCAGTACACCGGGGCGCCGATGATGTCCCGCCACCGCCCCAGGGACTGGGTCATTCTGCTGCGCCGATTCTGCAGCGCCCCCTCGCCCACCAGCCGCTCCGCGGCGGCGCCGAAGAGGAAGACACCGTTCTCCCTGCGCAGGTATCCCTCATGGGTGAGCGTGCGCAGCAGGTGGTAGGCGGTGGGGAGGGGAAGTCCCGCCTCCCGTGCCAGCTGTTTGGCCGGCGCCCCGTCGCGATGGGTGCCCACAGCCTCCAGCAGCCTCAGTGCCCGCTGCACCGAGCCGATCAGCGTCGGAACAGCGGTACTCGATGCCGCGGTCAACGGTCACCCCCAGGCATGGTGACGGGCGGTCAGCCCGCCTGTGGGGGCCGCCCCCACAGATCTGCCGCAGGCCTGGGGTCCAGAGGACCGGATGCCGTACAAACCACTGGTCAGGGTGGCGACTGACGGTGTTTTCCCAGGTGGCGGCGGCGGATTGCCACTGTATCGGGAGCATCCGGACGGGGCGTGGTTTCGTCTTCCGCTTAGCTCAGCTGGCCTAATGGCCAGGCGTTCCCGCGCCTACCAGTCGCCTCGCGAGGAGGAGGACGACGTGAACTTGCGTACGACGAAGACGAGACCGCCGATCAGGATCACGCAGAGCAGGACCTTGAACAGCAGCCCGATCACGAAGCCGACGATGCTGGCGATCAGGCCGCCGAACACGACGATCGCGATGACGGGCACCGCGATCCACTTCACCCACCAGGGCATTCCCGCGAATATCTCCCGCACGGCCATCGTCCTTACCTCGTCTCTGTGAGTTCCTGCTTCGATGCTAGAGGCGGGGGGTGGGCCGCGGGGCCTCCACAGCCCTTGGACTCCCCTGATCGATCCCCTAGGGATCCCCGAGGCGCGGCTCGGCCCGCTCAGCTCTCGATGAGGTGCGGCTCAGCCATGGGTGAGGTGCGGCTCATCCGTCGGCGCGGCGGGTTCGTCTCCCGGCGAGGCGCGGCTCAGCCCTCGGGCGGCGAGAAGACCACCATCACGCGCAGGTCTTCCGTGATGTGGTGGAACTTGTGGGCGGTGCCGGCAGGTACGTACACGACACTTCCTCTGCCCACCTGCGTGGTTTCCATGCCGACGGTGATCGACGCGCGCCCGCTGACGACGAAGTAGACCTCGTCCTGGCGGTGCGGCTGCTGCGGGTCGTGTTCACCGGCGTCCAGGGCGTAGAGGCCGACAGACATGTTCCGTTCGCGGATGAACTGGAGGTAGGCGCCGTCGTTGGCGGCTCGTTCCGCCTCCAGTTCGTCCAGTCTGAATGCCTTCATGGCCGCCCGTCCCTTACCTCTGTCCAGCCGGTGTCCGCCACCGATCATGTCTGCCACGATCAGACACATGAAGAATTTCGTAGTCAAGACGATCGCCAACGCGGGTGCGCTGGCCGTGGCCATCTGGCTGCTCCACGACATCACGCTCACCGGCGGCAGCACCGGCCGCAAGGCACTGACCCTGATACTGGTCGCGCTGCTCTTCGGCTTGGTCAACTTCCTGGTCAAGCCGGTGGTGAAGCTGCTCACACTGCCGCTCTTCATCCTCACCCTGGGGCTGATCACCCTGGTGGTGAACGCCTTGATGCTGCTGCTCACCTCGTGGCTGGCCGATGTGCTGAACCTGAGCTTCCACGTCGACGGCTTCTGGACCGCCGTCCTCGGTGGCCTGATCGTTTCGATCGTGTCCTGGGCGCTGAACGTCGTCCTGCCCGACGAGGACTGAGCCCCGGGCACCTGCGACAGTGACAGCAGGACCGGTGACAGACCGGGGAGAGAAGCGAGGACACGTCAATGAGCACCATGGGCGACGGAACCCGGGCAGTACGCGCGGGTCTGCCGGAACCGCAGCAGTACGAGCCCACTCTCCCCGGCCCGGTCTTCGCAGCGCACTTCCACCTGTCCGGCGAGCCGACCGGTCCGTACACCTACGGCCGTGACACCAACCCGACCTGGACCCATCTGGAACGGGCCATCGGCGAACTCGAAGCGCCTGGCGAGAGCGTCGAGACCACGGTCTTCGCCTCCGGCATGGCGGCGGTCTCGGCGGTCCTGCTGTCCCAGGTGCGCACCGGCGATGCCGTCGTGCTGCCCGACGACGGCTATCAGGCCCTTCCGCTGGTACGGGCGCAGCTGGAGGCCTACGGCGTCGAGGTGCGCACCGCCCCGACCGGGGGCGACGCCCAGCTGGCTCTCCTGGAGGGGGCCAAGCTCCTGTGGATCGAGACCCCGTCCAACCCCGGGCTCGACGTCTGTGACGTGCGTCGGCTCGTCGAGGCGGCGCACGCGGGCGGCACGCTGGTGGCCGTCGACAACACCCTCGCCACCCCGCTCGGCCAGCGTCCGCTGGAGCTCGGCGCCGACTTCTCGGTGGCCAGCGACACGAAGGGCATGACCGGCCACGGTGACCTCCTGCTCGGCCATGTCACCTGCCGGGATTCCGAGCTGGCGGCGGGGGTGCGGCGCTGGCGCAAGGTGGTGGGCGCGATCCCCGGGCCCATGGAGGCCTGGCTCGCGCACCGCTCCCTGGCCACGCTTGAGCTGCGCGTCGAACGGCAGTGCGCGAACGCGCTCGCGCTCGCCGAGGCTCTCGCCGGGCACCCGGAGGTGAGCGGACTGCGTTACCCCGGACTGCCCACCGACCCCTCGTATCCGAACGCCGTACGGCAGATGCGGCGCTTCGGCTCCGTCGTCTCGTTCGTGCTGGCGGACCGCGGTACGGCCGAGCGCTTCCTCGCCGCGCTGCGTCTCGCCGAGGACGCCACCAGCTTCGGGGGCGTGCGCAGCACCGCCGAACGCCGGGCCCGCTGGGGTGGCGACACCGTGCCGGAGGGCTTCATCCGCTTCTCGGTCGGCGCGGAGAACGCCAGGGACCTGGTGGCCGACGTGGAACGCGCGCTGGCCGAGGCCGTCACCGGCAGCTGAGCGTCCGCGCCGTACGGACGGTCCGAGCCTCCCCCCTCGTGGCTCGGACCGTCCCGGATCTCCGCCTTCTCCGTGCGAAGAACCGTCTCGACAAGGCTAGTTGACTCTGCGTCAGTGTCCAATCACAGTAGCGGCAGCGACCTATCGACATATTTATAGTTGTCCGGGTCCGACGACTCGTACGGGTGAGAGGGGACGGACATGGACCTGGCTCTGCTGCGCACCTTCGTCACCGTGCACCGCGCCGGTTCGTTCACCCGCGCCGCAGCCCTTCTCGGTCTCTCCCAGCCCGCCGTCACCTCGCAGATCCGCACCCTGGAACGACAGCTGGGCCGCCCGCTCTTCCTCCGCCGGGCCCGCGGCGTGACACCCACCACCATCGGCGACGAGCTGGCGCACCGGGCGGCTCCCCATCTCGACGCACTGATCGAGATCGCCGAGACGGAGCTCGACGAGGAGTCGGGCGTGCGGACGCTGCACCTGGCGGGACCGCCGGAGTTCACCTCGCTGCGGGCCCTGCCCGCGCTCACCCCGCTCATCGCCCAGGGGCTCGCACTGCGCAGCTCGTTCTCCGCCGACACCGACGAGACGCTCGACGGTCTGGCCGCCGGCCACCACGACCTGGCCATCGTGACGGCCCGGCCGCGCGGCGGACTGCTCACCGCGGTCCCGCTCTGCGACGAGGAACACGTCCTGGTGGCGGCACCCCGGTGGGCCGGACGTCTGGGGCCGGGGACGCTACGGCGCAACGGCCCGGTGGTCCTCGAGCAGTTACCGGTGGTGGAGGTGCACGAGAGCCTCCCCCTCGTCTCCCGCTACTGGGCGGCGGTCTTCGACAGCCGGCCCGCTGCCGCCGGTGCCGTCATCACGCCTGATCTGCGGGCGGTCCTGGAGTGCACGGCGGCGGGGGCGGGGCTCGCCGTGCTGCCCCGGTATCTGTGCGAGGGCGCGCTGGAGCGGGGCGAGGTGGTGGCGCTCCTCGATCCGCCGGTGCCGCCCCTGCGCACGTACTTCCTGGCCGCGCGGACCGGCACGCTCGCACTGCCGCATCTCGCACGGGCACACGAGGTGCTGCTGCGCGCCGCGGCCGACTGGTGACCGCAGGAGGTGTCGGGAGCCGCCGGGTGTTTCAGAAGGGGTTTCGCGGGCCACTCTCTTGCCATGACCGAACGTCCTGTGGTCAAGCGCACCGCACGAGCCGTCCTGCTCGACGGCGACGACCTGATCCTCATCAAGCGCACCAAGCCGGGGGTGGATCCCTACTGGGTCACACCCGGAGGCGGGGTCGAGCTGGAGGACGCGACCGTCGTCGACGCCCTGCACCGCGAGTTGGACGAGGAGCTCGGCGCGAAGATCACCGATGTGGTGCCCTGTTTCGTCGACACCGTGGAACACATCGAGGGCGGAGGCGTGAAGGGCGTCAAGGTCCAGCACTTCTTCGTCTGCCGTCTCGAATCGATGGACCTGTCCCTGCGCCACGGCCCCGAGATCGACGACCCCTGTGGGGAGTACGACGTCGTGCGGGTGCCCTTCAGCCGGGTCGGCATCGCCGCCGTGCACCTCGTACCGCTGTCCCTGAGGCACTACCTGGACGGCAACATCGAGGGGGTCCGGGCTATGCACGCCCCCGACCTGGGCTGATCCGCGGAGTCGTGCGGACTCGCGACGGCGCGGCTCGCTGCCCGCCGGGACGGGGCCGGGTTTACGCAGGGGCGGCTCGCTGCCCGCCGGGACGGGGCCGGGTTTACGCAGGGGCGGCTCGCTGCCCGCCGGGGCGGGGCCGGGTGCGCAGGGGCGGCCTCTGCGACGAAACCGTTCCCGGGCACGCGTACGCCGAGGCCAGTACGCGGGGATACTCCCCTCGGCAGATGCCCCGTCGCGCGCCCCGCCGCACCGTGTTTCACGTGAAACAACTCAAGCGCCGCGCCCGCAGAAGTCTCCTCGTCGCCCATGTATCGGTGTCCGTCAGCTGGCTCGGTCTCACCGTCGGCCTGCTGACGCTCGGCATCACCGCCTACGCGACCGGCGATCCGGTCACCGCGCGATCCGCCACCCGGGCCATGAAGGTCTTCGGCGACTGGCTCGTCGTCCCGGTCGCGCTGGGCGCCCTGATCAGCGGCCTGATCCTGTCACTCCGCACCCCGTGGGGACTGGCCCGCCACCGCTGGGTCTGGACGAAGTTCTGGCTCACCCTGGTCACGACGGGGCTGTCGGTCTTCTCGTTGCGCCCCGGCATCGACGAGGCCGCCGGACGCGGGACCGCCGGCATCGATCTCGTCATCGCTCCGTCGGTGGCCACCGCGACCTACGTCTTCATCACCGCGATCTCCGTGCTGAAGCCCTGGGGACCGACCCGACGCGAACGACGCCTGCGGGTCTCGGCCAGATCCGTTAAAGCGGTGGACGAGCGATCACCGCGTCGGACAGCCTGACTCCTATGCCCAGCTCATTGCCCCGCCCCCTCGCCGACCTACCCGTACGGCGTCTCACCCGGGACGATCTGGTCCCGTGCGCCGATCTCAGCGAGGACCGCGGCTGGCCGCGTGATGAACACCGGTGGGGACTGCTCCTCACCGCGGGGACGGCCTACGGCATAGACGATCCCGAGGGCAAGGGCCTGATGGCGACCTGCGTGGTGACGTCGTACGGTGCGGACCTGGCCGCCATCGGCATGCTCCTGGTCGCCGGGCGCTACAGCCGCCAGGGGGTCGCTCGGCATCTGATGCAGCGGGTGATCGACTCGACCGGGGGCACTCCCCTCAGCCTCTACGCGACGTCGGCGGGCCGCCCGCTCTACGAGAAGCTCGGGTTCCGGACGGTGGGCCGGAACCAGCGGGTGAGCGGGCGTTTCCGGTCGGCCGCGGAGCCGGACGGCCACGGAACGGGCGGTCATCCGGGTTCGGCGGCCGACGCGGGCCCGACGGTGCGTCCTGCCACGGCGGGGGACCTGCCGGCCATGCTCCGCCTGGACGCGGAGGCCTCCGGCGTCGACCGGACGCACCTCCTGGCCCGTCTCCCCGCGTTCGCCGACCATCTGCGGGTGGCGGAGGACGGGGGCGCGCTCGTCGGGTACGCCGCGCTGTGGCCCAGCGAAGGAAGCCATGTGGTCGGACCGCTGATCGCGCGGGACACGGCCACGGCGAAAGTGCTCGTCCGCTCGCTCGCCGGGGCGACGGACCGGCCGCTGCGCGTGGACGTCGACGCCCGTCACGAAGAGCTGCTGGCCTGGTTCGGGGCGTGCGGCCTGGAGCCCGGATCAGCGACCACGGTCATGCGCCTCGGGAGTCGGCGACAGCCGGAGGACTGGACTCGGCTCTTCGCCCCGCTGAGTGTCGCGACGGGCTGACGGCACCTCTCGGCTCCCATCGACGGGAATCCTCCGCCCATGGGAGCCGAGCCCCGACGGGCTGCCTGCGCGCGCCGGGTCGGGTCAGGCCGGGTCGGGTCAGGCCGGGTCGGGTCAGGTCGGGTCAGGTCGGGTCAGGTCGGGTCGGGTCAGGTCGGGTCGGGTCGGGTCGGGTCGGGTCGGGGGAGTCTTCTCAGACGAGGCCGGCCACGGCGGTGGTCGCGAACCCGTGGTCCTGCTCCGGGGCGCCGCCACCGACTCCGAGGGCTCCGATCAGCCGGCCACCGCGGTGGACCGGGACACCGCCGGCGATGAAGAGAAGCGGCCGGTCCAGCGCGGTCGGCAGGGTGTGGAACAGGCCGCCGGGCTGGACCGCGTCCACGAGGTCGGCTGTGGGGGCGTCGAGCTGAAGCGCTGTGTACGCCTTGCGGGTGCTGGTCTCTCCGGCGATGAGGACGGCCCGGTCATCACGACGGAACGCCAGCAGGTGGCCTCCCGCGTCCAGGACGGTGACGGCGGCCGCGACACCTGCGGCCTCGGCGGCCGTGCGGGCCGCCTCGATCAGCGCCTCCGCGTCCTCGGTGGTCAGCGGGGCGACGGCGGCGGTGGGCGTGCTCATGGGAATGCTCCTTGCTGTGGTGCGGTCGTGGGTGGGGGATGCGGGGTGGTCAGTGCCGGGCGGCCGCGGGTGCGGCGGCCGGCTCCGGGGTGTGGGCGGTCACGAGGCGGCTCCGGGCGGCCGTACGGCGTTCCAAGGTGCTGGAGACGACGGCGAGCACCAGGGCGGAGGCGGCGAGCACCGCACCGACCCAGTTGGGCGCGGTGTAACCGAGGCCGGCCGCGATGACGATGCCGCCGAGCCACGCGGACAGGGCGTTGCCGAGGTTGAAGGCGCCGATGTTCACCGCGGAGGCGAGGGTCGGGGCTCCGGCCGCATGGTCGAGCACGCGCTTCTGCAGCGGGGGAACGGTCGCGAAGCCCAGGCCGCCGATCAGGAAGATGGTGACGGCTGCCGCGATCTTGTCGTGGGCGGTGAGCGTGAACAGCGCCAGGACCACGGCGAGGCCGCCCAGCGACACGTACAGCAGGGGCATCAGACGGCGGTCGGCGAACTTGCCGCCGAGCAGGTTGCCGCCGACCATGCCGAGGCCGAAGAGGACCAGCAGCCAGGTGACGGACGAGGCCGAGTAGCCGGCGATCTCGGTCATCATCGGCGTGATGTACGTGATCGCTGCGAAGACCCCACCGAAGCCCAGCACGGTCATCGCCATGGCGAGCAGTACCTGGACGTTGCGGAAGGCGGCGAGCTCGTGACGGAGCCGGACACCCTCGGGGCGGGGCTGGTCGGGTACGAGCCTGGCCACGCCGAGCAGCCCGACGACACCCAGGGCGGCGACGACGAAGAACGTGCTCCGCCAGCCGACGCTCTGACCGATGTACGTGCCCAGCGGCACCCCGACGACGTTGGCGACGGTGAGGCCGGTGAACATCATGGCGATCGCGCCGGCCTTCTTGTGCGGGGCGACCAGGTCGGCGGCCACCACGGACCCGATGCCGAAGAAGGCGCCGTGGGCGAGGGAGGCGATCACCCGGCCCGCGAGCATGACTCCGAAGACGGGGGCGGACGCGGAGACCACGTTACCGATGACGAACAGGGCCATCAGGATCATCAGCATGCGCTTGCGGCTGACCCTGGTGCCGAGAAGGGTCATCAGGGGGGCACCGATGACGACGCCGAGCGCGTAGCCGGTGACGAGGAAGCCTGCGGTCGGGATCGAGACCTGGAAGTCCGCGGCCACCTCGGGGAGCAACCCCATGATCACGAACTCGGTCGTTCCGATACCGAATGCCCCGATGGCGAGGGCGAGGAGCGCGAGCGGCATGGGTTCCACCTTCCCTGGAGATTGCGTCTGCGCCTTACGAGCGTCCACAATAATTGCAGACGCGGGTTAATTGCAAGCGCGGGCTATTGCGTCCGTCGCCTATCCTGGACGCAAGCAACTCCGGCACGGAGGAGAGACCCATGACAGCGACGGACCCGGCACTGACCGCCCTTTCCCAGGGCTGGTGCGCGCTCTCCCTGCTCCACGGGAAGATCGAGGCCCATATCGAGCGAGCCCTGCAGACCGGGCACGGCCTCAGTGTCCGGGAGTACTCCCTGCTGGACGTCCTCAGCCGGCAGCACAACGGAACCGGCGGCCATCTGCAGATGAAGCAGGTGGCGGACGCCGTCGTCCTCAGCCAGAGCGCCACCACCCGGCTGGTCACCCGCCTCGAGGACCGGGGGCTGCTGACCCGGTACCTCTGCGACACCGACCGAAGGGGCATCTACACCGATGTCACCGAAGCCGGCCTCGCGCTGCTCTCCGAGGCCCGGCCGACCAATGACACCGCCCTGCGGGCCGCGCTGGACGAGGCCGCCAAGAACCCCGAACTGGCCCCGCTCGTCCGGACGGTCGAGGAGCTGAAGGTTCCCGCATAGCGTGCCCGGCCAAAGGCTCTCCGCGTAGGCTGCCGATCATGAGCGATCTGGAAATCCGCCCAGCGGCCGTCGGCGATCTCCCGGAGATCGTGGCCATGCTCGCCGACGATCCGCTGGGCGCACGGCGCGAGTCGCCGGACGACCTCACCCCGTATCTCGCGGCGTTCCGGAAGCTGGCCGGCGACCCCCATCAGCATGTGATGGTCGCCGTGCGGGCGGACCGCGTCGTCGGAACGCTCCAGCTGACCGTGATCCCCGGCCTCTCCAGGCGCGGCTCGACCCGGTCGGTGATCGAGGGCGTCCGCGTCCACGCGGACGAGCGCGGCAGCGGCCTCGGGACCCAGCTGATCCAGTGGGCCGTGGACGAATCACGGCGGCAGGAGTGCCAGTTGGTCCAGCTGACCTCCGATGCGACCCGGACCGACGCGCATCGCTTCTACGAACGGCTCGGCTTCGTGGCCAGCCATGTGGGCTTCAAGCTCGCCCTCTGACCGCACCCCGGCGTCCAAGGGACCGACCGTGCACCGCATCAGTGACGAACAGCGCCGGATCAGGATCGGCCGGCGCCACCTCCTGGCCCCCTCGGTGAGGGCGGAGTCCCCCGTGGCCGTGGCCGACGCCGTCGTCGCTCTGCACGCCACCGACGCGGCCACCGTCTTCCTGTCCGCCTGCGCACGGCTCCGGGTGCCGGATGCCGCCGCCGTGGAGCGATCCCTCTACGAGGACGTCTCACTGGTGCGCCTGCTCTCCATGCGCAACACCCTCTTCGTCGTGTCGGACGAGACGGCCCGTTGGGTCGAAGCGTCGAACGCGCGCGCAGTCGCCGCCAAAGAACGCCGGACCCTCCTCAAACACCTGGCGGAGGACGGCAGCGGGCTGGACGAGCAGTGGCTGGCCGGTACCGAGAGCTCCGTCCTCGCGGCCCTGGCCGCCCGGGGCTCGGCCACGGGCAGCGAGCTCTCCGCCGCCGTCCCCGCCCTGCGCACCAGGATCACGGTCTTCCCCGGCAAGAAGCAGGAGACGGTGCAGGGCGTGGCCTCACGCGTCATCCGCGTGCTGGCCGCCGAAGGACGCATCCGCCGGGACCGGCCACGGGGGTCCTGGACCTCCAGCCAGTTCCGCTGGACGGCTTCCGAGCCCCGCCCGGGCGAGGAAATGGAGCGGGCGCAGGCGGAGTTGGCCCTGCGCTGGCTCCGTTCGTACGGCCCCGCCACCGAGACAGACCTCAAGTGGTGGACGGGCTGGGGGGCCGGCCAGGCCCGCAAGGCGCTGGCCACCGCGGGGGCGGAAGAGGTACGGCTCGACAGCGGCGCCACGGCCTGGGTCGCGCCCCAGGACCACGGGCCCGATCCGGCACCCGAGCCCTGGGCCGCCCTGCTGCCGGCGCTCGACCCCAGCGCCATGGGGTGGGCCGATCGCGGATTCCACCTGCCTGCCGAGCACCGGGCGGCGCTCTTCGACCGTTCCGGCAACATCGGCCCCACCGTGTGGTGGAACGGCCGCATCGTGGGCGGGTGGGCCCTGCGCGCCGACGGCGAGCCGGTCTGGCGGCTGCTCACCGACGCAGGCCGGGAGGCCTCCGCCGCGATCGAGACGGAGGCCTCCCGACTGGCGGGCTGGGTGGGCACGGCGCGCGTCACACCGCGCTTCCGCACCCCTCTGGAACGTGAGTTGACGGCCTGAGCGACCGGCCCGCCCGTTTCACGTGAAACGGCCCGCTCAGCTCCCCAGGCCCCGCCACCCTCCCTCGTCGACGCCTCCCGGGACGGCCGCCGCGGGATCGTACGGCTCACGCGTGAAGACGAACGACCCCAGATCCAGATGGTCCACGCTGCCGTCGTCGTTCCGTACGACGCGCAGTGTCTCCCCCGCGTAGTAGCCGTCCAGCCCCGTCCAGGTGCCGTCGGGGCGGGCGGTGAACCGGGCGCCTCGGCCCCGGCCGTTCAGGGGCTGCAGCTCCAGCCCACGATCCGGGGTCAGCCGCAGGACGTTCGGACGCGCGCCCCAGTACCAAGGGCCGGTCAGCGCCAGGAGTTCCGTGTCCACCTCGGGCAGCGGGCGCCACGGCTCCGGGATGCGGGGCTCCGCCTCGGCGACGATGTCCACGAGTTCGGCGGCCACCTCGCCGACCGGCACACCGGAGGTGACGTTGGCGAACGCGACAGCGGCCACATCGTCCTCGGCGCTGAACCAGAGCGCCGCCAGGAAGCCGGGCAGTGACCCCGTGTGCCCGATGAGCGTGCGGCCCTTCCTGCGGACCACCTGCAGGCCCAGGCCGTAATAGCCGTCCCAGTCCCCCGGCTCCGGTGGCGTCGCCGGCTCCGTCATCTCCGCCACGGACGCGGCCGCGAGCACCCGGTCGTCCCCCTCCGCGAGGAACGCGGCGAAGCGGAGGAGGTCGGCGGTGGTGGACCAGAGCTGCCCGGCCGGCGCCATCAGCCCGAGGTCCTCGGCCGGTTCGGGCAGCATGACGTCCGCCCACGGATGGACGGCCCAGCCCCCGGCGTGCGGGGCCTGCGCCTGCGGGCTCGTACGGTGCATGCCCAGCGGTTCAAGGATCTCGTTCCGCAGCACCTCGGCCCATGAGGCTCCGCGTACCGCTTCGATCAGCGCTCCGAGCAGGGTGTAGCCAGGGTTGGAGTAGTGGTGCCGGCGGCCGGGAGGATGCATGGTGCTCTGCTCGCGCTCGCCGAGCACATCCGCGAGCCCGGGACGAAGACTGCCGGGCGTCCGCTCCCACCAGGGCGCCGGCGCCTCGGCTCCGAGCCCCGCGCTGTGGCCCAGCAGTTGATGAAGGGTGACGTCACCGACGCCGGTACCGGGCAGGTGCTTCTCCAGGGGGTCGGCCAGATCCAGCAGGCCCTCGTCCCGCAGGCGCAGGACCAGCACGGCGGTGAACGTCTTGGTCAGGGAGCCGATCCTGTACTGCGTATCGGCGTCCGGGGCATGGCCGTCGACACATGTGCGGGAACCGTGCCAGACGACCTGGCCCTGTCGCTGCACGGCGGCGACCATAGAAGGTGAGCGCCCTTCGGCCTGGGCGGTGGCGATGCGGTGCAGCAGAGCGCGCTGCGTACCCGGGAGCAACTGTTCAGCGGGAGAAGTCATCGTCAACAACTACCTCCCGCCCGGGCACGGGGCGACTTCATTTCCGGGCAGCTGCCGACGCCCCCTCGCCCTGCTGCTCCGTCAACGGACCGGAAAGCCGCCGGCGCCGGCCCTGGGCGGTCCGTCCACAAGCAGCGCACGCCGCACCGATCAGGTCTGTGCCATGTCCACGAAGCGTGAGTAGTGCCCCTGGAAGGCGACGGTGATCGTCGCCGTCGGACCGTTACGGTGCTTGGCCACGATCAGGTCCGCCTCGCCGGCCCGCGGTGACTCCTTCTCGTAGGCGTCCTCACGGTGCAGCAGGATCACCATGTCGGCGTCCTGCTCGATGGATCCGGATTCCCGGAGGTCGGAGACCATCGGCTTCTTGTCCGTACGCTGCTCGGGGCCACGGTTCAGCTGGGAGAGCGCGATGACCGGCAGCTGGAGTTCCTTGGCGAGCAGCTTCAGGTTTCGGGACATGTCCGAGACCTCCTGCTGACGGCTCTCGGCCCGCTTCGAACCGCCGGACTGCATCAGCTGGAGATAGTCGATGACCACGAGCTTGAGGTCGTTGCGCTGCTTGAGACGACGGCACTTGGCCCGGATCTCCATCATGGAGAGGTTCGGCGAGTCGTCGATGTAGAGCGGGGCCGCCGAGACGTCGGGCATCCGCCGCGCCAGCCGCGTCCAGTCCTCGTCCGTCATGGTGCCCGAGCGCATGTGGTGGAGGGCCACCCGCGCCTCGGCGGACAGCAGACGCATCGCGATCTCGTTCCGCCCCATTTCGAGGGAGAAGATCACACTGGGCAGGTTGCTCTTGATCGAGCAGGCGCGGGCGAAGTCCAGGGCGAGCGTGGACTTACCCATGGCGGGGCGGGCCGCGATGACGATCATCTGACCCGGGTGAAGGCCGTTGGTCAGGGCGTCGAGGTCGGTGAAGCCGGTCGGCACGCCGGTCATCTCACCGCTGCGTGAACCGATCGCCTCGATCTCGTCGAGCGCGCCCTCCATGATGTCGCCGAGCGGCAGGTAATCCTCACTGGTCCGCTGCTCGGTGACGGCGTAGATCTCGGCCTGAGCGGAGTTGACGATGTCGTCGACATCGCCGTCCGCCGCGTATCCCATCTGCGTGATCTTCGTGCCGGCCTCGACGAGCCGCCGCAGGACCGCACGCTCATGCACGATCTCCGCGTAGTACGAAGCGTTGGCCGCGGTCGGCACCGACTGCACCAGGGTGTGCAGATACGGAGCCCCGCCCACCTTGGTGATCTCGCCGCGCTTGACCAGTTCCGCCGCCACCGTGATCGGGTCGGCGGGCTCGCCCTTCGCGTAGAGGTCGAGGATCGCCTGATAGACGGTCTCGTGCGCGGGGCGGTAGAAGTCGTGGCCCTTGATGATCTCCACGACGTCGGCGATGGCGTCCTTCGACAGGAGCATGCCACCGAGGACGGACTGTTCCGCGTCGAGGTCCTGGGGCGGGACCCGCTCGAACCCGGGGGAGCTGCCCTCCCAGCCGTTGCTCTCCCGGCCTCGGTCGTGCTGCTCACCACGGTCCCTGCCCTCGCCCCGGCGCTGGCGGGAAACAGGCAGACGGTCGCTGGGACCGGCCTCGGCCCAGGGGTCGTCCAAAGGCTCGGAAATGCTCATCCGGCCACCTCCTCCCGTCCGCTCCGCGGACCTAGCCGTGCCACTCTTTCTTACGGCACGGCACCGACAAACAAGACGCCTGACTCCGGTTTTGGTGTGTCGGTTCTGCGGGTTCCAGGGCCGAAACGACGTGGGGGCGCCGGACCACGGTAGGCGGCTCCGCAGCGTCAGCCAATCTGGTTATCCACAGGGCATGTGGACGACGGACCAGATGCTGTGGAGAACTCCGCAGAACCTGTGCACGGACCGGGGGACAGCACTGTGGACAAACTCATAGCCGCGCCGCTATCACTGGCCTGACCTGCACTTTCTCCGTCCACGGGCTGTGGGGGAGAAAAACTTTCCGAGTCGGCACAAGATCCCGGGAACCGGCACATGCCAGAACGTCACTCCCCGGCGTTTGTAAGGGATGCCAGAGGGTTGCATCTATTACCTGTGGAAGATTAGATTGGCTCCCATGATCCAGGCTCCGGCGACCCCGCCCTCCCGTCGCAGGCTCCATGACCGCGAGATCCTCGCGCTCGCCGTTCCCGCCTTCGGCGCCCTCGTGGCCGAGCCCCTTTTCGTGATGGTCGACAGTGCCATCGTCGGCCATCTCGGGACTCCTCAGCTGGCCGGCCTGGCCATCGCCGCCGCCCTGCTGACGACCGCCGTGAGCGTGTTCGTCTTCCTCGCCTACGCCACCACCGCTGCTGTCGCCCGGCGGGTCGGCGCCGGCGATCTGTCCGCGGCGATCCGCCAGGGCATGGACGGCATCTGGCTGGCGATCCTGCTGGGTCTCGTCGTCATCGCCCTGGCCTTCCCCCTGGCCCCCTGGCTCGTCGAGGTGTTCGGGGCCTCCGACACCGCTGCCCCGTACGCCACCACCTACCTCCGGATCTCCAGCCTCGGCATCCCCGCCATGCTCGTGGTGATGGCCGCGACCGGTGTGCTCCGGGGCCTGCAGAACACCCGCACCCCGCTCTACGTCGCCATCGGCGGGTTCGCCGCCAACGCGGCCCTCAACGCGGGCCTCGTCTACGGCGCCGGGCTCGGCATCGCAGGATCGGCCTGGGGCACGGTGATCGCCCAGATCGGGATGGCCGCCGCGTATCTCGTGGTCGTGGTCCGCGGCGCCCGGCGCCACGGCGCCTCCCTGCGCCCCGACGCCGCCGGCATCAAGGCCAGTGCCCGGGCAGGGGTTCCCCTTCTCGTCCGTACGCTGTCACTCCGCGCCGTCCTGCTCATCGCCACGGCCGTCGCCGCTCGACTGGGCGACACCGACATCGCGGCGCATCAGATCCTCCTGTCGTTGTGGAGCCTGATGGCCTTCGCACTGGATGCCATCGCCATCGCGGGACAGGCGATCATCGGACGCTACCTGGGAGCCGGTGACACGAAGGGCGCCCGCGAGGCCTGCCGCCGCATGGTGCAGTGGGGCATCGCCTCCGGCGTGCTCTTCGGAGTTCTGATCGTTCTCGCGCGTCCCCTGTTCGTACCGCTGTTCACCAGCGATCAGTCCGTGCAGGACACGCTGCTCCCGGCCCTGCTGGTGGTGGCGCTGACCCAGCCGGTCGCCGGAGTCGTCTTCGTCCTGGACGGCGTACTGATGGGCGCCGGAGACGGGGCCTATCTGGCCTGGGCCATGCTCGTCACCCTGGCCGTCTTCGCCCCGGCGGCCCTGCTGGTTCCCGTCCTCGGGGGTGGTCTGACCACGCTGTGGTGTGCGATGGCCCTCATGATGCTCGTCCGCATGGCGACCCTCTGGCTGCGCACCCGCTCCGGCACGTGGATGGTCACCGGCGCCACCCGCTGAGCCCGCCGCATCCGGCCTGTTTCACGTGAAACGGACGACGACGGCAACGGCGAAGGGCCGCACCCAGGGGGTGCGGCCCTTCACTGTTGCGCAGAGGTGCGGCCCGATCAGGCGGCAACGACCTCGACGCCGAGCTTCGCAGCGACCTCGGGGTGCAGACGCACGGACACCTGGTGTCCGCCGAGCGTCTTGATCGGCGAGCCGAGCTCGACGCGACGCTTGTCGACATCCGGGCCACCGGCGGCCTTGATCGCCGAAGCGATGTCGGCCGGGGTGACGGAGCCGAAGAGACGGCCGGCGTCGCCGGAGCGAACGGCCAGACGGACCTTCACGGCCTCGAGCTTGGTCTTGATCTCGTTGGCCTGCTCGATCGTGGCGATCTCGTGGATCTTGCGGGCGCGGCGGATCTGCGCCACGTCCTTCTCGCCACCCTTGGTCCAGCGGATGGCAAAGCCACGCGGAACCAGGTAGTTACGGGCGTACCCGTCCTTGACGTCTACAACGTCGCCCGCAGCACCGAGGCCGGAGACCTCGTGGGTGAGGATGATCTTCATGATTCGGTCACCCTTCCCTTATCGCGCGGTGGACGTGTAGGGCAGCAGCGCCATCTCACGGCTGTTCTTGACTGCCGTGGCGACGTCACGCTGGTGCTGCGTGCAGTTGCCGGTGACGCGGCGGGCACGGATCTTGCCGCGGTCGGAAATGAACTTCCGCAGCATGTTCGTGTCCTTGTAGTCCACGTACTGGGTCTTGTCCTTGCAGAACGCGCAGACCTTCTTCTTAGGCTTGCGCACAGGCGGCTTCGCCATGGTGTTTCTCCTGTGTGATCAAGAAGTGGGGGTACGAGCTGCCCTAGAAGGGCGGCTCGTCCGAGTAGCCGCCGCCAGAACCGCCGGAGCCGCCGGAGCTTCCGCCCCAACCGCCTCCGCCGCCCTGCTGGCCCCCGCCCTGCTGGCCGCCGGCCGGAGCGCTCGTGGCCCACGGGTCGTCGGCGGGAGCACCGCCACCACCCTGCTGGCCACCAGAACCGGGACCGCCGCCCCAGTTACCGCCACCCTGCTGGCCGCCGCCGTATCCACCCTGGCCGCCCTGGCCACCACGACCGGTGGTCTTGGTGACCTTGGCAGTGGCGCTCTTGAGACTGGGGCCGACTTCCTCGACGTCCAGCTCGTAGACCGTGCGCTTGACGCCCTCGCGGTCTTCGTACGACCGCTGCTTCAGCCGGCCCTGCACGACAACGCGCATGCCTCGCGTGAGCGACTCGGCGACGTTCTCCGCCGCCTGACGCCAGACCGAGCAGGTGAGGAACAGGCCTTCGCCGTCCTTCCACTCATTGGTCTGCCGGTCGAAGATGCGGGGAGTGGACGCGACGCGGAACTTCGCGACCGCCGCACCGGACGGGGTGAAGCGCAGCTCGGGGTCGTCGACGAGATTGCCGACGACCGTGATGACGGTCTCGCCTGCCATGGATGAACCTCTCGGCGGGGATTGCTTCTGGCTGCTTGCTGCTACTCGAACCCGATGACCACTGAGCTAGAAGCTCAGTGGATCTCGGGACGGAGGACCTTGGTCCGGAGGACCGACTCGTTCAGGTTCATCTGGCGGTCGAGCTCCTTGACGACCGCAGGCTCGGCCTGCAGGTCGATGACCGAGTAGATGCCCTCGGGCTTCTTCTTGATCTCGTAAGCGAGCCGACGACGGCCCCAGGTGTCGACCTTCTCAACCTTTCCTTCGCCCTCACGGACGACGGAGAGGAAGTTCTCGATCAGCGGGGAGACTGCTCGCTCCTCGAGATCGGGGTCGAGGATGACCATCACCTCGTAGTGACGCATGTGGAACCCACCTCCTTTGGACTCAGCGGCCACGGTCGTTCCGTGGCAGGAGGGTCGTGATGCGTGAGCATCAGTGTCTCCGAGTAAAACAGCCGCCACTGACAACGCCCTCCGTGGAGAGGAGCCGTCCGTGCTGGCCTGGACAGACACTGGTGCAGACCGTCCAGAGTACCCGCAGACCGGCTTCCGGTTGAAATCCGGTGGTCAGGAGACGCAATCTGTACACATCGGGTGTGAGCGGCGCCACGATGCGCCGCCTTTCGGCCAGGAGGTACTCCATGGCACAAGCAATGCAATCCCGCTCCCACTCCCCCGCCCGTCCCGCCGGCTCGCTCTTCGCGACGGACGGCAAGCCTCATCCGCTCCAGGACACCCTGGTGGCTGTGACGGTGGTGCTGGGTGTCCTGGCGTTCGTGACGGCGATGTTCCACAACCTGCATCTGCTCAGCTCGTGGGCCGGACTGATCGGATTCCTCACGGGCGGGTACGGGATCTACATCTCCGAGACCACCCGGGAGAGGTTCCCTCTGTTCGTCGGCATGGGTGCGGCCGGCGTCGGATTCTTCCTGGGCATGGCCCATGGCGGGCTCTTCGGCGGCGTGATCGGCTGACCGCGGCGCAGCAGCGTCCCGGCAGCCTGCGGGGCGGCCCCCTCCACGGGCGGGACCGCCCCGTACCGCATGCCGGGACGGCAGGGGTACGACGGGGCCAGACCGCGCGCTTCCCGGTCACAGTAGGCTTCGGCGCGAGAGCCGGAGCCCCTGACCGATGGGGACACACCTGCCGAGGAGCGCCCCGCATGAGCCTGACCCTGAGGACCATCAGCCGAGAGCAGCATCTGGCGTACATCCAGAGTCTGCCCGCGGCAAGTCACATGCAGGTCCCGGCATGGGCGGATGTGAAGGCCGAGTGGCGCTCGGAGAGCCTGGGCTGGTTCGACAAGGACGGCCAGCTCGTCGGCGCCGGCCTGGTGCTCTACCGGCAGCTGCCCAAGATCAAGCGCTACCTCGCGTACCTGCCCGAGGGCCCGGTCATCAACTGGTACGCCCCCAACCTGAACGACTGGCTGCAGCCGATGCTGGCGCATCTCAAGCAGCAGGGCGCCTTCTCGGTGAAGATGGGCCCGCCGGTCGTCATCCGCCGCTGGGACGCCGCCGCCATCAAGGCCGGCATCCAGGACCCCGAGGTGAAGCGTCTGCGCGACGTGGAGGCCACCCACATCGAGCCCCGCGCCTTCGAGGTCGCGGACCGGCTGCGGAAGATGGGCTGGCAGCAGGGCGAGGACGGCGGCGCCGGATTCGGTGACGTACAGCCCCGCTACATCTTCCAGGTGCCGCTGGCCAACCGCTCGCTCGAAGACGTGCACAAGGGCTTCAACCAGCTCTGGCGGCGCAACATCAAGAAGGCCGAGAAGGCCGGCGTCGAGGTCGTCCAGGGCAGTTACGCGGAGCTCGCCGAGTGGCAGCGGCTCTACGAGATCACGGCGGAACGCGACCACTTCCGGCCGCGTCCGCTCGGCTACTTCCAGCGCATGTGGACGGCCCTCAACAACGAGGACCCCAACCGGATGCGGCTCTACTTCGCCCGTCACGAGGGTGAGAACGTCGCGGCCGCGACCATGCTGATCGTGGGCGGCCACGTCTGGTACTCGTACGGCGCCTCGGCCAACCACAAGCGCGAGGTCCGCCCTTCGAACGCGATGCAGTGGCGGATGCTGCGCGACGCGTACGCGATGGGCGCCACCGTCTACGACCTGCGCGGCATCTCCGACTCGCTGGACGAGACCGATCACCTCTTCGGTCTGATCCAGTTCAAGGTGGGCACCGGCGGCCAGGCCGCGGAGTACCTCGGCGAGTGGGACTTCCCGCTCAACAAGCTGCTGCACAAGGCCCTCGACCTCTACATGTCACGCCGCTGAGCAGTCGGTGATCCGCCGCTGATCCGCCGTGCATGGCTGACGAAACCGGCTTCATTCGTTTCAATGGGCTCATCAAGCAGCTCCGCACACCTCTGCTCCACCGCAGCCACCAGAAAGGTTCCGGACCGGCCATGGCGCTCTCCCTGTACGTCGACACCGCGCGCTGGCGGGCGCACCAGAAATCCGTGCTCGACCAGTTCCCGGGCCTGGTACCGGTCTGCAAGGGCAACGGGTACGGCTTCGGCCACGAGCGGCTGGCCGACGAGGCGATCCGCTTCGGCTCCGACATCCTCGCGGTCGGCACCACCTACGAAGCGGCCCGCATCAAGGACTGGTTCAGCGGTGATCTGCTGGTCCTCACTCCGTTCAGGCGGGGCGAGGAGCCGGTGCCGCTGCCCGACCGGGTCGTCCGCTCCGTGTCGTCCGTGGACGGTGTGCACGCTCTGGTGGGCGCCCGGGTCGTCATCGAGTGCATGAGCTCGATGAAGCGCCACGGCGTCAGGGAGGAGGAGCTGGGGCAGTTGCACGCCGCCATCGAGGACGTACGTCTCGAAGGTTTCGCTCTGCACCTCCCGCTGGACCGCACGGACGGCTCGGACGCGGTGGAAGAGGTCATCGCCTGGATGGACCGTCTCCGGGCGGCCCGGCTGCCGCTGCACACCATGTTCGTGAGTCATCTGCGTGCCGAGGAACTGGGCCGGCTGCAGCAGCAGTTCCCCCAGACGCGGTTCCGCGCCCGCATCGGCACCCGGCTGTGGCTGGGCGACCACGAGGCGACCGAGTACCGGGGTGCGGTGCTGGACGTCACCCGCGTCGTCAAGGGCGACCGGTTCGGCTACCGGCAGCAGAAGGCCGCGTCCGACGGCTGGCTGGTCGTCGTCGCGGGCGGCACGTCGCACGGCGTGGGGCTGGAGGCCCCCAAGGCCCTGCACGGGGTGATGCCGCGCGCCAAGGGGGTCGCCCGGGCGGGGCTGGCCACCGTCAACCGCAACCTGTCGCCGTTCGTCTGGGCCGGCAAGCAGCGTTGGTTCGCCGAGCCGCCGCACATGCAGGTGTCGATCCTGTTCGTGCCCTCGGACGCCGAGGAGCCGCGGGTGGGCGACGAGCTGGTGGCCCACCTGCGCCACACCACCACGCAGTTCGACCGGCTCGTCGACCGCTGAGACGCCCGGGTACGCCGGCCGCTCAGTCGGCGGCCGGCGTACCCCACTCCACCCGGGTGCCCGCCTCGGTGAGTGCGGCAGCGCGCGGCGGACGCCCCGCCGCGTGCCCCAGCACGAAGACGTCCTCGGCTCCGTCGAGCACCCCACCCGACGGGTCGTCCGAGCCGTCGCGCCGCACCACGTCACGCTCCGGCATCAGGATGTCCCGTACGACCACGGCACAGAGGTACAGGGTGCCCAGCAGGTGCACGACGATCGCCAGCTGATAGCCCTCCGTGGGCAGGCCCTGGTGCTTGTCCCCGCTCGTCGTGTAGGCGAGGTACATCCAGATCCCCAGGAAGTACATGACCTCGCACGCCTGCCAGATCAGGAAGTCCCGCCAGCGCGGCCTGGCCAGCACGGCGAGGGGGATCAGCCACAGGACGTACTGCGGTGAGTAGACCTTGTTGACGAGGATGAACACCGCGACGACGAGGAACGCGAGCTGGGCGAACCGGGGCCTGCGCGGCGCCGTCAGCGTCAGCGCGCCGATCGCCGCGCACAGGACGAGCGTCGCCAGCGTGGAGACGGTGTTGACCGTGGAGACGTCGATGGAGGAGCCGGTGCGCTGGGTGATGACCAGCCAGAAGGAGCCGAAGTCGATCGAACGGTCGTGGCTGAAGGTGTAGAACTTCTTCCAGCCCTCGGGGGCGAACACCATCACCGGCAGGTTGACCACCAGCCAGGAGCCGGCGGCGGCCAGCGTCGCCACCCCGAACTCCCGCCACTTCCCGGCCCGCCAGCACAGCACGAAGGCCGGGCCCAGCAGGAACGCGGGATAGAGCTTGGCGGCCGTGGCCAGCCCGATCAGGATGCCGAACGCCAGCGGGCGGCTACGGGACCACATGAGCATCGCCGCGGCCGTCAGGGCGACGGCCAGCAGGTCCCAGTTGATCGTGGCCGTGAGGGCGAACGCCGGTGCCAGGGCCACCAGCAGGCCGTCCCACGGACGGCGCCGGTGCGTGCGGGCGACACACACGGCGATGACGGCGGTGCAGATCATCAGCATGCCCGCGTTGACGAGCCAGTACGCCTGTTCCTGCTGCTGGAGTGAGCCGCCGGGGGTGAGCCAGGCGGCGATCTGCATGAACACGCCGGTGAGGACCGGGTACTCCAGGAACTGCATGTCCCCGGGCAGCCGGTCGAAGTACGGCACCAGGCCGTCGGCGAAGCCCCGTGCCGCGTACAGGTGCGGGATGTCGGAGTAGCAGGCGTGGGTGTACTGGGAGCCGGCTCCCTTGAACCAGGCCCAGTTGTAGCAGGGCAGCTTCTGCACCATGCCGAGCGCGAACATCCCGATCGCCACCAGCGCGACGACGCCCACGGGAGTGAGTGCGGCGGTGCCGAACCGCGTCCAGCGTCCCGAGCTTCCGCCGATCAGCTCGCTGCCGGCCGCGGCGATCTCGTCCTGGTGCGTGGGCCGTACGACGGCCCGTTCGTGGTGCACGCTCGTGTCCTCTGCGCTTGGCATGCCGCACATCCTGCCGTACGGACGTGTGGAAACGATGAGGGCCGCCGCACCGTGTGGTGCCGCGGCCCTCGTCGTGCTTCTCGGCTCACCTCGCCCGGCCTGCCGGATGTGCGGGGTGTGCGGCCTGCCGGGCGCTACCCGGCCGGGCCACCGAAGACGTTGCCGTTCCCGTTCCCGTGCCCGTTGCCACCTGTGTCGGGTGAGGGACTGACGCCTCCGTCGGTCTCACCCTCCGTGGTCCCGGTGGTGGTCCCGGCATCCGTCTGGCCGGTGCTGCCGTCGGTCGTCCCGGCGTCCGTGCCCCCGTCGGTCCAGCCGGTGGAGTTCCCACCGTTGTTGCTCTGGCAGTTCATGTCCCAGGCACCGCAGCTCGTCTGCGACGGGTCGGGCTTCGGGTCCTTGGGGGTGGGCGTCGGCTTGACGGTCTCCGACTCGGTCGGCGTCGGCGTCGGCGTCGGGCTGGGCGTGGGCTCGGCACTCTTCGCGCCGCCGCCGTAGACCTTGTCACCGATCGGCTCCGGCTTCGGGAAGGACAGCTTCTCCTGGCCCTCCAGCGCATCGGCCATGTAGTCGTGCCAGATGCTGGCGGGGAACGACGCACCGTGGATCGTCTTCTCGCCACCGGTGCCGTACATCTTCTCGAACTTGCGGTCCTTGTGGCTCTCGTCGTCGTCCAGCCGGTACATGCTGATCGCCGTCGACAACTGCGGGGTGTAACCCACGAACCAGGCGGACAGGTTGTCGTCCGTGGTACCCGTCTTGCCCGCGACGTCCCGGCCGGGAAGCTTGGCCGGCGTACCGGTTCCCTTCTCGACGACGTTCTTGAGGACGTCCGTCACGTTGTCGGCGATGACGTTGGAGAAGGCGCTCTTGGCCACCACCTTGTGCCGGTAGACCACCTCGCCGCGCTTCTTCACCTCCGTGACGGAGAAGGGCTCGCGCTGCTGGCCGCTGGCCGCGAAGGTGGCGTACGCGCCCGCCATGCGGGTCGCACTGGGCGAGGACGTGCCGATGGAGAACGACGGAACGTTCGCGTTCGCCATGTACTCGTCGTCCTTCAGGCCGGCCGCGATGGCCACGTCCTTCACCTTGTCGGTGCCGACGTCCATGCCCAGCTGCACGTAGGGCGAGTTGGCCGACACCCGCATCGCCTCGCGGAGGGTGATGTCACCCTTCGACTCATGGCCGTCGTTGGCCTGGAGCCACTCCTTGCCCTTCTCGTCGGTCCAGACCTCGCCGTTGTACTTCTTGATCTTCAGCTTGTCGTCGCCGTTGTAGATGCTGTTCGGCGAGACCTTCGTACGGTCCGCCTCACCCTGGTCCGGCCCCTTCGAGGGGTCCCGCTTGCCGTACTCCATCGCGGCGGCCAGGACGAAGGGCTTGAAGGTGGATCCGACCGCGGCGCCGGTGGGATCGGCGTTGCTGGTGTAGTGCTTCGTGGCGTCCACGCCGCCGTAGATCGCCTCGATGGCGCCCGTCTTCGGGTTCACCGACGAACCGCCGAACTGGACGTGGGTGTCCTTGTCGGGGCGCTTCTTGGGGTCGATCCTCTCGTCGTAGACCTTCTTGACGGCCTTGCTGAGCTGATCGACCTTCTTCTTGTCGAAGGTCGTGTGGATCTCGTAGCCGCCCTGGTCGAGCTGCTCGCGTTTGACGTCGGTCTTGCTCAGGAAGTTGGACCTGGCCATCGCGACGAGGTAGCCGATCTGGCCGCCCAGCTGAGCGTCCTTCTTCGGCTTGTCGGGCATCGGGAACGTCTTGTACTTGTCGCGCTCCGACTGCTCCATCCGCCCGTCCTTCACCTCCTCGTCGAGGATCCAGCGCCAGCGCTTCACGGCCCGTTCCGTGTTCTTCTCCGCGGTCGCCTGCACCGGGTCGACCTCCGTGGCGCCCGCGGGGTCGTAGTAGCTGGCTCCCTTGAGCAGCGTGGCCAGGAAGGCGCACTCGCTCGGATTCAGGTCCTTGGCGTCCTTGCCGTAGTACGTACGTGCCGCCGCCTGGAGACCCGAGGCACCGCGTCCGTAGTACGAGACGTTGAGGTACCCGGCCATAACCGTCTTCTTGCTCTCCTGCTCGCCGACCTTCAGCGTGATGAAGAGCTCCTCGAACTTCCGGCTCAGGGTCTGTTCCTGCGAGAGCCGCGAGTTCTTCACGTACTGCTGGGTGATCGTCGAGCCACCCTGGGTCTCTCCACCCTTGGCCATGTTGAACACGGCTCGGGCGATGCCCATCGGGTCGATGCCGTGGTCGTGGTCGAAGGTCTTGTTCTCCGCGGAGATGACGGCGTTGCGCATCGCTTCCGGGATCTGGGCGTAGTCGATGACCTGGCGGTTGATCTCACCGCCGGTGGCCACCATCTGCGAGCCGTCTTTCCAGAAGTAGACGTTGTTCTCCGCCTTCGCCGCAGCCTGGATCTCGGGCTTGGCGACCATGGCGTACGCAAGGCCGGCGAGCCCCATCAGAAGCCCGAGGAAGCCGACGCAGAGGCCGGAGACCAGCTTCCACGACGGCATCCAGCGCCGCAGGCCCTGCTTGCCGGCGCGGGGGTAGTCGATGAAGCGTTTCTTGGCCGGGCGCTGGCTGCCCCGCCCCCGCCCGCGGCCGGGGCCCTCCTGGCCACCGTCCCCGCCTCCGCGACGCCGGCCACCGCCGCCGTCGGAACCGCCCCGGCCACCGCCGCCGCGCTGGGCGGCCCGTCTGGCCGCGGCTCGACCGCCGTACGGGGTCTCCTCGCTGTACGAACCGGAAGGTGAATCATCAGTCACTCCGCGTGACGGCGCTGCGCGACGTCCGGGGGACTGCTGGGCGGCTCGTCTGGCCGCGGCACGCCCGCCACCTTGCGGTTGCGGCATCTTGCGACGGTGCTCGCTCATCGAACGACTACTCCTCGGGCAGGCGAGAGCGCCTGGAAGCGGCAGTTGAGATCCGGTCCCCCCGAATTACGGACCAGCCCCGCGAGAGGCTCATCCGCAGTGCGTCCGGTCAGTCCGCGAAGACTGACGTACTCGGACGTCACACGGTTCCCGGTGGTCTGCATGCCGCACAGACTACGCACGGTCAAAACCCTCCTGGAGCCGAACTTCACCCCAAATTACGCAAGTCGGTTGCTACGAATTAGCGATGTGACGCCGCTCACTAAGGCCCCCCTTGTCGCAGCACTCAGTCCGATCTATCGTGCTGATGTATCGAGTCGATACATCAGCTCGGTACATCGACCCGGTACACCGGTCGGCAGAAGGCCACGCGAGAGCACTCGGAGAAGGAGGAGGCGAGGTTGAGCAGACGCTCAGGCATCCTCGAGTTCGCCGTCCTCGGACTGCTCCGCGAGTCCCCGATGCACGGTTACGAGCTGCGCAAGCGCCTCAACACCTCACTGGGGATCTTCCGCGCCTTCAGCTACGGAACCCTCTACCCCTGCCTCAAGACGCTGGTCGCCACCGGCTGGTTGATCGAGGAGCCGGGGAACGCTCCGCCAGACCTTCCGTCCGGCACCGGACGAGCGGTCGCCCCCGCCTCCTCACTGGCGGGACGCCGCGCCAAGATCGTCTACCGGTTGACGGCAGAAGGTAAGGAGCACTTCGAGGAACTGCTCTCGCACACCGGCCCCGACTCCTGGGAGGACGAGCACTTCGCTGCTCGTTTCGCCTTCTTCGGACAGACGGAGCACGAGGTGCGGATGCGGGTGCTGGAAGGCCGCCGCAGCCGGCTGGAGGAGCGTCTCGAGAAGATGAGCGCCTCTCTGGCCCGCACCCGCGAGCGTCTCGACGACTACACACTTGAGCTGCAGCGACACGGCATGGAGTCCGTGGAGCGCGAAGTGCGCTGGCTGAACGAGCTCATCGAGAGCGAGCGGTCGGGACGGGATCAGCGACGATCCTCGCCCGAGGGCTCAGCTCAGCAGAACACCGCAGGAGAGCCGGACGGCCTGCCCCGGCGGGGTAACAACCCGCCGGATCCGTCCGACGACACCGGCAAGTGAGGACCTCGCACCTCCGCGGGGCCTCATCAGGAACATCCATTACACACAGGGAGCAACCGGAATGGGTTCGGTTCGCGTAGCCATCGTCGGCGTGGGCAACTGCGCCGCCTCGCTGGTCCAGGGCGTCGAGTACTACAAGGACGCCGATCCGGCCGGCAAGGTGCCCGGCCTGATGCACGTCCAGTTCGGCGAGTACCACGTGCGGGACGTCGAGTTCGTCGCCGCCTTCGACGTCGACGCGAAGAAGGTCGGCCTCGACCTCTCGGACGCCATCGGCGCGAGCGAGAACAACACCATCAAGCTCTGCGACGTGCCGAACGCCGGCGTCACCGTCCAGCGCGGCCACACCCACGACGGTCTGGGCAAGTACTACCGCCAGACCATCGAGGAGTCCACCGAGGCCCCGGTCGACATCGTCCAGATCCTCAAGGACCGCAAGGTCGACGTCCTCGTCTGCTACCTCCCGGTCGGCTCCGAGGTCGCTGCGAAGTTCTACGCGCAGTGCGCCATCGACGCCAAGGTCGCGTTCGTCAACGCCCTCCCGGTCTTCATCGCCGGCACCAAGGAGTGGGCGGACAAGTTCACCGAGGCCGGTGTCCCGATCGTCGGCGACGACATCAAGTCGCAGGTCGGCGCCACCATCACGCACCGCGTGATGGCCAAGCTGTTCGAGGACCGGGGCGTCGTCCTGGACCGCACGATGCAGCTGAACGTCGGCGGCAACATGGACTTCAAGAACATGCTCGAGCGTGAGCGCCTGGAGTCCAAGAAGATCTCGAAGACGCAGGCCGTCACCTCGCAGATCCGTGACCGCGAGCTCGGTGCGGACAACGTCCACATCGGCCCGTCGGACTACGTGGCGTGGCTGGACGACCGCAAGTGGGCGTACGTGCGCCTCGAGGGCCGCGCGTTCGGTGACGTTCCGCTGAACCTGGAGTACAAGCTCGAGGTATGGGACTCCCCGAACTCGGCCGGTGTCATCATCGACGCCGTCCGCGCCGCGAAGATCGCCAAGGACCGCGGCATCGGCGGCCCGATCCTCTCCGCGTCCTCGTACTTCATGAAGTCCCCGCCGGTTCAGTACTTCGACGACGAGGCCCGCGAGAACGTCGAGAAGTTCATCCGCGGTGAGGTCTCCAACTGACCCACCTGACAGGGTGCGTCGGCGCGGTGCGGTGAGGAGCGGCAACGCTCCTGTGCCCCCGCATCGTTGAGGGTCCCCGGGCAATCCGCCCGGGGACCCTCAACGTATGTGACCCTTACTCCCATGCCCGTCGTGCGTGACCTGCGCATACTCCTGCGCCTACGGAACTTCCGCCGCCTGCTGGCCGTGCGGATCCTGTCCCAGTCGGCCGACGGCGTCTATCAGGTGGCCCTCGCGGCGCATGTCGTCTTCTCCCCGGAGAAGCAGGCGTCCGCCGGCGCCATCGCCTCCGCGATGGCCGTGCTCCTGCTGCCCTACTCCCTCATCGGCCCGTTCGCCGGTGTCCTGCTGGACCGCTGGCCCCGTCGGCAGGTCTTCCTCTACGGCAACCTGCTGCGCGCCGGACTCGCCTGCTGCACCGCGCTCCTGATCCTCGGCTCCGCTCCCGACTGGCTCTTCTACGCCTCGGCCCTCTGTGTCACCGCCGTCAACCGCTTCGTCCTGGCCGGCCTCTCCGCCGCGCTGCCACGCGTCGTCGACCGAGAGCTGCTGGTGCTGGCCAACTCGCTGTCACCGACGGCGGGCACCCTCGCCGCCACGGCGGGCGGCGGTCTCGCCTTCGCCGTCCGGCTGCTCCTCGCGGACTCCGACGCCGCCGTGGTGCTCCTGGGCGCAGTGCTCTACCTCACCTCCGCGGTGGCCTCCCTGAGCCTTGCTTCCGGCCTGCTGGGACCGGACCGGAGCGAGAGCCGCCTCCGCCTGCGGACCGCTCTGGCCATCACCGCACGCGGCCTCAGCCGTGGGATCCGCCATCTGGCGGAGCGAAGGAACGCCGCCCGGGCGCTGGCCGCCATGACGGTGATCCGCTTCTGTTACGGGGCACTGACCGTCATGGTCCTGATGCTGTGCCGGTACGCCTGGAGCGACAGTGATTCCGACGGGCTGGCGCTCCTGGGCCTGGCGGTCGGGGTGTCCGGTGCGGGATTCTTCGCGGCAGCCGTACTGACTCCGTGGGCCGCGGGACGACTGGGCAGGTTCCGCTGGATGGTGGTGTGCGCCGGGGGGGCCGCCCTGCTCGTGCCGGCCCTGGGCCTCTGGTTCACGCCCGTACCGATGCTCGTCGCGGCATTCGTCCTGGGACTGGTCACTCAGGGAGCGAAGATCGCGACGGACACCGTGGTGCAGACGGGGGTGGACGACTCGTTCCGCGGCAGGATCTTCTCGCTCTACGACGTGCTGTTCAACGTGGCCTTCGTGTGCGCCGCCGCGGCCGCCGCGCTCCTCCTGCCCCCCGACGGGAAATCGGCGACGGTCGTCATCGGCGTAGCCCTGCTCTACGCCCTCGTGGCGGGGATGCTGGCGCGATGGGCCAGGACCGACTGACGGCGCTGTTTCACGTGAAACAGCGCCGTCGGCACATCCGCTGCCGGTGATGTTTCACGTGAAACATGACCGGCGGCCCTGCGGGCGGAGTGATCCGCAGGGGCTCAGCCCTGCGTGGCCCACCACTTCCTGAGCTCGGCCACGGCCGCGTCATGCTCCATCGGCCCGTTCTCCAGGCGGAGTTCGAGCAGGAACGCGTACGCCTTGCCGATGACCGGCCCCGGTCCGACGTCCAGGATCCGCATGATCTCGTTGCCGTCCAGGTCCGGTCGGATCGAATCCAGTTCCTCCTGGTCCTGCAACTGGGCGATGCGCTCCTCCAGCCCGTCGTAGGTCCGCGACAGGGCGCCGGCCTTCCGCTTGTTCCGGGTGGTGCAGTCCGAGCGGGTCAGCTTGTGCAGCCGCTCCAGCAGGGGCCCCGCGTCGCGCACATAGCGGCGGACCGCCGAGTCGGTCCACTCCCCGTCGCCGTATCCGTGGAAGCGCAGATGCAGCTCCACCAGCTTCGCGACGTCCTTGACCATGTCGTTGGAGTACTTGAGCTCGGTCATCCGCTTCTTGGCCATCTTCGCGCCGACCACCTCGTGGTGGTGGAACGAGACCCGCCCGTCCTTCTCGAACCGCCGGGTCCTCGGCTTGCCGATGTCATGGAGGAGGGCAGCGAGGCGCAGGACGAGGTCCGGGCCGTCCTCCTCCAGATCGATCGCCTGCTCCAGGACGGTCAGCGAGTGCTCGTACACATCCTTGTGACGGTGATGCTCGTCACTTTCCAGCCGGAGCGCGGGGAGCTCGGGAAGGACCTGCTCGGCCAGTCCCGTGTCGACGAGGAGCGCCAGCCCCTTGCGGGGATGCGAGGAGAGCAGGAGCTTGTTGAGCTCCTCCCTCACCCTCTCGGCGGAGACGATCTCGATCCGGGCCGCCATCTCCGTCATCGCGGTGACGACGTCCGGAGCCACCTCGAAGTCCAGCTGTGCGGCGAAACGCGCGGCACGCAACATGCGCAGGGGGTCGTCGGAGAACGACTCCTCAGGCGTTCCAGGGGTGCGCAGCACTCGTTCCGCCAGGTCCGCGAGGCCACCGTGCGGATCGACGAACTCCTTCTGCGGCAGCGCGACAGCCATCGCGTTCACCGTGAAATCACGGCGGACGAGGTCGTCCTCGATGGAGTCACCGTAGGAAACCTCGGGCTTCCGCGACGTCCTGTCGTACGCCTCGGACCGGTATGTGGTGACTTCGATCTGGTAGCCGTCCTTCTGGGCGCCCACCGTGCCGAAGGCGATCCCCACCTCCCACACCGAGTCCGCCCAGGGCCTGACGATCTTCAGTACGTCCTCGGGACGCGCGTCGGTCGTGAAGTCCAGGTCGTTCCCCAGCCGGCCGAGGAGCGCGTCCCGGACCGAGCCGCCGACCAGGGCAAGACTGAATCCGGCGTCCTGGAATCGGCGGGCGAGGTCGTCGGCGACCGGGGACACCCGCAGCAGTTCGCTGACTGCGCGGAGCTGCACCTGGGTCAGGGCGCTGGCGTTGTCTTCATTGGGGTTCGGCACAACTGAAAAGGGTACGTGCCCGCGCCGGGCCGGGCGTCATGGTTTCCGCCCGCCCTGCGAGACTCTCCCGATCATGTGACGCACTCCCCGGCACTTGGCAACGGCGCACCTCGTTACCATGCGGGGACGCAGCAACGGATGACGAGTGACAGCAGCTGACGACGACGAGGGACGGATACGCGTGGCCGAGGCGGCAGACATCCAGGGGATGAGTCCCTCTCCTGCCCGCCGGTGGCTGCGGCACACAGCCGTCGCGCTCGCCGGGATTCCGCTCCTCGCCGCCGTGCTGGCGGGGGTGAGCGCCCCGCAGGCCCAGGCGGGTGAGGTGGGCAAGGCCCCGTCGGGGTCCAGCACCGTCGCGGTATCCCTCGACACCCTGACGCCGAGCGCCCCGGTGAAGGGGGACACGCTCACCGTCTCCGGCACCCTGACCAACAAGGGCAAGGGAGCCGTCACCGACGCGGAGCTCGATCTGCGGGTGGGCGGGCAGCTCTACGGCAGGACCTCGATCGACGCGGCCGCCCGGCGCACCGAGTACGTCCCCGGGACCGATCCCTATCCGGGCGGGGGCAAAAACACGGTCAAGATCGCCAAGCTTCCCTCGGGCGTCAGCCAGGACTTCACCCTGTCGGTGCCCGTCAGCAAACTGGACCTCGGCGACGACGGGGTCTACCAGCTGAACGTCTCGTTGTCGGGACGGACGGCTCGCGCTCCGTACGACCAGGTGCTCGGCATCAAGCGGACGTTCCTGCCCTGGCAGAACAAGGACAGTGACTCCAAGACCGGGATCAGCTACCTCTGGCCGCTGATCGCACCCGCGCACCTCACGGCGGAGACCGGCTCCGACGAGCAGCAGACCCCGGTCTTCGCCGATGACGACCTGGCCACCGAGATCGCACCGGGCGGCCGGCTCGAACGGATGGTGGCGCTCGGCAGCCAACTGCCCGTGACCTGGGTCATCGACCCCGATCTGCTCGCCAGTGTCGACGCCATGACCAAGAGCTACCGCGTCAAGTCGGGCGACACGACGGTCGCCGGTACGAACCAGGCCGTGGCCAAGAAGTGGCTCAGCTCCCTCGAAGGGGCCGTGGCCGACCACAAGGTCGTGGCGCTGCCCTTCGGGGACCCGGACCTGGCCTCCATCGCACACCGCGGCAAGAACGTGTCGGGGACGCTCAGCCATCTCCAGACGGCCAGTGAGGTCGCCGGGGTGACCGTGGAGACCATCCTCCACCTGAAGCCGTCGACCGACTTCGCCTGGCCCGTCGACGGTGCGGTCGACCCGTCCATCGTGGATGTCGCCACCTCGACCGGCGCCCACAACGTGATCGCCCGCAGTGACAGCCTTCAGGAGACCGGCGGCCTGTCCTACACGCCGACCGCCGCCCGGCCCATCGGCGGCGGCACCACAGCGGTGGTCTCCGACGCCCGGCTCTCCACGGCCTTCCAGGGCGACATGGCGAAGGCCGGGAACTCGACGCTCGCCGTGCAGAAGTTCCTCGCCCTCACGCTCGCCCTGTCCGAGCAGGACACGGACAAGGACCGAACCATCGTCGTGGCGCCCCAGCGCATGCCGACCATCGCCCAGGCCCAGTCGATGGCCCGGGCCCTTCACACCCTCGACGACGGACGCTGGACGCAGTCCCGGACGCTGCTCCAGGCGGCGGCGGCGAAACCCGACGCGGACGCGACCACCGCGGTGCCCCGGACGTCCCAGTACCCGAAGAAGCTGCGCAGCCAGGAGCTGCCCACCCAGGCCTTCCAGGACATCAAGTCCACCCAGGCCTCCCTCGACGACTTCCAGGTGATCCTCACCCAGCCCGAGCGGGTGGTGACCCCCTTCGGCAACGCGGTCAACCGGTCGATGTCGACCTCGTGGCGCGGCAAGCCCCTGCGGGCGCAGCAGTACCGGGACTCGGTGCGCACCTATCTGCAGGGCCTCATCAACGAGGTCCAGCTCATCTCGAAGTCGGATGTCACCCTGTCCGGCCGTAGCGCCACCATTCCCGTGACGGTGCAGAACAGACTGCTCCAGGACGTCGATCACCTGGTGCTGCGGCTGAAGTCGGAGAACGCGACGCGTCTCGAGCTGAACGACGGCGGCGCCATGGCGGAGCAGCCGATCCGGATCGGCGCGGGCCACAGCCAGTCCGTGAAGTTCGACGCCGCGGCCAACATCAACGGCCAGGTGCAGATGACCGCGCAGCTCTACACGGAGGACGGCCGGCCCTACGGCGCGGAGATGGCCTTCACCGTGAAGGTGTCCGAGCTCACTCCGACCGTACTGCTCGTGATCGCCGGCGGACTTCTGCTGCTGGTCCTCGCCGGCATCCGGATGTATGCACATCGCAAGCGTGCCAACGCGGGCGGCGCGGCGGGCGACGACGGCAGTGAACCCGAGCAGCCGAGTGACCCGGCACCGGACACCGGTCCCGAAAGCGCGGAGCCGTCGGGCACGGGTGAGAAAGTGGACCGTTGAGCGATGTCTGTCGTGGCCGGTCGGCCGGGGACGATGAGGTGGGGTTTCGATGAACGCGCCGTACGACGGTGACCGCGGTCAGGGTACGGGCGGAGCTGGGTCTTCCGGCGGACCACCCACGCCCCCTGGGCCGGAGCAGGTGCCACCGGCCCCGGACCCGTATCTACAGGCCGCGTACGACTACGACCCCTACCGGTCGCAGGACCTCTCGGCCCAGGACCCGGTGAGCGAGGCGCTGTACGACCGCGCCGCGCACCCACCGCCGCCCCCCGGCTACTACGAGCAGCCGCAACCGCTCTACCAGCAGCCGCCGGCCGCCCCGTACGCACCCGACCCCCGGATCTGGGCGCAGACCCCGCCCCCCGAGCCGGACGGGCCGTCGCGCCTCCTGCCGTACGGGGACGACGCGGCGACCACGCAGTTCGTGGGCGTGGACGACCTCGTCACCCAGGCGTCGACGAACCACGAGGAGCCGGACGCGTTCGCCCACCTCTTCCGGGACCAGGAGGGCCCGGCGGGGCCCCCGGTCCCGGACCGGTCCGAGCCGGCCCCGGCTCCCACGCCGCCGAAGTCCGGCGGCGGGCGGGCGTCCGGTCTGCTGAAGTCCAGCGCGGTCATGGCCGCCGGCACCCTCGTCTCGCGGCTCACCGGCTTCGTCCGCAGCCTGGTGATCACCGCGGCGCTCGGCGCCGCCCTGCTCGGCGACAGCTTCACCATCGCGTACACGCTGCCGACGATGATCTACATCCTCACCGTGGGCGGCGGCCTCAACTCCGTCTTCGTGCCTCAGCTCGTCCGCTCGATGAAGGACGACGAGGACGGCGGCGAGGCCTATGCGAACCGGCTGCTGACCCTGGTGATGGTCGCGCTGGGCCTGATCGTCGCCCTCGCGGTCTTCGCGGCGCCCTTCCTCATCCGTCTGATGTCGTCGACGATCTCCAACGACCCCGCGGCCAACAACGTGGCCACCACGTTCGCCCGGTACTGCCTGCCCACCATCTTCTTCATGGGCGTGCACGTCGTCATGGGCCAGATCCTCAACGCCCGCGGGAAGTTCGGCGCGATGATGTGGACCCCGGTCCTCAACAACATCGTCATGATCTTCACGTTCGGCATGTTCATCTGGGTGTACGGCACCTCGCACGAGTCCCACATGGGCGTCCAGACGATTCCGCCGGAGGGCGTCCGGCTGCTGGGCATCGGCACCCTGCTCGGCCTGGTCGTCCAGGCGCTGGCCATGATCCCGTACCTGCGCGAGGCCGGGTTCCGCTTCCGTCCGCGCTTCGACTGGAGGGGCCACGGCCTCGGCAAGACGGTCAAGCTGGCCAAGTGGACGGTGCTGTTCGTCTTCGCCAACCAGGCCGGTGTGCTGGTCGTCACCCAGCTCGCGACCTCCGCCGGCAAGGCGTCCGGCCAGAACGGTGCGGGCTTCCTCGCCTACTCCAACGCGCAGCTGATCTGGGGCATGCCGCAGGCGATCATCACCGTCTCGGTCATGGCCGCCCTGCTGCCGCGTATCTCCCGGGCCGCGCACGACAACGACCCGGGTGCGGTCCGCGACGACATCTCGCAGGGCCTGCGCAACTCGGCCGTGGCCATCGTGCCGGTCGCGTTCGCGTTCCTCGCCCTCGGCGTGCCGATGTGCACCCTGCTCTACGCCTCCAGCGGCCCTGAGGCCGCCCGGTCCATGGGGTTCATCCTGATGGCCTTCGGCCTCGGTCTGATCCCCTACTCCGTGCAGTACGTGGTGCTGCGCGGGTTCTACGCGTACGAGGACACCCGGACGCCCTTCTACAACACGGTCATCGTCGCCCTGGTCAACGCGGCCGCCTCAGCCGTCTGCTACGTCGTGCTGCCCGCCCAGTGGGCCGTGGTCGGCATGGCAGCCTCGTACGGGCTCGCCTACGCCGTCGGCGTCGGTATCGCCTGGCGACGGCTGCGCAACCGCCTGGGCGGCGATCTGGACGGCTCCCGCGTCCTGCGTACGTACGCCCGGCTGTGCCTCGCCGCGATCCCTGCCGCGTTGATCGCCGGTGGGGTGGGGTTCGCCCTTCTCCGCGCGCTCGGCGACGGCGCCGGCGGCTCGCTCCTGGCCCTGCTGTGCGGTGGGATCGTGCTGCTGGGAGTCTTCGTCGTAGCGGCGAAGCGGATGCGGATCGAAGAGATCAACGGCATGGTCGGCATGATCAGGGGAAGGCTCGGCCGCTGAGGATCACCGGCCCGCACAACCATCACCGGTCCCCGCGTGTCGTGCATGGTGCCGGAGTGTGGGCACAATTGGCGTGACTGTGCGGGGCTGGCTGGCATCGCCCAACGGATGGGGAGGCAGGAACGACGGTGGCGGAACGTAGCACGGCTGCCGTCGACGTGGCCGACAACAGTGGCGAAGAGCCGCTGGCCGCGAAGGCGGACGAGGCCACGAGCGACGGCACAGCAGAAGATCAGGATTCGACGGGCACCGGCCCCCAGGACGCGGAGAGCGAGCCGAGCAGCCCCGAGACCGATGTGTCGACCCCCGACCTGCACAGCGGTCACAAGCTTGCCGGGCGCTACCGGCTCGAGGAGTGCGTCACCCGACTGGACGGGTTCAGCAGCTGGCGTGCTGTCGACGAGAAACTGCGCCGCGCGGTGGGCGTCCATCTCCTGCCCGCCGACCACCCGCGGGCCCGCTCCGTGCTGGCCGCGGCCCGCTCCTCCGCCCTGCTCGGCGACCCCCGCTTCGTGCAGGTCCTCGACGCGGTGGAGGAGAACGACCTCGTCTACGTCGTCCACGAGTGGCTTCCGGACGCCACCGAGCTGACCGCTCTCCTGGGCGCGGGGCCGATGGAAGCTCACGACGCCTACCAGCTCGTGAGCCAGATCTCCCAGGCCATGGCGGCCGCCCACCGCGAAGGGCTGGCCCATCTGCGGCTCACGCCCGGCGCGGTGCTGCGCAGTTCCTCGGGGCAGTACCGCATCCGTGGCCTCGCGGTGAACGCCGCGCTGCGGGGCATCACCTCCGACGGGCCGCAGCGCGCCGACACCGAGGCGATCGGCGCCCTTCTGTACGCCGCGCTGACCCAGCGCTGGCCATACGAGAGCGACGCCTACGGTCTCACCGGGCTGCCCAAGGGCGTGGGACTGATCGCACCCGATCAGGTGCGGGCCGGAGTCCACCGCGGGCTCTCCGAGATCGCCATGCGGGCCCTCGCCAACGACGGAGCCACGGCCTCCCGTCAGGAACAGCCGTGCACCACCCCGGACGAGCTCGCCAAGGCCGTCGCGGCGATGCCCCGCATCCGCCCGCCCGAGCCCACGTTCACCGCACCGCCCGAATACCAGCGGACCACGTACCAGCAGGGCACCTACGGGCGCCCGGCCGGACCCGCCCCCGGCGTCCCCCAGCCCCTGGTCGCCGCGCCTCCCGCCCCGCTCCAGAGCCGCACCGGGAAGGCCCTCAAGTGGGCGGTGTCCGCGCTGCTCATCGCCGCCCTGGGCCTCGGCAGCTGGCAGCTGGCGGAGACGCTCCTCGACCGCGACAACAATTCCAACGACCCGGGCACCACCCAGAGCAACCCGCAGAACGGTGACCAGCCCAAGCCGAAACCGGCCGTGGCGCTGCCGATCGCGGATGCCGCGGAGTTCACGCCCAGCGGATCGGGCATCAGCCAGGACGAGGCGCCGAACACCGTCGACGGCAAGCCGGGCACGTCGTGGATCACCCCGCGCTACCAGGGGTTCCCGAACTTCGGCAACATCCCGAAGCGCGCGGACGGCAGCGGGATAGTCGTAGACCTGGGCAGCGTCAAGGACGTCTCCGGCATCAACGTCACCCTGTACCGCAGCGGGCAGAAGGCGGAGATCCTGGCGGCCGACGAGAGCGCCTCCACGCCCTCGTCCCTCTCGGACTTCCCGCAGCGCCTCACCCAGCTGGGAACGGCGGGAAGCGATCTCAAGGAAACGCTCGCCAAACCGGTGCGGACCCGCTACCTCCTGATCCACATCACGGAACTCCCGCTGGACGACACCGGGAGCGGGTATCGCGGAGGAATCTCGGAGATCTCCGTTCTCGGCTGAACGGCCCTCCCCCTGCCCACCTGAACCGTGATAGACAGACGGACCTTGATTCGGATCAGGAGGGAGGGGGAGGTGGCCGCCGAGCCGTCCGACCAACTCAGCGACTCAGACCTCCTCGCCCGCCATGTGGCCGGCGAACCGGACGCCTTCGGTGAGATCGTGCGACGCCATCGCGACCGGCTGTGGGCCGTCGCGCTGCGGACCCTGGGCGACCGGGAGGAAGCGGCCGATGCCGTACAGGACGCCCTCGTGTCCGCCTTCCGCGCCGCCCACACTTTCCGTGGCCAGTCCGCCGTGACCACGTGGCTGCACCGCATTACGGTCAACGCCTGCCTGGACCGGGTCCGCAAGGCCGCCTCCCGGAAGACCGCGCCGGTCGACGACCCGGCGCGGCTCGACCAGCTCATGGAACCCCACGAGTCCGCCGAGGCGCCTGCCGAGCGTCAGGACCTTCAGCGCGAACTGCTCGCGGCCCTGGCCACCCTCCCCGCCGAACAACGCGCCGCCCTCGTCCTCGTCGACATGCAGGGATACCCGGTGGCCGAGGCGGCCGAGGTCCTCGATGTTCCCGTCGGCACCGTGAAGAGCCGCTGCGCGCGGGCACGCGCCAAGCTGGCCCCTCAGCTCACCCATCTCCGCGGCGGAGGCGCCGCCGACGAGGGCCCGGGGGCGAAGGGGAACCGGACGCCCAGAGCATCCGTCCCACCGGCGGCGGGGCCCAGAGACACGGGCACGAACGATCCAGCGGCAGCGAAGGGCGGAGGTGGACGCACCCCATGACATCGACGACCGACACGACCCAGCACCCGGACGTCTCGGAGATCTCCGATCTCACCGAAGGCCTGCTCTCCCCTTCCCGCACCGCGGACGTCCAGCGACACCTGGCCGGCTGTGATCTCTGTGCCGACGTCCGTACGTCGCTGGAGGAGATCCGCGGTCTTCTCGGCGCTCTGCCCGCTCCGGAGCCCATGCCATCCGACGTCGCGGATCGCATCGACGCCGCGCTCGCCGAGGAAGCCCGTTCCGCCCCCGTGGCGCACGAGGCGACCGATGTTTCACGTGAAACCGATGCTGCTGTGACGTCCCCGGAGCAGGTCGGCCGCCCCGCCGGTCACTCACGGGCTGCCACGGGCCCCGGTCGTCGCCCTGCGCGGCGGCGCAGGCGCACAGCAGTCCTCGGCGCCGCCCTCGGAGCCGCCGTGGTCGGTGTGAGCGTCCTCCTGCTGCAGAACGTCCCGTCGTCCCAGAGCAGCTCCGACAGCGCTATGGACCGGGGAGCCGCCTCGAAGGCCGCCCCCGACACGTTCTCGCAGTCCACCCTGGAAGACCGGGTCCACAGCCTCCTGGGCTCCCGCACGGATGCGGCCAGCCCTCAGGACTCAAGCGGCGAAGAGCAGGATCCGTCCGCTGACACGAAGTCCTCGCCGGAGTCTCTGTCCTCCGGATCCGCCTCGCCGCAGGCCCCGCTCCGCGCTCCCGTCGTCGCCGTCCCCTCCTGCATCGAGCAGGGCATCGGGCGCGACACGGCCGCCCTGGCCATGGAACGGGGCACCTTCGAAGGTGCCGACGCGTTCCTCGTCGTCCTCCCGCACCCCACGGACACCACCAGCGTCCAGGCCTACGTCGTCGACGCGGCGTGTGTCGGTGCGGAGCCCGCGGCCAAGGGGAAGCTCCTGCTGACGCACGCCTACGCACGCCCCTGAGAATCGCGCCGGATGCGGCCCCGGCACGTCGGGAATGCAAGCCCCGTAGGATCCGTTGGGTGGGGTGAGAGTCGTAGAACCGGCCCCCAGTAGGCGTGGACAGTAGGCAGTCTGCAGAGACGAGGAAGAAACCCGTGAGCGACGTGCGTAATGTGATCATCATCGGCTCCGGCCCCGCGGGCTACACAGCCGCCCTTTACACCGCACGCGCCTCGTTGAAGCCGCTGGTGTTCGAAGGCGCCGTCACCGCCGGTGGTGCGCTGATGAACACCACCGACGTGGAGAACTTCCCCGGTTTCCAGGACGGGATCATGGGCCCGGAGCTCATGGACAACATGCGCGCCCAGGCCGAGCGCTTCGGCGCCGAGCTCATCCCGGACGACGTGATCTCCGTGGACCTCACCGGTGAGATCAAGACGGTGACCGACACCGCCGGCACCGTGCACCGTGCGAAGGCCGTCATCGTCACCACCGGCTCACAGCACCGCAAGCTCGGTCTGCCCAACGAGGACGCCCTCTCCGGACGTGGCGTCTCCTGGTGCGCGACCTGCGACGGCTTCTTCTTCAAGGACCAGGACATCGCCGTGGTCGGCGGTGGCGACACCGCGATGGAAGAGGCCACGTTCCTCTCCCGCTTCGCCAAGTCGGTCACCATCGTCCACCGCCGCGACACCCTGCGCGCCTCCAAGACCATGCAGGACCGCGCGTTCGCCGACCCGAAGATCAAGTTCGCCTGGGACAGCGAGGTCGCCGGTGTCCAGGGCGAGCAGAAGCTTTCGGGGCTGAGCCTGCGCAACACGAAGACCGGTGAGCTCTCCGAGCTCCCCGTGACCGGCCTCTTCATCGCCGTCGGCCACGACCCCCGCACCGAGCTCTTCAAGGGCCAGCTCGACCTCGACGACGAGGGTTACCTCAAGGTCGCCGCCCCGTCGACGCGCACCAACCTCACCGGTGTCTTCGGCGCCGGCGACGTAGTCGACCACACCTACCGGCAGGCCATCACCGCTGCTGGCACCGGCTGCTCCGCCGCTCTCGACGCCGAGCGCTACCTGGCCGCGCTCGCCGACGACGAGAAGGCCGCAGCAGCCACCGTCTGATCCACGCCTCATCCCACACCCCGCGAAATTAAGGAGGCCGCCGTGGCCGGCGCCCTGAAGAACGTGACCGACGACTCCTTCGACGAGGTCGTCCTGAAGAGCGACAAGCCCGTGCTGGTGGACTTCTGGGCTGCCTGGTGCGGCCCGTGCCGTCAGATCGCCCCCTCCCTGGAGGCCATCGCGGCGGAGCACGGCGAGATCGAGATCGTCAAGCTCAACATCGACGAGAACCCGGCCACCGCTGCCAAGTACGGCGTCATGTCCATCCCGACGCTGAACGTCTACCAGGGTGGCGAGGTCGCCAAGACCATCGTCGGCGCCAAGCCGAAGGCCGCGATCCTCCGCGACCTCGAGGGCTTCATCGCCGCCGAATAAGGCGGACAGCAGTCCCCTTGTTTCACGTGAAACGGGCCCATCCCCTCGGGGATGGGCCCGTTTCACGTTTCGGTCCGCGCACCACTCACAGCGGCCGGAGCGCGGGTTCCTTCTGTACGGCTCCCAGCAAGCGGTCCAGTGCCAGCTCGACGTCTTCCTTCCACGAAAGCGTCGTGCGCAGCTCCAGCCTGAGCCGCGGGTGAACCGGGTGGGGCCGCACGGTCTTGAAGCCCACCGCCAGCAGGTGATCGGCGGGCAGCAGGCAGGCAGGTTCCTTCCAGCGGGCGTCCCCGAAGACCTCGATCGCCTTGAATCCCCGGCGGATCAGGTCCTTGGCGACCGTCTGCACCATGACCCGCCCCAGCCCCTGGCCCTGGTAACCCGGGAGGATCAAGGCGGTCATCAACTGAACGGCGTCAGGGGAGACGGGACTCGTCGGAAACGCCGTGGCTCTCGGTACGTAGGCGGGCGGGGCGTAGAGGACGAAGCCGACCGGCACGTCGTCGACATAGACCACACGCCCGCAGGACCCCCACTCGAGCAACACGGAGGAGATCCAGGCTTCCTTCTCCAGCTCGGCCCTGCCGCCCTTGACCGCGGCGTCCCCCCTCACCGGGTCCAGCTCCCAGAACACGCACGAGCGGCAGCGCCGGGGGAGATCAGGCAGGTTGTCCAGCGTGAGCGGTACGAGCCGACGCCCCATGAAGGCTGTTCCTCACTTCCCTCACCCACCGCGTCGCGTGACGGCCGGTGCACCCCGTTCACCGAGGTGGATCCCTTGGATGCGCCCCACCACAACGCATCGTATCCATCGAGGGATCAAGCCGACACCGTGAAAGAGCAAAGGGCCACCGTCGTCGGCTCACCCCCTTCGTCCCTTCCGGCTCACCCCTCTTCGGCTCTTCTGCCCTCCGCTTGTCCCTGGCAAAAAAGAAAGGCGGGCCGCCCTCCGTCACGCACCGGAGCACAGCCCGCCCGCACCGCTCAGGACGTCAGCTCTCGTCGTCCTCCGCCGTCTCCTCCGAGGGAGAGCGGTCCAGAACACGGCCCTCGCCCGGCGCGAGGCTGCCGAGGATGCGGTCCAGATCCTCCATCGAGGCGAACTCGACGACGATCTTTCCCTTCTTCTGGCCGAGGTCGACCTTCACCCTGGTCTCGAAGCGGTCGGACAGCCGGGACGCCAGATCGGACAGCGCCGGCGACAGCCGGCCGCCGGCCCGGGGGCCCTTGGCCTTGGCCGTGCTCGTGGGCCTGGAGCTCATGAGCGTCACGATCTCCTCGACCGCGCGCACGGAAAGCCCCTCGGCCACGATGCGGTGCGCCAGCTTGTCCTGCTCCTCGGAGTCGTCCACCGAGAGCAGCGCCCGCGCATGTCCCGCCGAGAGCACCCCGGCCGCGACCCGGCGCTGAACGGGCGGTGACAGCCTCAGCAGACGCAAGGTGTTGGACACCTGGGGCCGCGAGCGGCCGATGCGGTCGGCCAGCTGGTCATGGGTGCACTTGAAGTCCTTGAGCAGCTGGTCGTACGCGGCAGCCTCCTCCAAGGGGTTCAGCTGAGCCCGGTGAAGGTTCTCCAGGAGGGCGTCCAGGAGCAGCTTCTCGTCGTCCGTGGCCCGGACGATCGCCGGGATCTGCTTCAGATCGGCCTCACGGCACGCCCGCCAGCGCCGCTCGCCCATGATGAGCTCGAAGCGCCCGGACTCCGCCTTCCGTACGACGACGGGCTGGAGGAGACCGACCTCCTTGATCGAGGTGACCAGCTCGGCGAGGGCGTCCACGTCGAACACCTCGCGGGGCTGACGAGGGTTCGGTGTGATCGAGTCGATGGGGAGCTCGGCGAAGTACGCCCCGGCCACCTCTCCCACCGGCCCACCGGCCCCGTCGGACACCGAGACAGGTGCGCTCGGCTCCGGCACCGCTGCCCCGCCCTGACCAAGAGTGGCCACCTTGGCGACGGCCACGCCCCGCTCGGACGTCAGCACCGGCATCGTCCCGGGCGAGGACGTGCCCACCCCGGCAGACGGCACCTGCTTCTCCTGCGGAGCGGCGGGGATCAGGGCACCGAGCCCTCGTCCCAAACCCCTACGACGCTCACTCACTGGATCCCCTCCGAAGTACTCTGCTGGCTGTTCCGACTGCCCGTCCGGGCATGCTGGGCCTCGTACTGGACCCCGACCCCGCGCAGCGCGATCTCACGGGCCGCTTCGAGGTACGACAGGGACCCGCTCGAACCCGGGTCATAGGTCAGCACGGTCTGCCCGTAGCTCGGCGCCTCGGAGATGCGCACCGACCGGGGAATGCTGGTCCGCAGCACCTCCTTGCCGAAGTGGCTGCGCACCTCCTCCGCGACCTGCGACGCGAGCCGGGTCCGGCCGTCGTACATGGTGAGCAGGATCGTCGACACGTGGAGATCGGGGTTGAGATGCCCCCGCACCAGGTCGACGTTGCGCAGCAGCTGGCCCAGCCCTTCCAGCGCGTAGTACTCGCACTGGATCGGGATCAGCACCTCCGCGCCGGCCACCAGGGCGTTGACCGTCAGCAGGCCGAGCGAGGGCGGGCAGTCGATCAGGATGTAGTCGAGCGGCTGCTCGTACGCCTGGATCGCCCGCTGCAGTCGGCTCTCCCGCGCCACCAGCGACACCAGCTCGATCTCCGCACCGGCGAGGTCGATGGTGGCCGGGGCGCAGAAGAGACCTTCGACGTCCGGGACGGGCTGAACCACGTCGGAGAGCGGCTTGCTCTCCACCAGGACGTCATAGATCGAGGGCACTTCGGCATGGTGGTCGATGCCCAGAGCTGTGGAGGCGTTCCCCTGCGGGTCGAGGTCGACCACCAGGACACGTGCACCATGCAGGGCAAGCGACGCGGCAAGGTTGACCGTCGAGGTGGTCTTACCCACCCCGCCCTTCTGGTTGGCCACCACCATGACCCGGGTCTGGTCAGGCCGCGGCAGCCCCTCGCCGGCACGGCCGAGGGCCTCCACCGCCAGCTGGGCCGCACGACCGATGGGTGTGTCATCCATCGGCGGCGGTGTTTCACGTGAAACACCGTCCCCCGCCGATTCGGTTCGGGGACCGGGGACCGGATCGGTCATCGGTCCCGCGATGTTGGCGTCGGACCGCAAGGATTCACTCTCCTCGGCTTCAGGCTCGCAATGAGCAGAGCCTGCCATGGTTTCGGGGTCGTGAACCAGCGAGGCCCGCTCTTCTGTGGATGAATCCACTTCTGTGGACAACTCCGTAGCCCTATCGGGCCTGCGATGGGGAGGGGTGGCGGCCTCACGACCGCGGCCGATGATTCCATGCAGCAGAGAGCGACGTTTCACGTGAAACACGATGCCCCTGCAGCGTAGCTACAGGGGCACGACACTCCGCGCGGGGTACGTACGGCTCCATGACTGACACATCACCGAAAGAGGCATCAAACGGCAGATATCCATCAGGCGCATCACGTCATCGTGCGCTCAGCGACGACGACGTGTCCGGCTGACCCGCGCGGCCTTGGCGCGCTTTGCGGCGAACCTCACACCGCCCGGGCTCTCCCCGACCACCACACGCACCACGGTGGACATCGGATCGACGACGCCCTCACCTACGTGGAGCACCTCGGTCTCGACCACGCCCAGCTTGCTGAGGGCTGCCCGCGCGCCGTTGATCTCCTCCTCGGCGGTATCGCCCTTGAGCGCCAGCATCTCCCCGTAGGGGCGGAGCAGGGGCACTCCCCAGCCCGCCAGGCGGTCCAGCGGAGCGACCGCCCGAGCCGTCACCACATGCACCGGCTGAAGCGTCCCCAGGACCTCCTCGGCCCGGCCACGGACGACCGTCACATGGTCCAGCCCCAGCAGCTCGACGACCTCCTGAAGGAAGTTCGTACGCCGCAGCAGCGGCTCGAGCAGGGTGATCTTCAGGTCAGGGCGCACCAGCGCCAGTGGAATCCCCGGAAGCCCGGCACCGGAGCCCACATCGCACACCGTGACGCCCTCGGGGACGACCTCGGAGAGCACCGCGCAGTTCAGCAGGTGCCTCTCCCAGAGCCGCGGGACCTCACGCGGACCGATCAGCCCTCGCTCGACCCCCGCGTCGGCCAGCAGTTCCGCGTACCGGACGGCCTCGGGAAAGCACTCACCGAACACCTCCCGGGCCTCGTCGGGCGCCTGGGGAAGCGCTACTTCCTCCGTCACGGGAACCGTCCTTCCGTACCGCACTACCGCACCATGGGTGGCTGACTATCAGGCTGACAAAGATCGGCCCCGTCTGCGAACAGACGGGGCCGACACGAGAGGCTCCGGTCAGGCCGGCAGGACGACGACGAAGCGCTGCGGCTCCTCGCCCTCCGATTCGCTGCGCAGACCGGCGGCCGCGACCGCGTCGTGCACAACCTTGCGCTCGAACGGCGTCATCGGGTCAAGCTTCACCGGCTCACCGGTGCTCTTGACCTCGTCCGCGGCCTTGGCACCCAGCTCGGCGAGCTCCGTGCGCTTCCTGGCGCGGAAACCGGCGATGTCCAGCATCAGACGGCTGCGGTCACCGGTCTCCCGGTGCACGGCCAGCCGCGTCAGCTCCTGGAGCGCCTCCAGCACCTCACCGTCGCGGCCCACGAGCTTCTGCAGTTCACGTGCCGATTCACTGATGATCGAGACCGCGGCCCGGTCCGCCTCGACGTCCATGTCGATGTCGCCGTCCAGGTCGGCGATGTCGAGCAGGCCCTCGAGGTAGTCCGCTGCGATCTCCCCTTCCTGCTCGAGGCGGGTCAAGGTGTCGCTGCCCTCAGCGGCCGTGGAGGTGGTGCCTTCCGTCACGGATGGACTCCTTCTTACTTCTTGGACGGGTGCTTGGGCCGCTGCGGACCCTTGCGCTGTCCGGACTTGGCTTGGCGTGAGGAGCCGGACGCGGGCTTGCCCGCCGGCTTGGGCTTGTCGTCCTGCGGTGCGCTCTTCTCCAGGGAGGTCTTGGACTCGGATTCACCGGAATCCGCTTCCTTGCCCCCGCCCGGGTGGCCCGCCGTGGTCTGGCGCTTCGCCTTGGTCTGGCGCTTGGGCTGCTGACGCCGCTGCGCTGCTCCGCCCTCGGCCTCGGCGACGGCGGTGTCACTCTTGACCACCGTGCCGTCCTCCTGGGGGGCGAGGCCGAGCTTGGCCAGACCGGTGACGAACTTCCGCTCGATGTCGTTGCGGTCCGGGCCCTTGGACACGATGCGCTTGACCGTGTTGCGCCGGGTCCGGCCCCGCACCTCACCGTGTGCGGTGACGCTCTTCAGCAGACGGCCGAGGTACTGCTCCTGCGCCTTGCTGCCCGGGGTCGGGTTCTGGTTGATCACGTACATCTGCTGACCCATGGTCCAGACGTTGGTGGTCAGCCAGTAGACGAGGACACCGACGGGGAAGTTGATGCCCATGCCGGCGAAGATCAGCGGGAAGATGTACATGAGCATCTTCTGCTGCTGCATGTACGGCGTCTTGACCGTGAGGTCGACGTTCTTCGTCATCAGCTGGCGCTGGGTGAAGAACTGCGAGGCCGACATCATCACGATCATGATCGCGGTGACGACCCGGACGTCGGTCAGCGAGGCGCCGAGCGCCTCGACCTTGTCCGCGCTGTCCATGAACTTGGCGGCCAGCGGAGCACCGAAGATGTGGGCCTGACGAGCGCTGTCCAGCAGCGACTGGTCGATGACGCCGATCTTCTTGTTCGACGCGATGGCCGAGAGCACGTGGTACAGAGCGAAGAAGAACGGCGACTGGGCGATGATGGGCAGGCACGAGGAGAGCGGGTTGGTACCCGTCTCCTTGTACAGCTTCATCATCTCTTCGGACTGACGCTGCTTGTCGCTCTTGTAGCGCTCCTGGATCGCCTTCATCTTCGGCTGGAGCACCTGCATGTTCCGCGTCGACTTGATCTGCTTGACGAACAGCGGGATCAGACAGATGCGGATCAGGACCACGAGGGACACGATGGACAGACCCCAGGCCCATCCCGTGTCAGGGCCGAAGATCGCCCCGTACAACTTGTGGAACTGGACGATGACCCAGGAAACGGGCCACGTGATGAAGCTGAACAGACTGGCAATCGTGTCCACTAATCAGGCTCCTTGAGCATTGGGCGAAGTCTCTGCGGCCGAGCTCGGAAGGTCGGTGGCCGACCCTCCGGGAGGCACATCAGCGGCGGAGTCCCCGCCCTTGCTGCCGCGTACGGCACTACGCAGCAGTTCGTGCCAACGCGGACGTTTACGTGGGGGAACGTGATCCACGCCGCCGGGTGACCACGGATTGCATCGCAGGATGCGCCAGGCGGTCAGCGCTGTTCCCTTGATCGCTCCGTGCCGGTCGATCGCCGTATATCCATAGTGGGAACACGACGGGTAGTAACGGCAGACAGGCCCGAGAAGTGGGCTGATCGTCCACTGGTACAGCTTGATGAGAGCCAGCAGCGGGTACTTCATCGCGCGCCCCCTCCCAGCAGCCGCTGAAAGGCGGCATCCAGGTCTCGGGCCAGCTGTTCATGGTCGGCGTCACCCGAACCGGGCAACGCGCGTACGACAACCAGGCTACCGGGGGGCAGCAGGGCGAGCCGTTCTCGGACCAGATGGCGAAGCCTTCGCTTCACCGCTGTGCGTACGACCGCACCACCCACTGCTTTGCTGACAACGAAACCCGCACGCGGCGGGGGAGCAGTCTCCCCCGTCGCGTGCGGGTCCGTTGCACCGCTGCGTAGATGGACGACGAGTAGCGGGCGGCCGGCCCTGCGTCCTCGACGTACCGCGGTCGCGAAGTCCTCGCGCCGCCTCAGCCGATTCTCGGTAGGCAGCACGTCATGACGACCTGTACGCGATCAGGCGGACAGGCTGGCGCGGCCCTTGCCACGGCGGGACGCGAGGATCGCGCGGCCGGCACGGGTCCGCATACGCAGGCGGAAACCGTGGGTCTTCGCGCGACGACGGTTGTTCGGCTGGAAGGTGCGCTTGCTCACTCGGGGGCTCCAGAAATGATTCGTGTGTTGGCGGGACATCGCCTGGCTGTCACCGTGCGCCCACGAGAGACTCGCGTAAACGCCCTAGTGCACCGCTTCACAATCACAGATCGTGATCTTTGCCCATCGGAGGCAGGCGGCAGCAGCCATCGACAACTCGACCTGGTCACGGTACGCGCGGCTACGCCATCCGGTCAAACCGACCCTGTCGCACCCCCCATTGTGCACAGCCTGTGGACAACGACTTGAACCGCACGGGTCGGCCCGCCTACCGTGGCTGAACCCCGGTTCTTTTTCTTCCCGCCTGCCGGTCCTCACCCATCCCGACCCATCCCGTCCCGAGAACCACACATTCGTGGGACCAGCGAGAGAGCGTGCCCTGTGGCTGATGTACCCGCCGATCTTGCCGCAGTGTGGCCACGCGTGCTGGAGCAGCTCCTCGGGGAGGGACAGCAGGGCATCGAACCGAAGGACAAGCAGTGGATCGAGCGCTGTCAGCCGCTCGCCCTGGTCGCCGACACCGCGCTGCTCGCCGTCCCCAACGAATGGGGCAAGCGCGTCCTGGAGGGCCGGCTGGCCCCGCTCATCAGCGAGACGCTGAGCCGCGAGTGCGGCCGGCCGATCCGGATCGCGATCACGGTCGACGACTCCGCGGGTGAACCGCCGAACCCGCCGGCGCCCCCGATGCACCAGTCCCAGCAGCAGCACCGCTACCAGGGACCTCAGCACGACGAACGCCAGCACAACGACGCGTACGACGGTTACGGTCACCGGCCCTCGGACGACGGCATGCCGACGGCCCGGCCCGCCTACCCCGACTACCAGCAGCAGCGCCCCGACCCCGGCGCCTGGCCGCGCACCCAGGAGGACCTCTCCTGGCAGCAGCCCCGGCTCGGCGGTTTTCAGGACCGCGACCCGTCCGCCGAGCAGTGGCGCGAGCCCTACGGCGGCCGCTCCCCGCAGCAGCCGCAGCACGACTACCGTCCGCAGCCGTCCGAGCGCCAGGGGTACGACTCCCAGCCGCCCGAACGCCAGGGGTACGACTCCCAGCGCCCCGAGCGCCGCGACATGCAGGAGCCGGCGCACCGGCAGGGCGGCGGCACCGGCCGGCCCGGCGGCGGCACCGGTCCCATGGGCGCACAGCCCGCGCCGGCGCCCGGCCCCGGCGAACCGCACGCCCGCCTGAACCCGAAGTACCTCTTCGACACCTTCGTGATCGGGGCGTCGAACCGGTTCGCGCACGCCGCGGCCGTCGCCGTCGCCGAAGCGCCCGCCAAGGCGTACAACCCCCTCTTCATCTACGGGGAGTCGGGGCTCGGCAAGACCCACCTGCTGCACGCCATCGGGCACTACGCCCGCAGCCTCTACCCGGGCACCCGGGTGCGGTACGTGAGCTCGGAGGAGTTCACCAACGAGTTCATCAACTCGATCCGCGACGGCAAGGGCGACACCTTCCGCAAGCGGTACCGCGATGTCGACATCCTGCTGGTCGACGACATCCAGTTCCTGGCGAGCAAGGAGTCGACGCAGGAGGAGTTCTTCCACACCTTCAACACGCTCCACAACGCCAACAAGCAGATCGTGCTGTCCTCGGACCGCCCGCCCAAGCAGCTGGTGACGCTGGAGGACCGGCTGCGGAATCGTTTCGAGTGGGGTCTGACCACCGATGTGCAGCCCCCCGAACTGGAGACGCGCATCGCGATCCTGCGCAAGAAGGCGGTCCAGGAGCAGCTGAACGCTCCGCCGGAGGTCCTCGAGTTCATCGCCTCCCGCATCTCCCGCAACATCCGTGAGCTGGAGGGCGCTCTCATCCGGGTGACGGCCTTCGCCAGCCTCAACCGCCAGCCGGTGGACCTCGGGCTGACCGAGATCGTGCTGAAGGACCTGATCCCGGGTGGCGAGGACGCGGCGCCGGAGATCACGGCGCCGGCCATCATGGCGGCGACCGCCGACTACTTCGGCCTGACGGTGGAGGACCTCTGCGGATCCTCGCGCAGTCGCGTGCTGGTGACGGCGCGCCAGATCGCGATGTACCTGTGCCGCGAGCTGACGGACCTGTCGCTGCCCAAGATCGGTGCGCAGTTCGGCGGCCGGGACCACACGACGGTGATGCACGCCGACCGCAAGATCCGTGCGCTGATGGCGGAGCGGCGCTCCATCTACAACCAGGTCACCGAACTCACCAACCGCATCAAGAACGGCTGACGGCCCTCCCACACCGTCGCCCGCAGACGACAGGGCATTCCTCAAGGGCGCTCCGCGGACTCCTCACGAGTCCCTGGAGCGCCCTTTCGCCGTTCTCCGCAGCGCCCTTCCCCCGCCTGTGGAGCGCCGCTCGCCGTTCTCCGGAGAGCCCTTCGAGCTCTCCGGGACGGGACCTGAGCCGGCTGTGCGTCGCTCGTACGCCGCCGCGCGAGCGCCCGGAGACACCGCATGAGCGGCTCGGTCGGCGGTCCGTGACCGCTCAGCAGGGCGTCGAGCGGGCCGCGTGGCCGGTCACGCTGTTCGAATACCGGCTGCGGACGGGCCGTTCTCCACAGATCTGGGGAGAATCTTCCCTCCACAGCCTGGGGATCCAAAAGTTGTCCATACTGCTTCCACAGGTCAGGCATCCGATACTCCATCAGGCCAGCTCAGGGGCCTGGGGATTTGTGGTCAACAATGATCCACAGCCTGTGGACAAGTTTTTCGTCCACAGGCCGCCCCCGACGTTGTCCACCGACGGCCCACAGGCCGTCGGCCGTTTTCCCCAGGGAGGGCACGCTTCTCCACACGGCTGTCCACTGTTCGGCAACGCAACACCCGCTTTCACCGCGCCGAGTGAAAGGCGTCACACCAAGAGGGTCGGTTGGGCTGTGGGGAACGTGGGTAAAGCTGGGGACAGCCCTGGGGAGAAACCCCCCTGCCCTGTGCATCGGTTGTGCAGAACTTTCGGGTGTCCACAGAAACACCGGGTTGTCCACCGGTGCCACCCACAGGGCCGGTGGACAAAAAACAGTGTCTGACCTGGGAAAACGACGTTATCCACCGTATCCACAGGCCCTACTACTACTGCCACCTATAGTTAGCCCGGAATCCGCTTCGAAGTGGGGCCTGTGCACAACTCGGCGCCGGAGCTCCCCGAACCTCTTGTCGCGACTTGACCCCGAGCAGCACCGAGTGTCGGTGCCGTGCGTCAGACTGGTCCCCGGCGTCCTCCCCCGGCATCGGTGGAGCGACCCGACCAGACGACGAAGGCCAGCAGGGCGAGCGAGCAACAGCAGGAGGCGGTTCCGGTGAAGATCCGGGTGGAGCGCGATGTACTCGCGGAGGCTGTGGCCTGGGTGGCCCGTAGCCTCCCGGCCCGTCCGCCGGCGCCCGTTCTCGCGGGCCTTCTGCTGAAGGCTGAGGACGGTGCCCTCAGCTTCTCGAGCTTCGACTACGAGGTCTCGGCCCGGGTCTCGGTGGACGCCGAGATCGAGGAGGACGGCACGGTGCTCGTCTCCGGCCGGCTGCTCGCCGACATCTGCCGCGCCCTGCCCAACCGGCCGGTGGAGATTTCCACAGACGGTGTACGGGCGACGGTGGCCTGCGGCTCCTCGCGGTTCACACTCCACACCCTTCCTGTGGAGGAGTACCCCGCACTGCCGCAGATGCCGACCGCGACCGGCACGGTGCCCGGCGAGGTCTTCGCCTCGGCTGCCGCTCAGGTCGCCATCGCCGCGGGCCGCGACGACACGCTGCCCGTGCTCACCGGTGTGCGCATCGAGATCGAGGGCGACACCGTCACCCTCGCCTCCACCGACCGCTACCGCTTCGCGGTCCGCGAGTTCCTCTGGAAGCCGGAGAACGCCGACGCCTCCGCCGTCGCGCTGGTGCCCGCCAAGACGCTGCTGGACACCGCCAAGGCCCTGACCAGCGGTGACACGGTCACGCTCGCCCTGTCGGGCTCCGGTGCGGGTGAAGGCCTCATCGGCTTCGAGGGCGCGGGCCGGCGGACGACCACCCGACTGCTCGAAGGCGACCTGCCGAAATACCGCACGCTCTTCCCCACCGAGTTCAACTCGGTCGCGGTCATCGAGACGGCCCCGTTCGTCGAGGCCGTCAAGCGCGTGGCCCTGGTGGCCGAGCGGAACACCCCGGTGCGGCTGAGCTTCGAGCAGGGCGTCCTGATCCTCGAAGCGGGTTCCAGCGACGACGCACAGGCTGTGGAGCGCGTCGACTCCGTACTGGAGGGCGACGACATCTCGATCGCCTTCAACCCGACCTTCCTGCTCGACGGCCTGAGCGCCATCGACTCGCCGGTCGCCCAGCTCTCCTTCACGACGTCCACCAAGCCCGCGCTGCTCAGCGGCCGGCCTGCCGTGGACGCCGAGGCGGACGACGCGTACAAGTACCTGATCATGCCGGTCCGCCTCTCCGGCTGATCCGGTCACCGGTCCTGCCGCCGCTCGAAAACGGCGCGGCAGGGCCCGACGGGCATGTTCAGCGCCGAGCATGCCCGGCGTCCTGTCCCCTGCCGGGCGTAGGCTCGGTCGTGGGTACCAATCGGCACAACGCTTAAGGAATCTCTGATGGAGCTCGGTCTCGTCGGCCTCGGCAAGATGGGCGGCAACATGCGCGAGCGCATCCGCCGCGCTGGCCACACCGTCATCGGTTACGACCGCAACCCGGACGTCGCCGATGTCCACAGCCTCGAAGAGCTTGTGGGCAAGCTCAAGGGCCCGCGCGTCGTGTGGGTCATGGTCCCGGCCGGTGCCGCGACCCAGTCCACGGTCGACGAGCTGGCCGAGCTGCTCTCCCCCGGCGACATCGTCGTGGACGGCGGGAACTCCCGCTGGACCGACGACGAGAAGCACGCCGCCGAGCTGGGCAGCAAGGGCATCGGCTTCGTCGACTGCGGCGTCTCCGGCGGCGTCTGGGGCCTGGAGAACGGCTACGCGCTGATGTACGGCGGCGACGCCGAGCACGTCGCGAAGGTCCAGCCGGTCTTCGACGCGCTCAAGCCCGAGGGCGACTTCGGTTCCGTCCACGCGGGCAAGGTCGGCGCCGGCCACTTCGCGAAGATGGTCCACAACGGCATCGAGTACGCCATGATGCAGGCGTACGCCGAGGGCTGGGAGCTCCTGGAGAAGGTCGACTCCGTCACCGACGTGCGCGAGGTCTTCCGCTCCTGGCAGGAGGGCACGGTCATCCGTTCCTGGCTGCTCGACCTGGCGGTCAACGCGCTGGACGACGACGAGCACCTGGACCAGCTCCGTGGCTTCGCCGCCGACTCGGGCGAGGGCCGCTGGACGGTGGAGGCGGCGATCGACAACGCCGTGCCGCTCCCCGCGATCACCGCGTCGCTCTTCGCGCGCTTCGCCTCGCGTCAGGACGACTCCCCGCAGATGAAGATGATCGCCGCGCTGCGCAACCAGTTCGGTGGCCACGCGGTCGAGAACAAGAAGTAACCGCAGCGTGGTGCGGGGCGGGCCCGGTGGTCCGTCCCGCACCACGAAGCACGGAGCAGGAAGCCGGGAAGGTCGGCGTACACCATGCATGTCACGCATCTGTCGCTGGCCGACTTCCGCTCGTACGCCCGGGTAGAGGTTCCCCTCGACCCGGGCGTCACCGCGTTCGTGGGGGCCAACGGGCAGGGGAAGACCAACCTCGTCGAGGCCGTCGGCTACCTCGCGACGCTCGGCAGCCACCGGGTCTCCTCCGACGCACCCCTGGTCCGCATGGGCGCCGAGCGGGCCGTCATCAGGGCAGCCGTCACCCAGGGCGAGCGGTCCCAGCTGGTCGAGCTTGAGCTGAATCCGGGCAAGGCCAATCGCGCCAGGATCAATAGGTCGTCGCAGGTCAGGCCCCGTGATGTGCTGGGGATAGTGCGCACGGTGCTGTTCGCGCCGGAGGACCTCGCGCTGGTCAAGGGTGACCCCGGCGAACGCCGGCGGTTCCTCGACGAGCTGGTCACGGCGCGTGCGCCGCGGATGGCCGGGGTGCGCTCGGACTACGAGCGGGTGCTGAAACAGCGCAACACGCTGCTGAAGTCCGCGGCGATGGCGCGCCGGCACGGCGGACGCTCCATGGACCTCTCGACGCTCGACGTGTGGGACCAGCACCTGGGCCGGGTGGGCGCCGAGCTGCTGGCGCAGCGGCTCGACCTGATCGCGACGCTTCAGCCCCTGGCGGACAAGGCGTACGCGGACGTGGCGCCGGGCGGCGGTCCGGTGACGCTGGAGTACCGGAGCTCGGTGGGCGCGGATGTGGAGCCCGCGCGCACTCGTGAGGAGCTGTACGCGCAGCTGATCGCCGCCCTGGCCGAAGTGCGCAAGCAGGAGATCGAGCGGGGCGTGACGCTGGTCGGCCCGCACCGTGACGACCTGGTCCTGGGGCTGCGCGGGATGCCGGCCAAGGGGTACGCGAGCCACGGGGAGTCGTGGTCGTACGCGCTGGCCCTGCGGCTGGCCTCGTACGATCTGCTGCGCAGCGAGGGCAACGAACCGGTGCTGGTGCTGGACGACGTCTTCGCCGAGCTGGACGCGCGCCGCCGGGAGCGGCTCGCCGAGCTGGTCGCCCCGGGGGAGCAGGTGCTGGTGACGGCCGCGGTGGACGACGACGTCCCGGGCGTGCTGGCGGGGACGCGGTACGCGGTGTCGGCGGGCGAGGTGGAGCGGCTGTGAACGGCGACCGGGAGGGCGCGGGCCCCGTGGGACCGGCCGGGGACGGGGAGCCGGCGAAGCGGGCGGAGCCTTCGGGCGTCGATCTGGCGCGGGTGGCCCTGCACGCGGCGAAGGAGCAGGCGAAGGCGCGCGGTGCGGCCGCGCAGCAGAAGAAGCAGGCCCGGCGGGGCGGCGGGCTGCGTTCCGGCGCGCGGGCGGACGGCCGGGACCCGCTGCCGCTCGGCGCCGCGATCAATCGTCTGATCACCGAGCGCGGCTGGGAGACCCCGGCCGCGGTGGGCGGTGTGATGGGCCGCTGGCCGCAGATCGTGGGGGACGATCTGGCCAATCACTGTGTGCCGCTGCGCTATGACGAGGCCCCCGACGAGCGGGTGCTGACGGTGCAGTGCGACTCCACGGCGTGGGCGACGCAGCTGCGGCTGCTCGCCCCGCAGCTCGTGGCCCGGCTCAACGCGGATCTGGGGCACGGCACCGTGAGATTGATCAAGGTGCTGGGGCCGGGAGGCCCGCAGCGCCGATACGGTCCCCTGCGCGCGCCGGGAAGCACCGGCCCGGGCGACACCTACGGCTGACCAGGCCTGACCTGGCCTTTTCCCCCTGCTTGCGCGCAGTCCCGGGGCTCCGCACGGATGCCTCGGAGACGGGTATGCCCTGCTCGTCGCTGTTGCCCCTGGTTCCCGTGTTATTCAGGTGTGCGGTAGTTGAAACCGGGCGACCGTGAGCGGGCGTCCCTCACCGTAGCGGGAGGCTGACAGGCCGAAGCGCTCAATGCCCGCGTGAGCCTCTTGAGGCCCCTTCCCGGATATGGGGAGTCGTCAGGCGCTCATTCAGGGCGGCACATGCGTACTCAGGTACCGGCAAACCCCCATTCGGGTCGGCGCTACCGGTAGACTGGTGGACAATCCCGCGTCCTTGCGGGATTCGTCGATACAAGCCGAACGACGCAGCCGCTCCCGCCTGTCCGGAGAACGGCCTGTGCTGTGCCAGAAAGGGCGCTTCGTGGCCGATTCCGGCAACCCCAACGAGAACATTCCGTCCACCCCCGGTGAGAGCAGCGCTGCTCCCGCCTCCGGCGAGGTGAAGGCATCGGGTGAGGTGAAGGCCTCGTACGACGCCAGCGCGATCACCGTGCTCGAGGGCCTGGACGCCGTCCGCAAGCGACCTGGCATGTACATCGGCTCGACCGGTGAGCGCGGTCTCCACCACCTCGTGCAAGAGGTTGTCGACAACTCGGTCGACGAGGCCATGGCCGGGCACGCGGACACCATCGACGTCACGATCCTCGCCGACGGCGGGGTGCGTGTGATCGACAACGGCCGTGGCATCCCCGTCGGCATCGTGCCGTCCGAGGGCAAGCCCGCCGTCGAGGTCGTCCTCACGGTCCTGCACGCCGGCGGCAAGTTCGGCGGGGGCGGCTACGCGGTCTCCGGCGGTCTGCACGGTGTCGGCGTCTCCGTCGTCAACGCCCTGTCCACGCGGGTGGCCGTCGAGGTCAGGACGGACGGCTACCGCTGGACCCAGGACTACAAGTTCGGCGTCCCGACCGCCCCGCTGGCCCGTAACGAGGCCACGGACGAGACGGGCACGTCCGTCACCTTCTGGGCCGACGGCGACATCTTCGAGACGACCGAGTACTCCTTCGAGACGCTCTCGCGCCGCTTCCAGGAGATGGCCTTCCTCAACAAGGGCCTCACCCTCAAGCTCACCGACGAGCGCGAGTCGGCCAAGGCGACGGCCGGCGCGGACAGCGCCGAGGTGGTCGACGTTCCCGAGGAGGAGCCGGCCCGCACGGTCACGTACCACTACGAGAACGGCATCGTCGACTTCGTCAAGTACCTCAACTCCCGCAAGGGCGACGTCATCCACCAGTCGGTGATCGACATCGAGGCCGAGGACAAGGACCGTCTCCTGTCGGCCGAGATCGCCATGCAGTGGAACACGCAGTACAGCGAGGGGGTCTACTCCTTCGCCAACGCGATCCACACGCACGAGGGCGGCACGCACGAGGAGGGCTTCCGTGCGGCGCTGACCTCGCTGGTCAACCGGTACGCGCGCGACAAGAAGCTGCTGCGCGAGAAGGACGACAACCTCACCGGTGAGGACGTCCGCGAGGGCCTGACGGCGATCATCTCGGTGAAGCTCGGCGAGCCGCAGTTCGAGGGCCAGACCAAGACCAAGCTGGGCAACACGGAGGCCAAGACCTTCGTGCAGAAGGTCGTCCACGAGCAGCTGACGGACTGGTTCGACCGGAACCCGAACGAGGCCGCCGACATCATCCGCAAGGGCATCGCCGCCTCGACCGCCCGTGTGGCGGCCCGCAAGGCGCGTGACCTGACCCGCCGCAAGGGGCTCCTGGAGAGCGCCTCGCTGCCGGGCAAGCTGAGCGACTGCCAGTCCAACGACCCGACGAAGTGCGAGATCTTCATCGTCGAGGGTGACTCCGCCGGCGGTTCGGCGAAGTCCGGCCGTAACCCGATGTACCAGGCCATCCTGCCGATTCGCGGCAAGATCCTGAACGTCGAGAAGGCCCGGATCGACAAGATCCTGCAGAACACCGAGGTCCAGGCGCTGATCTCGGCCTTCGGCACCGGGGTCCACGAGGACTTCGACATCGAGAAGCTCCGCTATCACAAGATCATTCTGATGGCGGACGCCGACGTGGACGGCCAGCACATCAACACCCTGCTGCTCACCTTCCTCTTCCGCTTCATGCGACCGCTGGTCGAAGCCGGGCACGTCTACCTCTCGCGCCCGCCGCTCTACAAGATCAAGTGGGGCCGGGACGACTTCGAGTACGCGTACTCGGACCGCGAGCGCGACGCCCTCGTGGCCCTCGGCAAGCAGAACGGCAAGCGGATCAAGGAAGACTCGATCCAGCGCTTCAAGGGCCTCGGTGAGATGAACGCCGAGGAACTGCGCGTCACGACGATGGACGTCGACCACCGGGTCCTCGGCCAGGTCACGCTCGACGACGCGGCGCAGGCCGACGACCTGTTCTCGGTGCTGATGGGCGAGGACGTCGAGGCGCGGCGCTCGTTCATCCAGCGCAACGCCAAGGACGTCCGCTTCCTCGACATCTGAGTCGGCCGTACAAGCAAGCCGCAGCGCGAAAGGATTTTGACCAGCAATGGCCGACGAGAACACCCCCGTCCCCGTGACGCCCGAAGAGGTCCCGCCCGTCGAGGGCGTGGGCATGCGTGTCGAGCCCGTCGGGCTCGAGACGGAGATGCAGCGCTCCTACCTCGACTACGCGATGTCCGTCATCGTGTCGCGCGCCCTGCCCGACGTGCGGGACGGCCTCAAGCCCGTCCACCGCCGGGTGCTGTACGCGATGTACGACGGCGGCTACCGGCCCGAGAAGGGCTTCTACAAGTGCGCCCGCGTCGTCGGTGACGTCATGGGTACGTACCACCCGCACGGCGACTCCTCCATCTACGACGCCCTGGTGCGCCTCGCGCAGCACTGGTCGATGCGCATGCCGCTGGTGGACTCCAACGGCAACTTCGGTTCCCCGGGCAACGACCCGGCCGCCGCCATGCGGTACACCGAGTGCAAGATGATGCCGCTGTCCATGGAGATGGTCCGGGACATCGACGAGGAGACCGTCGACTTCCAGGACAACTACGACGGCCGCAACCAGGAGCCGACGGTCCTGCCGGCGCGCTTCCCGAACCTGCTGGTCAACGGCTCCGCGGGCATCGCGGTCGGCATGGCGACCAACATCCCGCCGCACAACCTGCGCGAGGTCGCGTCCGGTGCGCAGTGGTACCTGGAGCACCCGGAGGCCACGCAGGAGGAGCTCTTGGACGCCCTGATCGAGCGGATCAAGGGCCCGGACTTCCCGACGGGCGCGCTCGTCGTGGGCCGCAAGGGCATCGAGGAGGCGTACCGCACGGGCCGTGGCTCGATCACGATGCGCGCGGTCGTGGCGGTCGAGGAGATCCAGAACCGCCAGTGCCTGGTCGTGACGGAGCTTCCGTACCAGACCAACCCCGACAACCTCGCGCAGAAGATCGCCGACCTGGTCAAGGACGGCAAGGTCGGCGGCATCGCGGACGTCCGGGACGAGACCTCGTCGCGCACCGGCCAGCGCCTGGTCGTCGTGCTGAAGCGCGACGCGGTCGCCAAGGTCGTACTGAACAACCTGTACAAGCACACCGATCTCCAGACCAACTTCGGCGCCAACATGCTGGCGCTGGTGGACGGCGTGCCGCGCACCCTGTCGATCGACGCGTTCATCCGTCACTGGGTGACGCACCAGATCGAGGTCATCGTCCGGCGTACGCGGTTCCGGCTGCGCAAGGCGGAGGAGCGCGCGCACATCCTGCGTGGCCTGCTCAAGGCCCTGAACGCCATCGACGAGGTCATCGCCCTCATCCGGCGCAGCCAGACCGTCGAGGTCGCGCGCGAGGGCCTGATGGGCCTGCTGGAGATCGACGAGATCCAGGCGAACGCGATCCTGGAGATGCAGCTGCGCCGCCTGGCCGCGCTGGAGCACCAGAAGATCACCGCCGAGCACGACGAGCTCCAGGCGAAGATCAACGAGTACAACGCGATCCTCGCCTCGCCGGAGCGGCAGCGACAGATCGTCAGCGAGGAACTGGCGGCGATCGTCGACAAGTTCGGCGACGACCGGCGCTCCAAGCTCGTGCCCTTCGACGGCGACATGTCCATCGAGGACCTCATCGCCGAAGAGGACATCGTCGTCACGATCTCCCGCGGCGGCTATGTGAAGCGCACGAAGACGGACGACTACCGCTCGCAGAAGCGCGGCGGCAAGGGCGTGCGCGGCACGAAGCTCAAGTCGGACGACATCGTCGACCACTTCTTCGTGTCAACGACGCACCACTGGCTGCTGTTCTTCACCAACAAGGGCCGGGTCTACCGGGCCAAGGCCTACGAGCTTCCGGACGCCGGCCGCGACGCGCGTGGTCAGCACGTGGCGAACCTGCTGGCCTTCCAGCCGGACGAGCAGATCGCGCAGATCCTCGCCATCCGCGACTACGACGCCGCGCCGTACCTGATCCTGGCCACGAAGGGCGGTCTGGTGAAGAAGACCGCGCTGAAGGACTACGACTCGCCGCGCTCCGGCGGCGTCATCGCCATCAACCTGCGCGAGACGGCCGACGGTTCCGACGACGAGCTGATCGGTGCGGAGCTGGTGTCGTCCGAGGACGATCTGCTGCTCATCAGCAGGAAGGCCCAGTCGATCAGGTTCACTGCGACGGACGACGCGCTGCGCCCGATGGGCCGCGCCACTTCGGGTGTCAAGGGCATGAGTTTCCGCGAGGGAGACGAACTGCTCTCGATGAATGTCGTCAGGCCCGGTACTTTCGTGTTCACTGCCACTGACGGCGGGTACGCGAAGCGGACCCCCGTCGACGAGTACCGCGTCCAGGGTCGCGGTGGCCTGGGCATCAAGGCCGCCAAGATCGTGGAGGACCGGGGCTCGCTGGTCGGTGCGCTGGTGGTCGAGGAGACGGACGAGATTCTCGCCATCACGCTCGGCGGTGGTGTGATTCGTACGCGAGTCAATGAAGTCAGGGAGACGGGCCGTGACACCATGGGCGTCCAACTGATCAATCTGGGCAAGCGCGACGCCGTTGTCGGTATCGCTCGCAACGCCGAGGCAGGTCGCGAGGCCGAAGAGGTCGACGGTCCCGTCGACGCTGACGCCGAAGGCGAGACGACCGGGGCAGTGACAGCTGAGGCCACCACGGCCGACGCGGCTGCCGAGAGCACGGTCGACGGCACAGTCGAGGGCAACACGTCCTCGACCGGGGAGCACGAGGAGTAAAGCGTGAGTGGAGCCACGGGCGCCGGTTCGGCCGCTTCCGGAGCCGGCGGGGACGGTGCCCGTGGCCCTGCCACGGACTCCCAAGGGGGCACTGTGACGGATACCCGGGGCCCTCAGCCCCAGTACGAGGGTTACGCGACCGGGCCGTTGCCCGGTGAGCGGGAACCCGCACCGGGCCAGGCGGGCCCGTACCACCCGCCGCAGGCCTACCCCTCGCCTCCGGGCGGGACCCAGGGTGGCGGCCGGTCATACGGCGGGCCGCAGGGCGCTGTAGCGGGCGCGGGAACGGCCCAGGCGACCCGCAAGGCCCGGACGGGGGCGCGGACCACTCCGCGTACCCGTAAGGCGCGTCTGCGGGTGGCCAAGGCGGACCCGTGGTCGGTGATGAAGGTCAGCTTCCTGCTGTCCATCGCCCTCGGCATCTGCACGGTCGTCGCGTCGGCGGTGCTGTGGATGGTGATGGACGCGATGGGCGTCTTCTCCACCGTGGGCGGCACGATCAGCGAGGCGACCGGTTCGAACGAGGGCAACGGCTTCGATCTGCAGTCGTTCCTGTCGCTGCCGCGGGTCCTCATCTTCACCTCGGTCATCGCGGTGATCGACGTGGTGCTGGCGACCGCGCTGGCGACGCTGGGCGCCTTCATCTACAACCTGTCGGCCGGCTTCGTGGGCGGTGTCGAGCTCACCCTGGCCGAGGACGAGTAGCGGCGCGGGTATCGATTTTGGGACTGGCCCCGACGTGCGCTAATCTTCTTCACGTCAGCGCGACACAAAAGCGCGGCGGGGCTATAGCTCAGTTGGTTAGAGCGCATCCCTGATAAGGATGAGGCCACAGGTTCAAATCCTGTTAGCCCCACCAGCACGAAGGCCCCTCACCGGAGACGGTGGGGGGCCTTCGTCGTACGGACCCGGCGCACGGTGGAGCGACGCGTCATCGGTTCCTACTCCCTCGGGGCAGAGGCAGGGCGACCCCGCGACGGGAAGCAGAGCCCCCGGTGCACGGTGATCGTGCCGCCGGCCCCGGACGCCCCGTGGATCGCCAGGCGTTCTCCGTCCCCTGGTGCGACCGGCTCGCCGCAGCGATCGCACCTCATCGGCGCACCCGCGCCTCCCGGCCCGGGGCCCGGCCTCGTCGTCATGGCCGTCCCTTCGGACAGGTCCGGCAACTGCGAGGGAACCAGCGGACCACCGACCCGTGTGCCTCGGTCAGGCGCGGACCGAGGTCGCGGACCGCCCCGGTGTGCAGGGCGGTGCCGCAGAAGACGCAGTGCACGCCCCGCTGCTGCTGGGAAGACAGTCCCGAGACGGGCGGCAGCGCGACGAGCCGCCTGTCGGGCGGGGCGCCCGGGGTGGAAGGATGGCGCATGGTCGGTCTCCTGGTGATCTCAGGTTTCTGACTGGCCCCGGCCACATGGAGGTGCGAACTCCGGGCCGGGGCCCTTGTGTTGCTACGGGACCGTTGGTCGGCCTCGCGAGAACGAAGTTAAACCCCGGGCTTGATTGCGTCAAGCCCGGGGTTTACAGTCGTGTTGGCCGCGCCGCAGGAGGGAGCGCGGGAATGGCGAATGACCCTGAGCAGGTCGAGCAGGTGAAACGCCTGGTGGAAGCCATCGCGGCTTTCGAGGACATCGAGGACGACGAGGCTTGCGCCTTGGCCGTGTCGCGGGCGCTGGAGAACTGGCCCGGCTACCAGATGAAGCTGCGAGAGCTACGACAGCAGCGTGTCAACGCTCTCAAGAAGCAAGGCAGGACATGGAGGGAAATCGGGCAGCTCCTCGGAGGCGTCTCCGCTGCCCGCGCTCAGCAGATCGGCAAGGGGATGAGCGGGGCCCAGCGGCGGCGAGCCGACCGGGAAGCGCAAGGGCCCACTGCCGGATGAGTACGGCCGAGCGGTGTAGAGACCGCCCGGCCGTGGTGACCAGAGGGGTGATGACCCGCTGATCAGTGATCCGTCCCACAAAAAGAAGGAATCGCCCTCGATCGTACGGTCGGTACCCGCGTGGTGACCACTCCCACGCCCCTGAGCCGTCCGGGACGGCTCCGCCCCCTGTGATCCCCGCGGCCCCGCCGGCCGCCCTCCCCCCGGGACCGTGATGCGCCACCCCACCGGCGCGGCTTCGTGCTGCGCTTCTCCGTCATGCCCGGATCCGGCATGGGCCCCCGTCCCCCGCGCCCTCCAGGAGCTCGACGCGACGGCTTCCCGGCGTGCCCGGCCGGGCCCCTGGCTGCGTGCGGTGGTGTGGCTCGTCGAGGCGGGCGTACATCGCAGGGCAGGGGCGACGACGCTGGCCGTCGCGCGCGATCTGGCCGGACGGATGGACTACCGGCTCGGGTTCGTGCTGTACGACCTCGAAGGCACCGCTGACCGGTGCGGGGTGTCGGCGGCGACGGTGAAGCGCCATGTCCGGGTTCTGCGGGAGCTGGGCGCGCTGGTGTGGCAGCGGCACGGGACGAAGCGGAACCTCCACCTGCCCGGTCGCCGGTACGCGGGCACGGCGACGATCTACGCCGCCACGATTCCGGCGGGGTACGACGCGGCGATGGGGCACCGACTGGAGGGCGCCGGATACGGGGCGCGGGTGTGCGGCGTGACGGACGCGGGCCGGGGCCGTGCGGTGGGGACCGCACAGGCGAAGTCCCGGCCCGTGGACAACCCACCTGTGGCGCGCCGCGGTTCAGGCGGCCGTGCGCCCCATTCTCCAGGGCCCCACCACGACCTACGCAAGGCTGAGATGAGGGGGAAGGTGAACTACACCTCGCGTAGGCGCGCGACGGCTCCGACTCGGCAGGGCGCCACCCGCGGGAGCCGCCGGTCCCCGCTCCAGGTCGCCCGGGACATCGCGATCGCCCGGCAGGTGCGTCCGCTCGTCGGCTGGACCCAGCACGAGGATGTGCGTCGCCTCGCGTACGCGCTGCGGCCGTTCATCGACCGGGGCCTCGACGCCCGTGACATCGCGGCTGAGCTCTACGGCCTGGTCATCGGGCGGCGGCCGGCCCGCCCGGCGGCCCTCATCATCGCGGCCGTGGCCCGCGCACGGGAGATGTCCGTGGGGCACGGCGGTGTGAACCCGCCGGAGGCGTTCCGCCGGGCCGTGGCCGACGTACGGGAGTCGATGGCCGGGGAGCCGTCGGGGGGCGCGTGCGCGGCGGACGCCGAGGGTGTGCCGTGCGGGGTCGAGGGGCTGACGCGTGCGGAGGTCGTCCAGTTACGGTCGGCCGCGGCGACGGACCCCGGCCTGGTGCTCGCCGCCCTGGAGAACCTCGGCGAGCGGGACACCCGTCGTCTCTACACGAACCGGCTCGTCGACGAGGTGGTGCGGTCCGCGTCCAGCGGGGTGCGCCCTGGAGGTGACGCGCGGGGACGGCGGGCCGTGGACGTGCGGACATGAAGAAGGCCCCTGCCGGGGAATCCCGGTCCAGGGGCCTCGCGGTGTCAGCCGCCGCGCTCTCAGGGTGGGAGGGGAACCCCGTCCTGGGCCGGTGCGTCGCCGAGGGGAGCGCGGGTGGCGTGCGTGGCGCGGGCGGTGGCCGAGGTGTCCGGGGCGAGCTGCCGGGTGGCGGGTGAGGAGCCGTGGGCCTCGGCGTGGATGCGCTGCTTCATCGTGGGCGGCAGCGCCCGGTCACGCGGAAGGGTCCATCGCACCGACGGAGCGGCCGGGGTTGCGGTGGTCGCGCCCCTGTGCTCGTGGCTCGTGGCCGTCGGCTCCGTGACCGTGGCTTCCGTGGCCGCCGCGGCGGGGCTGGCGAGGCCCAGCGAGGCGAGGAGTGCGAAGAAGGCGGTGATGAAGGCGGTCCAGATGCTCTTGGCCTTGAAGGTGCTCATGGCCCCTCACTTTCAGGTGGTCCGGTTTGCTTACCTTTCTGATGATGTGGATCCGGCTCGCGATTTCATGGACCGACGCCGCCGATATGCCGTTCTTCAGATGAACACCACTCGTATGGTGCAACCGGCCCCGAGGAGTGGTGTCCGGGGCTGCTCGGGCCGCCTCCCGGCGGCCGCCGACGCCCGGCGTCCGTCGATGCACACTCCTGCGGCGATCGCTCTTCGGTAAGCGCCAGTTGGGTTGCGGGGAGGTCACCGGTCGATATCGGCCGATGTGTATAGTCGGGCAGCAGAACTCCCCAATGCCAAGGAAAGACGAGGTCGCGCGGTGAAGAAGCTTCTCCTGGTCGCACTGGCCGCCATCGGCGGGCTCCTCGTGTACCGCCAGATCCAGGCGGATCGCGCCGAGCAGGATCTGTGGACGGAGGCGACTGACTCCGTGCCCGCAGGTTCGGGTGTGTGAGACGGAACAGCCTGTCGCGGGCCCCGGTCGCTGATGCGGCCGGGGCTTCGTGCTGTTGCGGGACCGTGACGCCTGTGCTCTTGAGTTCACCTAAGCGAATAATTAGGTTGCTTGAGCAAAGAGTCTGGGGTCGCGGGGTGCGGGAGGGGCAGGATGGACCCGCGTCGCGGCCGCTGCCGGGGGCGGCCCTCCTGGCCGCGCCGGCCGCCGTGGCCGTACAGCTACGCAGCCGCTGCGGGGCAGCCGCACGGACGACGAGGGGAAGCGCGTGATGAGGCAGCGCAGCAGGGGCCGGGTAGCGCTGGCCGCACTCGCGGCGATGTGCGCGGTGGCGGCGCTGCCGGGCCACGCGTACGCGGACGAGGGGGCCGCCGCGTACACCTTCGATCCGGGTGCGAAGGCGGTGAGCGGCACCGAGGTCAACACCGATGCGGCGGAGCTCAAGGCCGGTACGGTCTACAAGAGTTCGATCAAGGTCGGTCAGAAGCTCTACTACCGCCTGAATCTCGACGCGACGACGAACGCGTACGTCTCGGCCGTCGTCGTGCCCAAGGCCGGTGTCGAGGTCGCGTACGGAGACGGCATCACCATCAGCGTCAGGGACAGTTCTGACCTGCGGTGCAGCTCCGAGGACGCCCGTTTCGAGTCCGCGGAGTACCCGCGTCCGATCGCCGCGTACGCCTACCGCGTCGTCGAGAAGGGCAGCAGCACCTGTCAGGACGCCGGTACGTACAACGTCCTGGTCGAGCGGGAGAGCAAGGAGACCTCGGATCCGCAGGACTGGGATCTGGAACTGCGGTACGCGTCGGAGCCGAGAATCGGCGGGGACACTGCGATGCCGACCGAGGCCCCGGAGGACTGGCCGTCCACATCGCCGGCACCGCCCACGCCGGCCACCGACAACCGCAGGCAGGGCGGCACGGGCTACTACGACGCCACGAGCCTGGAGACGGGCGAGTGGAAGGCCGAGATCACCCCGGGGCAGACGCTCTTCTACCGGATCCCGGTGGACTGGGGACAGCAGATCTTCACCGCGGCCGGCCTCGGCAACAGCACGGGCACCGGTGAGAACGCCTTCGTCGGCAACGCGTTGGCGCTGTCGCTCGACAACCCCGCCCAGGGCCACGTCGACGACGCGTCGCCCATGTCGTACGCGGGCAAGCCGGCCTCCGTCTCCCTCGACCCGGTGCCCCCGGTGGCGTACGAGAACAGGTTCGCCTCCAGCAGCAGTGTGAGCGCCATGCGCTTCGCGGGGTGGTACTACCTGTCCGTCTCGCTGAGCCCGAAGGTCGGCGAGGCCTACGGGGACAAGCCGTTCCCGCTGACCCTGTCGGTCAGGGTCGAGGGCAAGGCCGGCAAGACGCCGTACGAGGGCGACGCCGGGATCTTCGCGGTCACGGAGAACGACAAGGACCTGGCCAGGAGCGGCCGGAGCGGTCCCCAGGCGGCCGAGAGCAGGAGCGACACCATGAAGCTGGTGGGAGCGGCCGGGATCGGCGCGGGCACGGTGCTGGTCCTCGCGCTGGGCGCGTGGACGCTGCTCGCGCGTCGCCGCGCGGCCGGCGCCGCGCCCGCCGGTGGACAGCAACCGCCGTACGGAGGGCCGCCGCAGGCCTGGTAGCCGGGCAGCGGGTCCCGGCCGGGACCCGCTCAGGCCTGGGTCAGCGCCCAGATGCCGACGGCGAAGCAGATCAGCGCCACCAGCAGCACCGGGACCGCCACCTTCAGGGGCGGTCCCGGACGCGTCAGCGGTGCGTGCGCTGCCGCCGCCGGGGCGGGCGCGTGCGAGGCCATCGCGGGCTGCGGGTGCTGGGCGGTGTAGGCGCGGGTGAGCGGCTGTTCGTGCCGCACCGCCGCGGTGGGCGTCTGCGAGGGGTCCGGTACGGCGGCGGGGGAGGGAGCCGCCGTACGGTCCGCCGGGGGGAACGCCTCAGCGGCGGGCTGCTGCGGGGGCGGGGGGAGGTGGAAGCTGCCCGTCTCGGACATCGCGGTGGGAGGCGGTGCGTAGGACTGCTGCGGGGCGTACGGCTGTGGCGCGTAGGGCTGCGGGGCGTAAGGCTGCTGCCCCGGGGCCCGTTGCCGTGCCGAGGCCGGCTGCTCCGGGGCCTGCTGCTGTGCTGCCCGCTGTCCTGCTGTCTGCTGCCCGGTGGCCTGATGCCCGGAGGGCTGTGGCCCGACGGCTTCGGGGGCCTCGGCCTGGGGGGCGCGCTCGGGGCCTGCGGGGCCGAATCCGGCGGGCAGCGGACCGATCTGGTCGAAGACCTCCACCGGCTCGTCGTCGGGTCCGGGCTCGGGCAGCATCTCGGCGGCGGCCGTCAGGGCCTTGCGCGCGCCCGTGGCCGTACGGAAGCGGGCCTGGGGGTCCGGCTGCAGCAGCCCCGCGAGGACCTGCCACAACGGCTCGGGGATGCCCTGCGGGGCACCGGGCGTCCCGTACGAGACGAAGTGCTCGACGAGGGCCTGGGAGTCGGGCTTCTGGCCCTGCAGCAGATACAGGGCGACGAGGCCGACCGCGAAGAGGTCCGCGGGGAAGTCCGGCTCGGCGCCCATCATTTGCTCGGGCGCGAAGTAACCCGGCGTGCCCACCACGTAGTTCGTCTCGGTGAGCCGGGGCTCGCCCTTGCGCATGGAGATCCCGAAGTCGGACAGCCGCAGGTGCGGCCGGCCGGTTCCGGTGGCCTCCATCAGGATGTTGGCGGGCTTGATGTCCCGGTGCACGACCCCTTCGGCGTGCACCGTCGACAGCCCCGAGAGCAGCTGGTCGAGCAGGGTGCAGACGAAACGCGGGGGCAACGGGCCGTAGTCACCGATGACATGGGCCAGCGAACCGCCGCTCACCAGGTCCATGGTGAACAGGACCTTGTCGTCGTCCGCCGCCCAGCTCGCCGGGGCGAGCACATGCGGATGCTCGATCCGCAGCGCCTGCTCGCGCACGAAGCGCAGGAGCGTGTGCGCGTCGCTCTGCTGGAGGACCTTGGCCGCCACGTAACGGCGGCGCCGGTGATCCCAGGCACGCCAGACCGCACCGACCCCGCCGCGTCCGATCGGATCGATCAGTTCGTACCGACCAGCGAATACCTCACCCATTGCGCTGCGCCCGCTCCCCGTCCCTGTCTCGGCCCGTGCGTATGCCTGTGCCCGTGTCCGGAGACGGATGCTCCGGCTGCCGGGCGGGTGCCCGGCCGGTCCGCCCGGCTAGTGCCGCGGCAGCCAAGGTGCGCCCCGTCGGGCAAACCTTGACTGACGCGGCACTAGCTCTGGTGGCCCTCGTAGTGCGCCACCGCGTCCGAGGTGCGTCCCGCGCCGTACACCCTGAGGAACTCTGCCAGTTCGGGGTGGGCCGGGGCGAGGGAGTCGGCGGCATCGATGATCTCGCCGGCGGCCGCGACGGACCGCAGCAGCGACTGGATCTCGCGGACCACCCGGCGCACGGTGGGGGCGCCGCCGGTGGTCGTGGTCTGGCCGGTGCCGGTGAGCACGGATCCCCCCTGGGACTTCTTGATCTCTTCCATGCGGTCGGTGGCCTCTCCGGCGCTGACGCTGCCGTCCGCCACCTGACCGGACAGTTCCTGGAGCGCCTGGACGCGCTGGACGACCGCGGGGTTCCCGATCTTCGCCCGCTGGCCGCTCATGAGCTGGGAGAGCATGGGGGCGGACAGCCCGAGCACCGCGGCGAGCCGGGCCTGGTTCAGCCCGAGGTCATCTATCAGCCGGCGGAAGAGCGCGCCGAGCGGCTCCCCGTACCAGCTGCGCTGGAGATCCCTGGCTCTGGCCGTTGCCTCTTGCTGCGCTGCATCCATGGCGTCTCCCCTTCGCTGCGGCTTCGCTGCTGCGAACCTCGACGAGCATCTTACGGAGAGTGGTTGCCGACCGGGAGTCCCTATCTTTTTGGAGTATTCACGGGGTGACCCGGTACTCTGGTCTGCGGCGGTGGCCCTCGGCACAGGGTGTCGGGTGCTGCTTGCTTTTCGGGGCCTTAGCTCAGTTGGTAGAGCGCTGCCTTTGCAAGGCAGATGTCAGGAGTTCGAATCTCCTAGGCTCCACGTGATCAGGCCCCTCCGAGCCGCGAAACCGCAGCTCAGAGGGGCCTTTTTGATGCCATCGCGCCGACGCCGAACGGGCGCCGGAAGACCTGGGGGGTCTTCCGGCGCCCGTTCGGCGTCCGGTCCGGCTGCGGGCCGCCGGCCGGAGGCCGGTCGGCAACAGGTCAGAGGCGGGTCAGCGGCAGGTCAGGGGCGGTCGTCCGGCTCCTGGCCGTCCAGTCCCTCCGCCTCGGCATCGGACTGCTTGGCCTGGACCTCCGGGTCCAGGATCGTCCGGTCGCTGCCGTCGACCGAAGCCAGCGGGTCACGGTCGTCGACCTCCGTGGGAGCGGGGGGCTCGACCAGCCAGTCCGGGTTGGCCTGCTTGTCCCACCATTTCCACACGGCATAGGCGCCACCCGCCAGGAGGCCGGCCACGGCCAGCCCCTTGAACGCGCGGCCACACTTGGCCCGCCGTTCGTGCTTCCGCGTCAGCTTCCTGATCTCCTTCGCCGTGACCTGCCCGCGCAGAGCGGCCAGTGCGGCCGCGCTACGGGCGGTGGCCTCCGCGGCCATGGGCTGGGCGGCGGCGATGGCGTGCTCGACGCGGGGGACGGTGTAGTCCGCGGCGCTCCGGGCGGTCTGGCGGCTGAGCAGCGCGGCGCTGCGGGCTGCCTCGTCGACCTTGGGGGGTACGTGGGCACGGGCGAGTTCGATACGTGGGGCGAGGTGCGCGTCGTACTGGACGCGGGCCTGCTGAGCTGCCTTCGACACCTTCGGCGCGAGCAGTGTGCGGGCCTCGTGCGCATAGTGAACGGCCTGCTCCTTGGCCGAGTCGGCGTAGGGCGCCACCACTACCGCGGCGTGCTGCACGCTGTCCCTCGCCGAGTCGGTTGCGGCACGCACGCTGTCGATGCGGGTCACGGGATCCTCCTCCTTGGTGGCGGGTAGATACTCCGCCTTTCCACCCAGTTCGAGATCATGCCTGCAGGGGACCTGTGCGGCACGCGGGGCGGGCATCCGGGTCATTCCGGCCGAACAAGGATGCCTCGGGGCAAGCGGGTGCAAGGGGAGCCTGTCGATGAGAATGCCACGGTTCGGCCCGCCACGCGCCGGTTCGTCACGCACTTGGCCGCATTTGTACCCGCGTCGTCGATGGGGGCCGGTGGAGAAGCCGCAGGCGGGCGGCCCTCAAGGGGGCGCAATGGTGCAGTGGCGCTGCGCGGCGCAGCCGGGCCGGGCGTCGGGCGGGGTGGTCCGTGCGAGGATCGGCTGACGTCAGATCAGACTTAGGGAAGGCAGACCGTGGCCGAGCAGCTTTACGCCACCTTGAAGACCAATCAGGGCGACATCGAGATCCGGCTTCTGCCGAACCACGCGCCCAAGACGGTCAAGAACTTCGTCGAGCTCGCCACCGGTGAGCGCGAGTGGACCCACCCCGCGACCGGGGCCAAGTCCAAGGACCGGCTCTACGACGGCACCGTCTTCCACCGGGTCATCAGCGGCTTCATGATCCAGGGCGGCGACCCCCTGGGCAACGGCACCGGCGGCCCGGGGTACGAGTTCGGTGACGAGTTCCACCCCGACCTCGCCTTCACCAAGCCGTACCTGCTGGCGATGGCCAACGCCGGCCCGGGCACCAACGGCTCGCAGTTCTTCGTGACGGTGTCGCCGACCGCGTGGCTGACCGGCAAGCACACCATCTTCGGTGAGGTCGTGGACCCGGCGAGCCAGAAGGTGGTGGACACCATCGCGGCCACCCCGACCAACGCGCGCACCGACCGCCCGGTGCAGGACGTGGTCATCGAGTCGGTCGTCGTCGAGAAGCGCTGATCGCCTGCCGTCACCGCCCGGTCACGCTCCGGTCCGCCCGTCGGGAACCAACCGCCCTGTCCGTCCGTATTTCATAGGAGAGCGGACGCGCGGGGCGGTGCCTCGCGCACTGCCGCCACGACGAGGACCGAGGGGGCCGGGAAGTGAGGGGACCGATGGACCAGCAGCCGCCGGGCGGCCAGGACCCGAGTCCGCCGGCCGAAGGCCGGGTCAGCTGTTACCGCCACCCGGGCCGTGAGACGGCGATCCGCTGCACCCGCTGTGAGCGCCCGATCTGCCCCGACTGCATGGTCAGCGCCTCGGTCGGCTACCAATGCCCGGACTGCGTGCGCCAGGGGTCCGGTACGGGCCACCACCCGGCCCCCCGTCAGCCGCGTACGCTCGCCGGCGGCGCGATCGCGGCCGACCCCCGGCTGATCACCAAGATCCTGCTGGGGATCAACCTCGCCGTGTTCGTCGCGGCGCTGGCCGACAAGGCGCTGATCGACGATCTGGTGCTGCTGGGACGCGCCAACTTCTACTTCGGCGGTCCGCCCGAGGGCGTCGCCGAAGGGCAGTGGTACCGGCTGGTGACGTCGATGTTCCTGCACCAGGAGGTGTGGCACATCGCCTTCAACATGCTGGGGCTGTGGTGGCTCGGCGGCCCGCTCGAAGCGGTCCTCGGACGGGTCCGCTATCTCGCGCTCTATCTGCTCTCGGGGCTGGCGGGCAGCGCCCTGACCTACTGGCTCGCCGAACCGAACCAGCCCTCGCTGGGTGCCTCGGGCGCCATCTTCGGCCTGCTGGGCGCCACCGTGGTGCTGATGCGCCGGCTGAACTACGACATGCGCCCGGTCTTCATGATCCTGGCGCTCAACCTGGTGATCACCTTCAACCCGTGGGGCGGGATCGCCTGGCAGGCGCATGTGGGCGGACTGGTCGCCGGCGTGCTGATCGGCATCGGCATGGTGCACGCGCCCCGTGAGAGACGGAATCTCGTGCAGCTCGGCACCTGTGCCGTGGTCCTGGGCGTGGTGCTCCTGGTCGTGGTCGCCAGAACGGCCGCGCTGACGTAGGTGGTCTCGTCGGCGTCAGCGGCCCCGCCGCGCACATGCCGTTCGCCCGTTTTGGACCGTTTGTGATCGAAGTTGTCCACAGCTTGTACGCGATCTTGTGTACGGAGTGGGTATAACTGTGCCCCTTGCCGCTGAGCTGGGTTTTTCCAGCGGGGCAAGGGGCGTGCCGCCCGATTCGCGGGGCGGCTGCAGTCATACCGGCGTCAACAGCCGAGGAGTTATCCACAGATCGTCTGACCTTTTCCCCCGCCTGTGGATAACGCTGTGGGTAACTCAGGGCAGGGGTTGCGGGACGGGTACCCGCTGTGGTCCTACGCGGTCGGCGCGGTTACTTCCACTGGGTCGAGACGCCGAAGCCTCCGGCGATGAAGCCGAAGCCGACGACGATGTTCCAGTTCCCCAGCGAGTCGATCGGCAGATCGCCGTCGGTCACGTAGAAAACGACGATCCAGGCGAGGCCGACCAGGAACAGCGCCAGCATCACAGGCGCCACCCAACTGCGGTTGGTCAGCTTTATGTTGGTCGCCTGCTTCGCCGGAGGGGGCGTGAAGTCGGCCTTCTTGCGGATACGTGACTTCGGCACGAGGAACTCTCCTGTCGATGCGCTGCGTGACCGCGCAGGGAACTGTGGCTGGCGCCGGGGGTGGGCGCGAGGGGGAATGCTGCCTCCCCGGGGCGTCCGTTAGCGTAGTGCTTCCGTGGCACCGAAGGAGATAAGGGTACGTTGAGCAATTCTGCCGACTCTCCCCCCGGGCCGGTCCGGGGCACCTTCCGGCATCCGGCCAAAGTGCTCACCGCTGCCGTTTTCGCCCTGGCCGGCCTCATCTTCGTCACCAGCGCCAATACCGCCAAGGGCACCAATATCCGTACGGACTCCTCGCTGCTGAAACTCTCCGATCTCATTCAGCAGCGCAGCGAGAAGAACGCCGCCCTGGACGGGTCCACCGCCTCCGTGCGCGAGGACATCGACACCCTCGTCCAGCGGGACGACGGCAGCACCAAGGCGGAGGACGCCAGGCTGAAGGCGCTGAAGCGCGCCGCCGGAACCGCCGAACTCTCCGGCCGGGGTCTCTCCGTCACGCTCGACGACGCCCCGCAGAACGCCACCGCGAGCCCCGGCTACCCCGACCCGCAACCCAATGACCTGGTCATTCACCAGCAGGACCTGCAGGCCGTCGTCAACGCGCTGTGGCAGGGCGGCGCCGACGGCATCAAGGTGATGGACCAGCGGCTGATCTCCACCAGCGCGGTGCGCTGCGTCGGCAACACCCTGATCCTGCAGGGCCGGGTCTACTCACCGCCGTACAAGATCACCGCCGTCGGTGACCCGGGGAAGCTGGAGCGGGCCCTGGACGCCTCCCCGGCGATCCAGAACTACCTGCTCTACGTGAAGGCGTACGGGCTCGGCTGGAAAGTCGACGAGCGCGAGGCGGTGACTCTTCCCGGCTACTCGGGCACAGTGGATCTCCACTATGCGGAGCCGGTGAAGTAGCGAGCAGCTGCGGGGAGGCCGACCGGTGTCGGTGCGACTGATCGTCAGGACGTTCAGCGAACTGTGCATCACGGCCGGGGCCCTGATCATCCTCTTCGTGGTCTACGTCCTGTTCTGGACCGGGGTGAAGGCCGCAGGCGCCACCGAGGGCCAGATCGACGACCTGCAGAACCGGTGGGCACGCGGAGCGGTGGCCGCGCCCGCACCCGCCCCCGTACCGTCCGCGTCGTCCCCCGCCTCCGATCCGCAGCCCTCCGCGCCGGCGCCCGCACCCGAGGCGTACCGCGACGGAAAGCCGTTCGCGATGCTTTACATACCCCGCTTCGGGAAGGGCTGGGAGTGGCCCGTCCTGGAGAACACGAAGGTCAAGACCCTGCAGAAGGGCCTCGGGCACTACCGGGGCAGCGCGGCGGCAGGCGCGAAGGGCAACTTCGCGGTGGCCGGGCACCGGCGCACCTACGGTGACCCGTTCAAGGACTTCCCGAAGCTGCGCCCCGGTGACGCGGTGCTGCTGACGGACGGGACGACGTGGTTCACGTACCGCATCGACAGGAAGCCCTACCGGACCGTGCCCAGCGACGTCGGCGTCATCGACCCGGTCCCCCGCAGGTCCGGCTACGACGGGCCCGGCCGCTATCTGACGCTGACCACCTGTGATCCCGAATGGGGCAGCAGCCACCGGCTGATCGCCTGGGCGCACCTGGACGCGACCCAGCCCGTGACCGACGGCAGGCCGGCGGCTTTCCACAGCTGACCCACGGCTCTCGGGGCAGGCTCTAGTCTGGTCCCGTACCGAATGGAGGGGTCAGCATGTACGGCTGGATCTGGCGGCATCTGCCGGGCAACGTGTGGGTGCGTGGGGTCATTTCGCTCGTGCTCGCCCTCGCGGTCGTCTACGTCCTCTTCCAGTACGTCTTCCCGTGGGCGGAGCCGCTGCTTCCGTTCGGCGACGTGACGGTGGACGGCACGAACGCGATGGGGGCGGTCCGATGAGCGCCCGCATCCTGGTCGTCGACAACTACGACAGCTTCGTCTTCAACCTCGTCCAGTACCTCTACCAGCTGGGCGCCGAGTGCGAGGTCCTCCGCAACGACGAGGTGACCACGGCCCACGCCCAGGACAGCTTCGACGGCGTCCTGCTCTCGCCCGGCCCCGGCACCCCCGAGCACGCGGGCGTCTGCGTCGACATGGTGCGGCACTGCGCGGCGACCGGCGTCCCGGTCTTCGGCGTCTGCCTGGGCATGCAGTCGATGGCCGTGGCGTACGGCGGCGTGGTGGGGCGCGCCCCCGAACTGCTGCACGGCAAGACCTCCCCGGTGCTCCATGAGGGCGAGGGCGTCTTCGCCGGGCTGCCCTCGCCGTTCACCGCGACCCGCTACCACTCGCTCGCCGCCGAACCGGACACGGTGCCCGAGGAGCTGGAGGTCACCGCACGGACGGCCGACGGCATCATCATGGGGCTGCGGCACCGGGAGCTGGCGGTCGAGGGAGTGCAGTTCCACCCGGAGTCGGTGCTCACCGAGCACGGTCATCTGATGCTGGCCAACTGGCTGGTGCGGTGCGGTGACACGGGAGCCGTCGAGAGGTCGGCGGGGCTCGCGCCGGTGGTGGGCAAGGCCGTCGCGTGACCCCACCCCGCCACGGATCCGACGCCCGGCAGGACGGCCCGTACGAACCGGGCGGGTCCGAGGCCGCAGGCGCGTTCGAGGCGGCGGTGGACCACCTGGCGGACCCGCTCAACGATCCGCTGCCGGGGCGGCACGCGTCGCCGTGGTTCCGGGCGGACAACGTCGAAGGGGCGCAGGCGGCCACGGGCGGCGGAGGAGCGGCGGGCGGGCCCGGTGCCGGGACGGCGTCGACGCAGGCGCCACGCGGGCCCCAGGCGGCCCAGGAGCCTCCGCGCGAGTGGTACGACCCCGAGGGCTACGAACGGGACTGGTACGGCCCTCAGGAGCCCGCACAGGCTTCGCCGGCCGCAGGGCCCAGGCCGCCGTCCGGGAAGCGCAGGCGGGCCGCAGGGCGTCCGTCGACCGCGGTGCCTCCGCCCGGTCCTGTGCCCTCGGCCGGTCCTGTGCCTTCGGCCGGTCCTGTGCCTTCGGCCGGTCCTGTGCCTTCGGCCGGTCCTGTGCCTTCGGCCGGTCCTGTGCCTTCGGCCGGTCCTGTGCCTTCTTCCGGCCCTGTGCCTTCGGCCCCTGCGGCGCCTTGGTCCGCGGAGCCTCCTCCTTCGGCCCGGCCCGTCGAGCCGCAACGCCCCGCCGAAGAGACGGTGGCGCTGCGGACGGTGGACGCCCGGCGCCTGGTCGACGTCGACCAGGCGGTGACGGCGACCCTGCCGGTGACCTCACCCCGCCCCGGCCCGGAGCGTGTTCCCGGGGCCGGTGGACCCGGGGGAGCCGAGGAGCCGGACAGCTCCGCCCCGGCCACCGGCGGACGGGCCGAGCGCCGCCGCGCGGCGGCCAAGGGCCGGGGCCGCAGGCGCGGGCAGCCGGGGGCCACGGCGGCGGGGGCCGACGATGCGGACGGAACACCCCCGAAGCCGATGTCGCGGGTCGAGGCGCGACGGGCGGCCAAGGCGGCCAAGGACAGCCCCGCGGTCGTCGTCAGCCGGGTCGTCGGCGAGCTGTTCATCTCGCTGGGCGTGCTGATGCTCCTGTTCGTCACGTACCAGCTGTGGTGGACGAACGTGCGTGCCGACCAGCTCGCCGGCAAGGAGACGCACAAGATCCAGGACGACTGGGCCAAGGGCAAGCGCAACCCCGGTGTGTTCGCCCCGGGGCAGGGCTTCGCCATCATCCACATCCCCAAACTCGACGTGGTCACGCCGATCGCCGAGGGCATCAGCAAGGAGAAGGTCCTCGACCGCGGGATGGTCGGGCACTACGGCGAGGACCCGCTGCGCACGGCGATGCCCTCCGACAAACAGGGCAACTTCGCGCTGGCCGGCCACCGCAACACGCACGGTGAGCCCTTCCGCTACGTCAACCAGCTGCGCCCCGGTGACCCGATCGTGGTCGAGACCCAGGACGCCTACTACACGTACGAGATGACGAGCGTCCTGTCCCAGACCTCGCCGTCCAACGTGTCGGTCATCAGCCCGGTACCGCCGCAGTCGGGGTTCAAGACGCCCGGCCGCTACATCACGCTGACGACCTGTACGCCCGAATTCACGAGTACGTACCGTTTGATCGTCTGGGGCAAGATGGTCGACGAACGGCCGCGCAGCAAGGGGAAGCCCGACGCGCTCCTGGACTGAGCGGGCCGACTGGGCCGAACGACATCACGACAGGGGCGGTGCGGTGGCAGCGAGGACCGAGGACGAAGAGCGGACCGGCGAGTCAGCGCCCCCGGCACGGCCCCGGGGCCGTCATCCCGTCGCGGCCGCCGTCAGCGTCTTCGGTGAACTCCTGATCACCGCGGGCCTGGTGCTCGGTCTCTTCGTCGTCTACTCACTCTGGTGGACGAACGTGCTCGCCGACCGCGAGGCCACCAAGCAGAGCCACACCGTCCGCGACCGCTGGGCCGACGGTCCGGGCGCGCTGGACACCAAGGACGGCATCGGCTTCCTGCACGTCCCGTCGATGAGGAACGGCGAGGTGCTCGTCAAGAAGGGCACCGACACCGAGAACCTCAACGACGGCATCGCCGGCTACTACACCGATCCGGTGAAATCCGCGCTCCCCTCGGACAAGGAGGGCAACTTCACCCTGGCCGCCCACCGCGACGGACACGGGGCGAAGTTCCACAACATCGACAAGGTGCGGACCGGGGACGCGATCGTCTTCGAGACCAAGGACACCTGGTACGTCTACAAGGTCTTCGAGGAGCTGCCCGAGACGTCGAAGTACAACGTCGACGTCCTCCAGGCGGTGCCGAAGGGCTCGGGCGCCACGAAGGCCGGCCGCTACATCACGCTGACGACCTGCACCCCCGTCTTCACGTCGAAGTACCGCTACGTCGTGTGGGGCGAGCTGGTGCGTACGGAGAAGGTCGACCGCGACCGTACGAAGCCGGCCGAGCTGCGCTGAACCCGTTCGCCGACGAAACAGGGCCCCGGTCACCGTGGAGGTGACCGGGGCCCTGCGCTGTGCGGGGGGCGCTAATGCCCGCCGCCGCCACCGAGGAGGTTGCCGTTCCCGTTCCCGTTCCCGCCGATGGTGCTGAGCGTGATGGTGGTGGTGGCCGGGTCGGCCTGGGTGCCCGGCTGCGGGTCGAGGCCGGTGACGATGGCGTTGTCGTCACCCGGGTTGCCTTCGGCGATCTGGATGTTCGTGAAGCCGGCCTGGGCCAGTTCCTGCCTGGCCTGGGACACCTTCTTCATCCTGACCTCGGGTACGGCGACCGTCGCGGGCTGCGTCGGGCCCTTGGACACCTGGAGGATGATCGGGGAGTCCTTGGCGATCCGCTTGTTGGCCTCCGGGCTCTGGCCGACGACCTCGCCCGCGGGCTTCTCGTTGTCGACCTCGTTCTTCGCGATGTTCGTGAAGCCGAGATTGGTGAGCTGCGCCAGCGCGGCGTCCCACGAGCGGCCGTCCACCGGAGGGAGCAGCAGGAGCTTCTCCGTCGCGATCGACAGCTTGACCTCGGAGTTCTTCTCGGCCTTGGCGTTGCCCTTCGGGGACTGCTCCACGACGGTGCCCGGTTCGGCGTCGGAGGACTCGACCGAGTTGACCGTGACCGTGAAGCCCTGCTCCTCGAGGACCTTGCGCGCGTTGGCCTCGGACTTCTCCGTGACGTCCGGGACGCTGACCTTCGGCGCGCCGCTGGAGACGAACACCGTGATGGTGTCGCCGTCGGAGACCTGCTCGTCCTTCGTCGGAGTCTGCCGGCAGATCTTGCCCGCGGGCTGGTCCTCGCACTCCTCTTCCGGGCCTGCCTTGACCACGGTGTTGGTGTTGTCGGCGAGCCGCTGGGCTTCCTTGAAGGTCGCACCGACCATGTTCGGCGCCTTGAAGGTGCCGCTGTCGCCACCGTCGCCGCCGAAGACGGACTTGCCGATGAGGACCGCGCCGATCAGCACCAGGATGCCCGCGATGACCAGCAGGATCGTCGAGGTGTTGCCCTTCTTCTGCCGGCGGCGGTCGGGGCGGTCGTCGTAGCCGTAGCCACCGTCGTCCGGGTTGACCGGCGGCAGCATCGACGTCTGGGCGCCGTTCGGGTCCGTGGGCCGCAGGGCGGTGGTGGGCTGGTCGTTGTCGTAACCGCCGTAGCCGCCGTAACCGGCCGCGCCCATCGCCGCGGTCGCCGCGACCGGCTGACCGTCGAGGCAGGCCTCGATGTCGGCACGCATCTCGTCGGCCGACTGGTAGCGGTAGTCGGGGTCCTTGGTGAGGGCCTTCAACACGATCGCGTCCATCTCGGGCGTGATCTCGGGGTCGAAGTTGCTGGGCGGCTGGGGCTCTTCCCGTACGTGCTGGTAGGCCACCGCGACGGGTGAGTCCCCGACGAACGGCGGCCGGACGGCCAGCAGCTCGTAGAGCAGGCAGCCGGTGGAGTACAGGTCGGAGCGCGCGTCGACCTGCTCGCCCTTGGCCTGCTCCGGGGAGAGGTACTGGGCGGTGCCGATGACGGCCGCGGTCTGGGTCATCGTCATGCCGGAGTCGCCCATGGCACGGGCGATGCCGAAGTCCATGACCTTGACCTGGCCGTTGCGCGTCAGCATGACGTTCGCCGGCTTGATGTCACGGTGGACGATCTGGGCCCGGTGCGAGTACTCCAGCGCCTGGAGGATCCCGACGGTCATCTCGAGCGTGCGCTCGGGCAGCAGTCTGCGACCGGAGTGCAGAAGCTCCCTGAGCGTCGACCCGTCGACGTACTCCATGACGATGTACGGGATCGAGACCCCGTCGACGTAGTCCTCACCGGTGTCGTAGACCGCGACGATCGCCGGATGGTTGAGCGAGGCGGCGGACTGGGCCTCACGGCGGAACCGGGCCTGGAAGGACGGGTCGCGGGCGAGGTCCGCCCGGAGCGTCTTCACAGCTACGGTGCGGCCGAGCCGGGTGTCGTGCGCGAGGTAGACCTCGGCCATGCCACCACGGCCGAGCACCGAGCCCAGCTCGTACCGGCCGCCGAGGCGACGCGGCTCTTCCATAACTGTTCCAGCCCTCTCCGTCAGTCCTGACCGCACCGGTGTGCGGTCCGGCGGTGTGCTGTTCGCGCTTACGCTACCGGCCGCGCACCAGCTGATCGGCCCGCAGGCGATACCTGATATCCGACCGGTATCCACCGGGGCGGATTTGGCGCCAGGTGTGAGCGGTGTCACTTCTTGCTGTCGATGACTGCCTTCATGACCGCCTTGGCGATGGGAGCCGCCAGACCACCGCCGGAGATGTCGTCGCGGTTGGCCTCGCCGTCCTCGACGACCACGGCGACGGCGACGGGGGAACCGCTGTCGGTCTTGGCGTACGAGATGAACCAGGCGTACGGCTTCTCGCTGTTGTTGAGGCCGTGCTGCGCGGTACCGGTCTTGCCGCCGACCGTGACGCCCCGGATCTTGGCGTTGCGGCCCGTGCCGTTCTCGACGACGGTCTCCATCATCTGCTGGAGCTTCTGGGCGTTCTCACCCGAGAGGGGCTGGCTGAACTGCTCCTTCTCGTGGGTGTAGACGGCGTCCAGGTCCGGCGCCTGCCGTTCGGCCACCATGTACGGCTGCATCAGCTTGCCGTCGTTGGCGACGGCGGAGGCGACCATCGCCATCTGGAGCGGGGTGGCGCGGTTGGACGCCTGGCCGATGCCGGCCATGGCGTTCTGCGGCCGGTTGTCCTTGGGGTACACGCTCGCGTCGGCGCGGACCGGACTGAAGATCTCCTTGTTGAAGCCGAACTTGTCGGCCTCGTCGATCATCTTCTGGTTGCCCAGGTCATCACTGATCTTGCCGAAGACGGAGTTGCACGACCAGCGCAGTGCCTCACGCAGCGAGGCGTTCTCGCACGGGATGTTGCCCTCGTTGTCGAGGTCCTGGCTCGTCTGCGGGAGGCGCCAGGGCAGTGGCGACTTCGTGTCCGCGTCGATGTCGGTGTAGAGCCCGTTCTCCAGGGCGGCGGCCGCGGTGACGACCTTGAAGGTCGAGCCGGGCGGGTAGGTCTCGCGCAACGCCCGGTTGAGCATCGGCTTGTCCTTGTCCTTCAGCAGCGACTGCCAGGCCTTGGTGTCGGCATCGGTGTTGCCCGCGAAGGTCGAGGGGTCGTACGAAGGGGTGCTGGCGAGCGCCAGGATGGCGCCGGTCTGCGGGTCGAGGGCGGCGACGGCGCCCTTCTTGTTGCCGAGTCCCTCGAAGGCGGCCTTCTGCGCCGCGCTGTTGAGGGTGGTGACGACGTTGCCGCCCTGCTTCTTCTCGCCGGTGAACATCGACATGGTGCGGTTGAAGAAGAGCTGGTCGTCGTTGCCGGTGAGGATGCCGTCCTCGATCTTCTCGAGCTGCGAGGCGTCGAACGCCTGCGACGAGTAGCCGGTGACGGGGGCCCACATGGGGCCGTCCTCCCAGACCCGCTTGTACTTGAAGTCGCCGCTCTTGGTCTCGACGGACCCGGTGACGGCCTTGCCGCCGTCCACGATGATGTTGCCGCGCTCGTGGGCGTACCGCTCGATGCGGACGCGGCGGTTCTCGTCGCGGGTGTTGAGCTCGTCGGCCTTCACGTACTGGAGGTAGTTGGTCCGTGCGAGCAGAGCGAAGATGAGGACGCCGCAGAAGATCGCGATCCGGCGCAGGGGCTTGTTCACGGGCGGACCACCTGGGTCATCTCGGCGTCGGAGGACGGGGCGGGGGCCGGTGCGGGGCGGCGGGCGGTGTCACTGATGCGGATCAGGAGCCCGATCAGCGCCCAGTTGGCGATCACGGACGAACCACCGGCCGCGAGGAAGGGCATCGTCATACCGGTCAGCGGGATGAGACCCATGACACCGCCGGCCACCACGAAGACCTGGATGGCGAAGGCGCCGGAGAGGCCGATCGCGAGGAGCTTGCCGAAGGGGTCGCGGGCGGCGAGCGCCGTGCGGACGCCGCGCTCGACGATGAGGCCGTAGATCAGCAGGACGGCCATCATTCCGGCGAGCCCGAGTTCCTCGCCGACGGTGGAGAGGATGAAGTCGGCGTTGGCGGCGAAGCCGATCAGGTCGGAGTGCCCCTGGCCCCAGCCGGTGCCCAGGGTGCCGCCCGACCCGAAGGACATGATGGCGTTGCCGATCTGCTCACAGGCGCCGTCCGTCTGGTAGCAGGCGAACGGGTCCATCCACGCGTCCACACGCTGCTGCACATGTGACTCGAACGTGGAGACCCCCACCGCTCCGGCCGCGGACATCAGCAGACCGAAGACGATCCAGCTGGTCCGCTCCGTCGCGACGTACAGCATGATCACGAAGAGGCCGAAGAACAGCAGCGACGTTCCCAGGTCGGTCTCGAAGACCAGGATCAGGATCGACAGCGCCCAGATGACGAGGATCGGCCCGAGGTCACGGCCCCGGGGCAGATACAGGCCCATGAAACGCCGGCTGGCCAGGGCCAGCGCGTCGCGCTTCACCATGAGGTAGCCGGAGAAGAAGACCGCGATGATGATCTTCGCGAACTCGCCGGGCTGGATGGAGAAGGGGCCCAGGCTCACCCAGATCTTCGCGCCGTTCACCGCGGGGAAGAACATCGGCATGATCAGCAGCACCAGCGCCGCCACCATGGAGATGTAGGTGTAGCGCTGCAGGATGCGATGGTCCTTGAGGATCATCAGCACCGCGACCAGCAGTGCCACGCCGATCGCCGAGTACATCAGCTGCTTGGGGGCGTCCGGGGTGTAGGCCCCGTACAGGGTTTCCGCCCGGTCGATCAGCCGCTGCGACTGGTCCAGCCGCCAGATCAGCACCAGCCCCAGCCCGTTGAGCAGCGTGGCCAGGGGGAGCAGCAGCGGGTCCGCGTACGGGGCGAACTTGCGCACCACGAGGTGGGCCACGCCGCCGAGCAGGACCAGGCCGAGTCCGTAGCCGAACATGCCGGACGGCAGTGAGCCGTCGATGGCGAGGCCCACGTTGGCGTAGGCGAACACCGAGATGGCGATGGCGAAGACCATCATCATCAGTTCGGTGTTGCGCCGGCTCGGTGCGTCGATCGCGCCGATCGTGGTCGTGTTGGTGACAACGCTCATGGTGCTGAAGGCCCCCTACGGCTTTACTGCTTACCGCACTGCGGGACCAGCTTCTTCTCTTCCTCCGAGAGGCTGGGTCCGGGAGTGGGAGTCGCTGAAGTCTGCTTGGTCTTGGTGGCCCCGGACGTGGCGGACGTCTTGGTGGCGTCCGTGTCCGTACCGCCGGCCTGGCCCTCGTCGCTGGGGGCGTTCTTCTCGGCTGCGCGGCGCTGTGCGTCCTTCTTGCACGCGGTCGCCTGGGTGGCGAGCTCGGTGATCTTCTTGCGGGCGTCGGCCAGGCTGCCCTCGGCGATGGTCGCCTCGACCTGCTTGCGCTGGTAGGGCGGGAGGTACTTGAGTTCGATCTCGGGGTGGTCCTTCTCGACCTTCGAGAGCGTGACCCACGCGAGGTCCTGGCTGATGCCCCGGTACAGCGCGACGTTGTCGTTCTTCGCGCCGACGAAGTACTGGGTCTGGGTCCAGCGGTAGCCGCCGTACAGACCGCCGCCGATGACCGCCAGGGCGAGCACGACGTACAGGGACCGCTTGAGCCACTTGCGGCCGCCGGGCTTGACGAAGTCGTCGTCGGAGTAGGACCCGAAGGAGCCGTCCGGCATCCCGTCGTAGCCGACGTCGTCACCGCTGCCGGGAGGGCCGAAGCCGCCCGCGGGCGGCGGGACGGGCCGGCCGAGACCGGCCGCGCGTCCGGCGGGGGTCTCCATGGCGCCGCCGTCGTTCAGCTGGGCGGCCTGGTTCTCCGCGACGGCTCCGACGATCACCGGGGTGTCGTTGAGCTGAGCGGCCAGGGTGTCGTTGCTGTCGACGTCGAGGACGTCGGCGACGATGCAGGTGATGTTGTCCGGACCGCCGCCGCGCAGGGCGAGCTGGATGAGGTCCTGGATGGTCTCCTGGGGGCCCTGGTAGCTGGCGAGCGTCTCCTCCATCGTCTGGTGGGAGACGACGCCGGAGAGCCCGTCGGAGCAGATCAGATAGCGGTCACCGGCCCGGACCTCACGGATGGAGAGGTCGGGTTCGACGTGGTCGCCACTGCCCAGCGCGCGCATCAGCAGGGAGCGCTGCGGGTGGGTGGTGGCCTCCTCCTCGGTGATCCGGCCCTCGTCGACCAGCCGCTGGACCCAGGTGTGGTCCTGCGTGATCTGCGTCAGGACGCCGTCCCGCAGCAGATAGGCGCGCGAGTCGCCGACGTGCACGAGACCGAGGCGCTGGCCCGTCCACAGGAGCGCGGTGAGCGTGGTGCCCATGCCCTCCAGCTGGGGGTCCTCCTCGACCATCATGCGCAGCTGGTCGTTGGCCCGCTGGACCGCCGTGCCGAGCGAGGTGAGGATGTCGGAGCCGGGCACGTCGTCGTCGAGCTGGACGAGTGTGGAGATCACCTCGGAGCTGGCGACCTCACCGGCGGCCTGGCCGCCCATGCCGTCGGCGATGGCGAGCAGGCGCGGTCCGGCATAGCCGGAGTCCTCGTTGCCCTCCCGGATCATGCCCTTGTGCGATCCGGCGGCGAAGCGCAGGGAAAGACTCATGCGCACCTCGCCCGTCGGTTCGGGGTACAGCCGGTCTCGAGCCACACTGCCCACCCTCCGGTCGGGAGCCTGCCCGGGTCCGATGCCCGGACCGCCGCGGCTCGCTCGCTCCGCTCGCTCATTGTCGTACTACTTCCGCAGCTCGATGACGGTCTTGCCGATCCGGATCGGCGCGCCCAGCGGAACAGGCGTCGGGGTGGTGAGACGGGTCCGGTCCAGATACGTGCCGTTGGTGGACCCGAGATCCTCGACGATCCACTGGCCGTCACGGTCGGGGTAGATCCTGGCATGCCTGCTGGACGCGTAGTCGTCGTCCAGCACGATCGTTGAGTCATGGGCCCGGCCCAGCGTGATGGTCTGGCCCTGGAGCGCCACCGTGGTGCCGGTGAGCGTCCCCTCGGACACGACCAGTTTGGTCGGTGCTCCCCGGCGCTGGCGGCCGGGCTGCTGGCGTTGCTGCGGCGGTGCCGCAGGGGTCTGGCGTGCCTGTGGAGGCCGTGCGTCGGCAGCAGTGCGGCGTGAGCCGCGCTGCGTGACGCGCGTTCCGAACAGGTCACTTCGAATGACCTGGACGGCCACGATCACGAACAGCCACAGAACAGCCAGGAATCCTAGCCGCATGACCGTAAGGGTCAGCTCTGACATTGCCCCCGCTTCACCCTTCGGCTTGCCGGTAAACGATGGTGGTACTGCCCACGACGATCCGCGAGCCGTCGCGGAGCGTAGCGCGGGTGGTGTGCTGCCCGTCTACCACGATGCCGTTGGTAGACCCGAGATCCTGGATCGTCGAGGGCGTTCCGGTCCTGATCTCACAGTGCCGGCGGGAGACGCCGGGGTCGTCGATCCGTACGTCCGCGTCGGTGCTGCGTCCCATCACCAGCGTCGGCCGGGAGATCTGATGACGGGTGCCGTTGATCTCGATCCAGCGTCGCACCTGCGTGTTCGGCAGGGGGCTGGGGGTGGCCGGCGGACGCCGGTCGTGCCCTGGTCCCCCGCCGTGCCTCGCGCCCGGCGGCGGGGCCGCGGGCATGGGCGGTGCGGGGCTGGGCGGGTAGCCGTAACCGCCGGGCGCCTGGGGGCGTCCGGGGTGGGCGGGCGGTGCGGCCTGCTGTCCCGGGTGGTTCGGGAACCCCTGCTGGCCCGGCTGGTCCTGTGACGAACTCGACGCCAGGGTGCGGCTGCGCACCCGGTAGAGACCGGTGTCGAGGTCCTCCGCCTTCTCCAGGTGGACCTTGATGGGGCCCATGAAGGTGTACCGCTGCTGCTTGGCGTAGTCCCTGACGAGCCCGGAGAGCTCGTCGCCCAGCTGGCCGGAGTACGGGCTGAGGCGCTCGTAGTCGGGGGCACTGAGCTCGACGATGAAGTCGTTGGGGACGACGGTCCGCTCGCGGTTCCAGATGGTGGCGTTGTTGTCGCACTCCCGCTGGAGGGCGCCGGCGATCTCGACCGGCTGGACCTCGGACTTGAAGACCTTGGCGAAGGTGCCGTTGACCAGGCCTTCGAGACGCTGCTCGAAACGCTTCATGACTCCCATGGGGCACCTCCTCCGTCGTCGTCGTCCCTGTACTGCTTACTGATCGTATCCACGCGTCGGGAAATCGGCTGGTTCCCCTTGTCTGCACTGTGGAGGAGTGTCCCCCCTCACACGGATCGTAGAGGCGGCCTCCTGACAGTGTCCCGCACCTTGGGTGCACTCAGGAGGAGTGGGGGGCGGCGGGTGCGGGTTCCCGGTTCCCTCCGGGCGTTCGTCGAAACAAACGGATGTGAATCCACCCTGCCCAGCGTGCTAATCTTCCGTTTGTCGCCAGGCGCTCGCAGAACAAGCGAGAGTCTGGAAACACCACTCATGCGCGAGTGGCGGAACGGCAGACGCGCTGGCTTCAGGTGCCAGTGTCCTTAGGGACGTGGGGGTTCAAATCCCCCCTCGCGCACAAGAGAGAAGCCCCACCGGCCATGCCGGTGGGGCTTCTTCGGTTCTGGCTCCGGGTGATCTCCCGGCTGGTTTGGTTTCACGTGAAACGTCCGAATCGGGCCCTCAAGCCCTCGGGTCGAGGGTGGGGGTCCGGGTCTGCGGTGCGGGAAGGGCCGGGGTCCACGGACCCCGGCCCTTCCCGTTCGTCGCGCCTTGCGTCTCGGGCGGTTCGGCCGGCCCTCAGCCGGCCTCCGACGTCCTCCGGCGTTCTCCGGCGCCTTCAGGCGTCTTCAGGCGTCCTCAGGCGGCGAAGCGGGAGGCGAGGGCCTTGGCCTTCTCCGAGGCGTCGCTGAAGGCCTTGGCGCGGGAGGCGTCGGCGAGCGGGATGAGCTCGGCCATCTCCGGCTTGACGTGCGCCAGGGTGAGCTCCGGGACGATGAAGTCGACCTCGGCGGCGAACATGGACGTCAGCAGCGTCGCCAGGTAGTTCTGCACGAACTCGGCGCCCTCGCGCGGGGTGCCCGCGGCGTACGAGCCGCCGCGGCTGGCGACGATGGTGATCGGGGTGCCGGCCACCGGGCTGTCGGGGCCGATGTTGTGGCCGACGATGAGCACGTGGTCGAGCCATGCCTTGAGCGTCGACGGAATCGAGAAGTTGTACATCGGGGCGCCGATCAGGACGGCGTCCGCGGCGGCGAGTTCCGCGGCGAGCTCGCCCCGCAGCGGGTGCGCGACACCGGCCGCGGCTGCCTCGGCGTCCAGGTGCGGCAGGGGGTCGGCGGCCAGGTCGCGGTAGACGACCTTTCCGTCCGGGTGCTGCTCGCGCCAGGTCTGCACGAATGCGGCGGTGACCTCCCGTGACGCGGAGCCCTGGGGGAAGACGGCGGAATCGAGGTGCAGCAGTGTGGCCATGAGGGTCTCCACGGTTCGGTGAGGGGCGAGTCGATGACGTCGCCCATATTTCGTACGTACCTAGTAATAACATAGGTGCTTACGAATAGTAAGCCGCTCACCTCCACGCAGTACCCTGGACGCATGGCGGATCACAGCGAGCAGGCGTGCAGGCGGGTGGACGTGGGCATCAGCCGCGTCTTCGAGCTGTTCGGTAAGCGCTGGACAGGGCCGATCGTCTCCGTGCTGATGCAGCAGCCCGTGCACTTCGCCGACCTGCGGCGGGCCATTCCGGGCATCAGTGAGCGCATGCTCTCGGACCGGCTGACGGAACTGGGCGCGGCGGGGCTGGTGGTCCGCGAGGTCGACGAGGGGCCGCCGCTGCGGGTCTCGTACCGCCTGACGCAGGCCGGCGCCGCGATGGAGCCCGCGCTCAAGGAACTGGGGAACTGGGCCAAAACCCATCTGAAGGACGACCTCGGCCGCTGTTGAGCGGAGCCCGGGCAGGCGGCTGGCGGCTGTTGAGGAGCCGGGGGCGGGCAGCTGAAGGCTGTTGAGGAGCTTGGGCGGGTACCTGGTGGCTGTTGACGAGCCCGGGCGGGTACCTGGCGGCTGTTGAGGAGCCGGGGCGGGCAACTGGCGGCTGTTGAGCGGAGCCCGGGCGGGCAACCGCTGGGCAGCGGTACCGTCTCCCGCAGTTGAGAGGGCCGGGACGCCGGACGCCGACGGGGGCGCCGGGCGCGGTCGGGGGAGGCTGCGCGCCATGATCGAGACCGAAACGACCGTGCCGGCGGAACGGGCTGCGGCAGACGGTCCGCGCATTCCGCTCGTGCCCGGGTTCGCCCCCCGCGTGCACCCGGATGACCGGAGCGCGCCGCTCTCGCCGAAAGGGGCCGGCAAGGCGCTGCGCCGGCGGGTGCCCCGCTCCTCCCACGCCTCTCTGGACCTGTCGGCGGGGCGGCCCGACGCGGTGCGGGCGGTCGAGGAGTCGAACCAGGGCCGGGTGGCGGGTCTCACACCGATACGGGTGGGGCGGATGGCTGCCACGCCGTTCGCCTTTCTGCGGGGCTCGGCGGGGCTGATGGCCCTCGACCTGGTGGGGACACCGGTCACCGGGGTGGCCGCCCAGCTTTGCGGTGACGCGCACGCGGCGAACTTCGGGCTGTACGGCGATGCCCGGGGCAGCCTGGTCATCGACCTGAACGACTTCGACGAGACCGTGGCCGGCCCGTGGGAGTGGGACCTCAAGCGTCTCGCCACCTCACTGGTGCTCGCGGGCCGCGAGGCCGGTGCGGACGAGGACACCTGCCGCAGGGGCGCGTACGACACGGTGGGCGCGTATCGGCGGACGATGCGGCTGCTGGCCCGGCTGCCCGCGCTCGACGCGTGGAACGCCATCGCCGACGAGGAGCTGGTCTCGCACACGGACGCGCGGGATCTGCTCGGCACCCTGGAGCGGGTGTCGCAGAAGGCGCGCAACAACACCAGCGCCCGCTTCGCCGCCAAGTCCACGGAGGACTGCGGGGACGGCGGGCGCCGGTTCGTCGACGCGCCGCCGGTGCTGCGGCGGGTGCCGGACGCGGAGGCGGCGGCGGTCGCGGCGGGGCTGGGTGGCTACCTGGCCACGGTGTCGGAGGACCGGGTGCCGCTGCTGGCCCGGTACGCGATCCACGACGTGGCGTTCCGCGTGGTCGGCACGGGGAGCGTGGGCACCCGGTCGTACGTGGTGCTGCTGCTGGATCACCGGGGCGAGCCGCTGGTCCTGCAGGTGAAGGAGGCCCGGCCGTCGGTGCTGGCACCCCATCTGCCCGCCGTGGGCTTCGCTGTGCCGGAGGTGGAGCACGAAGGGCGCCGGGTGGTGCTCGGACAGAAGAGGATGCAGGTCGTCAGCGACATCTTGTTGGGTTGGGCGACCGTGGAGGGCCGGCCCTTCCAGGTACGGCAGTTCAGGAACCGGAAGGGCAGCGTCGACCCGGCGGCACTCGCGCCCGACCAGGTCGACGACTACGGCCGGATGACCGGAGCGCTGCTGGCGCGGGCGCACGCGCACAGCGCCGATCCACGGCTGATCGCGGGGTACTGCGGGAAGAACGACGAGCTGGACGAGGCCGTGGCGGCGTTCGCGGTGACGTACGCGGACCGTACCGAGGCGGATCACGCGGACCTGGTGCGAGCCGTCGGCGCGGGGCGGATAGCCGCCGAGTCCGGGGTGTGACGCCCACCGCGCCCACCGTGCGTCCGCGGCGTCCGGGTCGTGGCCATACGCTGGACGGGTGACCCACGAAGCCGCCGGGGTGCCGACCACCCGGAACGACGATGCCCGGCAGGGCGACGCCCTGCAGGACGAGCAGCCGGGCTCCCCGGCCGAGACCCACGCGGGCAGCCCCGGCGGGGCCGCCGAGGGCGGTGCCTCCGGGGCTGCCGAGGGGGGTCCTATCGGGGCTGGAGATGCCGCCGGTGCGCCCGCTGACGGCGGTGGTGGCGGTGTGGGCGGCGGTGCCGGGGCGGAGGGCGTGGGGGCTGAGCAGGAGCGTCCCGAGGCGCGGCTGGCGCACGCTGTGCGGGTGGCCGAGCAGGCGCTGATCGAGTTCGAGATCGCGGTGGAGACGTTCCGGGTCGAGGTCGAGAACTTCTCCCGGCTGCATCACCAGCGGTTGGGCCCGATGTACGCACGGCTCGACGAGCTCGACGCACAGATCGCGGAGGCCCGGGCCGCCAGGACGGGCGACCCGGAGGACCTGCGCAAGGCGCAGGAGGCGCGGGCGATCGTGATGCCCATGCCAGGGGTCGACGAACTGTTCCACGAGTGGATGGATTCCGAGGGCCTGTCCCCCGAGGCCGCGGCCATGCTCACCGAGCAGCCGGTCCGGCCGCCGAAGAGGGTGCGGCCGACCGACGAGGCGCGCAAGCTCTACCGCGAGCTGGCGCGCAAGGCCCATCCGGACCTGGCCCAGGACGAGAGCGAGCGGGCCCGGCGGGATGAGTTCATCACCCGCGTCAACGCCGCCTACGGTCGCGGGGACGAGGCGCTGCTCAAGGAGCTGGCCCAGGAGTGGGCGGCCGGACCGGTCCTGCCCGAGGCGGAGCTCAGCGAGGCCGACGAGCTCTACGCCCGGCTGAACTGGCTGACCCAGCGCAAGGAACTGCTGACGGTGCTCGCCCAGGAGCTGGAGCAGAGCGCGATCGGGGCCATGCTGCGGATGGCACCGGACGATCCGGACCACCTGCTGGAGGAGATCGCCGAGCAGTTGCTGGGCGAGGTCGCGCAGCGGGAGACCGAGCTGGCGGCTCTGGTGCAGTAGCGTTTCCGGTGACTTCGGTTGACTTCGGTGCGTCTTTACGAGAGAAGGCAGGACCCATGAGCTTCGCCCCGCTTCCCGCGGTCGACGTCACGGCGGTGCCGGCGGACGGCTTCGTGCTGGACGTCCGGGAGGACGACGAATGGGCCGCCGGACACGTCGACGGTGCCCTGCACATTCCGATGAGCGACTTCGTGGGCCGGTTCGGTGAGCTGACCGAAGCGGTGGAGGACGGTCGTCGGGTGCACGTGATGTGCCGGGTGGGCGGCCGATCCGCCCAGGTCACCCAGTACCTGGTGCAGCAGGGCATCGACGCCGTGAACATCGACGGCGGCATGCTCGCCTGGGACAGCGCGGGACGTCCGATGACCACGGACAGCGGCGCCCCCGCTTTCGTCGCCTGACGGCACTGCTTGCCGGCCGTTGGCCCTTGCTGGTTGCTGGTTGCTGGTTGCTGGTTGCTGGTTGCCGGTGGGTCGTGGTCGTGGGCCGTTGGCGGCTGCTCTTCGGCGGCTGTTTGTGATGGTTGAAGTCTGAAGTCTGCGGGCTGAGGGCTGTCGGCTGGTGTTGTCGGCCAGGTCCGTGCCGGCCCCGCAGCGTCTGGTGGTGTCAGTCGAAGGGGTGGGCGGCCAGCAGGTCGCCCAGGGCCTCTTCGTGAGCCGCTGCCGGACCGAGGGAGAGCTCGATCTGCTTCGCCCAGGCGTGGAAACGGTGCAACGGGTAGTCGGTGTCCGCGCCGAAGCCGCCGTGCAGGTGCTGAGCCGTCTGCACGACCCGGCGGACCCCGTCGGACGCCCAGATCTTCGCCACCGCGACATCCCCTGCCGGCGGCAGTGCGCCGGCTCCGCCGGCGGCGATCCGCCAGGCCGCCTGCCAGAGGGTCACCTCCATGGCCCGCAGGTCGATGTAGCGGTCCGCGGCCTGCACGGCGACCGCCTGGAAGGTCGCGACGGGGAAGCCGAACTGTTCGCGCTTGCCCGTGTACTGGCTGGTCATGGCCAGTACGGCCTCGCCGAGACCCAGTGCGAGCGCGCACGTGCCGATGGTGAGTACGGAGCGCAGCCATTCCCAGGCGTCTGCGGCGTCGATCAGTCGACGGGCCTCTATCCGGACGGCGTCCAGCCGCACCTCGCCGAAGCGTTCACCGTTGGTCGAGACCTGTTCGGCGATGGTGAGCCCGTCGTCGTCGCGGCGGACCAGGGCCAGCACGGCGCGGCCGTCGCCGAGGTGGGCGGGCACCGCGATCCAGTCCGCGGCCTGTGCCCACGGCACCCCCGACTGCACGCCGTCGAGTACCCAGGACGCTGCGGGGGCGGGGGCGGGGGCGGGGGCGATGGCGGTGGTGGTGGCCTGGGTGTGGGGGGCCGGGCCGGCTCCGGCGCCGGCGTCTTTGGCCGGCCGTGCGATGACCGCGAGTTCGGCGGGGTCGTGGCCGGTGCGGCCGTTGGCGCCGACCGTGAGAACCAGGTCCCCGCGGCCGACGCGTGGCAGCAGCTCGGCTGCCAGTTCCCGGTCGCCGTGGCGCTGGATCGCCATGGCGACCGCGCACGTCTCCAGCAGCGGGACCCGGGCGAGGACCCTCGCGGACTCGCGCAGCACCAGGCAGAGCGCGACCAGGTCGAGGCCCGCCCCGCCGTGCTCCGGAGCCAGCGTCAGGCTGAGCAGGTCGCCGGCCGCGAGCCCGGCCCACAGCGGCCTGTCGATGTCCTCGGCCACCGCCCCGGGCACGAGCGCGGGGCTGGGCACCGCATCGGGGGCGACACCCGAGAAGACCGCCCGAGCCGCCTCGGTGGCTGCCTGCTGTTCCTCGGTGAAGGTGAAGTCCACTGTCCTGGCCTCCCGCGAACGCTGCGCCCGTACCGGACCTGACGGGTCGTCAAGATAGAACAGGTTCTACAAGAAGGGAACGGTCCGTCCGTACGGGGTCCAGGCGAGGGTGCGTCCGGACGGGGCGGCCCGGGTCGTGGGCGTAGGCCTGAGGTGGCCGAGGCGTGTAGGCGTGAGGGGGCCCGGGAGCGGGTGCAGGCGTGAGGGGCCCCGGGCGTGGGTCGGTCCGGAGCGCGGGCCACGTCAGGGTGGGGGCGGGGCCACCGCCCAGGGGCGGTATCGAAGCCGAGCTACGCCTCCACGGGCACTGGATCAGCGGTCGAAGTCGAGCTCCACCTCCCCGGTCACCGGATGGGACTGGCAGGCCAGCACATACCCGGCGCCCGTCTCCTCCGGCTCCAGCGCGAAGTTGCGGTCCATCCGCACCTCGCCCGAGACCAGGAAGGCCCGGCAGGTCCCGCACACCCCGCCCTTGCAGGCGTACGGCGTGTCGGAACGGCTGCGCAGCACCGTTTCCAGCAGGGACTCGCCCTCCTGCACCGGCCACGTGCCCGAGCGGCCGTCCAGGGTCGCCGTGAGCGTGCTGTGCGCGGAAGCCTCGATCCGTGGCCGGACGGGCGCGTCCAGGCTGTCCTCCACGTGGAAGATCTCCTGGTGGACGCGGGTCCGCTCGACGCCCAGACCGTGCAGCGCGCCCTCGGCGGCGCGGACCAGCCCGAGCGGGCCGCACAGGTACCAGCCGTCGACGTCGGTCACCGGCAGCAGTGCCGGCAACAGGTTCGTCAGCCGTTCGCGATCCAGCCGGCCGGAGGGCAGACCCGCCTGCTGTTCTTCCCGGGACAGCACGGTGACCAGCTGGAACCGGTCCGGATAACGGTCCTTGAGGTCGGCGACCTCATCCAGGAACATCGTCGACGCGGCGGTCCGGTCGCTGCGGACCAGGCAGAACGAGGCGTCGGCCTCCCGGGCCAGCAGGGTCGCCGCGATGGACAACACCGGGGTGATGCCGCTGCCGCCGACGATCGCCGCGAACTGTCCGGGGCGCGGTGCGATCACGAAGCGGCCCCTCGGAGGCATCGCCTCCACCTGGTCGCCGACGGCCAGCTCCTTGAGCGCGTACGTGGAGAACGCACCCCCGTCGACGAGCCGGATGCCCACGCGGAGCCCCGGGTCGGCCGGTGGCTCGGTGGCCGGTGCGCAAATCGAGTACGAGCGACGGATCTCCTCACCGCCGACGGTGTAGCGGACATTCAGGTGCTGGCCGGGCTTGTGGCGGAAGGTCTCGCGAAGCTGGGGCGGCACGGCGAAGGTGACGGCCACCGAATCGTCCGTGAGCCGCTCGATCGCGCTGACCCGGAGCGGATGGAACATCTACAACTCCTTGAAGTGGTCGAACGGTTCACGGCACGACACGCAGCGGCGCAGCGCCTTGCAGGCGGTCGAGGAGAAACGGCTCAGAAGCTCCGTGTCGGTCGAGCCGCAGTGCGGGCAGCGCACCGACAGGGTGAGCGGTACGGGCCCCGCGGAAGAGGTCGCGGCGTCGTGCGGGCGCGGGGGAGCGATGCCGAACTCGGCGAGCTTGCGCCGCCCTTCCGCGCTGATGTCGTCCGTGGACCAGGCCGGGGAGAGGACGGTGACCACGGAGACCTCGGTCATGCCGTGGTCGTGCAGCACCCGCTCGATGTCCGTCGACATCGTCTCCATCGCCGGGCAACCGGTGTACGTCGGGGTGAGACGGACCGTGACGCGGCCCGGTGCGAGGACCTCCACGCCCCGGAGCACGCCGAGCTCCTCCAGGGTCAGTACGGGCAGCTCAGGGTCGGGGACGGCGCCCGCGAGGCTCCGCAGCTCCTCCTCCAGGGGTGTCCAGGTCACCATGACGCCCCCGGGTGGCTGCGGTGCAGATGCTGCATCTCGGCGATCATCCGGCCGAACGGCTCCGTGTGGATGCCCTGACGGCCGGCGCCGGCCGTCCAGGCGCCGGTCTGCGGTCCTGTGGGCACGGTCAGCGTGGCTCGTTCCAGCAGGGTGGTGACGGAGTCCAGCCAGCGGCTGTGCAGGGCCTGCCAGTCCACCTCGACGCCTTCGACGGGCTGGAACAGCTCACCGGTGTAACGCCACAGGGCGTCCACTCCGCACTGCATGCGCTCGTGGCTCTCTGCCGTGCCGTCACCGAGGCGCAGGGTCCACTGCTGGGCGTGGTCCCGGTGGTAGGCGACCTCCTTGACGGCCTTGGCCGCCAGCCCGGCGAACTCCCCGTCCCCGGACGCCAGCTGTTCGTACAGGCCGTGCTGGTAGACCGAGAAGTACAGCTGACGGGCGATGGTGTGGGCGAAGTCGCCGTTGGGCTGCTCGACCAGCTGGACGTTGCGAAAGGCACGCTCCTCGCGCAGATAGGCCAGCTCGTCCTCGTCACCCGCCAGGGAGAGCAGGATGCGGGCCTGGCCCAGCAGGTCCAGCGCGATGTTGGCGAGGGCGACCTCCTCCTCCAGCACGGGGGCGTGGCCCGCCCACTCCCCCAGCCGGTGCGACAGCACCAGGGCGTCGTCGCCGAGCGCCAGGGCCGCGGTCACAGGTGCTTCACCCCGTCCGGGATCGCGTAGAAGGTGGGGTGCCGGTAGGGCTTGTCACCCGCCGGTTCGAAGAAGGTGTCCTTCTCGTCCGGCGAGGACGCCGTGATCTGGCTGGACGGCACCACCCAGAGGGAAACGCCCTCGGAGCGGCGCGTGTACAGATCGCGTGCGTTCCGCAGGGCCATCTCGGCGTCGGGGGCGTGCAGGCTGCCGGCGTGGGTGTGGGCGAGCCCGCGCCGGGAGCGCACGAACACCTCCCACAGCGGCCAGTCGGTCGAGCTGCTCATGCTGTCGTCTCCCCGTTCGGTACATCCGTGGCCGGCGCGTCCGTGAGCGGTGCGGCCGTGGTCGGTCCATCCGTGTGCTTCTGCGCGTACGCGGCGGCCGCGTCCCGGACCCAGGCGCCTTCCTCGTGCGCCCGACGGCGCTGGGTGAGGCGTTGCTCGTTGCACGGTCCGTTGCCCTTCAGGACCTCCTGGAACTCCGTCCAGTCGATCGCCCCGAAGTCGTGCTGCCCGCGCTCCTCGTTCCAGCGGAGATCCGGGTCGGGGAGGGTCAGGCCCAGGACCTCGGCCTGCGGGACGCAGATGTCCACGAAGCGCTGCCGCAGTTCGTCGTTGGAATGGCGCTTGATCTTCCAGGTCATCGACTGCGCCGAATGCGACGAGGCGTCGTCCGGCGGGCCGAACATCATCAGGGACGGCCACCACCACCGGTTCACAGCGTCCTGGGCCATCTCGTGCTGCGCCGTCGTGCCGTGGCTGAGGGCGAGCAACAGCTCGTACCCCTGGCGCTGGTGGAAGGACTCCTCCTTGCAGATGCGGACCATGGCCCGGGCGTAGGGGCCGTAGGAGCAGCGGCAGAGGGGGACCTGGTTGGTGATCGCGGCACCGTCCACGAGCCAGCCGATGGCGCCGACGTCCGCCCAGGTCAGAGTCGGGTAGTTGAAGATGGACGAATACCGCTGGCGGCCCGCGTGCAGCTTGTCGAGCAATTCCTCGCGGCTCGTCCCGAGGGTCTCGGCCGCGCTGTACAGATACAGGCCGTGTCCCGCCTCGTCCTGCACCTTGGCCATCAGGATGGCCTTGCGGCGCAGCGAGGGCGCGCGGGTGATCCAGTTGGCCTCCGGCTGCATGCCGATGATCTCCGAGTGGGCGTGCTGGGCCATTTGCCTGACCAGCGAGGCGCGGTAGGCGTCGGGCATCCAGTCACGTGGCTCGATGCGCTCGTCGGCGGCCACCGCGGCGTCGAAGGCCGCCTCCAGGGCCCCGCCCGCCCCATCGCTACCGCCTGCTGCCGCCTGCGCTGTCTGGCCCGCAGTCACTGCCGCCATCCCGGACTCCCTACCGACCGATCGTTCGGTTCAATGTCTTCAATGGTGAGTCTGCGGCCCGTAGGGTGTCAACCCTGTGGATAACTGACCGGGATCGACGGGGATCGGGGCGGGATGGATTCGTACGACGACAAGGGCGTCGGCGGGGGTGTCGGTGGGGGCGTCAGGGGCGAGGGCGAGGGTGCGGCCGGCCCGGAGACGCGGAAGATTCCCGAGCCCCGCAGCGATCCGGGCGCGCGCACGCCTGCGGACCGTCCGACCGATCCGGATGCCCCCATCGATCCGGACGCCCCCATCGATCAGGCCACCCGCACCGCTGCGGACCTTCGCGCCCTGCCGGGCCGTGCCACTGCTGCGGAGCTTCGCGCCCTGCCGGGCCGTGCCACTGCTGCGGAGCTTCGCGCCCTGCCGGGCCGTGCCACTGCTGCGGACCTTCCCGACTCGCCGGGTCCTGGCCCCGTTGTGGACCGGCTGACCGATCCGGGCATTCCCGCCGACGCGGACCCCCGCGCCGGCGTCGAGCCGCGCGTCGGTATGGCCGGGCTCTCGTTGCCGTACCAGATCGTCGCCGCCGGGGTGCTGTCGGTGATCGGGCTGATCGCCGGCATCCAGCTGGCCATGGTGTTCCTGCACGTCGCCCCCTCCAACACGCTGACCAAGCAGCACGGCGAGGCGGTCGATCAGTGGATCTACCCCGAGTTCGAGCAGAACTGGAAGCTCTTCGCCCCCAATCCGCTGCAGCAGAACATCGCCGTGCACGTGCGGGCCGAGATATCGGGGCCTGAGAAGCGTCGGACCACCCCCTGGATGAGCCTGTCGGGCGAGGACGGCAAGGCGATACGCGGCAATCTGCTGCCCAGCCACGTCCAGCAGAACGAACTCCGCCGGGGCTGGGACTTCTACCTCGGCTCGCACGACAGCCAGAACCGGGCCAACGGTCTGCGCGGCAGGCTCTCCGAGCAGTACATTCGGCGGATCGTGATGCTGCGGCTCAGTGAGCACGACTACGGCGGCGACGTGCTGAGGATCCAGGTCCGTTCCGAGGTCCGGTCCGTGGCGGCCCCCGCGTGGAGCGACGAGAAGATCAGCACCAAGCCGTCCTACCGGGTACTGCCCTGGTGGACCGTCACCGCGGCCGACCTGCCCAAGGGCTCGGCCACCTCCGAGGAGGCGGACCAGTGAGCACCCCCGGCCCCGAGCGCACGCTCGCCCGCGGTATCCAGCGCATCACGGCCACGTCCATGGGCCCGTACCAGAGCGCCGTCATCCGCATCGGCTTCTCCGCCACGTACCTCCTGTTCCTGCTGCGTGAGTTCCCGCACCGTCACGAGATGTACGGCCCCGACGCCCCGTGGCGCTGGGACATGGCGCACCAGCTCATCTCCAGCAACCAGGCGTTCACCACCCTGATGTGGTCGGACAGCGCCGTCTGGTTCGAGGTCGTGTACGCGCTGGCGCTGGTCGCCGCCGCGCTGCTGATGGTGGGCTGGCACACCCGGGCCATGTCCGTCCTGTTCATGGCCGGTGTGCTCTCCCTGCAGAACCGCAGCATCTTCATGGGCGACGGCGGCGACAACGTCATCCACCTCATGGCGATCTACCTGGTGCTGACCCGGTGCGGACAGGTCTGGTCCCTGGACGCCCGCCGTGCGCGGCGTTCGGCCGCAGAAGACCCGCGCACGGGCGGGGTGGCCGGCCCGCTGCTGTGGGTGGCCTTCGGCGCGGTCCTCTGCGGGGCCACGGTGACGGGGAGCCTGGGCGGGACCGCCTGGCTGCCGGTCTTCTTCTGGATCCTGTGGATCGGCCATGGCGCCTGGTGGGCGGTGAACCGGTACGCACCGCGCAGCGAGCCGCGCACCCTGCTCGACGTCATCGCCAACCTCACGCACAACGCCACACTCGTCGTGATCATGGCCGAGGTCTGTCTGATCTACGCGACCGCGGGCTGGTACAAGATCCAGGGCGGGCGCTGGCAGGACGGCACGGCGCTGTACTACCCGCTCAATCTGGACTACTTCACGCCCTGGCCCGGGCTTTCGAGCCTTCTGGCGTCCAGCGGTGTGATGGTGATGGTGCTGACGTACGCCACGGTCGTCGTACAGGTCGCCTTCCCGTTCACCCTGTTCAACCGGCGCGTCAAGAACGTGCTGCTCGTCGTGATGATCTGCGAGCACGCGGGCATCGCCCTGTTGCTGGGGCTCCCCTTCTTCTCGATGGCCATGATCGCCGCGGACGCCGTCTTCCTGCCGACCGTCTTCCTGGTGTGGCTCGGCGGTCGGGTGGTGCTCGGGCGGGACCGGCTCCTGCGGCGGCGCGGCAAGGTGCCGGGGCCACGGGACGGCGCGGACGCGGAGCCCGTCGAGGGCCCCGGTGCCGAGGACCGGGAGGCACCGCGGCATCGCGACGGCGAGGGCCATACGCTCGTCGGGTGAGCAGCGAGACAGGCAGTACAGGCAGCACCGACGGTGCGGGCGGGGCGATCGACCCGTCCGTGGCGTCGGCGACGGGTGAGCCGGCACAGTACGACGAGGGGTTCGGGACGGAGGTCGGCGTCGGGCCGCATCCGCTGCCCTGGCCGGTGGGCGAGCGGTACGACCCCGAGCTGCTCGCCCACGGCGACCGGCGCAATGTGGGCGACGGGTACCGGTACTGGACCCGGGAAGCGATCGTGGCCGATCTCGATACGCGGCGGCACGATTTCCATGTGGCGGTGGAGAACTGGGGCCACGACTTCAATATCGGCTCCGTCGTGCGCACCGCGAACGCCTTCCTCGCCAAGGAGGTGCACATCGTGGGGCGACGGCGCTGGAACCGTCGCGGAGCGATGGTCACCGACCGCTATCAGCACGTCCGTCACCACCCGGACACCGCCGAGCTCACCGCCTGGGCGGCGGCCGAAGGGCTGCCGATCATCGGCATCGACAACCTGCCGGGCGCGGTGCCGCTGGAGCGGACCGAGCTGCCCCGGCGGTGTGTGCTGCTCTTCGGGCAGGAAGGGCCCGGGCTCACCGAGGAGGCCCGCAAGCACGCCTCGATGGTCTGCTCGATCGCGCAGTTCGGGTCGACGCGGTCGATCAACGCGGGGGCGGCGGCGGCGATCGCGATGCATGCGTGGGTGCAGCGGTACGCGGACATCCCTGGGGACAGCGCGTAGGGCTGGAGCAGGCCAGGGCCGTGCGGCTGGGGGGGGGCGCAGGCCAGGGCCGTGCGGCTGGGGGCGGGCGACGGGCGGTGCGAGCGGGCCTCTGCTGCGGGCTCCGCCCCGGACCCCGGTCCGAACCCCTCCCCGGACCCCGCCTGCCCCGGACCCCGCTTCGGGGCTCCGCCCCGGACCCCGCTTCGGGACTCCGCTCCAGGGGGTTGCTCCGGACCCCGCTCCGGGGGGCCAGGGGCCTAGGGGGCTTGCCCCTTGCCCCTGGAGCGGTTCCGTCTCAGCGTTGCCGGCGTACTTCCACCGTGCGGAAGCGGTTGGACACGAAGGCGCCGTCGCACAGGGCCGCGTTCGCCGCGGGATTGCCGCCCGAGCCGTGGAAATCGGAGAACGCGGCCGTCTGGTTGACGAACACCCCGCCCGTGAGATTCAGGGAGAGCTGGGCCGACTCGTCCAGGCAGACGTCCTCCACCGCGCGCTCCACCTCCGGCGAGGTGGTGTAGGCGCCCACCGTCATCGCCCCCTGTTCACGGATGGTGCGGCGCAGCAGTTCCACCGCCTCCGCCGTCGAATCGACGGCGACCGCGAACGAGACGGGGCCGAAGCACTCCGACAGGTAGGGCGACTCCTCGTCCGGCTTGCTGCTGTCTAGCTTGACGATCAGCGGCGTACGGACGACCGCCTCGGGGAAGTCCGGGTTGGCCACCTGGCGGGACGGCAGGGCGACCTCGCCCAGCTGCGCGGCCGCCTCCAGCCGGGCCTTCACCTCCGGGTTGACCAGCGCGCCGAGCAGGCCGTTCGCCCGGGCGTCGTCACCCAGGAGACCGGTGACCGAGGCGGCGATGTCGGTGACCACGTCGTCGTACGACTTGTCGCCGACGTCCGTCGTGATGCCGTCCCGGGGGATCAGGAGGTTCTGCGGAGTGGTGCACATCTGTCCGCTGTACAGGGAGAGCGAGAACGCCAGGTTGGCCAGCATGCCCCGGTAGTCGTCCGTGGAATCGACGACGATCGAGTTGACCCCGGCCTTCTCCGTGTACACCTGTGCCTGGCGGGCGTTGGCCTCCAGCCAGTCGCCGAACGCGGTGGAGCCCGTGTAGTCGATGATCCGGATCTCCGGACGGACCGCCAGGGTCTTGGCGATGCCCTCGCCCGGCCGCTCGGCGGCCAGTGCGACCAGGTTGGGGTCGAAGCCCGCTTCGGTGAGCACCTCACGCGCCAGCTGAACGGTGAGGGCCAGCGGGAGGACCGCCCGCGGGTGCGGCTTGACCAGGACCGGATTTCCGGTGGCGAGGGAGGCGAAGAGGCCCGGGTAGCCGTTCCACGTCGGGAAGGTGTTGCAGCCGATCAGCAGTGAGATGCCGCGTCCGGCCGCGGTGAACGTCTTGTGCAGGTCGAGCGGGTCGCGCTTGCCCTGCGGCTTGGACCAGTCGGCGGTGCGGGGCGCGCGCGTCTGTTCCTCGTACGCGTAGGCCACCGCCTCCAGACCGCGGTCCTGGGCGTGCGGGCCGCCGGCCTGGAACGCCATCATGAAGGCCTGCCCGCTGGTGTGCATCACCGCGTGCCCGAACTCATGGGTGCGCGCGCTGATCCGCGCCAGGATCTCCAGGCAGACCAGGGCCCTCGTCTCGGGACCGGCCTCGCGCCAGGCGGGGATGCCCGCACGCATCGCGGGGAGCAGCACGTCCAGGTCCGCGTGTGGATACTCGACGGCCAGCTCCGGACCGTACGGAGAGATCTCGCCGCCCGTCCACCCGTCGGTTCCCGGCTGGCCCAGATCGAGACGGGTGCGGAGCACGGCGTCGAAGGCGGCCTTGCCCTCGGCGGCGCCCAGGCTGCCGGGCGCGCCGCCCTCGCCGTACGCCTTCGGGTGCTCGGGATGCGGGGACCAGTAGGCGCGCGTGCGGATCGCGTCGAGGGCCCGGTCGAGCGTGGGGCGGTGCTTCTCGGACAGCAGGTGCGGGGAGAGCTCGGCGGCCATGACGGACCCACTCCTCATCGAGCTGGGCAGGGACGGGCGGACAGAGTTAGAGTAACCGAACGATCGGTCGGGACAAGGGGGCCCACGAAACCTGTGGACAACTCGTAGGGGAGGATCGCGGGCATGACCACGGCCAAGCGGGACACGTACACCCCGGAGACCCTGCTCACCGTCGCCGTCCGTGTCTTCAACGAGCGTGGCTACGACGGCACGTCGATGGAGCACCTGTCGAAGGCGGCGGGCATCTCCAAGTCGTCCATCTACCACCATGTCGCCGGCAAGGAAGAGCTGCTGCGGCGTGCGGTCAGCCGGGCGCTGGACGGGCTCTTCGCGATCCTCGACGAGCCGGGTGCGACGCGGGGCCGGGCGATCGAACGCGTCGAGTACGTCACTCGTCGTACCGTCGAGGTGCTGATAGCCGAACTGCCCTATGTCACGCTGCTGCTGCGGGTGCGGGGCAACACGACGACCGAGCGCTGGGCCCTGGAGCGGCGGCGCGAGTTCGACCAGCGCGTGGCCGATCTGCTCAAGGCGGCGGTCGCGGACGGTGATCTCCGCTCCGACGTGGACATACGGCTGGCGACGCGGCTGCTGTTCGGGATGGTCAACTCGCTCGTGGAGTGGTTCCGGCCGCTGTCGGACGGGGGCGCGGAGGGGGAGCGGCTCGCCGACACCGTCGTGCAGCTGGCTTTCGAAGGCATGAAGTCCAGCCGCTGATCAGACCCCCCGCGGCCGGCGTCCCGGCTCAGGTGAGTTCCGCGGGCCGGTCGGAGCCCGGGGCGAGGTCCGTCTCCTCGAACACCAGCAGGGTGCGTGTGGAGAGCACCTCCGGTATGGCCTGGATCCGCGTCAGGACCAGCTCGCGCAGCGACCGGTTGTCCGGGGTGTGCACCAGCAGCAGGACATCGAAGTCACCGCTGACCAGCGCGATGTGCGTGGCTCCCGGCAAGGCCTGGAGCTGCTCCCGCACGGTGCGCCATGAATTCTGGACGATCTTGAGCGTGATGTACGCGGAGGCCCCCTGCCCCGCGCGCTCATGGTTCACCCGCGCGCTGAAGCCACGGATCACGCCGTCGTCGATGAGCCGGTTGATCCGGGCGTACGCGTTGGCCCGCGAGACGTGGACGCGGTCGGCCACCGAACGTATCGAGGCGCGGCCGTCCGTCTGGAGCAGCCGGAGGATGGCGCCGTCGATGGCGTCGAGGGGGCGTGCCGGGGGAACCCGGCCGGGCTCCTCGTCCCCGTCGGCCATTTGTTCAGCTGCCATGTTCCCCTGCCTCCCCGTCCTGGACGACCTGTGCCCATCCCAGGCTGTGGAGAACCGTTTGTCCACAGGCTGAAGGTGCCTGTAGCCAAAATGCGCTCGCGACCGAACAATCGGTAGGTGAGACGCGCCACACGCACGTCTCGCACGGCTTTCGTTATTTCGGCATAAATCAACACCCCTCGGCAGCGGGTACCCCGATGCCGACAGATGTCGCTCGATACCCCTCGACGCCAGGAGGTGCTTGTCATGACGGTCCAAGAGCTGCCCGGCGCGGCCGCCTACCGGCCCACGCCGCCCCCGGCCTGGAAGCCGCTCACCGATCCCGCGCCCCTGCTCCCGGACTCCGAGCCGTTCCGCGTGCTCGGTACGGACGCCGCGGCCGACGCGGACCCCGACCTGCTGCTGCGGCTCTACGCCGAGCTCGTGCGCGGCCGGCGGTACAACGCACAGGCGACCGCCCTCACCAAACAGGGCCGGCTCGCCGTCTATCCGTCGAGCACCGGACAGGAGGCCTGTGAGATCGCGGCCGCCCTGGTGCTCGAGGAGCGGGACTGGCTCTTCCCCAGCTACCGGGACACGCTCGCGGCCGTGGCCCGGGGGCTGGACCCGGTCGAGGCCCTCACCCTGTTGCGCGGCGACCGGCACACCGGGTACGACCCGCGCGAGCACCGCATCGCGCCCCTGTGCACCCCGCTCGCCACCCAGCTGCCGCATGCCGTGGGCCTGGCCCACGCGGCGCGGCTCAAGGGGGACGACGTGGTGGCGCTCGCCATGGTCGGTGACGGTGGCACCAGCGAGGGCGACTTCCACGAGGCGCTGAACTTCGCGGCCGTCTGGCGTGCCCCGGTCGTCTTCCTCGTGCAGAACAACGGCTTCGCCATCTCCGTGCCCCTCGCCAAGCAGACCGCGGCACCGTCCCTGGCCCACAAGGCCGTGGGGTACGGGATGCCCGGCCGGCTGGTCGACGGCAACGACGCGGCGGCGGTGCACCAGGTGCTTTCGGAGGCCGTGGCGCGTGCCCGCAGCGGCGCCGGTCCGACGCTCGTGGAGGCCGTCACCTACCGCATGGACGCGCACACGAACGCCGACGACGCGACGCGCTACCGCGGCGAGAGCGAGGTGGAGGCCTGGCGGGCCCACGACCCGGTCCGCCTCCTGGAGCGCGAGCTCACCGGACGCGGGCTGCTCGGCGAAGAAGGCATGGAGGAGGCGCGCGAGGCCGCGGAGCGGATGGCGGCACGGCTGAGGGAGCGGATGAACGCGGACCCGGTGCTCGATCCGATGGATCTCTTCGCCCATGTGTACGCGGAGCAGACGGCACAACTGCGCGAGCAGGCGGCCCACCTGAGGGTCGAGCTGGACGCGGAGCACGACGAGCACGGCACGGACGACAGGGGTACGGGGCGATGACCACCGCAGCGGCCACGGCCGGACAGCGGACGGCGAAGGCCAAGCCCGCCACCATGGCGCAGGCACTCGGACGCGCGCTGCGCGACTCGATGGCCGAGGACCCTTCGGTGCACGTCCTCGGTGAGGACGTCGGGACGCTCGGCGGAGTCTTCAGGATCACCGACGGCCTGGCGAAGGAGTTCGGTGACGAGCGGTGCACGGACACCCCGCTCGCCGAGGCCGGCATCCTCGGGGCGGCGGTCGGCATGGCGATGTACGGGCTCCGGCCCGTGGTGGAGATGCAGTTCGACGCCTTCGCCTATCCGGCGTTCGAGCAGCTCATCAGCCATGTCGCCAAGATGCGGAACCGGACCGGGGGCGCGATGCCGCTGCCGATCACGGTCCGGGTCCCCTACGGCGGCGGAATCGGCGGTGTCGAGCACCACAGCGACTCCTCGGAGGCGTACTACATGGCGACCCCGGGTCTCCATGTCGTCACGCCCGCCACGGTCGAGGACGCGTACGGGCTGCTGAGAGCCTCGATCGCGTCCGACGATCCGGTGGTCTTCCTGGAGCCAAAGCGGCTCTACTGGTCGAAGGCGGACTGGTCGCCGCAGACGCCGGCCGCCGTCGAACCCATCGGACGCGCCGTTGTGCGCCGCCCCGGCCGCAGCGCGACGCTGATCACGTACGGACCGTCGCTGCCGGTCTGCATGGAGGCGGCGCAGGCCGCCGTCGAGGAGGGCTGGGACCTCGAAGTCGTCGACCTGCGGTCGCTGGTGCCCTTCGACGACGAGACCGTCACCGCATCCGTGCGACGCACCGGTCGCGCGGTCGTCGTCCACGAGTCCACCGGATTCGGCGGCCCGGGCGGCGAGATCGCCGCGCGCGTCACCGAGCGCTGCTTCCACCATCTGGAGGCGCCGGTGCTGCGCGTCGCCGGCTTCGACATCCCGTATCCGCCGCCGATGCAGGAGCGCCACCACCTGCCGGGCGTGGACCGGGTGCTCGACGCCGTCGCACGGCTGCAGTGGGAGGCGGAGAACTGATGCCTCAGGTACTCGAATTCAAGCTGCCGGATCTCGGCGAGGGGCTGACCGCGGCGGAGATCGTGCGCTGGCTGGTGGAGGTCGGCGATGTCGTCGCCATCGATCAGCCGGTCGTCGAAGTCGAGACGGCCAAGGCGATGGTCGAGGTGCCGTGCCCGTACGGGGGCGTGGTGACCGCGCGGTTCGGCGACGAGGGGACGGAACTCCCCGTCGGAGCGCCCCTGCTGACGGTCGCGGTCGGATCCGTCGAATCGTCGGCGACGGCGGCCGGGGACCGCTCCGGCACGGGGCCGGACGCGGCGGCGGCCGAAGAGGCGTCCGGGTCCGGGAACGTGCTGGTGGGGTACGGGACCGGGGCACCGCCGTCGCGGCGCCGACGGGTCCGGCCGGACAGCCTTTCGGGCCGCGGCGTTGCCGGCGCCTCCGCGTCTGTCGCCTCCGCCTCTGTTGCCTCCGCTTCTGTTGCCTCCGCTGCGGTTGACGGCTCTGCTGCTCCTGTCGGTGCTTCTGCCCGTACTTCTGCCAGTGCCCCTGCCGCTCCCACTGCTCCCGCTGCTCCCACTGCTGTCGTGGCCGATGAGGTCGCGGTCTCCGGCCGGGGTGCGGACGGCGCACAGGGGCCGGTCGCCGTGGTCTCCCCGTTGGTGCGCAAGCTTGCGCGGCAACACGATCTCGATCTGCGGAAGCTCGCGGGCTCCGGGCCTGACGGGCTGATTCTGCGGGCGGATGTCGAGTCCGCCATCCGGTCGGCGGCCGGGGCCCCGGCGGTTCCCGTGGCCCCTGCTGCAACCGCTGCACCTGTGGCCCCTGCGGCACAGGCCGTGGCGGCGTCGCCCGACTCGTCGGCACGCCCTGCAGGCGAACGGATTCCGTTGCGCGGGGTACGCGGCGCCGTCGCCGACAAGCTGGCGCGCAGCCGGCGCGAGATCCCCGACGCCACGTGCTGGGTGGACGCCGATGCCACCGAGCTGATGGCTGCCAGGGCGGCCATGAACAGCGTCGGCGGCCCCGGTGCGGGCCCGAAGGTGTCGGTGCTCGCGCTCCTCGCCCGTATCTGCACGGCGGCACTGGCCCGGTACCCCGAACTCAACTCCACGGTGGACGTGGAGGCGCGCGAGATCGTGCGGCTGCCGGAGGTCCATCTCGGCTTCGCGGCCCAGACCGAGCGCGGTCTGGTGGTCCCCGTCGTCCGGGACGCCCACCAGCGCAACGCGGAGTCGATCGGGGCGGAGATCGCCCGGCTGACCGAGGCGGCGAGGACGGGAACTCTGAAGCCGGCGGAGCTGACCGGCGGCACGTTCACGCTCAACAACTATGGGGTGTTCGGTGTCGACGGCTCGACGCCGATCCTCAACCACCCGGAGGCGGCGATGCTCGGGGTCGGCCGGATCGTCCCCAAGCCATGGGTGCACGAGGGAGAACTGGCCGTGCGACGGGTCGTCCAGCTCTCCCTGACCTTCGACCACCGGGTCTGCGACGGCGGTACGGCGGGCGGCTTCCTGCGCTTCGTGGCCGACTGCGTCGAACAGCCGGCGGTGCTGCTGCGGACGCTGTAGGCCGGGCCGGCCGGCGTCGTTCGGCGGGCCCTGTCAGGTGGTTGTGCGGGGCCTGTGCCGGGCGGCTGCGGGGCGGGCCCACGTAGAGTGCGCGGGCCCACGCAGGACACGCGCGGCGGGTCCGGGCGGGAGGTCGTGCGGCGAGTCTCGCCGGGCTGCCCGGTCGGGAGGTCGTGCGGCGATTTTTGCCGGGCTGCCCGGGCGGGAGGTCGTGCGGCGATTTTTGCCGGGCTGCCCGGGCGGGAGTTTGGGCGGCGAGTCCTGCCGGGAGTGTGTGCGGCGAGTCCTGCCAGGAGGTCGTGCGCCGACTGCGCCGGGCTGCTCTGCCGGGTGATCTGCGGCGATTCCTGCCGGGTGGCCTGCCAGGTGATCTGCGGCGATTCTGCTGGGCGTCCTGCTGGGTGGCCTGCCGGGTGGTTGCGCGGCCGGGCCTCGTACGCGCCTTCCTCCTGCGGCGCTCCCGGTTTCCCTCCCTCGCGTCCGCGTCGAGCCACGGCAACGGCAACGGCAACGGCAAGAACGACCGCACCGTGGACAGGGCGGATCCACCGGAGGGTGTGGCCCGCATACTCGGGGCATGACCGCGTATGACGCCATCGTTCTCGCCGGAGGGGCCGCCAAGCGCCTCGGCGGTGCCGACAAGCCCGGGGTCCGGGTCGGCGGCCGCGCGCTGCTCGACCGGGTGCTCGGCGCCTGTGAGGGCGCCCGAACCACCGTGGTCGTAGGAGGACGACGACCCACCTCGCGCGCCGTGACCTGGACGCGCGAAGAGCCGCAGGGCGGCGGCCCGTTGGCGGCGCTCGGTGCGGGGGTGCGGCATACGGCGGCGGAACGCGTGCTGGTGCTCTCCGCCGACCTGCCGTTCCTGGGAGCGGACACGGTCGGCTCGTTGCTGGAAGCGGCCGACGAGGGGGGCGCGGAGGCCGCTGTCTCCACCGATCAGGATGGCCGGGACCAGCCGCTGGTCGCCGTCTACCACGCGGAACCGTTGCGTCGCGAGCTGGCGCTCATCGCCGCCGAGCACGGGAGCCTGGCCGGTCTGCCCCTGCGGCTGCTCACCCACGAACTGAGGCTCTCCAGGGTCGCGGTGGACCCGCTCGCCTCGTTCGACTGCGACACCTGGGAGGACGTGGCCTCGGCCCGGGCCCGGATCAGGGAGCATGGGACCGTGCTGGATGAATGGATCACCGCAGTCAAGAACGAACTGGGCATCGAACTCGACGTCGACACCGGCGTCCTGCTCGACCTCGCCCGCGACGCCGCCCACGGGGTCGCCCGCCCCGCCGCGCCCCTGACGACCTTCCTGGTCGGCTACGCGGCGGCGCAGGCGAGCGGTGGCGGTGGCGGCCCGGAGGCAGTGGCCGAGGCCGCCCGGAAGGCTGCCGCGCTCGCCCTCCGGTGGGCGGACGAGACCGAGACGCCATGACGGACCACAGCGGCAGCGCCGAACGGCCTCCCGCGACGGACCGGCTCCCCCCGGCCACAGATCAGCTGGCGCCCGCCACGGACCCGCCTCGGCCCGCGACGGACCGGATTCCTCCCGCGACGGACCGGCTCCCCCCGGCCACAGATCAGCTGGCGCCCGCCACGGACCCGCTTCGGCCCGCGACGGGCCGGAGGGTACCGGGGGACAGGGGACCCGTTCCGGATGCCGATCGGGTCGCCGAACGGAACAGCGCTGCCGAGGCCGAGGCCGACGAGGAACGGGCCGTGGCGCAGGCTCTCGCTCTGGTCAGCCGCCAGGCGCCGGCGGGGGCAGCCGCAGGGAGAGAGGGAGAGCCCGGTCCCGAACCTCGGGTCTCGGACCAGGCCCGCCCGCAGCCCGCGAGCTGGGCCGGGAATGACCCTTCCGCTCGGCGTCACGTCGACCCCACCACCCCTTCCCAGCTGCCTCAGGCGGACCTCACCACGCCTCCCCACCACCCGTACTCCGGCAGCTCCGCCCACCGCGCCGGCGCGAACTCCCCGGACCACGCCGCGCACTCCCCCGCGCCCCACCGGGACGGGGCCGCCCCGCACGACCGGCCGCATCGCCCTGCGACCCCATGGGACGAGGCCCGTGCCGTCGCCGCCAGAGCAGGGCGCGCGGTTCCTCCGCGTACCGTGCGGCTTCCTCTCGACCAGGCGCTCGGGCAGGTGCTCGCCGAGCCGCTCGCCGCCCTCACCGATCTGCCGCCCTTCGACACCTCCGCCATGGACGGCTGGGCCGTCGCGGGGCCGAGTCCCTGGACCATCCGGGACAAGGACGACGAGGGGATCCTCGCCGGCCACGCCACGCCCGCCCCGCTCCCCGACGGCGACGCGGTCCGGATCGCCACAGGAGCCCGGATCCCGGCGGACGTCACCGCTGTCATCCGCACCGAGCACGCCCACGCCGACGCGGCCAAGGGGCTGCTCCACGCGCAGCGCCAGGTGCATCCCGGGCAGGACATCCGACCGCGCGGACAGGAGTGCCGCTCCGGCGACGACCTCCTCCCCGCCGGCACGCTGGTGACGCCCGCCGTCCTCGGACTGGCCGCGGCCGCCGGTTACGACGAGCTGCCGACCCGGCCCCGGCCCCGCGTCGACGTCCTCGTCCTCGGAGATGAACTCCTCACCGCCGGGCTGCCGCACGACGGGCTGATCCGGGACGCCCTCGGCCCGATGATCGGACCCTGGCTGCGCGCGCTGGGCGCCGAGGTCTCCGCGCCGCGCCGGCTCGGCGACGACGCGGAGGCCCTACGGCAGGCACTCACCGGGTCCGAGGCCGATCTGATCGTCACCACGGGCGGCACCGCCGCCGGGCCCGTGGACCACGTGCACCCCGTCCTGGCCCGGATCGGTGCCGAACTGCTCGTCGACGGGGTCGCCGTGCGCCCCGGTCACCCCATGCTGCTGGCCCGGCTCGGCGCCGGAGGCCCGTATCTCGTCGGGCTGCCCGGCAATCCGCTGGCCGCCGTGTCCGGGCTGCTCACCCTGGCCGAGCCGCTGCTACGAGGGCTGGCGGGCCGGACCCCCGAGGCCCCCTACCGGGTGGCGGTGCGCGACGAGGTGCACGGACACCCGCACGACACCCGGCTGGTCCCCGTGGTCCATCGCACAGCCGCGGCGCCCGGCCCGGCCGGCGGCTCCGCGAGTCACCTCGCCGGCACGGGAACCGGCGGCGGTGCGGATCACGTCGTACCCCTGCATTACAACGGTCCTGCCATGCTGCGCGGCGTCGCCGCCGCGGACGGGCTGGCTGTTGTGGAGCCGGGCGGGGTACGGTCCGGCACCGAGGTGGAGATCCTCGATCTACCGTGGGCCCCGGCGACGCCGTGGACTGAAGGGTGTTTCACGTGAAACTTCCCGGCCATGACGCCATGGCCAGGCGCGCCGACGAACACGTCGTCCCCACCCGGGTGATGCTCCCGCGCAGGGTCGTCGACGGTCCGGCCCGTCAGGTCGCCAAACGGCTGATGATGGCTCTGATGGTGCTCGCCGCCACGGTGCTGATCGTCTGGGCCGACCGTGGCGGTTACCACGACGCGGCCGATGGCGAGGTCGACCTCCTGGACGCGGTGTACTACGCGACGGTCACCCTCTCCACCACCGGATACGGCGACATCACCCCGTACGGGGACGCCGCCCGGCTCGTGAACGTGTTGCTCGTGACCCCGCTGCGCGTGCTCTTCCTCATCATCCTGGTCGGCACCACCCTTGAGGTCCTCACGGAACGGACCCGCGAGGACTTCCGGCTGAAGCGTTGGAGAACCAACTTGCGTGACCACACCGTCGTCGTCGGCTTCGGCACGAAGGGCCGTTCGGCCATCCAGACCCTCTGCGCCACCGGGCTGAAGAAGGAGCAGATCGTCATCGTCGACCCGGCGTCGAAGGTGATAGAGATCGCCAACGCGGAGGGCTTCACCGGCGTGCTCGGGGACGCGACCCGCAGTGAGGTGCTGCTGCGGGCCGAGCTGCAGAAGGCGCGTCAGGTCATCATCGCCACCCAGCGCGACGACACGGCGGTCCTGGTCGCGCTGACCGCGCGGCAGCTCAACCGCGGCGCGAAGATCGTGGCCGCGGTGCGCGAGGAGGAGAACGCCCCGCTGCTGCGGCAGTCCGGTGCCGACGCCGTGATCACCAGCGCCAGCGCGGCGGGCCGGCTGCTCGGTCTCTCCGTGCTCAGCCCGAGCGCGGGCACGGTGATGGAGGACCTGATCCAGCAGGGCAGCGGGCTCGACCTCGTCGAACGGCCGGTGATAAAGGCCGAGGTGGGCAAGAACGTCCGGGAGACGAATGACCTCGTGGTCAGTGTTCTGCGCGGCCACCGGCTCCTGGGGTACGACGATCCGGCGGCCAGCCCGTTGCAGCTGACGGACCGGCTGATCACCATCGTGCGCGCCTCCAACGAACCGCCCCTCAACCACCCGCCGCAGGCAGATCCGCGCGCCTGACCCGGCACTTGTCGCAGCCGGTCTTGTCGAGCCGGTCGCCGGGAGCTCAGCGCGCCTGAACGCGGCGAAGCGTCGGTCGCCCCGCCCTGCCGCGCCCCGCCCTGCCGCGCCCCGCCCTGCCGCGCCCCGCCCTGCCGCGCCCCGCTCTGCCGCGCCCGGCCCTGCCGCGCCCCGCGGGCTCGCCCGCCGCGCTGGGCCGATCCGTCGACCGTGCTCCGCCGCACCCCCGCGCCTCGTCGTGGGCCACCCTCCACGGAGTAGCCTCGCGGCCATGTATGCGATCACGATCCCCGAACCCGGTGGCCCCGAGGCGCTCGTGTGGGCCGAGGTGCCCGATCCCGTACCCGGCGAGGGCGAGGTCCTCGTCGATGTCGTGTCCAGCGCGGTCAACCGGGCCGATGTGCTCCAGCGGCAAGGCTTCTACAACCCGCCCCCGGGCGCGTCCCCCTACCCCGGCCTGGAATGTGCGGGCCGCGTCTCGGCGCTCGGCCCCGGTGTCGTCGGCTGGTCGGTCGGCGACGAGGTGTGCGGGCTCCTCGCGGGCGGCGGCTATGCGGAGAAGGTCGCCGTCCCCGTCGGGCAGTTGCTCCCCGTACCGGACGGGCTGGACCTCACGCTCGCGGCGGCGCTGCCCGAAGTGACGGCCACGGTCTGGTCCAACGTGTTCATGGTGGCTCATCTGCGCCCCACCGAGACGCTGTTGGTCCACGGGGGGTCGAGCGGAATCGGCACGATGGCGATCCAGCTCGCCAAAGCGGTCGGCGCCCAGGTCGCCGTGACCGCCGGCGGTCCCGAGAAGCTGGCGCGCTGTGCCGAACTCGGCGCCGACATCCTGATCGACTACCGGGAACAGGACTTCGTCGAGGAGCTCCGCAAGGCGACGGACGGGGCGGGCGCGGACGTCATCCTCGACATCGTCGGCGCGAAGTACCTGGACCGGAACGTGCAGGCGCTCGCCGTGAACGGGCGGCTCGCCATCATCGGCCTCCAGGGCGGCGCCAAGGGCGAGCTGAACCTCGGCACCCTGCTGAACAAGCGGGCCGCCGTCATGGCCACCTCGCTGCGCGGGCGCCCGCTCGCCGAGAAGGCGGCGATCGTCGCCGCCGTACGCGAGCACGTCTGGCCACTGATCGGCGACGGCGTGGTCCGGCCGATCGTGGACCGTACGTTGCCGATGCGGGAGGCGGCTGAGGCCCATCGGGTGATGGAGTCGAGCGCCCACATCGGCAAGGTCCTCCTGCGGGCGCCCGAAACGGCCTGACCCGCCGCGAGCCCGGCAGCGCATGGGAGCGCCCGGGAACGCGCGAAGGGCCCGGCAGGCGTGCCGGGCCCTTTCGCGCGCATTCGGTTGATCGACGGGTACGGATACGGGTACGGGTACGGGTACGGGTACGGCACGAGTACGGATACGGCCCCGCCGGCACCGGACGTACAGGCCCCAACGGCACCGGACGTACAGCGCCGACCCAGACTTCGCGTACAGGCCCGGCCGGAGCTACAGGTACGGACCCGAGCGGATCGCCCCGTGCGGGTCCACGCCGCCGCCGTCCTCCTCCTCGTGGCCGCTGCCGGGGGGCAGCGCGCGGCGCATCTGCTCCAGCTGCGCCCTGGCCGCCATCTGCTGGGCGAACAGCGCTGTCTGGATGCCGTGGAAGAGGCCCTCCAGCCAGCCGACCAACTGGGCCTGCGCGATCCGCAGTTCCGCCTCGGAGGGGACGGACTCCTCGGTGAACGGCAGCGACAGCCGTTCCAGCTCCTCCACCAGTTCCGGCGCGAGGCCGTCCTCCAGCTCCTTGACCGAGCTGGCGTGGATCTCCTTCAGGCGCACACGGCTCGCCTCGTCGAGAGGAGCCGCCCTGACCTCCTCCAGGAGCTGCTTGATCATGCTGCCGATGCGCATGACCTTCGCGGGCTGTTCGACCATTTCCGTCACTGGGACCTCACGCGACTCGTCGTCAGTGCCACCGCCGCCGATCGCCATTCCGTCCTGCCCCACCACGAGGACTTGGGGGTGCTCCTGCGACCGTTCATTCCTCGGCATCTCCATGTCACCCATTGTCTCGCACACACGCTGTCCACCACTGTGGTGCCCCCGGAAACGGATGATCCACCGTTTCCAGGGGCACCACATGCGCGTGGACGCAGCCGGTCAGGCGGCCGCCGCGGCCGCGCGCCGGTTCAGCCGGTTCACCCGGCGCGCCGGGCCAGCGTGAGCCGGGAGCGGGTGAGTGCCGCCGCCAGCACCCCGGCCAGCAGCGGGACGACCACGGCCAGCAGCCCGATGGTGGCCCAGGGCAGCACGATCGGCGTGAAGGCGGACTCCATGGGCTCCTTCCGCATCGCCGCCATCGCGTGACGCAGGTCCACCAGACGCAGCGCCACCGCCGGCACCAGTCCCGCCGCGGTGCCGAGCAGCACCCCCGTGAGCGCCACCACCACGCACTGGAAGCCCGAGAGCGCCCGTCGTACGCGCGGGGGCGCCCCGACCGCGCTCAGGGTGGTGAGGTCGGCCTCCGCGTCGGCCTTGGCGAGGCCGGTGGTGATGGCCGCCGCACCCAGGGTCACCACACCGGCGAACAGGGTGAGGATCAGCAGAACGGTGCTCTCCCGGTCGCCCTGTCCGGATTCGGTCTGGAGCCAGATCCCGCCGCCGGCCTGCTCGAGGGCGGCCGACACGCGCTGCTCCTCGGCGTCCTTGGGCGGATGCGGCACGGCGTACACACTGCCGGCTGCCTCGGTGTGCAGGCCGAGCCGCTCGGCGGACTGCTGCGGAAGGACCACGCGGAGGCCGGGAGTGGCGGCGTACTCGGCGTCCGCGACGTACACCTTCAGCCGGTCCGTGGACGTGCGGGCCGCGCCGGGGTGCAGCTTGTAGTTCTTCTTGTCCTTGGCGGTGTACTTGTGGACGGCCTTGAGCGTGATCTCGCCGTTCTTCGCGTACGCCCGGTTCAGCAGGACGGGGGTGCCGGCCTTCAGCGCCGCGGCGGCCGCGGGGTCGTCGAGTTTCGCGTAGGTGCGGAGCAGGTCCGGGCCGCCCACGACGATGTTGTTCGGCTCGGAGGTGAAACTGCCCGAGGAGAGGTATTCGTCCATGCACTCGGGGGAGTGCATCATCTTCCGGTGCTCCTCCGAGGAGAGTCGCGCGGCGAGCTTCTTGGCGCCCTTGGTCTGGAGCGGGCACGTGTGGCCCTTGCCGGTGGGCTTGACCAGCTCCAGGGAGCCGCAGCCGTCCTCCTCGTAGTAGACGTTGCAGTCGCTGCCTGCCCAGACCCGGGAAAAGTTGGCGGGCGCGCCCGTCACCGCGATGTTCCGCTCGACGGACGCCCGGGCCAGCGGGAGGCGTTCGGCCGACTTGGCGTCCATCGACGACAGGACCACCGTTCCCTCGGTCAGCATGGGCATGTAGTCGTAGTCGGACTCGGCCAGACTGCTCGACATGTACGTCGCGATGGCCACCGACCCCGCGACGGCCGCCATCACGGCGGCGACCGCCGGAGCGGTGCGGCCCCGGTTGCGGGCGGCGTCCCGCAGGGCCATCCGCGGCGAGAGCGGCAGCCTGCGGCCGAGCCGGCCCAGCAGGCCGACGATCACGGGAATGCAGGCGAGCAGCCCCAGTTCGGCGATGACGGAGCCGCCGGCGACCCACGTGGAGTCGCCGCTGGTGCCTCCGTAGACGGCAACGGCGATGCCGATGGCCAGCACGCAGGCGCCCACGGTGGGCAGGACCCGGGAGCTGCGGCGCACCCCGCGCCGGCCGGTGAGCGATTCAAGTACGGACTGCCGGGCGGCCACGATCGCCGGAGCGAACGCCGCCAGGAGCCCGGTGACCAGGCCGAGCGCGGCGATGACGAGGAGTTCCGTCGGTTTCAGGACCAGAGAGCCGAAGCGCTGCCCGGCCCAGTCCTCGATGAGCGGGCGGAGGGCCACGGTGAGCAGCAGCCCGGCCGCGACCCCGGTCACCGCCCCGATGGCGCCCAGCACCAGCCCGCCGGAGAGCACCACGGCGCGTACGTGGCGCCGGTCGCCGCCGCAGGTGCCGACGAGTCCGAGCTGACGGCGCGAGCGGCGCGCCCCGACGGCGAAGGCCGGTCCTGCGAGCAGGACGATCTCCAGGAGGGCCATGGCGACCACGGTGACGAGGGCGGCGCTCGTCTCGCCGGAGTCGCTTGTGTCGTAACTGTTCACCGACTGCGCCAGCGGGACCTGGGAGTCGGGCGGCGGGTCCAGGACCACCTGACGGGACAGGACGAGGGCGCCGGCCTTGTTGGCCGCGAGGACGTCGTCCCAGTCGACGCCTGCCCGGCCGGGGCCCTTGACCAGCCACTGGGGCGAGCCGGTGTTGGGCGGCAGCACCTTCTTGTCGCGGTCGGCGGTGGCCTGCCACGGGGCGATGACGGCGCCCGGGTCGGCGTAGAGCTTCTGCGCCTTCAGGTCGTCGGGCTGCTCGACGACACCGGTGATGGTGTACGTCCGGTCGGCGCTCTTCACGGTGGTGCGGGAGCCGATGTGCAGCCCGGACGATTCCAGGAACGGCTCGGTGGCCGCCATCTCACCGGTGCCGCGCGGGAACTCGCCCTCGACCAGGTCGACCTTGCCGCGGGCCATCGGGTCCGAGGTGGGGAACTCGACGATGTCGGTGTTGGCGAGCCCGTACGCGGTCGTGACGCTCGCGGGCACCGACCGGATGGTGATCGCCCGGGCGCCCTCGGGGAAGGCGGTGCGCATGTCGACCGGCGGAACGTCCCCCTCGGGAGCCGTGTCACCGACCATGTCGTACTGGTTCCCGTCGGGCATCTGCTGCAGCGGTCCTAGGCCAGGGTCGCTGAAGAGTGCGTCGGCCGAGCCCATCTCGGCGGTCAGCCGCTCGGCCTGGGTGGAGTCCGCACTGCGGTACGTGACGTCCGCGGCCGTCACCCCGAGCACGGGCAGGGCGATCATCGCGACCACCAGGGCGCTGCGGCCCTTCGCCCGCAGGGCGTCGCGGCGGGCTATCCGGAGGGCGGCGCGCCACCCCGTGAAGGGGCTCACTCGGCGCTCCCGGCGGCCAGCAGCGAGTCGGCCCCGACGGTCAGGGTCTGGTCGACGATCGAACCGTCCCGCAGGAAGACCACCCGGTCCGCCCAGGCGGCGTACCGCGGTTCGTGCGTCACCATCACCCCGGCGGCGCCCTGGTCGCAGCGGTTGCGCAGCAGCGCGAGGACGGCCTCGCCGGTCTCGGAGTCGAGCGCCCCGGTCGGTTCGTCGGCGAGTACGAGGCGCCGGTCCCCCACCAGCGCCCGGGCGATCGCGACGCGCTGCTGCTGGCCGCCGGACATCTCGTCCGGGAAGCGGTCGGCGACGTCCAGGAGCCTCATCTCCTCCAGGGCGGCCCGGGCCTCCTTGCGCGCCTTGCGGACCGAGATCCCGTCGAGCTCGCGCGGCAGGGCGATGTTCTCGGCGGCGGTCAGGGCGGGGATCAGGTTGTAGTCCTGGAAGACGTAGCCGACGCTGCGGCGGCGCAGAGCGGCCACGCCCTTGCGGCCGAGCGTGGAGATGTCCTGGCCCTCGATGACGATCTGACCGCTGGTCGCGGTGTCGAGACCGCCGGCGAGGGTCAGCAGGGTGGACTTGCCCGAGCCGGACGGGCCCATCACGGCGACGAGCTCACCGGGGTGCACCGCAAGGTTGATCCCTCGCAGGGCGTGCACCTCGGCGATACCGGTGCCGTGGGTACGGGTCAGGTCGCGGAGTTCGAGCACCGGAGCATCCACCGGCAGGGGCGGAGCGGCCGGGGACGGAGACGGGACGTGCGGGGCCATGACGGTGGGTTCCCCCTCGGAACGGGTCTGTGGTCGGTCTGGTGCGTGGCCGTCGGTCGTGACGGGCGCGGGCCGTCGGTGGTGACGGGTGTGCGGCGGTGGGCCGTGACGGGTGCGCGGCCGTCGGTCATGACGGCCGGCGCATCGGGGGTGTGCGGCCTGGGCCTGCGGTTCGTGTGGTGGCTCCGCGGTTCGTGCGGTCGCTCAGCGGCGGGCGCGGGGCCGGGAGGCGTTACGGGCGGTGGTGCGCGGGGACGTGCCCGCCTCGGGCTCCGTGGCGGCGGCCTCGGCGAGGCGGACCAGCCGGGACTCGCAGTGGTCCAGCCAGCGGGCCTCCGCCTCGGCCTGGAAGATCAGCTGCTCCAGGACGAGCAGCCAGGCGACCTCGTCGCGGTTGGCGGGGACATCGCTGAGGGCCTGCGCCTTGAGGCGGGTGTAGTCCTGCATCGCCTTCACCGTGTGGTGGCGCTGGGACTGGATGACGGCCCGGATGTCGACGCCGGGGGCGCCGACGGCCATCGCGAGCTTGATGGCCAGTTCGTCGCGGGGCGGGCTGCTGCGGTCGACCGGCGTCTCGAACCAGGAGCGCAGCTCGGCGCGTCCGTCGTCGCTGATCGAGTACAGGGCGTGCCCCTGGTCGTCCTCGCCGTCCTGGACGACCAGGCCGTCGCGCTCCAGTCGGCTGAGCGTCGTGTACACCTGCCCGACGTTGAGCGGCCAGGTGGAGCCGGTGCGCGACTCGAATTCGGTGCGGAGCTGGGAGCCGTACCGGGGGCCCCGCTCCAGGAGGGCCAGCAGCCCGTGACGGATCGACATACTGAGTATGTATACCGAGTATGTTGCCGAACGCAAGTCCTCACCGACCACCGCTGCTGCGATCCGGTCCTCCGTGCGGTGCCCGACCGGAGTGGCGTCCACGGTCGACCGGAGTGGCGTCCACGGTCCCGGCACGAAAGCCGTACGACCGCCCTACGACCGCCCTACGAACGCCGTACGAACGCCATACGGGCGTCTTGCGGTGCTCAGCCGGAGCGGCGCATACGGAGTCCGAGGAAGGCGAGACCCAGCCCGACCAGGGCGATTCCCGCGCCGAGCGACACCCGCTGGAGCTGCTCGGCGGCGGGCCCGTCGAGGGCCTGCCGCGACATCCGGCCGGCTCCGGGGGACAGGCTCACCCCCGGGGTGACGGCCGGTACGGCGGCGGGCCGCGTCGCGGCGGCCTCCTCTTCGGCCGCGTCGCGCGCGTCGGCCCGGGCGAGCTCCGTGGGTGTCATCGTCCGCCCGGGCCGCATCCGGCCCTCCCCGGCGGGCCGGCCCGCCAGCGGCGACCGGGCATCGTCGGGGCGCGGCGATCCGTGGCCCGGCGAAGGCGGCGACGAGGAGGCGGATGGGGACGCGGACGCCGCCGCGGAGGCCGCGGAGGCGGACGGTGCGGGCGCGGGGTGTGCGGGGTGTGCGGGGCGTGCGGGGTGCGCGGGCGCGGCCGAAGGGGTGCCGGGCGCGCCGGACTCCGCAGCGGAAGGGGACGCCGACGAAGGGCCGGCTGACGGATCAGGCGGCGCGGCCGACGAGGCGACGGGTGACGGAACAGGGGGCGCGACGAGCGACGGAACGGGCGACGGCACACGCGACAGCAGGGACGGAGACCCGGGCGGGAGGGGAACCCGTGGCAGCACCGACACACCTGCCGCCGGGCCCCGGACGGACGTGAGCCGGCCGGCCTGGGCCTCTCCGGCAGTCGTGGCCCCGAGGGTCGCGGCCGCCGTCAACGCCAGGCAGACCACGCACCTCGAAGGCCGTGGGATGAGGTGTCCTGAAGCCATGGGGTCAGCGTCACATGAGCCGAAATATCCGGCATCTCCGGTGAAGCGGACGGATGGCGGGCGGTTGGCGGGCGGACGGCAGACCCCGACGGCAGGCCGGCGGCAGACGGATCGCGGGCCGGCGGCAGACCGACGGCAGGCCGGCGGCAGACGGATCGCGGGCCCACGGCAGACCGACGGCAGACCGACGACGGCGACGGCGACGGCGACGGGCAGCGTGCCTGCCCGTTCCCGCGGTCCCTACGCCGGGTCGCCGGTGGCGATGCGCAGCTCGAAGTGGGCACCCGTCTTGGGCACCGCGGTCCCGGAGGTGGGGAACTGGTCGATGACCTGGTCCTCCGCGTACGCGTTGCCGGGGACCTTGATCTGCTTGATGGTCCAGCCCGCGGCGTCCGCGCAGGCGCGCACCGAGAGGATGTCCTTGTAGAGGAAGCTCGGGGCGTCGACCTTGTTCGGGTCGTCGTCGTCCTCGTACGCCTCGGTGCACTTGTCGGTGTCCATCGTCCGGTTCCGCTCCGGATCCTTGTGCTCACCGGCCGGGGACTCGCTCGACGAGGCGTCGGCGCCGCCCTTGCCCGAGTCGTCGTCCTTCAGCGCGAGGGCCGTGATCAGGCCGCCGATCGCGATCAGGGCGACCACGATCGAGCCCACGATCACCGGCATGTTCCGCTTGGAGCCGCCGCCCGACCCCGTGGAATGCGTCTGCGGCGGGACCGAGTACGGCGGCGGGGTCTGCTGCTGCATCGGGGACATCGCCGCCGGCGACTGGTACGCCGGAGCCGACTGCGGATAGCCGTACGACGGGGTCGGGGCGGGCGTCGGCATGCCGTAGGGGCCGGGCTGCTGCTGCGACTGGTAGGGGCCCGGCTGGTACGGCGTCTGGACGTTCTGCGGCGCGGGGGTGGACTGGTCGACCGGCGGGAAGACCGCCGAACCGACACCCGAGCCGCTGTTCGCCGGAGCGCCCGCACCGCTGACGATCACGGGGGCGCCGGTGTGACCGCTCGCGCTCAGTACGCGCGCGATCTCGTCCTGCATCGCGGCTGCGCTCGGGAAGCGCTCGTTGGGATTCTTCTTCAGGGCGCGGGCGACGAGGGCGTCCATCGCCGGCGTGATCGACCGGTTGATGGTGGACGGGGCGACCGGCTCCTCCTGCACGTGCGCGTACGCGATGGCGAGCGGGGAGTCCGCGTCGAAGGGGATGCGTCCGGTCAGCAGCTGGAACAGCATGATGCCGACCGAGTACAGGTCGGAGCGGGCGTCCACGCCACGGCCCAGGGCCTGTTCGGGGGAGAGGTACTGGGGGGTGCCGACGACCATGCCGGTCTGCGTCATCGACGTGACGCCCGACTGCATGGCGCGGGCGATGCCGAAGTCCATGACCTTCACGATGCCGCGCTTGGTCACCATCACGTTGCCGGGCTTGATGTCGCGGTGGACCAGACCCATCTCGTGGCTGGTGTCGAGCGCGGCCAGCACGTCGGCCGTCACCTTGAGCGCCTTGTCGGCGGGCATCGCGCCGTGGGCGCGGATGTCCGCCTGGAGGACGGAGCCGAGCGGCTGTCCCTCGACGTACTCCATGACGATGTACGGCATCAGCGCGCCGCCGAGTTCGTCCTCGCCGGTGTCGAAGACGGAGACGATGTTGGTGTGCTGCAGCTTCGCGACCGCCTGCGCCTCGCGCCGGAACCGCTCGCGGAACGACTGCTCGCGGCCGAGCTCCGTGTGGAGCGTCTTGATCGCGACCTGGCGGTCGAGGGCGGAGTCGTAAGCCAGGTATACGGAGGCCATACCGCCTTCGCCCAGCAGGTCGCGCAGCTGGTAACGGCCGCCGGCGACCGAACCGCCCGCGTAGCGACCCTGGGCACCCTGTGCGCCGTCCTGGCTCATTACTTGCTTCCCCCTAGGGCGCGCGACCGCGCGAAGATCCGTATTCCTCGCCAAGTCTGCCCGAGGGGTACGACACGTCAAGCCGGGTGCCCGTTCCGTGACCCTACGCACAAGAAGCGTCTCGGAAGCGTTACAGGAACTGCATCGAATTTGCGCGGGGGGCGTGCCGGCCGGTTGGATGGCCCGTCCCTCTCGGAAACGGTGTGTCCGTCGAAGGCTGTAGCGTGACGTGGCAATGCAGCAAGACACCGTGAGAACCCGCGGACGCGCGGACAGAAACGACGGCGAGGACTGATGGCACCCGAACCCGAAGCAAACGGCGGCGGAGTTCCGGATGGCACCGACTCCTGGGGCATCGGCGGTGTGGTCGGTGACGGACGCTACCGGCTGACCGGCCGCCTCGGCCGGGGCGGTATGGCCGAGGTGTTCGCGGCCGAGGACGTCCGGCTGGGACGTACCGTCGCTGTGAAGCTGCTGCGCTCCGATCTCGCCGAGGACCCGGTCTCCAAGGCCCGGTTCACGCGCGAGGCGCAGTCGGTCGCCGGCCTCAACCACCATGCGGTGGTGGCGGTGTACGACTCCGGCGAGGACACCGTGAACGGCCAGACCGTTCCGTACATCGTCATGGAGCTCGTCGAGGGCCGCACCATCCGTGACCTGCTGCTCAACGCCGAGGCCCCGCCTCCGGAGCAGGCGCTGATCATCGTCTCCGGGGTGCTGGAGGCGCTCGCCTACTCGCACCAGCACGGGATCGTGCACCGGGACATCAAGCCGGCGAACGTGATCATCACGCACTCCGGCGCGGTCAAGGTGATGGACTTCGGCATCGCCCGTGCGCTGCACGGCGCGCAGTCGACGATGACCCAGACCGGCATGGTCATGGGGACGCCGCAGTACCTCTCCCCCGAGCAGGCGCTGGGCAAGGCCGTCGACCACCGCTCCGACCTGTACGCCACCGGCTGCCTGCTGTACGAACTCCTCGCCCTGCGGCCCCCGTTCACCGGCGAGACGCCGCTGTCCGTGGTGTACCAGCACGTTCAGGACATTCCGGTCCCGCCGTCGGAGATCTCGAACTCGGTGCCGCCGGAGCTCGACGGGCTCGTCATGCGCTCGCTCGCGAAGGACCCGGACGACCGGTTCCAGAGCGCCGAGGAGATGCGCGGGCTGGTCCAGTACAGCCTGCAGATGCTCCAGGTGCAGGGCGGTCACACCGGTACGTGGAACACCGGCCCGGTCGTCGTGAACGAGGCCTCCGGCACCCCGCCCCGCGGGATGACCGGCGCCACCCGCGCGATGAGTTACCAGCATCACGGGGACACCTCGCAGGGCCCGATCCTGCCGGCGATGAACCCGGACGACGGCGGCTACGACGGGGGCAGCACCCGGCAGGGCGGTAGCGGCCGCGGCAAGCTGTGGCTGTTCATCGCGCTCGCGCTGATCGCGATCGGCGCGGGTGTCGCCATCGCGGTCAACGCGGCGCAGAGCAGCGGCGGGAAGCACAAGCAGCCACCCGCCACGACGTCCAGCTCCCCTTCCCCGACGAAGACTTCGCCGTCGCCGGCCGAGGAGGAGACGACGCACGACACCGAGCAGCCGGGCAACTCCAGCGGCAACCAGCAGGAGACGCCCGAGAAGCCGAAGTACACCCCCTCGTACACCCCGAGCGAGACGGCCGATCCGACGCCTACGGGTTCGCCGACCGAGACGGACTCGGCGGGCACGACCGAGGGCAACAGCGGGTCGAACGACGGTGGTACGGGCACCGACGAGGGCACGGACGCCGGCACGGACGCCGGTACCGGAACCAACGAGGGCACGGACGCCGGCACGGACGCCGGCACCGGCACCAACGAAGGCGCGAACGCCGGCACGAACGCCGGTACGGACGTCGCCGGGACGAGTGCCGGAGCCGCCGCGGGCCCCGGCAGCGGCACCACCCCGTAGTCCCGTCCTCACCCCGTGAACGCGTCGCGCACCGCCTCGTACTCACGGGTCCACCACACCGCCAGGGCCGACACCGCAGGAAACTGCGGGTCGGCCCTTCGGTCGTTCAGGCAGTAGCGCCAGCGCAGTATCCAGAAGTCGTTGAGCCGCTCCCACCACACCCGGTGCACCGCCGCCGCCAGCTCGTCCGCCCCCGCCCCGGCCGCCCGCCGGTAGGCGCGCGCGTACGCCCGTACCTTCCCCAGTTCCAGCTCCCCGGCCGGCCGCACGAAGAAGATCACCGCGGCCCGTACGGCCTCCTCCGCGCGCGGCTGCACCCCCAGCCGGTCCCAGTCGAGGATCGCCACCGGGTCGGCGCCCCGGTAGAGCACGTTCAGCGGATGGAAGTCGCCGTGCACCCAGCCGGTCGCCGGGCCGCCCGGGGCGGGCGGGCGGCGGTCCGCGTGCTGTTCCAGCAGGGTGCGCCGCTCCAGGAGCCGGTGTTCGGCCAGCTCGTCGAAGGAGTCCCGGGGGCGGCGGCCGCGCGCGGCGGCGAGCAGCTCGTCGATCAGCGCGAAGGTGTCGGCGGGGTCGGGGCTGGCGTGGCAGGACCGCTCCCCGGCCCCCGCGCCGGCCCCCGTCCCCATGACCTGCTCAAGACCTGTGTGTACGGCTCCGAGCAGCGCCCCGAGACGCAGCGACTGGGCCAGGGTGAGCTGGGCGCCGGCCCGGTGCAGTCCGTCGACCCAGGGGTGCAGGGCGTAGCAGCGGCCGCCGATCTCGGTGACCGTGCCGCCCTCGGTGTCCTCGACGGGCGGGGCGACGGGCACGCCGAGGGACTGGAGCCGCTGGGTGGCCCGGTGCTGGCGGACGATGGTCGCGCGGTCGCCGGTGGAGTCGTCCAGGTGGTGCTTGAGGAAGTAGGAGCCGCGGGTGGTGGACACCCGGTACCCGTGGTTGAGCAGGCCCTGAGCGAGGGGTTTGCAGGTGAGCGGCTCGCCGGCGTCCGGGTAGCGGCGCAGCACCTCGCCGACCGGGGGAACAGGCGGGGACGGTACATATGAGCGCGGCACTCGCCAGATGTTAGATCACGCTGCGTTGCGGGTCTGCGGAGTTGCGTGGAAGTCCAGAGTGTGCACCGTGACGAAGTGCGGCTCGAGCCGCAGGTACGCCGACGCGAACGGCTCTCCGTTGACCTCGACCGGGGCGGGGCCGAACAGCTCGCGCTGGGCGCGGGTCGGCTCGACGATCCGTGCGGGCCCGGTGAACTGCACGGACCACAGGTCGCGGCTGCCCGCCGAGGTGGCGGCGTTGTAGTTGTCCGCTCCGTAGGCCACGACCGCCCCGTCGCAGGCGTCGTGGTAGCCGAGGCCGCTGTGCATGCGCAGGAGGACGCGGCCTTCGGCCACGATGTGCCGGGCCACCGTCAGGATCGGCAGGGCGCGCATGCTCGTCGCCAGCCGGCCGTAGGGGACCCGGCCGAGCAGGGCGATCGCGTGGAGTTCCTCGGAGGACATGACCTCCACTGTCCGTCAAGGCGCCGTAGGGAAGAAGAGTCCGCGGCCCCGGGTGGCCGGGACCAAAGTCCCGAAGATCACGGGGGGGCGGGGCCCCGTCCTTCGTGCGGTGCACGCGGCGTGCGTCGGCGGCCGGCCCGTACGGTCAGCGCTTCTCGGCCTGGAGCCGGGCCACGTAGGCGGCGGCCTGCGAGCGCCGTTCCATGCCCAGCTTGGAGAGCAGGCTGGAGACGTAGTTCTTGATCGTCTTCTCGGCGAGGTGGAGCCGCTCACCGATCACCCGGTTCGTCAGCCCTTCGCCGATCAGATCCAGGATCTTGCGCTCCTGATCGGTCAGGCCCGCGAGTTTGTCGTCGCCCCGGCTCTTCGCGCCGTCGCGCAGCCGCTCCAGGACCCGCGCGGTGGCCACGGGGTCGAGCAGCGACTTTCCGGCCGCCACGTCCCGTACCGCATTCAGCAGTTCATTGCCGCGGATCGCCTTGAGCACATATCCGGAGGCGCCCGCCATGATCGCGTCGAAAAGTGCCTCGTCATCGGCGTACGACGTCAGCATCAGGCAGTGGATGGACTCGTCCTGCGAGCGGATCTCGCGGCAGACCTCCACTCCGCTGCCGTCCGGCAGCCGTACGTCCAGGACGGCCACATCGGGCCGGGTCGCGGGGATGCGCACCAGCGCGTCCGCGGCCGTACCGGCCTCGCCGACCACCTCGATGTCGTCCTCGACCGAGAGAAGCTCATGGACTCCGCGGCGGACGACTTCGTGGTCGTCCAGCAGAAAAACAGTGATTTTTCCTTCTTTGCGCACAAACGCAGTCTCACACACTCCCCCCTTCCCTGCCGCTGTCCGGCGGGATAACGTGCCGTTGTTCCGGTGGCCTGCGAGGCTGTTACCAGTGCTGTGACCAGCGAGAGTTCCCGAATTCCGCGATTTACTTGGATATCCAAGCAAAAACGCAGGTCAGGAAGGGTTTCGCAGATATGCGAAGCACTGGGTAACGTGCCTTTGACAGGACGCTCGCCGGGGCACCTGTCACGCCTGTTTCCCGGATCGAGCGGCACCCACCCCGTGCACGGGTCCGGACACAGGCGAGCCGCACTGGTCTCCCGGCAGACCCCGGGGGCCGGACCGACGGAGGAGCACGCACGTGACCGTGGAGAGCACTGCTGCCGCGCGTAAACCGCGACGCAGCAGCAAGCGGACCAGCGCCGCGAAGACGCCCGCGAAGACGCCAGAGGGTTCCGCACCCGAGCTCGTACAGCTGCTGACGCCGGAGGGCGAGCGCGTCGAGCACCCGGACTACTCGATCGATCTGACCGCGGACGAGCTGCGCGGTCTGTACCGGGACATGGTCCTGACCCGCCGCTTCGACGCCGAGGCCACCGCGCTGCAGCGACAGGGCGAGCTGGGCCTGTGGGCCTCGCTGCTGGGCCAGGAGGCCGCACAGATCGGCTCCGGCCGGGCACTGCGCGACGACGACTACGTCTTCCCGACCTACCGCGAGCACGGCGTGGCCTGGTGCCGCGGCGTCGACCCGACCAATCTGCTCGGGATGTTCCGCGGCGTGAACCACGGCGGCTGGGACCCGAACACCAACAACTTCCACCTGTACACGATTGTCATCGGCTCGCAGACCCTGCACGCCACCGGTTACGCCATGGGTGTGGCCAAGGACGGTGCGGACTCCGCCGTGATCGCGTACTTCGGGGACGGCGCCTCCAGCCAGGGCGACGTCGCGGAATCGTTCACCTTCTCCGCCGTCTACAACGCGCCGGTCGTGTTCTTCTGCCAGAACAACCAGTGGGCGATCTCCGAGCCGACCGAGAAGCAGACCCGGGTGCCGCTCTACCAGCGCGCCCAGGGCTTCGGCTTCCCCGGCGTCCGGGTCGACGGCAACGACGTCCTGGCCTGCCTCGCCGTCACCAAGTCGGCGCTGGAGCGGGCCCGCCGGGGCGAGGGCCCCACCCTCGTCGAGGCGTTCACCTACCGGATGGGCGCGCACACCACCTCCGACGACCCGACGAAGTACCGGGCCGACGAGGAGCGCGCCTCCTGGGAGGCCAAGGACCCGATCCTGCGCCTGCGCAGGTACCTGGAGAGCGAGGGCGCCGCCGACGAGGCGTTCTTCGCCGGTCTCGAGGAGGAGAGCGAGACCCTGGGCAAGCGGGTACGCGAGGCGGTACGGGCCATGCCCGACCCGGAGCGGCTCGCGATCTTCGACCACGCCTACGCCGACGGGAGCCCGCTCGTCGACGAGGAGCGCGCCCAGTTCGCCGCCTACCAGGCATCGTTCGCCGAGGAGGGCAAGTAGCCATGGCCATGGAAAAGATGTCCATCGCGAAGGCGCTCAACGAGTCGCTGCGCAAGGCCCTCGACACCGACCCCAAGGTCCTCATCATGGGTGAGGACGTCGGCAAGCTGGGCGGGGTCTTCCGGATCACCGACGGGCTCCAGAAGGACTTCGGCGAGGACCGGGTCATCGACACCCCGCTCGCCGAATCCGGCATCGTCGGCACGGCCATCGGCCTGGCGCTGCGCGGCTACCGGCCGATCGTGGAGATCCAGTTCGACGGCTTCGTCTTCCCCGCGTACGACCAGATCGTCACGCAGCTCGCGAAGATGCACGCCCGCTCCCTCGGCACGATCAAGCTGCCGGTCGTCGTGCGGATCCCGTACGGCGGCGGCATCGGCGCGGTGGAGCACCACAGCGAGTCGCCCGAGGCGCTGTTCGCGCACGTCGCGGGCCTGAAGGTCGTCTCGCCCTCCAACGCGTCGGACGCGTACTGGATGATGCAGCAGGCCGTCCAGAGTGACGACCCGATCATCTTCTTCGAGCCGAAGCGCCGTTACTGGGACAAGGGCGAGGTCGACACCGAGTCCATCCCCGGCCAGCTGCACCGGGCGTCCGTCGCCCGTACCGGCACGGACCTCACGCTCGTCGCGTACGGCCCGATGGTGAAGGTCTGCCTGGAGGCCGCCGCGGCCGCCCAGGAGGAGGGCAAGTCGATCGAGGTCGTGGACCTGCGCTCGATGTCCCCGATCGACTTCGACGCCATCCAGACCTCCGTCGAGAAGACCCGCCGGCTGGTGGTGGTCCACGAGGCGCCGGTGTTCTACGGCTCCGGCGCGGAGATCGCCGCTCGCATCACGGAGCGCTGCTTCTACCACCTGGAGGCACCCGTGCTGAGGGTCGGCGGCTACCACGTCCCGTACCCGCCGGCGCGGCTGGAGGACGAGTACCTGCCCGGTCTCGACCGCGTGCTCGACGCCGTCGACCGCTCGCTGGCGTACTGAGGGACGGGGACGTGACAACGATGACCGACACTTCCAACGCTGCTCGCTTCCGCGAGTTCAAGATGCCCGACGTGGGCGAAGGACTGACCGAGGCCGAGATCCTCAAGTGGTTCGTCCAGCCGGGCGACACCGTCACCGACGGCCAGGTCGTCTGCGAGGTCGAGACGGCGAAGGCGGCCGTGGAGCTGCCCATCCCGTTCGACGGAGTGGTGCACGAGCTGCGCTTCCCCGAAGGCACGACCGTCGACGTCGGCCAGGTGATCATCGCGGTGGACGTGGCGCCGGGTTCCGGTGACGCCGCCCCCGTGGCGGCCGAGCCGGCCCCCGCCGCGGAGCCCGAGGCCGAACCGGAGGCGCCCAAGGGGCGCCAGCCGGTGCTGGTGGGCTACGGCGTGGCCGAGTCCTCCACCAAGCGGCGGGCCCGCAAGGGCGCCGAGACGGGACCGCCGGCCGCGGCGTCCGCCGCGGTCCAGGGCGAGATGAACGGGCACGGCCCGGCGGCCCTCCCCGAGGCCCGCCCGCTCGCCAAGCCGCCGGTGCGCAAGCTCGCCAAGGACCTGGGCATCGACCTGGCGACGGTCACCCCGACCGGCGAGAACGGCGTCATCACCCGCGACGACGTGCATGCGGCGGCGCAGCCGGCGCCCGCCCCGGCACCGGTGCAGGCCGAAGCCCCCGCCCCGGTCGTGGCTCCCGTCCCGGTGGCGGCGGGTGCGCGCGAGACGCGTATCCCCGTGAAGGGCGTACGGAAGGCCATCGCGCAGGCGATGGTCGGCAGCGCCTTCTCCGCACCGCACGTCACGGAGTTCGTGACCGTCGACGTGACGCGCACGATGAAGCTCGTGGCGGAGCTCAAGGAGGACAAGGACATGGCCGGGGTGCGGGTGAACCCGCTCCTGATCATCGCCAAGGCCCTCCTGGTCGCGATCAAGCGCAACCCCGAGGTCAACGCCGCCTGGGACGAGGCGAACCAGGAGATCGTGCGGAAGCACTACGTCAACCTGGGCATCGCCGCCGCCACCCCGCGCGGGCTGATCGTGCCGAACATCAAGGACGCGCACGAGCAGACGCTGCCGCAGCTGGCGGCGTCCCTGGGCGAGCTGGTCTCCACGGCCCGCGAGGGCAAGACGTCCCCCGCCGCGATGGCGGGCGGCACGGTGACCATCACCAACGTCGGCGTCTTCGGCGTCGACACGGGCACGCCGATCCTGAACCCGGGTGAGTCCGCGATCCTCGCGGTCGGTGCGATCAAGCTCCAGCCCTGGGTCCACAAGGGCAAGGTGAAGCCCCGTCAGGTGACCACGCTGGCCCTCTCCTTCGACCACCGCCTGGTCGACGGCGAGCTCGGCTCCAAGGTCCTGGCGGACGTCGCCGCGATCCTGGAGCAGCCGAAGCGGCTGATCACCTGGGGGTAGGTGCCCCAGAGGTACGTGTACGAGGTGGGCCCGTGCGAAGTTCGTGCGGGCCCCCTCGTGGTCTCGATGCACCTGATGATGGATCGGCACGTCGTCAGGACGGCACGGCGGGGCAGACGGTGCCCCGTGGTCGGTGGCCTTGCGGCGGGCCACGGCCAGGTCGAGCCCCCGCCCGGCCGGGCGGGCCCAGTAGTCAACCGGCGCCGAAGTTCCAGCTCTCTGCCGCTGCCGCCGTTGACGACGGCGGGTGCTGCGGGGCGGGCCGTACATGTCACGGAGTCGCCGGCGTGTCCGCCCTCTGCCGCACGAGGAGTTCGGCGAAGACGGTCTTGCCGACGGTGCGCGGCTCGACGCCCCAGCGGTCGGCGATCTGGGTGACGATGAGGAGCCCGCGCCCGTAACAGTCGTCGGCGCCCGCCTCACGCAGTCCGGGGAGTCGCTCGCCGCGGGGGTCGCTGACCTCGATGCGGAGGGTGGTGGCGGTGAGGGCGAGGTGTACCCGGAAGAGACGTCCTCGCATGCAGCCGTGCAGTAAGGCGTTGGTCGCCAACTCGCTTACCAGTAGCGCGACTTCTCCGGCACGGTCGGGGTGCCCCCACTCGGTGACCAGTCGTGCGGCGCGGCGGCGGCAGAGAGTGACGCTGCGGGCGGTGGGGGTGTAGTCGAGGCGGTCCTCGTGGAGTGGGTAACCGGGATCGGGCTCGGGTGCCGGGATCTCCTGGGCTGCGGTCATGGTCGCGTGCCTCCGTCGGTACGGGCGGTGGCGATGTCGCTCCTGCGTAGGGGCAGGGCGGTGCACTTCCGCGCCGGATGAAATCGCTGTGTGAGCGGCTGTGTGCTGAACGTAGCGATTCTCTCCGCGTGGGTGCAAGTGAAACGGAGACACTTGTCCCGAACGAGGGGCGATCAGTCGACGCAGGGCACTTCGGGAGGCCACACTGAGGTGGTGAATCGAGCGACACAGCAAGGCAATCGGACGTCAACTGTGCTGGGGCGCAGGCTTGGTAGCGAGTTGCTGCGCCTGCGGGACGCTTCCGGGAAAACGCAGCAGCAAGCCGCACAGGTCATCAGCGCGACCAACTCGAAGATCGTAAAGATGGAGCGAGGGTGGGTTCCGATGAGGGACCCGGACATCCGCACCCTCTGCGAGTTCTACGGCCTTGAAGACGGGAACCTCGTCAGCCGTCTGCTGGAGGTGGCTCGGGTGGACCGGGAGCGCCGTAAGGCAAAGGGCTGGTGGAATCAGTATCCGGAACTGCGCTCGCTGGTTGAGTACGTCGCACTTGAAGACATCGCAACGGGAATCAGAACCTGGCAGGGGGCATTCGTGCCAGGGCTGTTGCAGACACCGGACTATGCTCGCGCGCTCGCAGTCGGGAATGCAGACTGGGGCGACCCGGACGAGATCGAGCGGTTTGTCGAAGCGAAGATGGCCCGCCAGGTTCGACTCAAGGACGGCAACCCTCTCACCTTGTGGGCGATCGTCGGGGAAGGCGCGCTGCGGCAACTGGTCGGAGGCCGTGAAGTGATGCGCACACAACTGGAGCGTCTCGCGGAGGCTGCTGAGGAGCCAAATGTCACGGTGCAGGTTGTCCCCTTCCTGGCAGGCTCTCACCCGGGCATGACCAGTGCGTTCAGCGTCGTATCGTTCGCCGAACCCGGTGCAATGGACGTGGTCTACATGGACACGACGTCGTCTACGCTGTGGCTGGAGAGCGAGACAGATGCCGCGCGTCACAACGTCACGTTCGGCCGTGTTGCCAGAAACGGGCTCGCTCCCCGCGATTCCATCGCTCTGATGGGGCGTATTCGCAAGGAGTTGTAGTCGTGTCACGCTTCGAGTTCGTCAAGTCCAGCTACAGCAGCGGCAACGGCGAGTGCGTCGAAGTGGCCCGCAACGTCCCCGGCACCGTAGCCGTGCGCGACTCCAAGACCCCCGCCGGCCCAGTCCTCCTCCTCGCTCCCGCCGCGTGGGACGCCTTCCAGGCGGGACTGCGCCGGGCATAGGTGTCGGCCGACCTGGACCTGGCCGGCGCGGACCCGGGACGGCAGATCGAAGTTGCCACGTGCAGTGATGCGCGGTGCCCGGAGCCCGGAGCCCGGGGTTCGAACGGAGCTTGTAGCGCTGTCCGTTGATGTCCTGGCGGGCAGCTGCCCGAGAGGTGTGCTGACCCTCTCTGTCAGGGGACACTCGGGGGGTATCCCCCTGTCCGTTCACCGGCCCACCGGATGTTCCCCCGGCGCGCGGTCGGCGATCGTCGATCCTCTGACGCAGATCGCGTACGGGGAGAGGAACACCTTGCGACACGGGATTTCCAGGGCAACAACGGCGCTCGTGGCACTGGCCCTTGGCGGTGGAGCGGTGGTCCCCGCCGCAGCGGCGCCACGGCCCACCACCGACGGTGTCTGGCGCGTCAACGGCTACGGCACCGTCCTGTCGATCGCGGACGGGCGACTTCAGGAGTACCAGACCACCGCACTGGGCTGCCTCAAGGGCGAGTCCGCGCAGCAGACGGCACCGGGCGTGTACAGGTCCGGCGACGGGACGCTCCTCACCGTACGGGCGTCCGGGTCGTTGCGGCTGTCCGGTTCGGCCGGGTACCGGGAACTGCGTCGGCTCGGCAGGCTTCCGGCGGCGTGCAAGCAGCCGACGTCAACGGACGACCCGGTGACGACGTTCGACGTCTTCTGGCAGTCCTTCGAAGAGAATTACCCGTTCTTCGCCGCCAAGGGCATCGACTGGCATGCCGTACGCGACACTTACCGGCCGAAGGTGCACGCCGACACGACCAGGGACGAACTCTTCACCCTCTTCAGCGACATGGTGAAGCCGCTGTACGACGCACACGTCACCGTCTTCGACGGGGAGCGCCGCTACTTTGAGGTCCGTCCAGGCACGGCCGTGATCGGTGGGGATCTGGACACGAAGGTCAAGGACTACATCGTGCGGAGTGATCTCCACGGCAGGAGGTTGCGGGAGTTCGCGAACGGGCGGATCAGTTACTCGGATATGCCCGGCGGGCAGGGCTATCTGCGGCTCTCCGGGTTCGCCGGTTACAGCAGCGCCGACGAGCCCTCGTACGCCGCGGAGCTGGCCGAGCTCGACAAGGCGCTGGACACCGTGTTCACCGCAGAGCGCACGGCCTCGCTCACCGGTCTCGTCATCGACCTGCGGATCAACGGCGGCGGCGCGGACGCCCTCGGTCTGCACCTCGCCGAGCGCCTGACCGACTCCTCGTACACCGCCTACCGCAAGCGCACCCAGTACACCCGGCCGCAGCCCGTCCCCGTGAAGCCCGCTCACGGCGTCCCCCGCTACGGCGGTCCGGTCGCCGTGCTGACGGCCGCGACCACGTTCAGCGCGGGTGAGACGTTCACCCAGGCCCTCATCGACCGGCCCGGCCGGACCGTCCGCATCGGGGAGAACACGCAGGGCGTCTTCTCCGACACCCTGGACCGCACGCTGCCGGGCGGCATGGCGGTCTGGCTCCCGAACGAGGAGTTCCTCACCCGCCAGGGGCAGACCTTCGACGGCGCGGGCATCCCGCCCCACATCCGTACGCCGGTCTTCACCGAGGAGGAGTTCGCGACGGACCGCGACTCGGCCTTCGACGCGGCGGTCGCGGCGCTGCGCGCCCAGGGCCCCTCGCTCGGACAGCGCCGGGCTCGCGGGGTTGCGGGTGTTCGGGAGACCCGTACCCCCGACGAGGGCGGTGGGCGTCTGGCGTCGGTCACGTTTCTCCGCCGCGATCCGTCAGGGCAGTGACAGCAACCGGAAGCCGTGCTCCAGCCGCCCGTGGTCGGGAAGGGGGCTCCGACGAGTTGTATGGGCCGGCAGCCGGACCCTACGAAGTGAGGCCACCCGGGGGCCGGTCCGCCCCCACGGCGAGTTCGAGCAGCAGCCGGGTCGTTCCGAGCGGGTCGACGGTCTGGTGCAGGTGCTCTCCGGGCAGGTGCGCGACCCGCCAGCCGCGTGCGCGTGCGTCGGCCGCCACTTCCTCGTACGGGGGGCCGAAGAGCAGGTACGCACAGGGGTGGTCGTCCCAGCCCGCCGGAACCGGGATGTCCTGCTCGTAGTACGAGAGCGGCAGCCTCGGCTGTTCGGCGACGAGCTTCTGCCGCATGGCCGGGTCGGAGAACAGGGGCGCGACGTCCTTCTCGTCCCACCAGTCCGTCCAGCGCGGCAGCGTGCCGTCCACCGCCAGGGGGCGCAGGAACTCCAGCAGTTCGGGCGGGGCGACGGGCGTCGGCCCGGTGCGGGCCGGCAGTGCGGCGTCGACGAACACCGAGGCGGCGACCGGGTGATCGAGTCCGGCTCGGATGGCGGGGAGGAACAGCCCGGCGTTGCTGTGGGCCACCAGGACGAGGGTGCTTTCCGAGGGGATCTCCGTCAGGTCGTCCCGGACGGCTTCGGCGGCCCGGGGCCAGAACGGCGGTTCTCCGGCGCCCACGTGGAGCAGGGACGGCACGCGCACCTGGTGACCCGAGGCGACCAGCAGGTCGGCCACCGGGTGCCAGGTGGCGGGGCCCACCGAGGGGCTGTGGACGAGAACGAAGGTCGATGGCATACGGGCATCGTGACGCCGGGCCACCACCGGTCGCGACCGGCTCGGCTGTCGGCGAACGCTGTGGGTGCGATTGCGGACGTAGGCGCCCAGGACTCAACGCCGCATAAGGGCCGGGCGCGTTGAGGCAGGCGGGATGCCGCCATGTCGCACATCCGCCGTGCCCGGCCCATTGCTGCTCGCTGGTGGTGACTGCCAGATTCCGGAACGGGCTCGCGACTGAGCCGGGACATGTCATCAGAAGGAGCAGCGTGAGACGTAAGCGACTCCAACCACTCACTACGATCGGCGCAGCGGTGTTGGCCGCTGCGGTCCTGGTCACCGGTCAGCCGACCGTCGCCGCGGCAGCGACGGACGGTCCGGGGACGAGCGGCACGCGGGTGCCTCTTGCGGATCCGTCGCAGGCGGCCGACGACCCGTATCAGCTTTCTACGGACGTCAAGGGATTCCAGCCGCTGGACGGCGCCGCGCCGGCCGGCAGGAGTTCGGAGAAGCTCGGCTCCCACGACACCCAGGTGCTGCAGCAGGCGCAGGCCACCGAGACCAAGACCGTCACGGTCATGCTGCTCGCCACGTCAGGCAACACCGAGGAGGTGGCGGCGGCCGTCCGCAAGGCCGGCGGAACCGTGGGCAAGGTCCGGTCCGAGATCGGCTATGTGCGGGCCACTGTCCCGACCGGCAAGGTCCAGGGCCTGGCCGCGCTCCCGGCGGTGAAGGCTGTCGATCTGGACAAGACGTTCCGTGTCCCGAGCCCGGAGCCGGGCAACGCGGTCAGTCCGGCCGGAGCCGGAGCGAGGGCTGCTCATCCGGCGGCGCCGAACGCGACTACGCCGGCCGACAATCCGTATATGCCGGTCAACGACATCGGTGCCGTCGATTTCGTCGCGGAGCATCAGCAGTGGGACGGGCGCGGGATCACTGTCGGGGTGCTCGACACCGGCGTCGACCTTGATCATCCGGCCCTGCAGAAGACCAGTGACGGGCGGCCGAAGGTGGTCGACTGGGTGACGGCCACCGATCCGGTGACGGACGGCGACGGAACCTGGGTCCGGATGAGCAAGGCGGTGACCGGTCCCCGGTTCAGTTACGCCGGAGCCGACTGGACGGCCCCGGAGGGTTCGTTCCAACTCGGGTTCTTCTACGAGATGACCACCACCCAGAGCGATTTCGGTGGCGATCTCAACAACAACGGTTCCACCGACGACAAGTTCGGGGCGCTGTACGACCCGCAGACCCACCGCGTGTGGGTGGATGCCGATGGCGACCACGACTTCACCGATGCGCCGGCGATGGTCCCGTACGGCCGGGAGCGGCAGATCGGCCACTTCGGCGCCGAAGATCCGCACACCGCTGTCACCGAGCGGATTCCGTACGTCGTGGACTACCGGGACGACGTCGACCTGTCGCCGCTGGGCGGCAGCAACGTCGGCAAGGTGGCGAACTACGTGAACATCGGGTTGCCGTCGGGGTCGCACGCCACCCACGTCGCGGGAATCACCGCCGGCACGTCGTTGCTCGGCGGCGCGATGCACGGTGTGGCTCCGGGCGCGCAGATCGTCTCGTCCCGGGCCTGCACCTGGGGCGGTGGTTGCACGGAGGCGGCGCTCACCGAAGGCATGATCGACCTGGTCGTCAATCGCGGTGTCGACGTGGTCAACCTGTCGATCGGCGGACTGCCGGCGCTCAACGACGGATCCGACGTGATCTCCCAGCTGTACAACACGCTGACCAGCCGCTATGGCGTGCAGATCGTGGTGGCGGCCGGTAACGAGGGCGCGGGCACCAACACCGTCGGCGCCCCGGCGGTCTCGTCGTCGGTGCTGGCCGTCGCAGCGTCGGTGAGCAGGGAAACCTGGTGGGCCAACTACGGCTCCGCGGTCCGTGCACGGCAGGGACTGTTCGGGTTCTCCTCCCACGGCCCGTCCGAGGACGGTGCGCTCGCACCCGCGGTCAGTGCCCCGGGATCGGCGATCTCCTCGATCCCCGGCTGGCTGGAAGGTGAGGCCGTGCCGGAAGCGGGCTACTCGCTGCCGGCCGGATACGGCATGGCGAACGGAACCTCGATGGCGGCACCCCAGGTGGCCGGAGCCGCTGCCCTGTTGCTGTCGGCGGCGAAGTCCCGGCACGTCGAATCCGGTCCCACGGCGCTGCGCGCGGTGCTGACCGGAACGGCGACCCACATCGACGGAGTGCCGACCACCGCCCAGGGCACCGGGCTGGTCGACATCCCGGCCGCCTGGAAGCAGCTCTCGAAGGGCGTGAAGGTCGACAACTATGACGTCTCCGCCCCGGTGTGCTCGGCGTTGTCGGGCAATCTGGCCACCCCGGACACCGGCGCCGGGATCTACAACCGGTGCCTGCCCTGGAAGGGTGGGCAGCCGGTCGCGACCAGCAAGACCTACCCGGTGAAGGTGACGAGGACCGATGGGAAGGCCGGGAACAGCAGCAGCCGGATCGGCTGGATCGGCAACGACGGCACGTTCCGGGCGCCGAAGACCCTCTCGACGCCGCGCGGCACCTCGAACACCGTGTCGGTGACCGCCACTCCGGCGACCACCGGTGTGCACAGCGCGATCATGACGATCGACGATCCTGCGACGTCCGGCATCGACCGGTTCGTAGCGGTGACCGTGCTGGCGGCGGACAGGGTGCGCGCCCCGGCCTATCAGGTCAGGAAAACCGGAACCCTTGACCGCGCAGAGGCGACGTCGTTCCTGGTTGCGGTGCCGGAGGGCGTCGAATCCCTCCAGCTGAACCTTGGAGGACTGGCCAAGGGCAGCCAGCTGCGAGTCCTGCCCATCGCTCCCGACGGGATGCCGGCGGACTCCAACGCCAGCGATCACTGCTACACCGGATACAGCGATCCGTCCGGATGCGATCCGCTGTCCAGGGCCGTGCAGCGGCCCAAGGTGGGTGTCTGGGAGTTCGTCGTGGAAGCCCGGCGGACCTCCCAGGCCGCCAAGAACCCTTTCACCGCATCGATTTCGTTGCAGGGAATGTCGTTCGCGCCGGACGTGACGACCTTGCCTTCGGCCACCGTGCACCGGAAGGAATCGGTCGAGTTCACCGGGACGAACACCTGGGGTACGGCGAAGCTCAAGGCCACCGACGGTGAGCTCGGGTTCGTCCGGAACCTGTTCTCCACCGTCGACAACGGACAGGTCACGTCGAACCGGGTCGACGTGCCGCGGCAGTCGACGCGACTGGACGTGACGTTGACCCCGCGTGCCGACGATGCCGATCTCGACATGTACATCGTCGGAGCCCGCGGCATCGCCGCCACCAGCATGGACATCGGCCCGGGCACGGAGCGCATCGTCATGGACGATCCGGCACCTGGCACCTACTACGTGGTGGTGACCGGCGCCGATGTCGTGTCCGGCCCGGTGACCTTCGACTACCACGAGGAGATGTTCTCCCGCGGCATCGGGACCATCACGGCGCGGTCCGACAAGGCGTCGCGGCTGGAGCCGGGACAGTCGATGGCGGTGGCCGCCGACATCGACCTGAGCGCGGTCACCCCGACGAGCGAGCCGTTGATCGGCCGGGTCCGGGTGGCCAACGCGGACGGCACCGTGGTCGGCGCGGCGAAGGTCATGATCAAAAGCGTCGTCGCGCCGAAGCTGGCGGCGGTGAAGTGGGAGAAGCCCTTCGTCGGTGCCAAACTCACCAACAGCGGCGTCGTCGCGGGTGACCGGCAGTTCAACGCCAACATGACGCCGACCACCTGGACCAAGGAGACGGGGTTCACCGACCTGGCCCTGGGGAGCGCGAGGTACGGCTCGGCACTGGACATGAACGAGCGCCGGGAATCGGCCGGGATGCTCTATTACGGTGCCGAGGGCACCCGGCCGGCCGTGTGGGCGGCCGACGGGAGTGTGACGGATCTCGGGCTGCCGGACGGGCGGGAAAAGGCCTACGACGGCGGGTACGCCACCGGCGTCAACGACAACGGGACCGTCGTCGGGTTCGCGAGCCTTCAGTACCGGGAGAACAACCAGGGGCACACCTACGTGGACCCGTTCAGCTGGACCAGAAGCGGCGGGTACACGAAGCTGGCCCATCTGTCGGACAACACCGCGGAGACCCAGCCGAGAGCGGTCAACGCCCAAGGCACCGCGGTCGGGTCGTCGCTCACCACCGAGTGGCGGACGCGAGCCGTCACCTGGAAGACCTCAACCGGGAAGATCACCGATCTCGGCACCCTTCCCGGGCAGTCCGACTCGATCGCCCTGGGCGTCAACGCCACCGGCTCGGTGGTCGGCGCCAGCGGAGACGACGCGTTCGTCTGGACGCCGGAAGCCGGGATGAAGCGCCTGCCGGACTACGGGTTCAACGCCAAGGCGGAGAAGGTCACCGCCGACGGCTGGGTCCTCGGCACCGTGGAACTGCAGCCCGACTACGAGGTGTCGGCGATGTGGGATCCGCAGGGCCGGCTCTGGGATCTGTCGGCGATGATCCCCGGGGACGACTGGTTCCTGCCGACCTACAGCTTCGGCATCAACGACAAGCACGAACTGATGGTCTACGGCGAAGGCGGGCCCGCCGGTTCCTCGTCGAGCACTGTCCTGCTGCACATCCCGGAGCAGATCTCCTAGCAGCTCCCGCGTACCGACCGCGACCGTGGCCGGCCTGAGTCGACTCAGAGCCAGCCGCGGTCGCGTGCGTACCAGCCGAGCAGGATCCGTGAGTCGGTGCCCGCCAGATCCATCAGATGCCGCACCCGGCGCTGTACGGTCCGCAGGCTGACGCCGAGCCGAGCCGCCACGGCCGTGTCGGTCTGCCCGGCGAGCAGCAAGGTCAGCACCTCCCGGTCCATCGGATCGTCCAGGTCGTCCGCCGACGCCGGATACGGCTCGACCCGCCGGCCCGGTGCCTCCCGTAGTTGGACCGAGCGCTCCCACAACGACTCGAACAGTGTCGTCAGGGACGTGAGCAGACCGCCGGGCCGCACCACCGCCACCACGTCATGGGCCGGGCCGCCGTCGTCGAGTTGCACCAGGGCCAAGGAGTCGTCGGCGATCAGCAGTTTGCTCGGCAGCGTCTCGGCCAGCCGGATGCGCTGGCCGCGGTCCAGGGAGGCCAGCAAGTCCTTCTCGGTCTCCGGTTCGTCGAGCAACGACCGCTCGATGATCACCCGTTCGACCAGCCCGCGGTCCGCCAGCTCCTTCTCCTGCTCCGTCTCGGCGACACCGACCACCGCGAACGGCGGCTTGGCGAACATCCGCAGCTGCTGCTCCGTGGAACGCATCAGGTGGTTGACCCAGCCGCCGATGTTCGTCCGCCCGCGGACCACCTCAAGACCGCGGAACTCGTCCTGGTGACGGATCGACCGATGCTGATCGGCGAGTTCGTCCAGTGCCGAGCGGGCCATCCTGGCCTCACGTTCGCTGTGGGCAACCAGGTCGCCGAGTGCGAACAACGGGGAGACAGCGGTCAACGTGCCGCCGCTCCTGCCGACCAGGCCACGGGCGACGAGTGCCTCGACAGAGGCTGCGACACCGTCCATGGTCATTCCGGTCGCCAGGACGAGCCCATCCGGCCGGATCGCCGGCTGAGCGACAATCGACCGGTACACGGACTCCATGGCCTCCGTGAGACCGACGCCGGACAACGACCCCAGCGGTACTGGCGCCGGCCCCAGGGGGATCTGCGCGGCGGAGTCGGCACCCATGGTTCCTGACTGTATCCCCGAACCGGCGGGCTGCGTCGGCGTCGCACCAGCGTTCGCCGGCGGTGTGACGCAGCTTCTGAGCAAGCTCTGAGGCAGGTCGAGGCCCAAACCTTGGCTGACGCGGCACCAGTGGCGGGCAGGGATGCTGGTCCATCGGCTCTCCACGCCGGTAAGCCACTGGTGGTGGTCAAGATGTCCAGGGTCACGGGTCTGTCCCGGCGGGCCGTGTTCACGCACCGGTGCAAAGGCGGTGGAGGCAACCCCCTGTCCCGGCAGGCCGGGGGCGGGTCCTCGGCGTGGTGAGCCCGGTGGGGACGGGCCCTTTGGGAGCCTGTGTGTGTAACAGGAATGTATGAAGCGCTGGTTGAACGGAACGGCTCGGCCGTGAGAGCCGCTCCTGGAGATCAGAAACGCTCGCTCGTACTGGCCTGTACGCAGTGGACCGGGACTGACCAACCGATTCTGAGGACGAATGATGCGCGTTCGCAAGCTGACCTTCCTGACCCTGGCCGTTGCCGCCGGCCTTTCTCTCACTGCCTGCCAGAACGACGATGACGCCGCGGGGCAGCCCGCCCCGTCGTCGGCCTCGTCCGCGTCCTCCACCAGCGGTGGGTCGGGCTCGGGCGGTTCGGATCAGGACGGCGGGAAGGGATCCACCGGGGCGGCCTCCGGGGGGAAGGACACCGCTGCCGGGTCCGGGTCCGACTCCAGCGGCAAGGCCCCCAAGTGCACCACCGACGGGCTGGAGATCACCGCGAAGGACAACTTCATCGACGGCGACCCCGAGGGGACCGTCGCGGTGGGGCTGACGAACGGCAGCGGTGCGGACTGTGTGATCTCCGGGTTCGCGGGCGTCGACCTGAAGACCGATGCGGGGGACATCTCCGCCACGCGCAAGGGTGACCCCGGTGACCCGTACATCCTCAAGAACGGCAAGGAAATCGACTTCTACGTCAGCTACCCGCTCAATGAATCGGGTGGCTCCGGCGTCCGCATCACGGGGCTGGTGGTGACCCCGCCGAACGAGACGAAGTCGGTGACCCTGGCCTGGCCGGGCAAGGGCACGCTGCCCGTCACGGACGGCTCCGGGTCCCCGGTGACGGTCGGCCCGATCGGAAGCGCCGGTCAGGGCGGCTGACCCGTGGGCAGGGGTGCCGCTCAGGGGGCGTCCGGGGAGGGATGCCCCAGCCCTCCCCGCCGGGTAACCCCCGGGCCGCCCTGACGAAAGCGCCGCCGAGGGCCGGGGGGGAAGCCGGATGGGCCGGCCGCCGATCCGCTGGTGGGATGGACCGTCCACCGCGCCGGGCGGCCGAGGTGCCGCGGGCCACGGCCCGGGCAGCAGCCTCCGGGCGGCTGGGCAACTCGGCAGAAGACGGGGTCCCTCATGCAGGTGTCACGAAGGCGGCGGCGTCGGCTGCGCTCCGCCACCCCGGCACGCCCGCCGGCCCGTGGAGCTCTGCCGTACCGGCTCCTAGGGCGGGCCCCGCGAGGGTCCGGCACGCCGTGGCCGTCCGCGACAGCCCGGGGCCGGCGTCGACCGCCGCTGCCGACGACGCGACGATGCCCGGCGTACGCGGTTGTGCGCGGGCCGGGCACCGTCGTCCGGCGCACGCGGTGTGCGTACGCCGGGCACTTCGTCACACCTGGTTCATGTACCTCGTGAGCCCGTAGTCCATGAGCTTCTTCGCGTCCGCCGTGCGGGTCGCCTCCGAGGTGGAGGTCAGGACCGCACCGATGACGGTATTGCCGTGGCGGGTGGCGGCGAAGACCAGGCAGTACTTGGCCGTCGGCCCGGAGCCGGTCTTCACGCCGATCGCGCCGCTGTACGTGCTCAGCAGCTTGTTGGTGTTGGACCACGACATGTAGCGGTAGCCACCGGTCTTCGTGGTGACCTTCTGCTTCGTCGACTTCGTCTTCACGACCGTGCGGAACGTGGAGTACTTCATCGCGCTGCTCGCGAGCTTCGTCAGGTCGCGCGGGGTCGAGTAGTTGGACCCATTGTCTATGCCGTCGAACGAGTCGAAGTGCGTGTTCGTCAGGCCGAGGGACTTGGCCGTGGAATTCATCTTGCCGATGAACGACTTCACCCGGGCGGCGCGGGTGGAGCCGGAACCGAACTTGTCGGCCAGGGCGTACGCGGCGTCGCAGCCGGACGGCAGCATCAGGCCGTACAGCAGCTGACGGACCGTCGGTCTGTCGCCCACGATGAGGTGGGCCGACGATGCGCCCTTGGCGACGATGTAGTCGCTGTACGCCTTCTGGACCGTGACCTTGGAGTCCAGGTTGAGGCCCGTCTGGGCCAGCACCACCCGGGCGGTCATGATCTTCGTGGTCGAGCCGGTGGAGCGACGGGTGTCCGCGGCCTTGGTGAACAAGGCCTTCCCGGTGCCGTTGTTCATCACGAAGCCGCCCTTGGCGACGATCGTCGGAACCGGCGGACCGGCGGCCTGTGCCGTCGAGGCGAACGCGCTGCCCGCGATGACCGCGCCTGCCGTGAGCGCCACCGTGGCGGCTACGGAGGCGCGCCTTGTACGTTGAATGACGAATCTCAAGTTGAACGCTCCAAAGGCCCCTGGAATGCGGCTACATGGGGGAGCCGCTCGCTGATGAGACTCACGGCGCACATGAATGGATGTGCCGTTTCAGGGGTGAATTTGATCCAGTTCGTCGCCCGGTGCCGCAGTGCCGCCCCGCAATGGCCCCGCTCGACCGGGGTTTCGCCCCGGATGCCGGGACGAGGCCGTCCGGGGCATCGTCGGATCCGGCACCAGCGCGGCGCCGAGGCCGGGGACGCCCTCACCGCACGCAGCCCGGCTCGGTGCTGCCGCCCTGCCCGCCGGCGACAGGGGCGGGTGCTGCCGCCTGACCCCCTGTCCCGCTACGGACCGGTCCAGATTCCGGACGCTTTCCCTCATGTGCGCATGTTGTATCTATGCTGTGCTCATGCCTGCCCCAGCCGCGTCCCCCGTCCGCCCGCCCGTCAAGCGGCCACCCGCCGCCGAGCGCGTCTACACGCACATCAAGGACGCGGTCCTGGACCGCCGCTACGAGGGCGGGACGCTCCTGACCGAGGGAGACCTCGCCGAGGCCGTGGGGGTGTCCCGCACGCCCGTGCGCGAGGCGCTGCTGCGCCTGGAGGTCGAGGGGCTGATCAAGCTCTACCCGAAGAAGGGCGCCCTGGTGCTCGCCGTCTCCGCGCAGGAGATCGCCGACGTCGTGGAGACCCGGCTGCTCGTCGAGGAGTTCGCCGTGCGCAGGGCCGTGCCCGCGTCGGCGAAGCTGATCGCCCGGCTGGAAGAGCTGCTGGAGGAGCAGCGGCAGATGTCCGAGGCCGGCGATCTGGCCGCCGTCGCGGTGAAGGACCGCTGCTTCCACGCCGAGATCGTCCGCCACGCGGGCAACGAGATCCTGTCCCGCCTCTACGACCAGCTGCGCGACCGTCAGTTGCGGATGGGCGTGGCCGTCATGGAGGCCCACCCGGGCAGGATCGCCGCCAACATCACCGAGCACGGTGAGCTGCTGGAGGCGATCAGGGCCGGTGACGCGGACGGCGCCGCGCACGTCGTGCGCCGCCACGTCAGCCGGGTCAAGGTGCTGGTCAGGGGGGAGGACCGGTGAGTTCCGCCGCTTCCCCCACCCTGTCCCTGCCCGGTGACCCGCCCGGCGGCCGGCGCGCCGCCCGGGTCTGGGGCATCGGTGTCGCCGTCTACTTCGTCGCGATCATCTTCCGCACCAGCCTCGGCGTCGCCGGGCTCGACGCGGCCGACCGCTTCGACGTCAACGCCTCGGCGCTCTCCACGTTCTCCATCCTCCAGCTGCTCGTCTACGCCGGGATGCAGATACCGGTCGGCCTGATGGTCGACCGGCTGGGCACCAAGAAGGTGCTCGCCCTCGGCGCCACCCTGTTCACCCTCGGGCAGCTCGGCTTCGCGCTCTCCCCTACGTACGGCACCGCGCTGGCCTCCCGCGCCCTGCTGGGCTGCGGCGACGCGATGACGTTCATCAGCGTGCTGCGGCTGGGGGCGCGCTGGTTCCCCGCCCGGCGCGGCCCGCTGATCGGACAGGTCGCCGCCCTCTTCGGCATGGCGGGCAACCTGGTCTCGACACTGGTCATCGCCCGGTCCCTGCACGGCTTCGGCTGGACCACCACCTTCGTCGGCAGCTCGCTGGCCGGGGTGCTGGTGCTGGTGCTGCTCCTGCTCTTCCTCAAGGACCACCCCGAGGGGTTCGAGCCGCCGCCCGCCGAGCACGCCGGTGCGACGTACGTGCGCAAGCAGATCGCCGCCGCCTGGCGGGAGCCCGGCACCCGGCTCGGGATGTGGGTGCACTTCACGACGCAGTTCCCGGCCATGGTGTTCCTGCTGCTGTGGGGCCTGCCGTTCCTGGTGGAGGACCAGGGGCTGAGCCGGGGGACGGCGGGGGAGCTGCTCACCCTGGTGGTGCTCTCCAACATGGCGGTCGGCCTGGTCTACGGGCAGGTCATCGCCCGCCACCACGCGGCCCGGATCCCGCTCGCGCTGGGCACGGTCGCGATGACGGCCCTGCTGTGGGCGTCGGCCATCCTGCACCCCGGGGAGCACGCGCCGATGTGGCTGCTGATCACCCTGTGCGTGGTGCTCGGCGCCTGCGGGCCCGCCTCGATGATCGGCTTCGACTTCGCCCGTCCGGCCAACCCGCCGGAGCGCCAGGGCACCGCGTCGGGCATCGTCAACATGGGCGGTTTCGTCGCCTCCATGACCACGCTGTTCGCCGTCGGTGTGCTGCTGGACGCGACGGGCGACAACTACCGCATCGCCTTCGCCTCGGTCTTCGTCCTGGAGGCGCTCGGCGTCGTACAGATCCTGCGGCTGCGCACGAGGGCCGCGCACCGGGAGCGGGAGCACCACGTGATCAGCCGCGTGGAGGCCGTGCACGTGCCGGTGTGACCGCTCGGCGGCGCCGCCCGTCCCCCGCGGGGGCGGGCGCCGCCGTGCGCGGGGGTCACGGGGTGACGGCGAAGCTCCCCAGGATGGCCGCGGCCAGGTCCTGATCGCCCTCGGCCTTGATCCGGTCCGCCACCGCGTTCGGCCGCACCCGTCCGCAGGCGAGGCGGACGTACGTCTCCCAGTCCATCGCCAGGGTGACCGCGGGGCCCAGCGACGGCGCACCGTCGACCGAACCGCGCCCGTCGGCGTCGACCCTGACCGTGCGCAGGAACTCCACCGGCCCGTGCACATCCAGCACGACCGCCGAGTTGGGCGGGGCGCCCGCGTCCTTGGCCACGACCTTCGGCAGCGCCAGGAGCAGCGTGTCCCGGACGATCGCGGCTCCGGGGGAATCCAGGTTGCCGGGCTTGCCCAGCGCCGTCCGCAGATCCTGCTCGTGCACCCAGACGTCGAAGGCGCGCATCCGCAGCGCCACTTCGAGGGTCTGCTCCGCGCCGAGCGGCGCCCGCGTCATGGTCTCCGGGTCGCGCGTCTCGTTGCGCAGCTGACGGGACCGGCGGATGATCGTGTACTCCAGCTCGGACGTCATCTCCGGCGCGGTGTGGTGCCGGCGCACGTCGACCTGCATCTCCATGTAGCGGGCGATGTCGCTCTGCACGTGGAAGAGATCGCGCGGCAGTGTGTGGATGGGGCGCGGGTCGCCGAGCTGCTCGCACTCCATGCCGATGATGTGCGAGACGATGTCGCGGACCGACCAGTTGGGGCAGGGCGTGCGGCCGTTCCACTCCCCCTCGGTGAGCGGGTTCACCAGCTCGGCTATCGACTCGATGGAGTGGGTCCAGGCGTCGGCGTAGGTCTGGAGGCTGGGATGGACGGTCACGGGACCCCTCGTGCGGTTCTGCGGTGCATGGGCTGGAGAGCTGGGCGCGGACGGCGGGCTGCGAGCGGCGATGAGGTTCGGTGGCTAAGTTACGCTGCGGGCAGGCACCCCGGCAGTGCTTTCGTGTGACGATCGTAGGCCCGTGTTGACGGCTCGAATGCCAGGACGGTGGTAGTGTGCGCGCCTCCCTCATCCAGATCGCAGTAGACCCGGACGAATCCGTCAACACCCGCAGGGAACGCGCGGCTTCACTCGTCGTGGCCCAGCGGGGCGCGGACCTGGTGGTCCTGCCCGAACTCTGGCCGGTCGGGGCCTTCGCCTACACGGCCTTCGAGGACGAGGCCGAACCGCTGCACGGCCCCACGCACGAGGTGATGGCCAAGGCCGCCGCCGAGGCCGGGGTCTGGCTGCACGCGGGGTCCTTCGTCGAGCGGGCCGCCGACGGCACCCTCTACAACACCACGCTCGTCTTCACGCCCGAGGGCGAGCGGGCCGCCGCGTACCGCAAGATCCACCGCTTCGGGTTCGACAGGGGCGAGGCGGTCATGATGGGCGCCGGCGAGACGCTGGTGACGCTGGCCCTGCCGCAGACCACGCTCGGCCTCGCCACCTGCTACGACCTGCGCTTCCCCGAGATGTTCCGCGGCCTGGTCGACGCGGGCGCCGAGACCCTGGTGGTCGCGGCCGGCTGGCCGGAGCGCCGCCGCGCCCACTGGACGCTGCTCGCCCAGGCCCGGGCCGTGGAGAACCAGGCGTACGTGCTGGCCGTCGGCTCCTCCGGCACCCACGCCGGCGTCCCCCAGGCGGGGCACAGCATCGTCGTCGACCCCTGGGGGGAGGTGCTCGCGGAGGCGGGCGCGGACGAGGAGGTGCTGACCGTGGAGTTCGACCCGGCCAGGGTCGCCACCACCCGGGAGCAGTTTCCCGCGCTCAAGGACCGCCGACTGGGGCTCGTCCCACCGTCGATCCCGGGCTGACCCGAAGGCGGCCCCTGTTTCACGTGAAACAGCGGCCGTCACTCCTCGGTCCTCCGTCGCTCCTCAGTCCTCGTGCTCCTTCTCCGCCAGCACGATCACGCACACCGCCACCGCGATCAGCAGCCCCGCATCGGCGTCCTCGCGCACGATGTCGATCCCGTACGTGTCCCGGACGGTCAGCCAGCGGCGCGAGATCTGGGCCAGCAGCTCCCCGTCGTAGTCCACCGCGAACTCGCGGTCCAGGATCTTGCCGCTGACATCAAGCTCGGTCCCGTCCACCAGCGTCACCCGGTAGTGGTTGCGCAGCAGCGACAGCCGCTTCCGCTTGACCTTCGCGAGCTGCTCGCCGTCCCGCTCGATCAGCATCGTGTCGCGCAGGCTGAGCAGCTTCTGCTTGATCTCGACGACGATCCGGCCCTCCGCGTCCTTCAGCTCGAAGGTGTCACGCATCCGCATGGCCTTGCCGTCGACGAGGAAGACCTTGCGGCCGTCCGCGTCCTCGATCCAGTAGTCGTCACCGATGCCGAACAGGCGCTCACGCACGAGAAGTCTCATGGCTCACAGGTTCCCCGAGCCCCCGGTGGAATGTGGGAACGCCACGGTGCTGTTGACTCTTCACATGGCAACACGTGCGCGCGTCAGGGCCCCCGAACTGATCGGCAAGGGCGGCTGGCTCAATACAGGCGACCGGCAGTACACCCTCGCTGACCTGCGAGGACGCATTGTGATTCTGGACTTTTGGACGTTCTGCTGTGTGAACTGTCTGCATGTCCTCGATGAGCTGCGCGAGCTGGAGGAGAAGCACCGCGACACCGTGGTGATAATCGGCGTGCACTCGCCGAAGTTCGTCCACGAGGCGGAGCACCAGGCCGTCGTCGACGCCGTCGAGCGGTACGAGGTCCACCACCCGGTGCTCGACGACCCCGAGCTCGCCACCTGGAAGCAGTACGCCGTACGCGCCTGGCCGACGCTCGTCGTCGTGGACCCCGAGGGCTATGTCGTCGCGCAGCACGCCGGCGAGGGCCACGCCCACGCCATAGAGAAGCTGGTCGAGGAGCTGGAGGCCGAGCACGCGGCGAAGGGCACCCTGCGCCGCGGCGACGGCCCGTACGTGGCGCCCGAGCCGGTGGCCACGCATCTGCGGTTCCCCGGCAAGGCCCTGCTGCTGGCCGACGGGGGCTTCCTGGTCTCCGACACCACCCGCCACCGCCTGGTCGAGCTGGACGCGGACGGTGAGAGCGTCCGCCGCCACTTCGGGTCCGGCGAGCGCGGGCTCGTGGACGGCGGCCCCAGGGAGGTCAGGTTCAGCGAGCCGCAGGGGCTGGCGCTGCTGCCCGACGGGCGGATCGCCGTCGCCGACACGGTCAACCACGCGATCCGCGCACTCGACCTCACGACCGGTCTGACCACCACGCTCGCGGGCACCGGCCGCCAGTGGTGGCAGGGCGCGCCCACCAGTGGCGCCGGCCACGAGGTCGACCTCTCCTCGCCGTGGGACGTCGCCTGGTTCGACGGCCGGCTGTGGATCGCCATGGCGGGCGTGCACCAGCTGTGGACGTACGACCCCGAGGACGGCACCGTCCGGGTCGCGGCCGGCACCACCAACGAAGGACTCGTCGACGGTCCGGGTGCGGAGGCCTGGTTCGCCCAGCCGTCCGGGCTCGCGGCGACGCAGGAGCGCCTGTGGGTCGCCGACTCGGAGACGTCCGCACTGCGTTACGTCGACCGCCAGGGCGTCGTGCACACCGCCGTCGGCACCGGGCTCTTCGACTTCGGCCACCGCGACGGGGCCGCCGGACAGGCACTGCTCCAGCACCCGCTGGGCGTCACCGCCCTGCCCGACGGGTCCGTCGCCGTCTGCGACACGTACAACCACGCCCTGCGCCGCTACGACCCGGTGAGCGACGAGGTCACCACCCTCGCCACGGATCTGCGCGAGCCCAGTGACGCCGTGCTCGTCGACGGCGATCTCGTGGTCGTCGAGTCCGCCCGGCACCGGCTGACCCGGCTGCGGCTGCCCGAGGAGGCGGTACGGGTCGCGGACCAGGCGCACCGGACCCAGCGCGCGGCGACCGGGATCGCCCCGGGCACGCTCCGGCTCGACGTCGTCTTCCAGGCGCCCGCCGGTCAGAAGCTGGACACCCGGTACGGGCCCTCCACCCGGCTGCTGGTCTCCTCGACCCCGCCGGAGCTGCTGGCCGGGGGCGAAGGGGCGGGCACCGACCTCTTCCGCGACCTGGTCCTCGCCGACGGCGTCACCGAGGGCGTCCTGCACGTGTCCGCGATGGCCGCGTCCTGCGACGACGACCCGGCGAACGAGTACCCGGCCTGCCACGTCCACCAGCAGGACTGGGGCGTCCCCGTCACGGTGACCGCCGACGGGGCCTCGCGGCTGCCGCTGGTGCTCGCCGGGATGGACGAGCAGGGCTGAGAGGCCGACGGGTGACTCCCGGCCGCCCCCCGACCGCCGCTGCGAGCGCGGACGCGGCGGGGCGGGGCGGGCGGGGGCGGCCCCGGGTGCCACGCGATCACCCCGCGCCGGCCCCGCCCGGTGGCGGCCCCGGCGCGGGGTGACGTGCGCCGCCCGTCTCCGAAGCGGGGAGCCGGCCGGGGCGCGGCCGGCTCCGGCGCCCGCCCCGCCCGGGTTCACCCGTCGTCGGCGAGCCGCCGGACCGCTTCCTCGTACCGCCGCACGTAATCCGGCGCCGCGGTCACCCGCAGCAGGGCCTCCAGGGCCCGTACCGCGCCCTCGTCGTAGCCGACGCGCTCGGCCTCCGTGGCCGCCAGATCCAGCAGCCGGACGCCTTCGTCCTCCGCGCCCAGGGCGAGCTGCGCCTCGCCGCTCACGGTCGTCAGCAGCACCCGGCGGCCGGCCTCCTCGTGCTCCGGGCCCAGATCGAAGGCCGCACGGGCGGAGTCCAGGGCGTCCTGGGGGCGCCCCGCGGCCAGTTGCATCCGGGCGAGGTGCTGGAGAGCGAGCATCCCGGTGTGCGGGTCGGCTTCCTTCCTGGCCAGCTCCAGGGCCCGGCCGCAGCCCTCCAGCGCCACGTCGAGACCGCCCTGTTCGGCCTGGACGATGGCCAGGTTGACCAGCGCCGTCGCCTCACCGAGCCGGTCCCCCGCCTGTCGGGCCAGTCCCGGCGAGGGCTCCAGCAGGGCCGCGGCCTCCGCGGTCCTGCCCTCTTCCGACAGCACCCAGCCCAGCAGATTGCGCACCCGGGACTCGGCGTACGGATCCCTGCGCGCGGCCGTCGCGGCCAGGGCCAGTTCCAGCATCGGGACCCAGCCGTCCCGCGCCCGCCACACCACGTGGGGCCACTGGAGCAGGATGATCCGCCAGGCCCGGTCCTCCAGTCCGGCGGCGCGGGCGGCGGCGGCGGCCAGGGCGAGGTCGTCGCGCTCGGCCGCCAGCCAGTCCATCGCCGCGGCCCGGTCGGTGAAGTCCCGCACGGCGGCGGGCCGGCAAAAGCCGTCCGGCAGGACGAAACAGGGCTCACCCCCGGGTTCGGCGGTGTCCGCGGCGGCGAGCGCGGTGGCGATGTAGTGGTCGAGCACGCCGGTGAGCGCGGCGGTTCCGGCCTCGGGGTCGAGCCCGCGGGCGTAGAGCCGCACCAGATCGTGCAGTATCCAGCGCCCGGGTCCGGCCTCGGTGACCAGGTGGGCGGCGGCGAGCCGCTCCAGCGCGGCCTCGGCGACGACAGGGTCGCTGCCGGCGAGGGCGGCGGCCGTGTACGGGTCGAAGCGGCTGCCCGGGTGGTGGCCGAGCCGGGCGAAGTGGTGGACGGCGTCCGGCGGCAGCTGCTGCACGGTCAGCCGCAGCGCGGCGGAGACCCCGGTGTCCTCCACCGCGAGGTACGACAACCGGCTGCGCTCGTCGGCCAGTTCGTCCGCCAGGCCGGCGAGCGTCCACTGCGGGCGGCCCGCCAGCCGGGCCGCCGTCACCCGCAGGGCGAGGGGCAGTCCGCCGCAGAGCTCGGCGAGCCGCCGCGCCGCCACCGGTTCGGCGGCGACCCGCTCCTCGCCCAGCACCCCGGCCAGGAGCGCGGTGCCGTCCGGCGGTTCGAGCACGTCCAGCGGGACGGGCACCGCGGCGTCGGAGGCGATGAGCCCCTCCAGCCGGTGCCGGCTGGTGATCAGCGTGACGCAGTCCGTGCCGCCCGGCAGCAGCTGCCTGACCTGGGCGGAGTCCCGGGCGTTGTCGAGGACGACGAGCAGGCTGAGCCGGTCGGTCAGCGAGCGGAACAGCGCCGCGGCGCCGGCGACGGACTCCGGGACCCGCCGGGGCGCGACGCCGAGTGCGAGCAGGAACTCGCGCAGGACTTCGAGAGGGGTCGGCTCGCCGGTGTCGCTGAAGCCGCGCAGGTCGGCGTAGAGCCGCCCGTCCGGGAAGGCGGCGGGGGACCGGCGGGCCCAGTGCAGGGCCAGCGCGGTCTTGCCCACTCCGGCAGGGCCGGTGACCAGGCAGACGGGGGCCTCGCCCGCCGCGGCCCGGGAGAGCGCGACGAGTTCGGGGCCGCGCCCGTGGAAGCCCCGGGGAGCGCGTGGCAGGAGGTCGGTGGGGTGCGCCCCGGCGCCCGGGTGCGGCGGCGGTGGGACGCGGGGGGAGCGGGGCGGCGCGGCGGCACTCACCCCGGCGAGCACCTGGACGGTTCCGGCGCCCCCAGCCGGATGGGGCGGGGCGGCGGCGCCGGCCACGCCGTGCGGGCCGGGTCCGCCGTGGGCCGGGGACGGCTGCGGGGCCTCCGCCCCGGGCGCCGGGCGGGGACCGGCCAGGGTCTGGCCCCCGCGTCCGGTGGCTCCCGGCTCGGCCGGGGAGCGGTCACCCGCGGGGTCCGGATCGCCGCGCAGGATCTGCGCGTACGCGTCGGCCAGCTCGCGCCCCGGGTCGATGCCCAGCTCGTCGGCGAGCAGCCGCCGGGTGCGGTGGAACCAGTCCAGCGCCTCGGACTGACGCCCCGACCGGTACAGCGCCGTCATCAGGGCGGCCGCCAGCGACTCCCGCATCGGATGGGCGACGGCCTCCGCCCGCAGCACCGCCGCCGCGCGGTGGTGCTCCCCCAGCACGGCGTAGGCCCGCGCCAGTTGCTCGACCGTCGCCAGCCGGGACTCCTCCAGCGCCTGCGCGGCCGCCTGGAGGGGTGCGCTGGCGTACGTACCGGTGAGCGCGGGCCCCTGCCACAGCGACAGGGCCTCCTTCAGCATGAGCACCGTGTCGGCCGGGCTGCGCTGCTCCCGGGCCAGCATCAGCAGTTCCTCGAACCGCTGGGAGTCCAGCAGGGTCTCCGGCGCCCGCAGCACGTACGCGTCGCCGAGCGTGGCCAGCTCGACCCCGTACGCCTCCGCGTCCGCACCCATCAACAGGGCGCGCAGCCGGGAGACATGGCCCTGGATGACGGTGCGGGCGTGCAGGGGCGGGGAGTCGTCCCACAGGCAGTCCGTCAACCGGGCCATCGAGACGGGCGTGTTGGCGCGCAGCAGCAGTGCGGCGAGCAGGCTGCGGCGCTTGGCGGGGCCGAGCGGCAGCGGCCCGGTCAGCGTGTCGACGCAAACCGTGCCGAGCAACCGGAACTCCACGAGCGGCTCCCCTTCCGGGTCGGGTGCGCCCGGTGCCGGGTCACGGACAAGTGCCCAGAATATCGGGGATTGCGAGGTGCCGGCGAAGGGGTGCGCCCGGTGGGCGGGGCGCGCCCGCTCAGGTCACAGCCGCCGTTCGTCGTCGGACACCACGGTGGTGGTGGGCGGCACGACCATGCGTCGCCTGCGCATGACGCTCGCGTAGACGAAGACGCCGATGACGCCGACGACCATCATGATCCAGCCGACCATGCCGACGTTGACGGTGTCCATGTGCCAGTCGGTCGCGAAGGCGAGAATCGCCCCTGCACCGATGAGGAGAATGCACCCTCCGAGTCCCATGAGTTCCGCCTCCCTGAGGCCCGGGAACTCCGGGCCGTGTACGGAGCGCGTACCCGGCCCGGCGGCGTACATGCATGGGCGTCCGGCGGCTCAGCCCGCCAGGAACGACGCCAGCGCGGTCGCCAGCAGGTGCGGGTCGTCGGCTCCGCACAGCTCGCGCGCGCTGTGCATGGACAGGATGGCCACGCCGATGTCGATCGTCTGGATGCCGTGCCGGGCGGCGGTGATCGGGCCGATCGTCGTGCCGCACGGCATGGAGTTGTTGGAGACGAACGTCTGCCACGGCACGCCCGCCTTCTCGCACGCCGCGGCGAACACGGCCCGGCCGCCGCCGTCGGTGGCGTACCGCATGTTGACGTTGACCTTGAGGATCGGCCCGCCGTTGACGACCGGGTGGTGCGTCGGGTCGTGGCGCTCCGCGTAGTTGGGGTGGATCGCGTGTCCGGTGTCCGAGGAGAGGCAGACGGTGCCGGCGAAGGCGCGCGCACGGTCCTCGTACGTACCGCCGCGGGCGAACACCGAGCGCTCCAGGACCGTGCCGAGCAGCGGGCCGTCCGCGCCGGTGTCGGACTGCGAGCCGTTCTCCTCGTGGTCGAAGGCGGCCAGCACCGGGATGTAGGGGAGCTCGGAGTCGGGCTGTCCGGCGACGGCGGCGAGCGCCGCGGTCGCCGCGTGCACCGACAGCAGGTTGTCCATGCGCGGACCGGCCACCAGCTCGCGGTCGCGGCCCAGGTAGGACGGCGCCTCGACGGGGTGCGGCATGAGGTCCCAGCCCGCGATGTCCTCGGCGTCGACCCCCGCCTCCCCGGCGACGAAGCGGATGAGGTCGCCCTCCTCGACGTCGCCGAGGCCCCAGAGCGGCTGCATGTGCTTCTGACGGTCGAGCTTGAGCCCGTCGGTGTTGGCCGACCGGTCCAGGTGCACGGCCAGCTGCGGCACGCGCAGCAGCGGCCGGTCGATGTCGACCAGCCGGTGCGTGCCGTCGCGCAGCGTGATCCGGCCCGCGAGGCCGAGGTCGCGGTCCAGCCAGGTGTTGAGGAGGGTGCCGCCGTAGATCTCCACGGCGATCTGCCGCCAGCCGTAGGCGCCGGTGTCGGGCAGCGGCTTCACCCGCAGGTTCGGCGAGTCGGTGTGCGCGCCGACGATCCGGAACGGGGTGTGCGCGGCGGCGCCCTCCGGCACGTACCAGGCCACGATCGCGCCGCCGCGCACGACGTACTTCCCGCCGGTGGTTCCGTCCCAGGCCGCCGTCTCCTCGACCTGCCGGAAACCGGCCTTCTCCAGCCTCGCCGCGGCGCTCGCCACAGCGTGGTACGGCGAGGGAGCGGACATCAGGAAGGCCATCAGGTCGTCGGTGTGGCCGCGGTCGAAGAGGAGGGAGGAACTCATGTTCTTCACTGTAACCAGGCGCGGGCCGGGAGATTCACCGTCGCCCCCCGGGAGCCCCGCGGCCGCATGCGGCCACACCCGGGCAGTGCCGCGGACGGCTCCTCGCCGCTCCGCGCCCGCGGGGCCCGTGCGGCGGACATCGCCGTGGCCGCCGGCGGTCGCCGTCCTTCCACGAGCGGGACCCCGGCGCGTCGTCCTAGCGGCCCCGGCCCCTACGACAGCACCGCCACCCGAAGCGTGCCCGGGTGGCGGTGCGTGCCGGCGATTCAGGTCGCGAAGGGCCTTAGAACGCGGCCTCGTCCAGCTCCATCAGGGAGTTGTCGACGGCCTCGGCGAGCGCGCGCTCCGCGCCGACGCCCGGCAGGATGTTCGCGGCGAAGAACTTCGCGGCGGCGATCTTGCCCTGGTAGAAGGCGACGTCCTTCGGGGCGGCGGTCGGCAGCTTCTCGGCGGCCACGGCCGCGCCCCTGAGCAGCAGGTAACCGACGACGACGTCACCGGAGGCCAGCAGCAGACGGGTCGAGTTGAGGCCGACCTTGTAGATGTTCTTGACGTCCTCGCCGGTCGCGGTGAGGTCGGTGATCATCGTGCCGACGATCGCCTCCAGGTCCACGGCCGCCTTCGCGAGGTGGTCCAGCGCACCGGCCAGCTCCTCGTGGTCCTGGGCGCCCGCGAGGAACTTCTTGATCTCCTCGGAGAGCGCGTTGAGCGAGGCGCCCTGGTCACGGACGATCTTCCGGAAGAAGAAGTCCTGGCCCTGGATGGCCGTCGTGCCCTCGTAGAGGGTGTCGATCTTGGCGTCGCGGATGTACTGCTCGATCGGGTACTCCTGGAGGTACCCGGAGCCGCCGAACGTCTGGAGCGACTGCGCCAGCTGCTCGTACGACTTCTCCGAGCCGTAGCCCTTCACGATCGGGAGCAGCAGGTCGTTGAGACCGTGCAGCGCCTTCGCGTCCTCGCCCGCGGCTTCCTTCTCCTGGATCGCGTCCTGGACGGAGGCGGTGTACAGCACGAGCGAGCGCATGCCCTCGGCGTACGCCTTCTGCGTCATGAGCGAGCGGCGCACGTCGGGGTGGTGCGTGATGGTGACCTTGGGGGCCGTCTTGTCCATGAACTGCGACAGGTCGGTTCCCTGGACGCGCTCCTTGGCGTACTCCAGCGCGTTGAGGTAGCCCGTGGAGAGCGTGGCGATGGCCTTCGTGCCGACCATCATGCGGGCGAACTCGATGATGCGGAACATCTGGCGGATGCCGTCGTGCTTGTCGCCGACCAGCCAGCCCTTGGCGGGGTGCCGGTCGCCGAACGTCATCTCGCAGGTGTTGGACGCCTTGAGGCCCATCTTGTGCTCGACGTTGGTCGCGTACACGCCGTTGCGCTCGGCCAGCTCGCCGGTGGTCCAGTCGAAGTGGAACTTCGGGACCATGAAGAGGGAGAGGCCCTTGGTGCCGGGGCCCGCGCCCTCGGGGCGCGCCAGCACGTAGTGGAGGATGTTCTCGGACATGTCGTGCTCGCCCGAGGTGATGAAGCGCTTCACGCCCTCGATGTGCCAGGAGCCGTCCTCCTGCTCGACGGCCTTCGTGCGGCCGGCGCCGACGTCGGAGCCGGCGTCCGGCTCGGTCAGCACCATCGTCGAGCCCCACTGCTTCTCGACGGCGATCTCGGCGATCTTCTTCTGCGCCTCGTTGCCCTCGTCGAAGAGGATGCCGGCGAACGCCGGGCCGGAGGAGTACATCCACACGGCCGGGTTGGCGCCGAGCAGCAGCTCCGCGTAGCCCCAGATCAGGGAGCGCGGCGACGTGGTGCCGCCGATCTCCTCGGGCAGGCCCAGGCGCCAGTACTCGGAGTCCATGAAGGCCTGGTAGGACTTCTTGAAGGTGTCCGGGACCGGTGCCGTGTTGGTCTCCGGGTCGAAGACCGGCGGGTTGCGGTCGGCGTCGGCGTAGGAGTCGGCGAGCTCGTTCTCCGCGAGGCGGGCGACCTCGTCGAGGATGCTCTTCGCGGTCTCGACGTCCATCTCCGCGAACGGTCCGGTGCCGTACAGCTTGTCGCGCCCGAGGACCTCGAAGAGGTTGAACTCGATGTCGCGGAGATTCGACTTGTAGTGCCCCATGGGAAGGCTCCGTAATCAATAGCAGTGGCGCGCAGCGCCCCGTGGAGGGGTGAGATCGGGCGACGGGCTGGCGGATACCGGTCTGCCGCGCCGCCGGGGACCTGGCAGGACCCGGACGTGTCAGCTGACCTGTCCGATGATGCTACCCGTCAGTAATAAGACGCAACCCCTCAACGGGCAGATGTGTCCGATTACTCTTTGCCCCATGTACGGCTACGACCAGAACCAGGGCGCACAGCAGCCGATGGGTGGCGGCTACGGCGAGCAGCCGCTGTATCCCGAACCCTCGCCGCCCTCGCTGGGCGACGCGGTACGGGCGTTCACCACCGGCTCCCTGTCCGCCGAGGACTTCCAGCAGATCTTCGCGACGTCGAAGGTCTACTGCCCGCGCGGCGACAATCCGGGATTCCTCGCGCTGCACAACACCCAGCAGCCCGTGATCCCGATGTTCACCACGCTCAAGGAGCTGAGGCTGTACGCGGGCAAGGAGTCCAAGTACTTCGTGATCACCGGGGCCGAGGTGATCGACCTGCTGCCGACGGGCTACGGCTTCGTCCTGGACATGGAGGGCGAGCACCGCATGGTCTTCGACGCCAAGGCCGTCGAGCAGATGGTCGACTTCGCCATGCGCCGCATGTACGGCTGAGGCCGTCGGCCGACCCGCCCGGAAGGGGCCCGTACCGCTCGGTACGGGCCCCTTCCGGCTGTCGGGAACGGTGCGGGAATGGATGACGCCTTGCAAGATGTTCACCATTCAACTAAATTGATTCCAGAACAGTCCCCCGGAGGTGGCTCCCATGCCCGCAGTGACCGTCGAAAACCCGCTGACCCTGCCCAAGGTGGCCGCCGCCGGCGACGCCACGGCCCGTCCCGTACTCACCGTGACCACGGCGCCGACCGGGTTCGAGGGTGAGGGCTTCCCGGTCCGCCGCGCCTTCGCGGGGATCAACTACCGGCACCTCGACCCGTTCATCATGATGGACCAGATGGGTGAGGTGGAGTACGCCGCCGGAGAGCCGAAGGGCACCCCGTGGCACCCCCACCGCGGCTTCGAGACCGTGACCTACCTGATCGACGGCACCTTCGTCCACCAGGACTCCAACGGTGGCGGCGGCACCATCCAGAACGGCGACACCCAGTGGATGACCGCCGGGTCCGGGCTGCTGCACATCGAGGCCCCGCCGGAGTCCCTCGTCATGTCGGGCGGCCTCTTCCACGGCCTCCAGCTCTGGGTGAACCTGCCCAAGGCCGACAAGATGATGGCCCCGCGCTACCAGGACATCCGAGGCGGCCAGGTCCAGCTGCTCGCCTCCCCGGACGGCGGCGCGCTGCTCCGGGTGATCGCCGGCGAGCTCGACGGCCACGAGGGCCCGGGCGTCACCCACACCCCCATCACGATGATCCACGCCACCGTGCGCCCCGGCGCCGAGGTGACGCTGCCGTGGCGCGAGGACTTCAACGGCCTCGCGTACGTGCTCGCCGGCCGCGGCTCCGTCGGCGAGGAGCGCCGTCCCGTCCACAAGGGCCAGACCGCCGTGTTCGGCGCCGGCTCCTCGCTGACCGTCCGCGCGGACGAGAAGCAGGACGGCAACACCCCGGACCTGGAGGTCGTGCTGCTCGGCGGCCGTCCCATCCGGGAGCCGATGGCGCACTACGGGCCGTTCGTGATGAACAGCCAGGCCGAACTGAAGCAGGCCTTCGAGGACTTCCAGGCCGGCCGCCTCGGCACCGTGCCCGCCGTCCACGGAATGTGAGCCGCGCAGCCGCCGTATGACGGGCCGTCGCTCGTACGGCGGCACGGGCGGGACACCGCCCCCGCCGCGTGATCGGGTGGGAGGGTGCAGACCCAGAAGCCCCTCCTGCCCGCCGGTGCGCGTCGCCTGGCCGCCTGGTGCGGCGTCCTTTTGCTGGTCACCGGTGTCGCCGCCGTGGTCATCTGGCTCTGCGTCGCCCTCAAGACCGCCGTCACCCCCGTGCTGCTCGCGCTGCTCGGTACGGCGCTGCTCGGCCCGGTCCACCGCCGGCTGACCGCGCACGGGGTGAACCGCTCGGTGGCCGCCGGGTTCACCTGCGTCCTCCTCGTCGCGGTGGTCGGCGGCGCCGGATACATCGTGGTCACCGCGCTCATCGACACCGGGGACCAGATCGTCCGGTCGCTGAAGGACGCCGGTCAGTGGGTCGCCGACCACTTCGGGGTCGCGGGGAACACGAACGTGGACGATCTGGCCGCGAACGGCAAGAAGCTCGTCGACAAGTTCGGCGCGAGCGCCGCGGGCGGGCTCCTGACCGGCCTCAGCCTGGTCGGATCGCTGATCGCCACGAGCGTGCTCGCGCTCCTGCTGACCTTCTTCTTCCTGCGCGACTCCGACCGGGCCGCGCACCTCGCGCACCGCATCGCGCCGCGCGGAGCCGGCGACCTGATCGAGGCGATGGGCCGGCGGGCGTTCGAGGCCGTCGAGGGCTTCATGCGCGGGACGACGCTCATCGCGCTCATCGACGCGGTCTGCATCACGACCGGCCTGCTGATCCTGCGGGTGCCCGGCGCGGTGGGGCTGGGCGCGCTGGTCCTGGTCGGCGCCTACATCCCGTACCTCGGCGCCTTCATCTCGGGTGCCGTGGCGGTCCTGGTGGCGCTCGCGGACCGGGGCTTCGTGATCGCGCTCTGGGTACTCGGGGTCGTGTTCGCCGTGCAGCTGCTGGAGGGCCACATCCTGCAGCCGGTCATCCAGAGCCGTACGGTCCAGATGCACCCCGCCACGATCATGATCGCGCTGACGGCGGGGGCGAGCGTGGCGGGCCTGCTGGGGATGCTGCTCGCGGTCCCGGTGTGCGCGGCGGCCTTCGGCATCCTCGGCGAACTGCGCGAGGGCCACCTGCCGCCCGTGGACCCCGCCTCCGACACGCCGCCGGGACAGCCCGGCCCCTGAGCACGCGCCCCACGCCCCGGGACCACGGCGTTCCCGCCCGGGCCCGCCCTGCGTACCGTCCGGCGTCCGCCCGCGACGCCTCGCCCCGGGCGCGGCGCTACGGTCGCGGCTCCGGGTCCGCCGACTCGTACAGCTCGAACCAGATCGACTTTCCCTCGCCCCGCGGATCCACCCCCCACGCGTCGGCGAGCACCTCCATCAGGACCAGGCCCCGGCCGCTGGACGCCATCTCGCCGGGCCGCCGCTTGTGCGGCAGTTCGTCGCTGCCGTCGGCCACCTCTACCCGCAGCCGCCGCTCGCCGTGCTCACCGGTCGCCTCCGCGACCATGAACGCGTCGCCGTCCGTGTGGACCAGCACGTTCGTGGCCATCTCGGACACCATCAGCACGGCCGAGTCGACCTGCTCCGGGTCCGCCCAGTCGTGCAGGATCTCGCGCAGCAGCGTCCGGGCCGCGGCGATCCGCTCCGGCTCGGCCTGGGCGATGGTCAGCGCGGTCCGCCGGGGCGCGGGCGGGTGCGCCGTGGAGGCCTCGCGCCGCAGCAGCAGGACGGCGATGTCGTCCTCGCGCCGGTCGGCGAGCGGCCCGGTCGTGTAGTGCGAGGCCGGACCGTGGACCGCCTCTACCAGCGCGTCGGCGAGCTTCTCCAGATCGCCGGTGTGCCGCTCCAGGACCGGCCGGAGCCGGACCCAGCCGGTGGCCAGGTCGTGCCCGCCGGTCTCGATCAGCCCGTCCGTGCACAGCATGATCGTTTCTCCGGCCTCCAGCGTGATCCGGGTCGTCGGATAGTCCGCGTCGGCCTCGATGCCGAGCGGCAGCCCGCCCTCGGTCCGGCGGATGACGGCGGTCCCGTCGCCGGTCATCACCACGGGATCGGGGTGGCCGGCCCGCGCGATGTCGAGGGTGCCGGTGCCCGGGTCCGCCTCCGCGTACAGACAGGTCGCGAAGCGCACCCCCGGCTGCTCGCCGTCCTCGTGGGCTTCGGTGAGCCCGGACAGGAAGCGCGAGGCGCGCGAGAGCACCGCGTCCGGGCGGTGCCCCTCGGAGGCGTACGCGCGCAGGGCGATCCGCAACTGGCCCATCAGCCCCGCGGCCCGCACGTCATGCCCCTGGACGTCGCCGATGACGAGGGCGATGCGGCCGTTGGGGAGCGGGATCATGTCGTACCAGTCGCCGCCGACCTGGAGGCCGCCCCCGGTGGGGACGTAGCGGGCGGCCACCGTCATGCCGGGGATGTCGGGTCCCAGGGACGGCATCATCGAGCGCTGGAGCCCCAGCGACAGCTCGCGCTCCGTCTCGGCGACCCCCGCCCTGGCGAGCGCCTGGGCGAGCATCCGGGCCACGGTCGTCAGCACCGACCGCTCGTCCGGCGAGAACGCCACCGGATGCCGGAACCCGGCCATCCAGGTCCCCATCGTGCGTCCCGCCACGATCAGCGGCAGGAAGGCCCAGGAACGGCGCCCGAACCGCCGGGCCAGCGGCCAGGTGGCCGGGTAGCGGTCGCGGTAGTCGTCGGCCGTCGGGATGTAGACCGCCCGTCCGGTCCGTACGACCTCCGCCGCCGGGTAGTCGGTCTCCAGCGGCATCTCGCTGAACGGGCCCTCGTCGCCCATGGCGTGCCCGTGGTGCCCGATGATCGTCAGCCGTTCGCCCTCGACCCCGAAGACCGCGAGACCGTCCGGCGAGAACCCGGGCATGGAGAGCGAGGACGCCACCCGCAGCACCTCCGCCGTCGAGCGGGCCTCCGCCAGGGCGCGGCCCGCGTCGAGCAGGAACGCCTCGCGCGACCGCCGCCAGTCGCCGGTGATCGGGGTGTGCGCCCCGGTGGTGCCGGGCTGCGGTTCGGCGACCTCCTGCACCGTGCCGACCAGCACGTATCCCGACTCGGAGCCCACCTCGGGCAGGATCGGCCGGGACCGGCTGCGTACGGTCCGCAGCACCCGTCCGCCCTCGTCCACGATCCGCAGCCGGGCCTCGGCGAGTGTCCCCTCGGCCACCGCGAGGTTCACCACCCCGTTGATCTCGTTCCAGTCGACGGGGTGGAAGCGCGAGCGCACCTCCGACTCGCGGAAGACGCTGTGCTCGGCGGGCAGCTCCAGCAGCCGGGCCGCCTCGGCGTCGAGCGTGACGGTGCCGGCTCCGTTGTCCCAGCGCCACAGGCCGGTCGCGAGGGCGGCCAGAACATCCTCGGTGCGCATTGCCCCACTTTAGACCGATCAGTATTCACGGGGCAGCGCCGACGGCCCGCTGACGATCTTGCTGCGGAGCATGACAATGAAGCGGTCCGGTCGCGGGCGGTAGCCTGGGGTGCTGAATCATCCCCAACCGCGAAGACTGGATGAACGACGATGCATCGGTACAGGTCCCACACCTGCGGCGAGCTCCGCGCCTCTGACGTCGGCACCGACGTCCGGCTGAGCGGCTGGCTGCACAATCGCCGAGACCTGGGTGGCATCCTCTTCATCGATCTGCGCGACCACTACGGTCTGGTGCAGCTCGTCGCCCGTCCCGGCACCCCCGGCAACGACGCCCTGGCGAAGCTGACGAAGGAGACCGTCGTACGGATCGACGGCAAGGTCTCCGCCCGCGGCGCCGACAACGTCAACCCGGAGCTGCCGACCGGCGAGATCGAGATCGAGGTGACCGAGGTCGAGGTGCTGGGCCAGGCCGCCCCGCTGCCCTTCACGATCAACGCGGAGGACGGGGTCAACGAGGAGCGGCGCCTGGAGTACCGCTTCCTCGACCTGCGCCGCGAGCGCATGCACCGCAACATCATGCTGCGCTCGTCCGTCATCGCCTCCATCCGCTCCAAGATGGTGGCCCTCGGCTTCAACGAGATGGCGACCCCGATCCTCGCCGCGACCTCCCCCGAGGGCGCCCGTGACTTCGTGGTCCCGTCCCGCCTGAACCCGGGCAAGTTCTACGCCCTGCCCCAGGCGCCGCAGCAGTTCAAGCAGCTGCTGATGATCTCCGGCTTCGACCGCTACTTCCAGATCGCGCCGTGCTTCCGCGACGAGGACGCCCGCGCCGACCGTTCGCCCGGCGAGTTCTACCAGCTCGACGTCGAGATGTCGTTCGTCGAGCAGGAGGACGTCTTCCAGCCGATCGAGAAGCTCATGATCGAGCTCTTCGAGGAGTTCGGCAACGGCCGCCACGTCACCTCCCCGTTCCCCCGCATCCCGTTCCGCGAGTCGATGCTGAAGTACGGCAACGACAAGCCGGACCTGCGGGCCAAGCTGGAGCTGGTCGACATCTCCGACGTCTTCGCGGACTCGGAGTTCAAGGCCTTCGCCGGCAAGCACGTCCGCGCCCTCCCGGTGCCGGACACCGCGGGCCAGTCGCGGAAGTTCTTCGACGGCCTCGGTGCGTACGCGGTCGAGCACGGCGCCAAGGGCCTCGCCTGGGTCCGCGTCGGCGAGGACGGCACGCTGGCGGGCCCGATCGCCAAGTTCCTCACCGAGGCGGACGTCAAGAGCCTCACCGAGCGTCTGTCCCTCGTGCCCGGCCACGCCGTCTTCTTCGGCGCGGGCGAGTTCGACGAGGTCTCCAAGATCATGTCCGTCGTCCGCGTCGAGGCCGCCAAGCGCGCCGGCCACTTCGAGGAGGGCGTCTTCCGCTTCTGCTGGATCGTCGACTTCCCGATGTACGAGAAGGACGAGGACACCGGCAAGATCGACTTCTCGCACAACCCGTTCTCCATGCCCCAGGGCGGCATGAAGGACCTGGAGGAGAAGGACCCGCTCGACATCCTGGCGTGGCAGTACGACATCGTCTGCAACGGCATCGAGCTGTCCTCCGGCGCCATCCGTAACCACGAGCCCGAGGTCATGCTGAAGGCCTTCGAGATCGCCGGTTACGAGGCGGAGACCGTCGAGCGGGAGTTCGCGGGCATGCTGCGCGCGTTCCGCCTGGGCGCCCCGCCGCACGGCGGCATCGCCCCGGGCGTCGACCGCATCGTGATGCTGCTGGCCGACGAGCCCAACATCCGCGAGACGATCGCCTTCCCGCTCAACGGCAACGCCCAGGACCTGATGATGGGCGCCCCGAGCGAGCTGGACGAGACCCGGCTGCGCGAGCTGAACATCCAGCTCCGCAAGCCGGTCGCCTCCTCGAAGGACGCCTCCGAGAAGTAGCCCGACGCGCTCACCGGCGCGCTCCACCGGGTTTCACGTGAAACAGCCCCTGGCCCACCGGCCGGGGGCTCTTTCACGTCCGGGGCCCCCGGTGGGGCGGGAAGTGCGGCTCGCGTCGCGTCCCGCCGCGATGCCCGGAGGCGCGCACACAGGGCCGCGCGCATACAAGTAGACGAATCACCCGAACGGTGAGACCCGGATGGCGGCAGTGCCGGATTGGCGGGCTTCGACTGCGGCAAAGACTGCCTGGGCCGACCCTGGCGCACAGCGGACCCGGGCCCGGGTCCGCAGAGCCCGCACCCGGCCACCTACCGCTGAGGAGCCCTCCGTGCCCGTGCCCCGATCGCGCGTTCCGCTGCGCCTGCCGTTCGTCGTCTGCGCCGCCCTCCTGCTGCTGCTGGCCGGGTGCGGGGCCGGCTCCCTCGCCGGCATGGACGGGAGCGGCGCCACCACGAAGGCCACGGGCGCCCGCGGCGTGGCGGGACCGCCCGGGGCAGCCGACGCACCCGCGCGGGCCCGGGCCGCCGTGCCGCCGGCCCCCTCACCGCCCGCCCCGCCGCGGGAGATCCCGGGGCTGGGGCCGCAGACCCGGGCACGGATTCCGGCCGGGACCCGCCAGGCGTTCGTCGTCACCGGCCGGTCCCCGGACTCCAACCGCTCCACCGCCGTGCTCTACACCCGGGACGACCCCGCCACGGGCTGGCGGGCCGCTCTGGCTCCCTGGCCCGCCCACAACGCCCTCAACGGCTGGACGGCCGAGCACTGGGAGGGGGATCTGCGCTCGCCCGTCGGCGTCTTCACCCTGACCGCGGCGGGCGGCCGCCTCGAGCCGCCGGCCACGGCCTTCCCGTACGACCTCAGCCCGGACTTCAAGGTGGAGGGGGAGGGCTTCCGCGGGGAACCGCTGGAGGGCTCCTTCGACTACGTCATCGCCATCGACTACAACCGCGTCCCCGGCACCTCCCCGCTGGACCACACCCGCCCCCTCGGCGAGGAGCGCGGCGGTGGCATCTGGATCCACGTCGACCACGGCGGCCCCACCCAGGGCTGCGTCTCGATCACCGAGGACCGGATGAAGGAGCTGCTGGGAGTGCTCGACCCGGCGAGGGAGCCCGTCATCGTGATGGGGGACGCGGCGTCGCTCAGCCGGTGAGCGACCGCGCGTCCGGCCGGCGCGGGACACGCGGAAGGGGCGGGACCGTCGCGCGGTCCCGCCCCTTCGCCGTACGCGGACCCGCTACGCGGGTCCCGCCCCTTCGCCGTACGCGGACCCGCTACGCGGGCTTCTCCTCCAGGCGCGGGAACAGCACCGCACCCTTCGTCACCGTCGCGCCCGCCGGCAGCCGGCCCCACGTGCCGGCGTCCTGCACGAGCTGGTCGGACAGCGCGCCCAGGGACTCCTCGGCGCCCAGCGACTCCCACAGCTGCTGCGAGGTCTCCGGCATGACGGGGTTCAGCAGGACCGCGACACCCCGCAGCGCCTCGGCGGCCGTGTACAGGATGGTCGCGAGGCGGGCCTTGCCCTCCGGCGACTCGTCCTTGGCGACCTTCCACGGCTCCTGCTCCGTGATGTAGCCGTTGACCTGCTTCACGAAGTCGAAGACGGCCAGGATGCCGCCCTGGAAGTCCAGCTCCTCGCCGATCTTCCGGTCGGCCGTGGCGACGGCCTTGGCCAGCCCCGCCTGGACGGCCTGCTCGGCCTCGCCCGAGGCCGCGGCCCCGGGGAGCGCGCCGCCGTAGTACTTGCCGACCATGGCGGCCAGGCGCGAGGCCAGGTTGCCGTAGTCGTTGGCGAGCTCGGAGGTGTAGCGGGCGGTGAAGTCCTCCCACGAGAACGAGCCGTCGCTGCCGTACGCGATGGCCCGCAGGAAGTACCAGCGGTAGGCGTCCACGCCGAAGTGCGAGGTCAGGTCCTGCGGCTTGATGCCCGTCAGGTTCGACTTCGACATCTTCTCGCCGCCGACCATCAGCCAGCCGTTGGCGACGACCTTGCCGGGAAGCGGCAGGCCCTGCGCCATCAGCATCGCCGGCCAGATGACCGAGTGGAAGCGCAGGATGTCCTTGCCGATCAGGTGCACGTTCGCCGGGAACGTACCGTCGAACTTCTCCTGGTTGGCGCCGTAGCCGACCGCCGTCGCGTAGTTGAGCAGCGCGTCGACCCACACGTAGATGACGTGCTTGTCGTCCCACGGCACCGGGACGCCCCAGTCGAAGGTCGAGCGGGAGATCGACAGGTCCTGCAGGCCCCGCTTGACGAAGTTCACGATCTCGTTGCGCGCGGACTCCGGCTGGACGAAGCCGGGGTTGGCCGCGTAGAACTCCAGCAGCTTCGGGCCGTACTCGCTGAGCTTGAAGAAGTAGTTCTCCTCCTTGAGGATCTCCACCGGCTTCTTGTGGACCGCGCACAGCTTGACGCCGGCCTCGTCCTCGATGAGGTCGCCGGGGAGTTTGTACTCCTCGCAGCCCACGCAGTAAGGGCCCTCGTAGCCGCCCTTGTAGATCTCGCCCTTGTCGTACAGGTCCTGCACGAACTCCTGCACACGGTCGGTGTGCCGCTTCTCCGTCGTGCGGATGAAGTCGTCGTTCGCGATGTTCAGGTGCTCCCAGAGGGGCTTCCAGGCCTCCTCGACGAGCTTGTCGCACCACGCCTGGGGCGTGACGTCGTTCGCCTCGGCCGTGCGCATGATCTTCTGACCGTGCTCGTCCGTGCCGGTGAGGTACCACACCTTCTCGCCGCGCTGGCGGTGCCAGCGGGTGAGCACGTCGCCTGCGACGGTCGTGTAGGCGTGGCCCAGGTGAGGAGCGTCGTTGACGTAGTAAATGGGGGTCGAGACGTAGAACGCCTTCGCCGCCTGCTTCTCGGATCCAGTGGCCGCCATGGTCGAAATCCTAACGGTCCGTGGGAGATCCACTCACACCGATAAACCCGGCGGCGTCGCGGGGAGCTTTGCGAAACATCCCGTGCCGTGGCGAAGACGCATCCTGGGAGGGAGTGGACACGCGTGCACGAGGCCGTGGGCCTGGCTCGGGTGGTCGCGGAGGAGGCGGGGCGGCACCCGGGGGTGGTCGCCGATGCCGAGCGCTGCGCGGTACGCGGGAACCGGATGCTGCCGGCCCAGCTGGTGGCCAATCCGCCGGCCAACGCGGTGACGTACAACGTGCCCGGCGGAAGCGTGGGGGTGTCCTTGGCGCGGGCGGGCACAGGGGCGCTGCTGGAGGTGCGCAACACGGGGCCCGTGGCGGCGGCGGACATCCCCGGGCTGTTCGAGCCGTTCCGGCGCGGCGGGGGCAAGGACCGGATGGGGCCGGGCTCCGGACTGGGCTTTCGATCGTGCGTTCTATGGCGGGGGGCACGGCGGTACGGTCACGGCGGTGCCGGGCCCGGAGGGCGGGCTCGCCGTGACCGTACGCCTGCCGGTGGATCAGGCCTCGCCGGCCGTTTCACGGGCGGCGGCCCAGGCGGCGGGTGCGGCGAGGACCTCGCGGTAGAACGCGGCGTCCGCGACCTCACGGGGGGCGGGGCCCGCGTGGAAGAAGCCGGCGTTGGGGGCGTCCAGCTTCCGCAGGAAGTCGAAGCCCTTCGCGTCCTCGTCGCCGAACGCGACGAACTGGAAGAACAGCGGCAGCCGTGCCGCGTCCGTCAGCGCCTGGCGGGCGGCCTGCTTGACGTCCGGCGGGCCGTCCGTCTGGAAGATCACCAGTGCCGGGCCGGTCGCCCCGGACTTCTCGTAGTGCGCGATGACCTCCTCGACGGCGCGGTGGTAGTTCGTCCGGCCGAGCCGTCCGAGGCCCGCGTTCAGCTCGTCGACACGGCCCTCGTGGTCGTCGAGCCCGACCGTGCCGGTGCCGTCGATGTCGGTCGAGAAGAACACGACCTGGACGGTGGCGCTCTCGTCGAGGTGCGCGGCGAGCGCGAGCGTGCGGTCGCCCAGGTGCTGGGCGCTGCCGTCCTTGTAGAAGGGCCGCATGGAGCCGGAGCGGTCCAGGACCAGGTAGACGGTGGCGCGCAGACCGGTGAGCCCGTGCGCCTTCAGCGCGGCCTGGGCGGCCTTGTACGGACCCACGAGCTCGGGCGCGCGCCCCTTGACCTTGGCGAGGGTGAGCGCGGGCTTGCCGGCGGGGGCGGCCTCGGCAGCGGCCTCGGCGGCGGCCGGTTCGGGCTGGGGCTCGGCGGCGGCCGGTCCGGTTTCCGGCTCGGGCTCGGCGGCCGGTTCCGGCTCTGCTTCGGCGGCGGCCGGTTCGGGCTGGGGCTCGGTGGCGGCCGGTCCGGTTTCCGGCTCGGGCTCGGCGGCCGGTTCCGGCTCTGCTTCGGCGGCCGGTCCGGGCACGGTCTCGGCCGCGGCGAGCGGTTCCGGTTCGGGCTCGGGCTCCGGGTCCATGTCGATGGTGAGGGGCTCGGCGACGGCCGGTTCCGGTTCGGCGACGGGGGCTTCGGCCTTGACCGGTTCGGGCTCGGCGACGGCGGCGGGGGTCTCGGCGACGGCCGGTTCGGGTTCGGCGACGGGGGCTTCGGCCTTGACCGGCTCGGGCTCGGTGACGGTGGCGGGGGTCTCGGCGACGGCCGGTTCGGGCTCGGCGACGGGGGCTTCGGCGGGCGTTGCCGCGGGCTCCGGAACCACGGCCTCGGCCTCGGCCTCGGCTTCGGCCTCCGGCGCGGGCGATGCCGCCGGCCGCGCGGGCTCGGCGGGCTTCGTCCGGGACCCGGACCCCTGCGCCGGAACCGTGCGAGCCGGCTTGGCGGAAGGCGCGGCGGCCTTGTCGAAGGCCGCTGCCACGAGGTCCGCCGCCGCCCCGCTCTCGTCCTTCGTGGACCGGGACGCGTTGGTCAGGGCCGACTCCGAAGAGGCCGGGGCCGGCACCGACGCCTTGACGGCCGGGGCGGGTTCGGCCGCCGGCTCGGTCCCGGCGACCGGTTCGTCCACCGTCACCGACTCCGTGGCCAGGGTGCGCTCGCCCTGGGGCGGGACCGTGGCCGTCGTCGGCTCGTCCTGCTCCGTGCGGTCACGGCCGAACACCTTGCGCAGCAAGCTCCGAATGCCCATGGGCGAGGCCTTTCACGTGAGTTGGGTGCGATGAATGTCCGTACTGCGGGAATTGATCCCTGGCCAGGGCGGATACGTAAGGTTAGCGGCCGGATCCGGCCCTTCGGTGGCGCGGCCCGCCTGTGGGACAACTGAGCCCCAACGGATTCCGTATCGAGTCCCGTTGCCGGTTATCAGCAGATGCGACAAGAGTGCCGACGCGGAACGGGCCGGGCAGGTGGGAGGGGTGCTACCGGCTTCCGGCCGGGGCGATCGGGGCTTTCGGCCGGTTGAGGGGGGCTCCACCGCACTAGAGTCGGACGCATGGTTTCCGGTGAGGCGCCGCAGGCGGCAGGCAGCGTTCGGGTCGATGTCTGGATCTGGTCGGTCCGGCTCACGAAGACCCGCGCGCAGGCCGCTGCCGCCTGCCGCGCGGGTCATGTGAAGGTCGCCGGCGAGCGCGCCAAGCCGGCTCAGGCGTTGCGCGTGGGCGACGAGGTACGGCTCCGGCACGCGGGCCGGGACCGGGTCGTCGTCGTGTCGAAGATCGTGAAGAAGCGGGTCGGGCCGCCGGTGGCGGCGGAGTGCTTCGTCGACAACAGCCCGCCCCCACCGCCGCGCGAGACCGCGATCCAGGTTCCGGTACGGGACCGGGGCGCGGGCCGGCCGACGAAGCGGGACCGGCGCGAGATGGACCGGCTGCGGGGTGCGGGCCCCGACCCCACGGAGTGACGGGCGGGCCGGCCTACGGCTCGGGCGAGGCGATGGCCCGTGCCGCCGCCACTTCCTGGCGCAGGGGCGCGAGGACGCCCTCCTCGTCCCCGGGGAGCTCGGTGCGCACCTCCACGAGGACCTCGCTCGCCCGCAGCCCCTCGGCCAGTTCGCGGAGCTCGGCCTGCACCGCGGCCACCTCCGCCGGTTCCGGTTCCGGGGCCCCGTGGTTGACCCGGACGCGGGCCGCCGTCGAGGCGTCCACAATCCGCTCCACGGCCACGACCAGCGGCCACCACGCCGCGGCGCGGGTCCCGGTGGGAGGCGGCTCGGTCAGGGCGCGCTGGAACTCGGAGCGTACGGAGGACAGGTCGCGGTAGATGCGGCGACGGGCGCGGACGCGCTCGGCCCGGTCACCGTCGCCGCCCGGCTCGAACGCGCACCCCACGTAGTCCGCGATGTCCGTGACCGCGTCGGCCAGGCGGTGGCCGATCCGGGTGTGCCAGCTCTCCGGCCACAGCAGGTAACCGGCGATCAGCACGATGCCGCAGCCGATCAGGCTGTCCAGGAAGCGCGGCCAGACCAGGTGCACCCCCTGGTGGTTCAGCAGATCGGACAGCAGCAGGATGACCGGGGTGATGGCCGCGGTCTGGAAGGCGTACCCCTTCGCCGTGAGCGCCGGGATCAGCGCGGCCAGCAGGACCATCACCGGCACGTCCCACCAGCCGATCGGCACCTCCGCCAGTATCGGGGCCGCGATGACGAGGCCCGCGGCCGTGCCCACGGAACGCAGTACGGCGCGGGAGAACACCGAGCCGAAGTCGGGCTTGAGCACGAAGGTGACGGTCAGCGCCACCCAGTAGGAGCGCGGCACGTCGATCAGCGAGGTCAGCGCCTGGGCCAGCCCGATGCAGAGCGCGAGACGCAGCCCGTACCGCCACGAGGACCCGGAGAGCAGGACGTTGCGGGTGGCGCGCCGGACGCGCACACCGAGGGCCGCCGGCCGGCCGAGCCGGTCGTCCACGTTGTAGGGGTCGGGCTCGGCCTTGTGGACGACCACGACGGCGTGGCGCAGGGCGCTGTCGACCGCCCGGGTGGCGGGGGAGTCCGGGGCCGGGAGCGCGGGTCCGGCGCCGCCGGCGCGGCCGTCCGCCACCTCCGCCGCCAGGGACCGCACCGCCGCCGGGATCTCGGCGGGCAGCGGACGCCGCCGCACGTGCACGGCGGGGGCCGCCTCGACCAGGGGGATGACGACGTTGAGCTGGGACAGCAGCCGCACCATCGTGCCGCTGCGGCCGTGGTACCGGGCGCGGCGGGCGAGGACCAGGTCGTAGGAGGTGTTGAGGGAGTCCGTGACGGCCTGCCGCTTCTCCTCGTAGGCGTCGGTGCCCGCGGCGGCGAGCAGGTCGGCGACGGCGAGGTAGGTGCGCGTGACCGCGACCCGTTCCGGCAGTTTCCGCCGCAAGGGCCAGGCCAGGAGCGTCAGGACGAGGACGAACAGACCGCCCAGCGTCAGCAGCAGGGGCGCCACCCACCACGGATCCGGCATCGGAAGCCCGGCGCCCACCACGGAGTTGAGCAGGAGCAGCAGCCCGGACACGGAGGCGACGGCGCCGATCGTCGACATCATCCCCGAGACGAGGCCGGTGAGCGTGAGGACGGCGACGGCCGCCCAGCCGGTCCCGTACACGAGCGTGCCGATCATGATGCCGAGAGCGCCGAACAGCTGCGGTACGGCGATGTTGAGGACGCGCATGCGGTAGGCGTCGGCGGTGTCGCCGATGACGCCGGAGAGCGCGCCCATGGAGACCAGCGCCCCGTACACCGGCCGGTCGGCGGCGAATCCGACGGCGAGCGGCGCGGCCAGGGCGACACCGGCGCGGGCGACGGCGGCCCAGGGCACGGGGGTGGGCAGGGGGCGCAGACCGTAGCGCAACCAGACGGGCGGCGTCCCGCGCCGCTGTGCCTCGGGGGAGGAGGAACGGGCCCCGTTCGTCCTGCTGCCGGTCAATGCGTCCCCCTCCGCGCAGCGGTCAGCCGCGATATCCCTCGACCTCGTCGGCCGGGCGGACCCGGGCCTGTGACGGGTCCTCACCGAACTCGCTCAGCGCCCGGCGCTGCCGCAGCAGGTCCCAGCACTGATCGAGTCTGACCTCCACGGTACGCAGTCGTGCCTTCTCATCGGTGGTGAGGCCCGGCTCCCGGGCGCTGCGGTCGCGCAGGGCGCGTTCCTCCGCGACGAGCCCGTCGATGCCGCCGATGATGTCCCGCTCCTTCTCGTCCATGACGTCTTCCTCTCAGCCGTGCCGCACCGATGCGGTGCCGGATCAAGCATGCCGGATTTCCGCGTGCGTGCCGGGTTCAGCAGGGTCCGTGCTCCCTCACGACGAGGACGGTCCTGCCGCGCGCACCGCCGGCCCTGTTCTCCGCCCAGGCCTGCGGGGCCTTCTCCAGCGGGAGTTCGGCCTCGATGGGGACGCGCAGGACGCCGTCCGCGGCGCCCGCGGCCAGCACGTCCAGCAGGACCGGGCTCGGATCGAGCCGGAAGTCGATGCCCCGCACCCCGCCGGGGAGCGCCGCCCCGGCCGCGACGCCGCAGGTGGAGAGCGCGATGCCGCCCGGCCGGAGCGTCGCGGCGTACGCGGCGAACGCCTCGGGGGTCGCGGAGGCCAGGTCGGCCAGCGCGTCGACGCCGTCCGGGCAGGCCGCCCGTATCGCGTCGGCCGCCGGGCCGTCCGTGACGTCGACCGTGGCGGCGGCGCCCAACGACCCCATCGGGGCCCGCTCGTCACCGCGCACCGCCGCGATCACGCGCACGTCCCGGGCCTTGGCGAGCTGGGTCAGACAGTTGCCGACCCCGCCCGCCGCGCCGACGATCAGCAGGCTCTCGTGGCCCCGCGGCGAGACCGCCTCGAGGATCTGCGCGGCAGCCATGCCGGCGGACGGCAGCGCGGCCGCGATCCGGGCGTCCAGGCCGCGGGGGACGAGGGCGATGGCGGAGTCCTGCGGCACACAGACGTAGTCGCAGTACGTCCCGGCACCGGCCGCCGGACCGCCGGTCCGGCCGAAGACGTGGTCGCCGACCCGGAAGCGGTTGTCGCCGCTGCCGATCATGTCCACCCGGCCCGCGTAGTCCGCGCCGAGGACCAGCGGGAAGGCCTGGGGCGCCAGGCCGTCCAGGGCGCCGTCCGTGGGCCGCCGGTCGAGCGCGGCGTACTCGACGCGGACCCGGACCTCGCCCGGCCCGGGCTCCGGCTTGGGGACGACCATCAGGGCGGGATCGGCCCGGAGCGTGCTGACGGCGATGGCTCGCATAGGCAGGACCTCCCAGTAGCTCCTGGCAGTCACCTACCCACCTTTGCCCGGCCGGGGCGGTGCCGCACGTCGGCCTGAGCCCGCCCCCGCACGCCCCGTCGGCCCGGGGCCCCGCGTTTCGCTCCCGCACGCCGGTGCGGCGGCCGGGTCACTCCCCGGAGGGGTCCGGCAGCACCCGTCGCGCCCAGATCCGTGCCGCCACCGCGCACACGGCCACCGCGAGGCCCGTACCGAGGACGATCCACACCGTGGTGCGCAGGGACGCGGTCAGCGCGTCGTACACCGCCGCCGCCCCTGCGGTCTCGCTGCCGGGCACCTCGGCCAGCACCCGGTTGCGCGCCAGCGCGAGCGCGCCGCGCAGCAGCAGGGCGCCGAGCGCGAAGCCGGTCCCCACGAGGGCGGTGGCGGTGAGCGCGGCCAGGACCGAGCCCCGGCGGCCGGGTCCGCCGCGTACCCAGGCCAGGACGACGGCGAGCAGCGCGCACACGAGCGTGCCGACGGCCGGCCACACGCCGGCGGCCCGCAGCCGGCGGAAGCTCTGGCGCAGCTGGTCGGCGCGGTCGGCGGAGATGATCCGGATGTCGGTGTGCTGGACGGGGATCTGGTCGGCGAACGGCACCCCGTTGTCCACCAGGTTCTGCTTCACCTTCTCCGTCACGGGCGCCAGGTCGATGGTGACGCTCTCACCGCTTTGCCCGTCCAGCGCCGCGGTGACGGCCTCGTGGGCCGTGCGGTTGGCGGCGTTCCAGGCGGCCTGGAACGCGTCGGTGGTGGTGAAGGACAGCACGGCCTGGTGGAGGAAGTCGCGGATGGTGGCCTGGAGGGGGCCGACGTCGATCTGCTTCATCGCCTCGTCGGTGATCAGATCGGTCACGGTGCTCCGCACAGCGTCGTCGGAGGCGAGCGGCGCCACCGCGGCCACGTAACGGTCCGTGTCGTCGATCTCCAGGTCGACCCAGGCGGAGAGCGCGCTCAGCGGCACCAGGACGGCGAGCAGCACCAGTAGGGCCACCGAGAGCGCCGCCGAGAAGTAGTTCCGCACGTCACCAGGGAACCCCGGTCGGCGGTGCGGCGCCCGGGCGGTGGGCCGTCCGAGTTGCCGGGTGGCCCGGCCGGGTGTGCTCTGGAGGAAAGCGGGGGCGACGGAAGGAGCTTCCTGCCATGGCCGCACACGCCTCGGTGCAGGCGCGCGGAACGCGAGCGCGTGCAAGGCACCCCTCCACCCTCAGCTGGGCCGTCCCCGTCACGCTCGGCGTGATCCTCGGCTGCTACGCGACCGCCATCGTCCGCTTCGGTGGCGTGCTCACGGGCACGCGGCTCGCTCTCGGCCTGGTCTCCGGAGCCGTGCTCGCGGCGCTCTGCTTCGGTCTCGGCCGGGTGCAGGACCGCCTTCCGGTCGAGCTCGCGGCGGCCGCGTACGGCGCCCTGGCCGGCGGCGCGGTCGGCTTCCTCTACAGCCTGACCCCGGGCAAGAGCGTGCTGGCCTCGTCGTTCGTGGGCCTGGTGGTCGGAGCGGGCACGCTGCTGGGCGCGTACTACTTCTTCTACACCCGGAACACGCCCGCCTCCGGGGCGTCCGGCGCAGCCTCCGCACGCGGAGGGCCGGGCGCACGGGCGAGGTGACCCGGGCGGTCACGGGCCGCCGGGACGGCGCCGGGGCGGACCCGTGCACGCGGTGCACGGGTCCGCCCCGGTGGCCGGGCGGGTGGCCTCACGGCCGCCGCGGTCGTCAGGAGCGCACCACGGTCACCGGGCACGACGCGTGCTGGGTGACGTGCAGGCTGACCGAGCCGAGCAGGGTGGCCTTGAAGCCGCTGTACCCACGCGCCCCCACGACCAGGTGGTTCGCGCCCTCGGCCCGGTCGAGCAGGGCCTGCGCCGGGTTGCCGATCACCACGATCTTGCTGACCGCGGCGGCGCCCTCCGCTCCGAGGGCCTCCTCCAGTGCCTCGGTGAGCGACACCGTGGCCACCGCCTGCGGGTCGAAGTCCTCCGGCATGCCCGGCATCATGGACGCCCAGCTGGTCGCGGGGTACTCCCAGCTGTTGACGGCCTCCACCGTGTCACCGGTGAGCTCCGCCTGGCGTACGGCCCAGTGCAGTGCCTTGATCGACGATTCGGAGCCGTCAACGCCCACCACGATCCTGCCCATGTCTGCCTCCAGCTCGGTTCCGCTCGGTCCGGCCTCGTCCAGCCGGTCGCGCCGGCGCGTCGTACGGAAGGTCCGTACGGCGCGCCTTCTCGGGCAACTCTAGTCAAAGCGGGACAAAGCACCGCCTGCGGGTCGGTCAGTCCAGCCGGAGATCGGCCAGCCGGCGCTCGAAGGGGACCACCTCGTCGTCCAGTCCGAGGGTCTTGGAGGCCCCGGAGACCGCCCGGCCGCCCGTGACCGCCTGCGCGAGCTCGCCGCCCGCGCGCCGGATCCGGGCGGGCAGGCCCTCGGTGTACTCGTCGCCCGACGAGCCCCAGTCCTCCGACGCCGCGTACACCGACGTCGGCAGGGTGACGGCCCGCAGGTAGGCGAAGAGCGGACGCATCGCGTGCTCCAGCACCAGCGAGTGCCGGGCGGTGCCGCCGGTCGCCGCGACGACGACGGGCTTGCCGGTCAGCGCGGTGTTCTCGACCAGGTCGAAGAACGACTTGAACAGGCCGCTGTACGAGGCGGTGAAGACCGGGGAGACGACGATCAGCCCGTCGGCCTTCGCCACCGCGCCGATGGCCTCCTCCAGCGTGGGCGACGGGAATCCGGACACCAGGTTGCCCGCGATGTCGAGGGCCAGGTCGCGCAGTTCGATCACCCGGACGTCGACCTGGCGGTCCTGCTCGGCCTCCAGCCGCTCCCGGGTGGCCGCGGCCAGCCGGTCGGCCAGCAGCCTGGTCGACGACGGGTTGCTCAGCCCGGCCGAGACGGCGACGATCCTCAGAGGTTCGGTGGCGAACACGGTGTCAGCTCTCCTTCGCGACAGTGGTGGCGGCGACGACGGCCGGGTGCAGGGGCGCGGACTCCGGCACGCCGGCGGGCCGCAGGGCGGCGAACTCCTTGCGCAGCACGGGGACGACCTCCTCGCCGAGGATGTCGAGCTGCTCCAGGACCGTCTTCAGCGGCAGCCCCGCGTGGTCCATGAGGAACAGCTGGCGCTGGTAGTCGCCGACGGCGTCCCGGAAGGACAGCGTCCGCTCGATGACCTCCTGCGGGGAGCCCACGGTCAGCGGCGTCTGCTGGGTGAAGTCCTCCATCGAAGGACCGTGCCCGTAGACCGGCGCGTTGTCGAAGTACGGACGGAACTCCCGTACCGCGTCCTGCGAGTTCTTGCGCATGAACACCTGGCCGCCCAGCCCCACGATGGCCTGCTCGGCGGTGCCGTGGCCGTAGTGGGCGTACCGCTGGCGGTAGATGCTCACCATCTTCTTCGTGTGCTCGATGGGCCAGAAGATGTTGTTGTGGAAGAAGCCGTCGCCGTAGTACGCGGCCTGCTCGGCGATCTCCGGGGAGCGGATCGAGCCGTGCCAGACGAACGGGGGTACGCCGTCCAGCGGGCGCGGGGTGGCGGTGAAGGACTGCAGCGGCGTACGGAACTTCCCCTCCCAGTCGACGACGTCCTCGCGCCACAGCTTGTGCAGCAGGGCGTAGTTCTCGACGGCGAGCGGGATGCCCTGACGGATGTCCTTGCCGAACCAGGGATAGACGGGTCCGGTGTTGCCGCGGCCCATCATCAGGTCGACGCGGCCGTCGGCGAGGTGCTGGAGCGTGGCGTAGTCCTCGGCGATCTTCACCGGGTCGTTGGTGGTGATCAGGGTCGTCGAGGTCGACAGGATGATGCGCTCGGTGCTGGCGGCGATGTATCCGAGGGTGGTCGTCGGCGAGGACGGCACGAACGGGGGGTTGTGGTGCTCGCCGGTCGCGAACACGTCGAGCCCGACCTCTTCGGCCTTGCGCGCGATGGCGACGGTGGCCTTGATCCGCTCGTGCTCGCTCGGCGTCGTGCCGGTCGTGGGGTCGGTGGTGATGTCGCCGACGGTGAAGATCCCGAACTGCATGGCGCCCGCCTCCAGAGGTCGAACAATGTGGTTGAACGTTGAACTATCTGAACACACCCTACAACGGGACGCCCCGGCCACCTATTCCGCCCCTGCCGGAGCGGTTCCGCGCGGGCGGGCGGCGTGCGGCACGGACCCGCCCGGGCCGCCGCGACACCGGCGCGCGGTCACCGGCACCAGGTCCTGAGGACCAGGACCATCAGCCGATGCGGCCGCGCGGGGCGGGCGCCTACGCTGCGGTTCCCGGCGCGCGGCCGAGCGGGCCGAGGACAGGGAGGAACCCCGTGCCGGTCACCGCTCACACCCACATCCGCATGGCCCGCCCCACCCGGGACCTCGCCGCCGCCGAGCGGTTCTGGGCGGCGGGGCTCGGGCTGACGGTCCTGTTCCGCGCCGAGGGGGGCCAGGAGCCCGGCGCGCACGATCTGCTCATGCTCGGGTACCCCGACGGGTCCTGGCACCTGGAACTCGTGCACGGCGGCGGGCACCCCGTCGAGCCCCGCCCCACCGAGGAGGACCTGCTCGTCCTCTACCTGGACGGCCCCGTGCCGCAGGAGCTGGTGGAACGGCTGCTGGCCCACGGGGGCACGCGGGTCTCCTCGCCGAATCCGTACTGGAACGAGTGGGGCGTCACCGTCGAGGACCCGGACGGGTACCGGCTCGTGCTCTGCCGGCGCGGGTGGTCCAACTCCTGACGGGCGGCGTCCTGCGGCGGGCGCGCCCGTCAGCGCCGGGCCATCGAGCCGCGTCTGCGCAGGAGCTCGGCCAGGCCGCGGCGGGTCGCGGCGATCACCACGCGGTCGGTGGGCTGGAGCACGTAGCCGGGGTGCAGGTTCCACACGAGGCCGCCGGGCCGGTCGCCGGCCGGTCCGGCGGTGGGGGCCTGCCGGGGCGGGGCGGGGGCCGCCAGGCCGGACCGGCGGCCGGCGGCCGGGGCCGCGTCCAGGGCGAGGACCCGCCAGGACCCGGCCCGGAACGCCTGCTCGACCGTGCGGCCCTCCAGCTGCGGGTGCCCGGCCACCTCGATCGCGGCGAACAGCATCACCTTCCGCTCGACCGGCACCGCGCCCAGGATCTGCCGGCCCATCATGGCGACCGCGAACGACGGCCCGGCCAGGTGCGAGACCGACCGGGAGCGGGTCAGCGCCTGCGGGTGGGCCGTGCGCAGGGTGCGGTAGACGGCGGTGGCGAACTCGTCGTCGAACAGGCGCAGCGTCACCCGCAGGTCCGGCTTGAGGGAGCGGGCGTACAGCGCGGCCTCCAGGTTCGTGGTGTCGACGCTGGTCAGGGCGAGCAGGCCGCGTGAGCGCTCGATCTTGGCGGCCTCCAGCACGCCCTCCTGCGTGACGTCCCCCAGGACCACCGGCACGTGCAGCCGCCGCGCCACCGGGATGCCGCGGGCGTCCGGGTCGTCCTCCACGCAGACCACGGGAATGCCCAGTTCCCGCAGGTGCACCAGGACGCGGGTGCCGATCTTGCCGAGGCCGAGCAGCACCACGTGTCCGGACAGGCCACGCGGCGGGCGCCGCAGCGACGATGCCGTACGCAGCGATCCGAAGGCCTCCAGCACACCCGCGACCAGCAGCGGCAGGAGCATCAACCCGGCCACACCGGAGAGGAGCTGGATGATCTGGCGGGCGGTGGGGTCGCCGATCGCCGGGTCGCCCATCGCGAACAGGTCGAGGAGGGTGAGATATCCGGCGTGCAGGGGGTGGTCGCCGGTGGTGAGTGAGGACGCCACCGCGAGTCCCAGGACGGCCAGGCCGACGCCCAGCGCCGACCAGCGCAGCCGGCGCGAGAAGATCTGGCTCAGCGGGGCGCTCCGGCCGCTCATCCGGGGCTTCGGAGCGGCCGGACCGGACTGGGTGACGGCCTCCAGGACGACGGTCCCGCGCCCGGTGGCGGCGGCCACCTGGGCCTCGTCCGGCAGGAGTTGGGGTCCCTCGGCGCCGCTGCTGTCGGAGCCCTCGGCGCCGGCCGGGTCGTGGGTGGTGGAGGAGAGCAGGGCCAGGGTGCACAGGCCGGGGTCGGCGACCTGGCCGTCGCGGGGCGGGGTGCGCTCGGCCGCCCGCAGGAACAGGCCCTCCGCGCGGATCACCCTGGTGGACCCGGCGAGCGCGGTGGCCGCGAGGGAGGGCGCGGCGGTGTCGGCGTCGGACAGGACGGTGGTGGAGGCGTCGAGCGCGGCCGGGTCGAGCCCGGGCGAGGCGACGGCGGCCGCCTGGTCGAGCAGGGCCTCCAGGTGCTGGCCGAGCTTGCGGTTGTAGAGCCGGATCACCAGGCGGACCCGGGGGTTGAGCCGGCGGGCGGTCAGCGCGGCCCGGATGTTGCGCTCGTCGTCGTCGTAGACGAGGGCCACCGCGGCGGCGGTGTCGATGCCCGCCTCCTCGAGCGACTCGTCGGAGGGCTCCGCCGCCTGGAGGATGCGTACCGCCTCCACCCCGGCGTTGGTGTCCCCGTCCCCCGCACTGCCGTGGGCCAGGCCCCCGTTGCGGTTCATCGCCGACGCCATCCGGCCGAACAGGGCGGCGGCGCGGCCGCGCCCGGTCAGGGGCAGCTCCGGTCCGGCCGTTCCCGGCTCCGGGGGCAGGACGAGGGTGACCCGCTCCCCGTAGACGTACCGCAGCTCCACGGCGAGCCGCTGGGCGAGCGCGTCGTCGCCGCAGACGACCATGTGTCCGGCGAGTGGGGAGCGTTGGGGCTGCTGGGGAAGAGGAGGCACATGACCCAGCATGCCCTGCTCCCTTCCGGTGATCGGTACGGTCCGTGGTCCTCGTGTGTCCCCGGCGGCGGCCGGACGAGCGGGTGGCGGTGGAGAACCGGCGCGGACGCCGGCCCGCGGCGGCTGCCGGGCAGCGCGGAGCCGCGCGGCGGGTGCGGTACGTGAGGGGGCGGTGCGCGCTGCCGGGGTCAGGCGGTGCGGCCGGGCGGCGTGCGGCGGTGGGGGTGCGGCTGGACCGGTGGCGGTCCCGGGTCGGGCGCACGGTCGTACGGGGAGACCCAGAAGAACGCGCCCGCCTCGTCGTACGCGGACAGCAGCCCCGGGCTTCCCGCCGTGAACGCGGCTTCCGAGCAGGGCAGTTGCCGTACCCGCACGAGGGCGGTCGTTCCGTCGGGCGCGGCGACCTCGGCCTGGCCGAAGTCCGTGCCCACCGAGCCGGTGCGGATCGTGCAGACCCGGCCCAGGAGGTCCTGGCGCGAGGAAGGGGGCTGGTCGGTGAAGAAGCGGCGGAAGCGGGGCACCAGCAGCCGTGTCACGGCCCAGGCGGCCAGCAGCGCGCCGGCGAGGAAGCCGAAGGCGAGCGCGGCCCGGACGGTCCCCGTGGCGTGACTGCGGTGCAGCAGGACCGAGCCGGTCAGTGCGGTGAACCAGCCGACGGCCACCATCACGGAGACCGAAACGGTGACCGGCACGCCGCCGATCCCGGCGAGATCGGTGTCGAGGTCCGCGTCGAAGGCGCGGTGGTCGGCGGCGCCGGCCAGGACGAGCAGCCAGAAGGCGATGGCGACGACCAGGGCCGCGGAGAAGAGCAGGGCCGGAAAGGAGAGCGTCGCGGTCTGGAACTCCTGCATCGGTCCCCCCTGCGTGCCGTGCCGGCAGTCCCGCCGGCCTCGGAGAGGGGCGCGGTGACCCCGGCGCCGTGGCCCCGCCCCAGCGGGCGGCGCCACGGCAGCCGGGTCTTCCCCCGTCCCCCCGCACCCCCGTGTTTCCCCCGTGGTCCCCCGGTCGGTGCTGACAGGATCGTGTCATTCGCGGCCGGCCGGCCGCATTGCCGGTTCCCGGCAATCTTTCCGCGCCCTCGATGCCGGGCACCGGCATGCGCCCATGCGCGTTGTGCCACTATCGGGACTCATCAGGAGTGGGGGCGGGCGCGTGGCAGAACCGGAGATTCCCGGGACTTTCCTGGAGGGCTACGCCGAGATCCTGGGCGAGGTCTCCGTCTCCGGCCGGCGGCTCACGCGCGGGGAGCTCGACACCCGTCGCGCCCTCGGCAGGCAGGCCGCCGAGGCCGGTCACCAACTGCGCGCGCTGGTCCGCATGCACCTGGCCGAGGCGCGCGCCGCCTGGCCGGCCGCCGCCCCCGGCGCGACCCCGGCCGCCACCGCCGCGTCCACCGAGAGCGTGCTGGCGGCGGTGGAGCAGGCGGTCGACGCGTTCGCCGAGGGTTTCGAGCGGGCCCAGCGCCTCACCGTCCGGCGGGAGGAGGCGGCCCGCCGGGAGTTCATCGACGACCTGCTGTACGGACGCAGCGACCTGGGCCGGCTCGCGGAGCGCGCCACCCGGTTCGGGCTGCGGCTCTCCCGGGCCCACGCCGTCGCGGTGGCGTCGGGCCCGGAGGCGTACACCGAGACCGACGCCGTCCCCCGGCAGGTGGAGTCGGCGCTGCTGGCCCGGTTCGACGGCCGCAAGATCCTGCTCACGACGAAGGACGGCCGGCTGATCTGTATCGCGCCCGGCAGCCAGCCCGACGTCCTGCGGTACTTCGCCAAGCAGGCGCACGCGGCCACGGACGGCGGCCGGGTGGCGGTCGGCCGGGCCCACCGGGGGCCCGGCGGTGTGGTGCAGTCGTACGACGAGGCGCTGGACGCGCTCGGCCTGGCGGACCGGATGGGGCTGGACGACCCCGTGCTGTACGCCGCCGATCTGCTGGTCTACCCCGTGCTGACCCGGGACCGGCAGGCCATGGCCGATCTGGTGCGCAGCGAACTCGGCCCGCTCCAGCAGGCGCGGGGCGGAGCGGAACCGCTGCTGAAGACGCTCTCCGTCTACTTCGACGCGGGCTGTGTCGCGGCCGAGACGGCCCGGCGGCTGGCGCTGAGCGTGCGCGCGCTCACCTACCGGCTGGAGCGGATCCACCAGCTCACCGGCTCCGACCCGTCCGATCCGATGCACCGTTACACGCTGCAGACCGCGGTGATCGGCGCCCGGCTGCTGGACTGGCCGGCCAAGGAGATCTGAATTCCCCCGCTCCACCACGCGCTGCCCGCTGCCGGGTTCCGGCAGCATCGCGCGTCGCCGGGGCTCCCCGCATGCGAGGACGCCTCCCTCCGCCTAGCGTGATCAGTCGGGGGATTTTGGCGTCGTGCGCAGCGAGGGAGATCCGCACCATGGCCCGTCACGCACGTCAGCCAGGGGAACCCGCCGAGGGCGGACGAAGGGGGCGGGTGGCCACCGAGCAGGCGCCCCGGCCCGCACCAGGACGGGAGCGCGGGCCTTCCCACCGGTGGTGGGTGCTGGGCGTGATCGGGCTGGCCCAGCTCATGGTGGTCCTCGACGCGACGATCGTGAACATCGCCCTCCCCTCCGCCCAGCAGGACCTCGGCTTCAGCGACGGGAACCGTCAGTGGATCGTGACGGCCTACGCCCTCGCCTTCGGCTCGCTGCTGCTGCTCGGCGGCCGCATCGCCGACCTGGTCGGCCGCCGGGTGGTGTTCCTGACCGGGCTGGTCGGCTTCGCGGTCGCCTCCGCCATCGGCGGCGCCGCCCCGAGCTTCGAGATCCTGGTGCTGGCCCGCGCCCTGCAGGGCATGTTCGGAGCGCTCCTGGCCCCGGCCGCGCTCTCGCTCCTGACCACGACGTTCACCGTGCCCAAGGAGCGGGCGAAGGCCTTCGGGATCTACGGCGCCATCGCGGGTGCGGGCGGCGCGGTGGGGCTGCTGCTCGGCGGGGTGCTGACCGAGTACCTGAACTGGCGCTGGTGCCTGTACGTGAACCTGCTGTTCGCGCTCGTCGCCTTCGTGGGTGGCGCTCGGCTGCTCACCGCCGGGGCGCCGGCCGACCGTCCGAAGCTCGACATCCCCGGGACCGTGCTCGTCTCCGCCGGGCTGTTCTGCATCGTGTTCGGGTTCTCGAACGCCGAGACACATCCCTGGAGTTCGCCGCAGACGTGGGGGTTCCTGCTGGCCGGCGCGGTGCTCGTGGCCGCGTTCGCGTGGTGGCAGACCAGGGCCGCGCACCCGCTGTTGCCGTTGCGCGTGGTGCTGGACCGGGACCGCGCGGCGTCCTTCCTCGGGATGTTCATCTCCGGCGCCGGCATGTTCGGCGTGTTCCTGTTCCTCACCTACTACCTGCAGAAGAGCCTGCTGTACTCGCCGGTCTCCACGGGCGCCGCCTTCCTGCCGATGGTCGCCGTCATGATCGTGACGTCCGTGACGACGACCAACGCCCTGGTGCCGCGGTTCGGGGCCAAACCGATCGTGCCGCTCGGCATGGGTCTCGCGGCGGCGGCCATGATGTGGCTGACCACCCTCGACCTGAGCAGCAGCTACCTCGCCCATGTGCTGCCGCCGCTGATCTGCCTGGGCCTGGGGCTGGGCATGGTCTTCGCCACGGCGATGAACCTGGCCACCGCGGGGGTGGCGGCGCGTGACGCGGGGGTGGCCTCCGCGATGGTCAACACGAGTCAGCAGGTGGGCGGTTCCATCGGTACGGCGCTGCTCAACACCCTGGCCACCAGCGCCGCCACCGACTACCTGGCGGGCCGCAGACCGACGCCTGCCGCTGTCGCCCAGGCGCAGCTGGAGAGCTACTCCACCGCCTACTGGTGGTCGGCGGGGTTCTTCGCCGTCGGCCTGCTGGTCACGGTGCTCCTCTACCGCCGGGGCGTACCCCGCGCCCACCTGGCGGAGCAGCCCGAGGCGGCGCGGGCCTGAGCCGGCCGCACCGGTTCAACGGCAGCGCCCGCCGGGCCCGGTGGCCTCCACCAGCCGGACGAACGGGATCGACGCGCCGACCCGCCGGTAGTCCTCGGCGCTGCCGTCGACCGTGAACCCCATGAACGCGGAGAGCCGGCGGGCGGTTCGGGGGTGGCGGGGCGCGTACCGCGCCATCAGGTCTCCGCCCTCCTCGGCCGGCAGGCGGTGCGCCGTCACCGCGTGGAACCCGCGCCCGACCTGCACGGTGGCGTGCGGCGTACGGAGCAGGTTGCGGTACCAGTCGGCGCCGGGGCCGAAACCCGAGGCGACCGTCCAGCTGCGCCGGCCGTCCACGGGCACGGACTCGACGACCTCGATCACCGTCCGCCGGGAGAGGCCCGTGGTGCGCCCGGTGTGGACGAGGAGCAGCAGACGGCCCCGGAACAGCGGTCCCAGCCCGGCGCGGAACATATGGACGGGCAGCCGGGCGGCGACGCGCCGCAGCCCGGCCGGCGGCGGCGGGCGGTGAGGTTCGGGCGCGGAGGCGGGGGGTTCAGACATCACTGTGCAAACGTTGCACAGTCCAAAGGTGGGTGTCATGGACTTGCGCCAAGGATTCGGTACCGTTTCGACACCCTTTCGGCCCTCGTGCGTCCCGGGTGGGGACGAGCCCGGCGACGGGGTGTGAGGAAAGACGGTGAAGTCCAGCCCCGGGCCCGCGCGGGAATTACTGTCGCGGGCATGGTCGAACACGATGCCCTCGACGCCACCCGCGAGGCCTACGACGCCGCTGCCCCCACCTACGCGCGGTTGTTCAGCGACGAGCTGCGCGACCGCCCTCTGGACCGGGCGATCCTGGGCGCCTTCGCCGAGGCCGTCCGCGCGGAGGGGGACGGCCGGGTCGCGGATCTGGGATGCGGGCCCGGTCATATCACCGCCCATCTGGCCACGCTGGGGCTTTCCGTCTTCGGCGTCGACGCGTCGCCCGCGATGATCGAGACGGCGCGCCGCGCCCATCCGGGCCTGCGGTTCGACACCGGCTCCATGGCCGCTCTGGACATCGCCGACGGGGCGCTGGACGGCGTTCTCTCGCGGTGGTCCGTCATCCACACACCGCCTCAGCGGCTCCCCGGCATCCTGGCGGAGTTCCACCGTGTGCTGGCCCCCGGCGGGCACCTCCTGATCGGCTTCTCGGCCAGCGACGGTCCGTCCCACCCGGCGCAGGGCTTCGACCACGCCGTCGCGCCGGCCTACCGGTGGTGGCCCGATCACCTCGCCGCGCTGCTGCGCACGGCGGGGCTGGCCGAGGTGGCCCGGCTGGTCCGTGAGCCCCGGCCCACCGACCACCGGCAGTTCCGGGAGATCCAGCTGCTCGCCCGCAGAGCCTGAAGGCGCCGGCGCCTCGGCGGGGCGGGGCCACGCGGGGCGTCAGGCCCGCCAGGCACGACAGGGGCCACCCACTGGCGCGCGCACCCCGCCGCGGCAGGCAGGATTCGAGCACGGCCGTCGCGCGCACCCCCGGCGGCGGTAGGCCGGATTCGAGTACGGCCGTCGCGCACGGTACAAAGAGGCATGGCCGCGCAGGAACAGCCCGAGGAACGACCGGCCGCTCCGGGCAGGGACGTCGACGCGGTGACGCGTGCGGTGCTCACGGCGTCGCGCCTGCTGGTGGCGGTGTCCGCCCGTTCGCTGGCGACGGTCGAGGACCGGGTGACGCTGCCCCAGTTCCGGCTCCTCGTGGTGCTGGCGACGCACGGGGACGCCAAGCTGGTCTCCCTCGCCGAGCGGCTCGGCGTCAACCCGTCGACCGCGATGCGCATGGTGGACCGGCTGATCGCCGCCGGTCTGGCGGAACGGCAGCTCAACCCGGCCAACCGCCGGGAGACCTCGCTGCGGGTGACCCCTGAGGGGTCCCGCCTGGTGGAGGACGTCACCTCCGCCCGCCGCCGGGAGGTGGCCGCCATCGTCGAACGCCTCGCGCCGGAGCAGTGCACCGCGCTGATCGAGGCGCTGACCGCGTTCACCGCCGCGGGCGGCGAACCGGTCGTGCCCGGGGGCGGCGCGGACGTCTACCCCCTGGGCTGGGCGCCCGACGTCCCCGCCCCCGACGGCCTCTGACGGCCCGCGGGCACCGCTCACTCCGCGGACGTGGCCAGCTCCTCCCGCGGGACGGCCGCGGTCCGCACGGCGGGGGACCCCCCGGTCATGGCGCCCGGGCCGTCGCCCTTGCCGCGCCGCTTCCGGATCAGTTCGACCGCCGGCTGGGTCCAGCGCGCGGTGAGCGGCCCGACGATGACGAGGATGAGGACGTACGCGGTGGCGATGGGTCCGATCCGGGGCTCGGTGGCCACGGCCAGACCGGCGATGACGATGGAGAACTCGCCGCGGGCGACGAGCGTGCCGCCCGCCCGCCAGCGCCCGCGCGATCCGATGCCGGCCCGCCGGGCCGCGTACCAGCCGGTGGCGATCTTGGTGAGGACGGTGACGACGGCCAGCAGCGCGGCCGGCAGCAGCACCGGCGGGATCTCCGCGGGATCGGTGGAGAGCCCGAAGAACACGAAGAAGACGGCGGCGAAGAGGTCCCGCAGCGGGGTCAGCAGCTTGCGCGCGCCCTCCGCGACCTCACCCGAGAGCGCGATGCCGACGAGGAAGGCGCCGACCGCCGCCGACACCTGCAACTGCTGCGCCACACCGGCGACCAGGACGGTCAGCCCGAGCACGACGAGCAGCAGCATCTCCGGATTGTCGGAGGACACCGCCCGGCTGATGAGGCGGCCGTGCCGCAGCGCGAGGTAGAGCACGAACCCCACGGTGCCGAGCGCCACGAGCAACGCGAGGCTGCCTCCGGCGAAACCGACGCCCGCGAGCATCGCGGTGAGGAGCGGCAGGTAGACGGCCATCGACAGGTCCTCGATGACCAGCACCCCGAGGATGACGGGTGTCTCCCGGTTGCCGAGACGGCCCAGGTCCGCGAGGACCTTGGCGATCACCCCGGACGAGGAGATCCAGGTGACCCCGGCCAGCGCCACGGCGCCCACGGGCCCCCAGCCGAGCAGCAGGGCCGCGACGGCCCCCGGCGTCGCGTTGAGGACGAAGTCCACGACCCCGGACGGATACTGGGTCTTGAGGCTGGTGACGAGTTCGGAGGCGCTGTATTCGAGCCCCAGCAGGAGCAGCAGCAGGATGACGCCGATCTCGGCGCCCACGGCGGTGAACTCCTCGCTCGCCCCGAGCGGCAGCAGCCCGCCCTCTCCGAAGGCGAGCCCGGCCAGCAGGTAGAGCGGGATCGGTGAGAGGCCTATGCGGCCGGCGAACCGCCCGATGATGCCCAGCCCCAGGATGACGGAGCCGAGCTCCACCAGCAGTGCGGTCGTGTCATGCACGGTCAGCCCTCCGCAATGATCTCGGAGAGCGTGTCGACGCCCTCCCGCGTACCGACGACGACGAGCGTGTCCCCGATGGCGAGCCGGAAGTCCGGCCCGGGTGACGGATGGGCGCTGTGGGTCCGCAGCACCGCCACGATCGAGGCCCCCGTCCGGGTCCGTGCCCGGGTGTCCCCGAGCAGCCTGCCGCCGTACGGGGAACGGGTCCCGAGCGGGATGTGCTCGGTGACCAGGTCGATGCCCTCGGTCCGCACGGCGTCGATCGGCGCCGCGTCGATGAGGTGGGCGAGCCCGGTGGCCTCCTGTGGAGTCAGGGGTACGGAGAGCCGGCAGGAATCGGGATCGTCCTGGTCGTAGAAGCCGATGAAGCGCCGGCCGTCGTGGTGGACGACGACGGAGATGTGCTGGCCCGACTCGGTGGTGTAGTCGTACTGCACACCGACTCCGGGCAGCGTGGTGCGGTGGGTTCCCATGGCTTCCTCCCGAGGAGCGCGGTGTGCTCTACGTGTACTTGGTGATCTCTTTAGCTCCGCATTACCCTATCCGGAGGGTTCCGCCGCCTGTGTGCACGGGCTCGGGGCGGGCCGTCCCGACCGGGCCGGCGCCGCACGCACGCGTGCCCGGCCGGCGACGCGGCACCGGCCGGGCACGGGGGCTGGGGCCCGGAGTCAGTCGCTGATCTCGACCCTGCCGTTCGGCGCGGCCGTGTCCCGCTGGGCCGGGACCTCCGGCTCGGGCGCCGGGCCCGTGATGTTCTTCAGCAGCGCGGCCAGGTCGACCCCCGTGGTGGAGCTGAGGAGCTCCATGCCCTGGGCCACGTTGTCCGTGACCGTGCGCGACAGCCGGCTCGCGCCGTCCGTCGAGATCACGGTCATCTTGTCGATGGCGCTCAGCGGCTCGGCCGCCTTGGCGACGACCTGCGGAAGCACCTCGACGAGCATCTGGAGGACGGCCGCGTCGCCGTACTGCTTGAAGGCGTCGGCCTTCTTCCGCATGGCCTCGGCCTCGGCCGCACCCTTCGCTGCGATGGCGGCGGCCTCGGACTCGCCCTCGATGCGTACGGCGTCGGCGAGCGCGGAGCGGTGGAGCTTCTCGCCCTGACCGGTCAGCCGGGAGCGCTCGGCGTCCGCCTCGGCCTCCTTGACCTGCGCGATGCGGCGGGCCTCCGCCTCCTGCTCGGCCTGGTAGCGCGCGGCGTCGGCGGGCTTGCGGACCTTGGTGTCGAGTTCGCGGTCGGTCAGGGCGGCCTGGCGCTCGGCGACCTTCTCCTGCTCCTGGAGAACCTCCTGCTGACGCGCCGCCTCGGCGAGCGGGCCCGCGGCGTTCGCCCGGGCGGCGGCCGCTTCCGTCTCGGCCTTGATCTCGGCCTGCTTCAGGTGGAACGTCCGCTCGGCGATGGCGATCTCCTCGGCGGCCTTCAGCCGGGCCTGCTCCGAGGCGCGGCGGGCGTTCGCCTCCGCGATGTCCGCCTCCTGCTTGGCGCGGGCGGCCTCGGGGCGGCCGAGGTCCTCCAGGTAGGAGCCCTCGGTGGTGATGTCCTGGATCTGGAAGGCGTCCAGGATCAGGCCCTGGCCGGACAGGCTGGCCTCGGCCTCCTCCGCCACCTGGCCGGCGAACGCGGCCCGGTCGCGGATGATGTCCTCGACCGACATCCGGCCGACGATGGCGCGCAGCGCACCGGAGAGCACTTCCTGGGTGAAGCCGACGATGCCGTCCTGCTGGCGCAGGAAGCGCTGGGCTGCCGCCCGGATGGCGTCCTCGCTGCCGCCGACCTTGACGATCGCGACGCCTTCGAGGTGGGACTTCACCCCGCGCAGGGTGACGGCCCCGCGCACGGCGACGGGGATGTGCCGGCTGGAGAGGTCCAGGGTGAACTTCTGCTGGACGAACGGCACGACGAAGACGCCGCCGCCGACGACGACCTTCTGGCCGCTGTTGTCGATGCTGGACCGCCCGGTCACCGGGTCCACGGACTTCTTGCCGCGGCGGCCGGTGATGATGAAGGCCTGGCTGGGGCCCGCGACCTTGTAACGGGTGATGACGGCGAGAGCGAGCAGGAAGAGGAGTACGACGACTCCGACGATGGCGATCAGGACTGGACTCATGTGGCTGTCCCCCTCTGCCTCCCGACGGGGACGGCAGTCTGTGGCGAGCGGTGGCGGGCCGGCCGGCGTGCCGGCTCAGCGTTCGACGGGGCGGACCGAGACCGAGGTGGTCGACAGCGTGGCCTCGACCCAGATCTCGGTACCGCGTGCGACCGGGACCGGGCTCTTCGCCGACAGCTTCACGGGCTGCCCGCCGAGTCGCAGCAGCACCTCCCCGTAGCCGTCGGCCGGAATGGCCGTGACCACGGAACCCGAGGTGCCGACGAGATCCTCGTCGCGTGGTGTGGCATCGGTCTGATCACGCATCAGGGCCCGGCTGAACTTCCAGGTCAGCCCGGCAGCGACCAGCCCGGCCAGCGCACCGACCGCGGTGGCGGCGACCGTTCCGGCGCCGGTCGTGCCGAGCACGATGGCGCCGCCGAAGCCGAGCATGGAGAGGAAGCCGGCCACCACCGGAAGGGAGACCAGTCCGCTGAAGAGACCTTCCAGCAGGCCCCCGAAGAGGCCTTCGAGTATTCCGTCGAAGATCAGTGACAGGGCCAGGAGCGCGACCCCCGCAATGCCGAGACCGAGAAACAAGGTCACGTGATCACCCCTCCCGGCTACGGAATCCCCCGACCATTTCCGTCGAACTGGCTGGATGGTCCCATACATCCCTGACCGCCGACACTGCCGGATCCCGGCAGTCTTCTACTTGTTACCGATGCCGGACAGATGTTCCGCCAGCGTGTCCAGCGACTGGAACGTGGCGCCGAGCAGCGCCACGTGCTTCCAGCGCAGCACCCCGTCCGCGTCGATCAGGAAGACCGCGCGCCGCACCCCGATCCCGGGCGCCGCCACCCCGAACGCCCGGGCCGTCTCGCGGCCCGGGTCCGCGAGGAGAGGCATCCGCAGCCCATGACCGCGGGCGAACGCCTCGTGGCTGTCCACATCCTGTGGACTGATCCCCCAGACCTCGGCGTCGAGCCCTACGAAGGTCTCCATGCCCGAGGAGTACGAGCAGAGTTGCTTGGTGCACACGGCCGTGTTGTCGCCCGGGTAGAAGGCGAGGACGAGGGCCCGGCCGCGCGCGGCGGAGAGGGTGAAGTCGCGGCGTGCGAAGGAGTCCCCGTCCAGGACGCCCCCCGCGAGGGTGAACTCCGGTACCTGCGAGCCGAGTTGCGGTGACGATCCCATGGTGTGCCCTTCGGTTTCCCGCGCTGCGGCGGTGCTGCTGCCCTGTTGACGTACAGCATGCATCCGGCAGGGGGGCGGTCAGTCACCCGGCGGCGGTTCCGGTTCCGTGAGGAACAGGCCGAGCACCAGGGCGAGGGCCGGGATCGCGCACAGGATCGTGAACACGCCCTGCGGCCCGTACGCCTGGGCCGCCGCGCCGAGCGCGGGCGCGATCAGGCCGCCGACGCTGACCGCGAGGCCGAGCGTGACGCCCGCCGCGGTGCCGGGGCGGCCGGGCAGGTAGTCCTGCCCGAGCTTGACCAGGACGGCGAACGGGACGTTGAGCGCGAGGCCCGCCAGGACCGCGAACAGCAGCGGGAGGACCGTGCCCGGGGTCAGCCGCAGGGCGATCAGGGCCGGTACGGCGAAGAGGCCGCCGAGCTGGACCGTACGGACCATGCCGATCCGGTCGGCGATCCGGCCGCCGAGCAGCGTGCCGGCCACCCCGCCGACGAGGAAGCAGGCGAGTGCCACGCCCGCGAGCCCGCGGCCGGAGTGCAGATGGCGGATCCAGAACAGTTCGATGAACGTGATCGCGCCGAAGAACGCCACCGACCGGACCACCTCGATGCCGGTGAGGACGAGGAAGGGCCGCCACTGGTCCCGCCCGGTCCGCGCGGTCCTGTGCGGGGTGGTCGCGGCCGGGCGGTGCCGGAGCAGCACGAACGCCATCAGCACGGCCGGCGGGATGAAGAGCGCCGTGGCGCCGACCCCCATCGTGACCAGCGCCGGGGTCGCGAGCACCGGAGCCAGGAAGAAGCCCACGCTGCCGCCCGCGGCGAAGACGCTCATCGCGGACGCGCTGTCCCCGGCCGCCTCGCGGGCCGCCTTGCCGGCCGCCGGGTGGAACATCGCCACGCCCAGCCCGGAGAGCAGGATCAGCAGCCAGACCGCGGCGTACGGCCTGACGAGCCCGGACAGGCCCAGGCCGATCCCGGCGACGGCGAGCCCGGCGGGGGCCAGCCGGTTCAGCCGGTAGCGGTCCACGGCGACGCCGATGAACGGCTGCGGGACCGAACTGCCCAGGGCCGCCGCGAGGGTGAGCCCCGATGCGGCGACGTAGCTGTAGCCGCGGTCCAGCACGAAGTACGGGACGCAGGCGGGGACCAGGCCCTGGTAGAGGTCGTCCACGGCGTGCGCGGCGCCCCACATCCGCATCCGGCGCCAGGCGGACCCGGACGGGGGCCGGCGTGCGGCGGGCGAGGTCAGGGGCGGGGGGACGGCGGATGGGGTCGGTCGGGCCGTGGGACCGGTCATGAGCGCGGCTCCTTGTCGGGGTCCCTTCGAGGATTCCGGCCGCGGCCACCAGCGGGCTATCGATATTCTGCCGACCTATGTCGCCAACCTGCCGCACGCTCCACGGGCCGGCCCGGGTGCCGCTCGCGCACCAGGAGCGCATCGACCGGCACCACCATCTGGAGCACCAGCTCGTCTGTCCGTCCCGCGGGGTGCTGGAGGTCTCGACCCCGCAGGGGGTGTGGGCCGTGCCGCCGCACCGGGCGGTGTGGATCCCGGCCGGCGTGGTCCACGCCCATCTGGCGTACGGCCCCACGGAGTTGCGGGCGCTCTCGTTCGCCCCCGCGGACAACCCGCTGCGGCTCGACCGGCCGACCGTGCTGGCCGTGACCCCGCTGCTGCGGGAGGTCGTGGCCTGCCTGACGGACGACTCGGAGCTGACGGGGGACGCACGGCAGCGGCGCAACCTTGAGCGGGTCGCGCTGGACCAGCTGCGCCGGGTCGAACCGCTCGGGGTCTGTCTGCCGTCGCCGGTGGACGCGCGGCTGCGGGACGTGGCCCGGATCCTCCAGGACGACCCGGCGGACGGACGGACCCTCGCCGGACTCGGCGCGGAGGTGGGCGCGTCGTCCCGCACCCTGAGCCGGCTCTTCCGCGCGGAGACCGGGATGTCGTTCCCGCAGTGGCGCACCCAGCTCCGGCTGCACCACGCGCTGACCCTGCTGGCGTCGGGCGGATCGGTCACCGCGGTCGCGGTGGCGTGCGGCTACAGCGGGCCGAGCGCGTTCATCCAGTCCTTCCGGCACGCGTTCGGCACCACGCCCGGCTCCTACGCCGCGGGCGGGACGGGCGGGGCGTAGTAGCCCAGGAACATGTCCACCCCGTGGGTGATCAGCCGTTCGGTGGCGTCGTCGTCGATCGTCGTGCCGTACGAGCCGAAGACCAGGTGCGGGAAGACCAGCAGCGCGTACAGCTGGACGATCGCCGTCTCCAGGTCGGGGATGGCCAGCCGGCCCCGGCGGGCCAGTTCGCGCAGGGCGTCGGCGACGGCGGGGTGGTGGCCCTCGGGGCCGTGGCCCTGCCAGGCGTGCGCGATCTCCGGGAAGCGGTGCAGTTCGGCGGTCACCAGATTGCGCAGGGCGATCACATCGGCGTTGCCGCGGACGGCCGCCACCCAGGCGCGGGCGGCGTCGAGGAACGCGGCCCGCAGGTCGGGGGCATCGGCGAGGGCGGCGAGCGCCGTCGTGGACGCGCCGCCGAGCGGCTCGTCGAGCGCCCCCGCGATGACGGCGGTGAACAGCGCTTCCTTGCTGCCGAAGTGGTTGTAGACGGTCACCTTGGAGACGCCCGCCCCGGCGGCGATCGCGTCCATGCCGACGCCGAACCCGTCCCGGAGGAACGCCTCGTGGGCCGCCTTCACGATGGCCTGCCGCTTGGCTTCGGCGCGGGGTCCTGCGGGGCGGGGCTTGGGGTCCATGAAGCGATGCTAACAGCGACCTGAACTGAACAGTTGAGTTCATGTGTACTGAGCCGTACAGTTCAGTTATGACTCATGACGCTTCCCGCACGTCCCCGGCGCACGGCGCCGGCAGCCGCCACGCCCACGGTCACGGCCGGGGCGACAGCCCGCCGCACGGGCACGGCCACGACCAGGGCCCGCACCGGCCGCCCGCCGTCCGCCGGCCCGGGGTGATGCTCGCGCTCCTGTGCGTGGCCCAGTTCATGCTGGTGCTCGACGTCACCGTGGTGAACGTGGCGCTGCCCGGCATGGCCGCCGACCTGCACCTCGACCGCACCGCGCTGACCTGGGTGGTCACCGCGTACACCCTCTGCTTCGGCGGGCTGATGCTGCTCGGCGGACGTCTCGCCGACGCCCTCGGGGCCCGGCGCACCCTCCTCGCGGGCCTCGCCGTTTTCACCGCCGCCTCGCTGGTCTCCGGGCTCGCCGGCAGCGCCGCGACGCTGATCGGCGGCCGGGTCGCGCAGGGCGTGGGCGCGGCCCTGCTGTCACCGGCGGCGCTCGCGCTCGTCACCACCTCGTTCCACGGCCCCGCACGGAACAGGGCGCTCGGGGTGTGGGCCGCGATCGGCGGCACCGGATCGGCGATCGGGGTGCTGGTGGGCGGCGCGCTGGCCGGCGGACCCGGCTGGAGCTGGGTCTTCTACGTCAACGTGCCCGTCGGCCTGGCCCTGCTGGCCGCCCTCCCCGTCTTCGTACCACCGCGCGCGCCGCAGCCGTCGGCCCGGCTCGACGTGCCCGGGGCGGTGCTCGTCACGGCCGGTACCGGTGCGCTGATCTACGGCCTGGTCGAGGCCGGGGACGGCGGGTGGGGCGCTCCGGCCACGCTGCTGCCGCTCGGGGCCGCCGTGCTGCTGTACGCGGGGTTCGCGGCGGTGGAGCGGGTGGCCCGGGAGCCGCTGATGGACCTGCGGATGTTCACCCGGCGGCCGGTGCTGGCCGGGGCGTTCCTGATGCTGATCGCCACCGGACTGCTGATCGCGTTCTTCTTCCTCGGTTCGGTCTACCTCCAGCACGGCCGCGGCTACGGGGCCCTGAGGACCGGGCTGGTCTTCCTGCCGGTGGCGGTGGCCGTCGGCGTCGGCGCACACCTGGGCTCGCGGCTGGTCACCTCGGTGGGGAGCCGGGCCACCGCCGTCGGCGGGATGGCCGTCGCCACCGCCGCCTGCGCCCCGCTGTCCCGGATCGGCGCGGACAGCAGCGTGTACGGGGTGCTGGTGCCGGGTCTGGCGGTGGCCGCCCTGGGGCTGGGGGCGGTGTTCGTCACCGCCACCACGACGGCGCTGGGCATGGTCCCGCACGGGGAGGCGGGGCTCGCTTCCGGGGTGGTCAACACCTTCCACGAGGTGGGCGGGTCGATCGGGGTCGCGGTCGTGTCCACGGTGGCCGCCGCGGGGATCGGCGGCGTCGCGGGCACAGTGACCGGCTTCGCGGACGCCTTCCTGGTGTGCGCGGTGGCGGCGGGCGGCTGCGCGGTGGTGGCCGCGGCGCTGGTGCCCTGGGGGAAGCCGGAGACCGGGGGCGCGATGCCGGTGCACTGAACCGCGCGGCGCGGCGGCAGGCGCTCGCGGCGGCCGGCCCCGGGGACTCCCAGGCGGGGTTGTCAGAGGCGGGTGCGAGGATCGCGGACATGAAGCCGTTGCTCCTCGCCGACATCGAGGCCGCCGTCCGCGGCAGCTGGGGCGCCGACACCACCACGCCCGAGCACCGCCCGCACTGGACGCCGGGGAACCCCGCCCGCGACCAGTGCGGCGTCACCGCCCTGGTCCTGCACGACCTGCTGGGCGGTGAGCTCATACGCGGCGAGGTCCGGGTCGACGGCGTGCGCACCGACTACCACTGGTGGAACCGGCTGGGTGCGGGGACGGACATCGACCTGACGCGCGAGCAGTTCGGCCCCGAGGAGATCGTCTCGGGCGGCACGGTGATTCCCCGCCCGCCGCGGATCGTCCGGCTGCGCGAGGAGTACGAGCTGCTCCGCGGCCGGGTCCTGGAGCGGCTGGGCACGCCCGCGTAGCGGGGCCCGGGCCCTCACCCCAGTTCGAGGCTGGTGACGCCGAACAGCCCGGCGTGATCGATGTCCGGCGCCGGGCCGGTGTACATGCGTGCCGTCTCGAACGACGGGGTGAGCCCCAGCTCTCCGGCCAGCCGCACCGCCGCCGGGTTCACGTCGGGCACGTCCACGGCGACGGGCGTGGACGGATCGGTGGCCGCCAGCGCGCTCACCAGGGCCAGGGCGATCTCCGGCGTGGCGGCGTACAGCGGGCCGATGCGCGAGGACGTACGGCAGGCGCGCAGCACGGCGAGCCCCCGCACCTCGCCCTCGGCGAGCGCGACCAGCGCGGTGCGTCCGGGTGAGGTCGTCCAGGCCGCGAGGAAGCTGTCCCGTTCCGCCGGGAAGAACCGGCGGTCGTAGGCGGTGACCTGGCCGAAGGGCAGCGTGCGGGCGTCCACCAGGGTGACGCCGGGCGGCGGCGCGACGTCCACCGGGACGAGGCCCTCGTACCGCAGGTTCGTCCAGGCCGGCAGGAAGCCGGACTTCCGGTAGGCGGGCTGCTGCGCGACGACTCCGTCGAGGCCGGTGTTCCGCCCGGCCAGCCGCGCCGTCCCGGCGGCCCAGAGCCGGCTCCCGTACCCCTGTCCGCGCAGCTGCGGGCGGGTCAGGTAGAAGCCCAGGAAGCCGAAGCCGGAGCCGTAGCGGACCACGGAGACGCAGGAGGCGGGCGCCCCGTCGAGGCGCCCGATCAGGAAGCCGCACGGATCGGCGGCGAAGAACGCCTGACCATCGGTCAGCCCGGGATTCCAGCCCTCGGCATGGGCCCAGTCCGCCATCATCCTGATGTCGTCCGCGCTTGCTGTGGTGATCTCGAATGTCGGCACCGAACACGTTTTACCCCGTCGAAGGGCGGCCCGCCGTCATTTCACCGCATCACCACCCGGTCCACAGCAGATGGTTGACCGCCAGGGCCAGGGCCGCCTGGGCGGTGAGCCAGCCGCGCCGGGCGCCGGTGGGCAGCAGCGCGCCCAGCGGGAGCAGCCACAGGGCGAACGGCTGCCAGATCCGCTCGGTCTCCGCCTTGCTCATGCCGGAGAGGTCGGCGGCCAGCAGGGCGGTCAGGGCCGCCAGCGCGAGCAGGATCAGCCGGCCGTCGGCGGCGGTGGTACCGGCGCGCAGCCCGCGCACGGCTCCGGGTGCGCCCGCCACACCCCGGCGCAGCCCCGCGACCGTGGCCGGGCCGATGATGACCGCCGTGCAGGCGAGGTTGGCCCAGATCCAGTAGCCGTACGGGCGGACGCCGCCCGCGCCCTGGTAGTAGCGCTCGACCAGCACGCGGTAGGCGTGCCACCAGTCGAAGCCCGCCACGGTGAAGGCGGCCGGGACCACCAGGGCCCCCAGCAGGAACAGCGGGAGCGGCCGGGAGGTGCGGGCGAGCACGAGGACGGCCAGCAGCGGCAGGGCGATGAGCGTCAGACCGTAACTGAGGTAGCAGGTCAGGCCGTAGAGCAGGCCGGCGCCGAGCGCGGCGACGGCCGGGGCGCGGGCCGTGCGCCGCGCGGCCAGGGCCAGGAGCGCGACGGACCAGGCCGCCACCGCGGTGAAGTAGCCGTCGGCGGAGGTCCCCGCCCAGACGGCCACCGGGGCGAGGACGAGGAAGGGGGCGGCGCGCCGGGCCGTGTGCTCGTCGGCGAGTGCCCGCAGGGCGACCAGCGCGGCCACCGCGGCCGTAGCGCCGGTCACGATGCACCAGACGCCCGCCCAGGCTCCGCCGCCCAGCCCGATGCGGTCCAGCAGCACGAAGGTGAGGGTAGCGCCCGGCGGGTGTCCGGCGACGTGGGCGGGCCAGTTGCCCGGCGGGCCGATCAGGATGTGGCTGTCGAAGGTGCGCAGCGCGGCGCCGATGTCGTCGAACCGGTCGATGACCCGCAGGTACTCGTGCTTGGTGGTGAGCCGTTCGGCGACGCCCCGGCCCCAGCCGTCGATCAGTGCCAGCGAAAGGATCCAGGCGAGCGAGGCGGCCCAGCCGGTGAGCAGGAGCGTCCGCCAGCGCAGCCGGGCGGCGAGCGCCGGACCGTAGGCGATCACGGCGACCGCTACGGCCGGAGCGGCGGCCGTGCCGGGGCCGATGTGCGGGTACCAGGTCGCCAGCAGGGGCGCCCAGTGGACGACCAGGGTGTGGTCGGCGTTCTCGATCGCCTGGCCGATGAGCGCGGCGGCGGTGATCAGCGCGGCGGCCCCGGCGGCGGCGATCAGATCACCACGGGTTCCGGCGCGCGCGGTGACGGGGTCCTCGGTACGGGGTGGGGTGCGGTCCTCGGTCTTCACCCGGGCACGGTATGCGCGGCGGGCGCCCGCGGAGGCGTGTCGCCCGCACGCGTCATCGAACCGTCAGATCCGGCCCCGGGAGGGGGCGGGGGGCCCGGCACCGGAGTGACGTCAGACTTTCGTCAGGAGTCGTACCCCTGCCATCCCCGGAGCGCGGGCATAGCGTCGCGCCATGGGCGAACCACATGACAGCGGGCCTCCCGGCCCCGTTTCCGCACGCATGGCCGCGGTCCTCGAACGGACCCCGTCCGCGCCGGGCTTCTGGCGCAGCCCGGTGCGCGGCGTGCGGTTCACGGCGGTGCTCGGGCTGGTCCTGCTCGCCGGGATCACGCTGCTGTTCGTGACCGGCCTGCTCTCGTACGCCGCGTACAACCCGGACCTCGCCCGGGTCAACGACAAGACGCCCGACAAGGGGCTCCTCGGCTTCTACCTCTTCCCCTGGCCGACCGGGCCGCACTGGCTGTACCGGCTGACGCAGGGGCTGCACGTCACCGTCGGCATCGTGCTGGTGCCCGTCCTGCTGGCCAAGCTGTGGTCGGTGGTCCCGAAGCTCTTCGCGCTGCCGCCGGCCCGGTCCGTGGGGCACGCGCTGGAGCGGGTGTCGTTGCTGCTGCTGGTGGGCGGGGCGCTGTTCGAGTTCGTCACCGGGCTGCTCGACATCCAGCTGGAGTACCTGTTCCCCGGCTCCTTCTACCCGCTGCACTTCTACGGCGCGTGGGTGTTCTTCGCCGCCTTCCTGGCCCACGCCGCGCTGCGCGTGCCGACGGCGGTACGGGTGCTGAGGGAGGGCGGGCTGCGCGGGAACCCCGCGGACGACCCGCTCGCCTCGCCCGCCCCGGCCGAGCCGACCCTCTCCCGGCGCGGCGCCCTCGCCATGGTGGGAGCCGGGTCGCTGGTCCTGTTCGTCACCTCGGCGGGCCGCAGCTTCGACGGGCCGCTGCGAGAGCTCGCCGCACTCACCCCGCACGGCGCCGCCGACCCGGGCACGGGCCCGAACGGCTTCCAGATCAACAAGACCGCCGCGTCCGTCGGCGTCACCCCGGCGGACACGGGCGAGGGGTGGTGGCTCACGGTCAGCGGCCCGGCCGGTGACCTGCGGTTCACCCGGGCGCAGTTGCTGGCCATGGACCTGTCCAGCGCCGCGCTGCCGATCGCCTGCGTGGAGGGCTGGTCGACCTCGGACCAGTGGTGGCGCGGCGTACGGCTGCGGGACCTGGCGGCGCTCGCCGGCTACCCGCACTCGCCGCCGGGGGTGCTCGTGGAGTCGGCGCAGCGGCGGGGCGCGTTCCGCCGGGCGGCGCTGCGGGACAACCAGGTGCGTGACCCGCGCTCGCTGCTGGCCCTCCAGGTCAACGGCGAGGACCTGTCGCCCGACCACGGGTACCCCGCCCGCGTCATCGTCCCGGCCGCCCCCGGAGTGCTCAACACCAAATGGGTGACCCGGCTGACCTTCGGAGCGCTGTGACGCACAGGACGAGTCCCCGGCAGACGTTCCGGCGCTGGTACGGAGAGGGGCCGCTGCACCTGCTCCTGCTGGCCGCCTCGTTCGCGCTCGCGGGATACGCGGGCGTGCGGCTGCTGGCGGGGGACGCCCTCGGCGTCCTCGTCTGGTTCGTCGGCGCGGCCCTGATCCACGACCTGGTGCTGGTCCCGTTGTACGCGAGCGCGGACCTGGCCCTGCGCGGGGTGATGAGCGGTCCCCGGTCCGGGCTGGTCAACTTCGTGCGGGTGCCGGCCTTCCTCTCCGGCCTCCTGCTGCTCGTCTGGTTCCCGTTGATCACCCGTCAGGCGGAGCGCTACGCACCGGCGAGCGGGCTCTCTCCCGACGTGTTCCTGGGGAACTGGCTGCTCGTCACGGCGGCTCTGTTCGGCCTCTCGGCGCTCTGGCTGACGGCCACGACGCTTCATGGCCGCCGCAGTGCGACGAAGGGCCGGCCGCCCGCCTCCCACTGATCGACCGGCTCCCACCCCTGGCTCCCGGCGCGGCGCAGCAGAGCGGGCGTCCCGAGGCGCGCCCACGGGAACGGCTCCTGCGCCGCCGGCCGGGTGCCGTGCGCAAACGGGCCCGCGCCGCGTCCGTCGTCCAGGTGGACGCTGACCCGTTCGTCGATGTCCTGCGGCACGGTCTCGGCGACGAGCAGCCCGTCCGGAGCGAGCAGGCCGGCCGCCCGTTCCAGGAGCCGGCGCGGGTCCCCGCCGATGCCGATGTTGCCGTCGAGCAGCAGCACGGTGCCCCAGCGCCCCTCGCCCGGCAGCGGTTCGAAGACGGAGCGCCGCAGCGCCGGACCGCCCAGGCGCCGGGTGCGGGCGACCGCCGCCGCGCTGACGTCGATGCCGAGGGCGCGGTGCCCCCGGCCGGCCAGTTCGGCGACCAGCCGGCCCGGGCCGCAGCCGATGTCCAGGACGGGCCCCTCGCAGCGGCGCAGCGCCGACCGGTCCGCCGCGTCCGCGCCCGCGCACCAGCGCTCGACCTCCAGGGGCAGCAGCCAGCCGTCGGTGCGGCGGAGGAAGAGCGGGCCGCGGCCGTTGCGCAGGGCGTCGGCGTAGGGGTCGGCGCCCCACGGCGCGGCGTTCGGGCCGGGTGGCGCGGGGGCCGGGTGGGGTGCGGTGTGCTGACGGGCGTTGTCCGGGCCGGGTGGCGGCGACGGCGCCGTGGGGGTCGTGGCGGGCCGGGGGGAGGCTGTCATCGGGCCCCCGGTCCGGTCAGCCGGCCGAGCGCGGCGGCGAACCGGCCGTGCGGTGCGGCGGCGGCCACGTCCACGGCGTCCGCCGCGGTGTCCACGTCGCGCAGCCGCACCAGGTCGCGCACGCGCAGCCCGGCGGCGATCAGCCGCGCACGCTGCACGGCGCCCGTGTCCGGCGCGGACATGGGCACCCCGCGCAGGAGTCCCGGATCGGGCGCCGCCAGGCCCAGCGCCCAGAAGCCGCCGTCCTCGGCCGGTCCGAACCAGGCGTCGCAGTCGTCCCACGCGGCGTCGTGGAGTGCGGGCGCCAGCGCGGCCGCGTCGATCTGCGGGGTGTCCATGCCGATCAGCACCGTCGGCCCGGTACAGGCGCCGAAGGCCGCCGCGAGCCGCTCGTCGAGGCCGCCCCCGCACTGCGGGATCACCTCGACGCCCGCCGGCAGCCAGGGGCCGGGGGCCCCGGCCAGGACGACGGCCCGCCGCCGCGCGGGCAGGGTCAGGACGGTCTCCAGGGTGTCGGCGAGCGACGCCTCGGCGAGACGGGCCGCCTCGACGGGGCTGAACGGCGGGGTGAGGCGGGTCTTGACCCGGCCCGGCAGCGGTTCCTTCGCGATGACCAGCAGCGTCGCCGCTCCGGTGGGCCGCGCCCCGGGGCTCATCGCGACACCGGAGGCCGCACGGCCGACACCCCGGCCGAAGCCTGCGGCCTGCGCAGCACCCCGCGCATGTCGCGTACCGCGTGCCAGGTGCCGCGCCAGGTGCCGGTCACCTTGGACTTCCCGGTACGGGACAGGTACGGCACGTCCGTCTCGGCGACCCGCAGTCCGGAGTCCGAGGCGCGGACCACCATCTCCAGGGGGTAGCCGCTGCGCCGGTCGGTGAGGCCGAGTGCCAGCAGCTCCTCACGGCGCCCGGCCCGCATCGGGCCGAGGTCACGCAGTCGCAGCCCGGTGCGGCGGCGCAGCATCCGGGACAGCGCCAGATTGCCCAGCCGGGCGTGGAGCGGCCAGGCGCCGCGGCCCTGCGGCCGGCGCCGGCCGAGCAGCAGATCGGTCTCGCCCGCCGCGAGACGGCCGACGAAGCCGGGCAGCAGCGCGGGGTCGAGGGAGCCGTCGCAGTCGCAGAAGCAGACGAACTCCGCGTCGGCGGCGAGGAGTCCCGCGTGGCATGCCGCGCCGAAGCCGCGCCGCGGCTCGTGCACCACGGTGGCGCCCAGCGCACGGGCGAGTTCCGCCGAACCGTCCGTGGAGCCGTTGTCGACGACGATGGCGCGCCAGCCGTCCGGGATCGCGCCCAGCACACCGGGCAGGGCCGCGGCCTCGTCCAGGCAGGGCAGGACCACGTCCGCCACAGGTGCGGGGGCCGGGGCACGGCGGTGGAGGGCGTTCGACGGGGAGGAGTCGGTCACGCCGCTCACCCTACGGAGCCGAAACCGACATTTAGGGCACCAGGTTCTTACGAAACGTGGACGTCGCACGGGCGGGCGTCCTGCGGCCCCCGGCGCGGCGGGCCCGGGTGCCAAGGTGGGGGGATGCAGAACATCCCGGACGCCCCCGGCGAGGCCCCCCGGTCAGGACCGGACCCGGCCCCGCCCGCATCTCCCGCCCCGCGTCCGCGCGGCGGCCGGGTGCTGGTCGTGGACGACGATCCGACGGTCGCCGAGGTCGCCGCGGGCTATCTGAGCGGGGCGGGCTACGACGTCGAGCGCGCCGCCGACGGCCCCGCTGCGCTGGAGCGGTTCGCGGCCCGCCGCCCCGACCTGGTGGTCCTGGACCTGATGCTGCCGGGCATGGACGGCTTCGAGGTGTGCCGCCGGATGCGTGCGCACGGTCCGGTGCCGGTGATCATGCTGAGCGCGCGGGGTGACGAGGACGACCGCGTCCTGGGCCTGGAGACCGGGGCGGACGACTACGTCACCAAGCCGTTCAGCCCGCGCGAACTGGTCCTGCGCGTCGACTCGGTACTGCGGCGCGCCGGTGCCACGCCGGCCGGCGCCCCGGCGGCGCTTCTGGAGGGCGCGGGGCTCGTCCTGGACCCGTCCGCGCGCCGGGCGACGCGGGCGGGTCGCGCGCTGGCGCTCACCCTGCGCGAGTTCGACCTGCTCGCCTTCTTCCTGCGCCACCCGGGCCGGGCGTTCACCCGGGAGGAGCTGATGCGGGAGGTGTGGGGCTGGGACTTCGGCGACCTGTCGACGGTGACGGTCCACGTCCGCCGCCTGCGCGGCAAGATCGAGACGGACCCGGCCCGCCCGGAACGGATCCGTACGGTCTGGGGCGTCGGCTACCGCCTGGACGTCGAGGCGGCAGCGCCGGGCCTCACCGAGGGCGCGCCGGGTCCTCCGTCCGGGGCGGCGGACCTCCCCGAAGGGGCGGAGGGCCTTGCCGTGGGGGCCCCGGACATGCCGTCCGCGCGGCCACCCCTGCCGGGAACGCCGCCGCCCCCGCAGGACAAGCCGTCCGTACGGCCCCTCCCGAACGCCCCGTCCCCGTCCCCGCCTCCGCCGGACGCCCCGACCGCGCCGCCGCCCCCGCCGGACGCCCCGCCCCCGCCCCCGCCCCCGCCGGACGCCCCGCCCGTTCCCGCCCCCGGAGCCTGAGCAGCGTCATGGCCGACTTCCTCCTCATCGCCCTCTTCGCCTTCCTCGGCGCGGCCGCCGCCGGACTGCTCGGGGCGCTCGTCCTGCGGCTGTCCCGGCACCGTTCCCTCGTCGTCTCGCTCTCCGTGGTGGCCGCCGTCGCCGTCACCGCGATGCTCGCGGGGACGCTCGCCGTCGCCTGGGCGATGTTCCTGTCACCGCACGACCTCAGCGTGGTCACGACCGTCGTCGCGATGGCCGCCGTCGTCTCGCTGGTCACGGCGATGCTGCTCGGCCGGTGGATCGCCGCCAGGAGCCGCGACCTCACGCTGGCCGCGCGGTCGTTCGGCGACGGCGGCAGTTTCGCGGCCCCCGCCGGGCAGGCCACCGCCGAACTCGCCGGCCTCACGCGCGAACTGGCCGCCACCAGCGCCAAGCTCGACCTCTCGCGCGAGCGGGAACGGGCGCTGGAGACCTCGCGGCGCGAACTCGTCGCCTGGATCTCGCACGACCTGCGCACCCCGCTCGCCGGGCTGCGGGCCATGTCCGAGGCGCTGGAGGACGGCATGGCCGCCGACACCGGCCGCTATCTGCGCCAGATCCGGACCGAGGTGGAGCGGATGAACGACATGGTCGGCGACCTCTTCGAACTCTCCCGGATCCACGCCGGTTCGCTGGCCCTCGCCGTCGCCCGGACCTCCGTGTACGACCTGGTCGGGGACGCCCTCGCCGGCGCGCACCCGCTCGCCCGCGAGCACGGGGTGCGCCTGGTGGGCGACGGGATCGAGGCCGTGCCGGTCGAGGTCGACAGCAAGGAGATGAGCCGGGTCCTGGGCAACCTCCTGATCAACGCGATCCGCCGCACCCCCGCCGACGGCACGGTCGCGGTGGCCGCGCACCGCGACGGCGACGGGGTGGTGCTCTCGGTGACCGACGGCTGCGGCGGCATTCCCGAGGAGGACCTGCCCCGGGTCTTCGACACGGGGTGGCGCGGCAGCCACGCCCGCACCCCGCCCGCGGGAGCGGGCCTGGGGCTCGCCATCGTGCGCGGCATCGTCGAGGCCCATGCGGGCCGGGCGGCGGTGCGCAACGTGCGGGGCGGCTGCTGCTTCGAGGTCACGCTGCCGGTGGCGTGAGCCTCAGCGGCCGCCGGGCATGGACCGCAGCGGCTCGGAGGCGAACGCGGCCAGCCCTTCGGCGAAGCCCACCCCGGGCTTCCAGCCCAGCTCCGCGCGCAGCCGCCTGGAGTCGGCGGTGACGTGGCGTACGTCCCCGAGCCGGTACTCGCCGGTCACGACGGGGGGCGGGCCGCCGTGCGCCGAGGCCAGGGCCTCGGCCATCTCGCCGATGGTGTGCGGCTCCCCGCTGCCCGTGTTGTACGCGGTGAACCGGCCGGGCTCCCGCTCCGCGAGGGCCGCCAGCGCCACGGTGTTCGCCGACGCCACGTCCCGTACGTGGACGAAGTCGCGCCGCTGGCCGCCGTCCTCGAAGACGCGGGGGGCCTCGCCGCGGGCCAGTGCCGAACGGAAGAAGGAGGCGACCCCGGCGTACGGGGTGTCGCGCGGCATGCCGGGTCCGTACACGTTGTGGTAGCGCAACGACACCGCACGCCCGCCCGTGGCGCGGGCCCATGAGGAGGCGAGGTGTTCCTGGGCGAGCTTGGTGGCGGCGTACACGTTGCGCGGGTCGGCGGGCGCGTCCTCCGTGACCAGGCCGGGGGTCAGTTCCGTACCGCAGGAGGGGCAGCGCGGTTCGAAGCGGCCCGCCGCCAGATCGGCCGCCGCCCGGGGGCCGGGGCGGACGGCGCCGTGGCGGGGGCAGTCGTAGCGGCCCTCGCCGTAGACCACCATCGAGCCGGCGAGCACCAGGTCCCGTACGCCCGCCTCGGTCATCGCGGCGAGCAGCACCGCCGTACCGAGGTCGTTGCAGCCGACGTACGCGGGGGCGTCCGCGAAGTCCTTCCCCAGGCCGACCATGGCCGCCTGGTGGCACACCGCGTCGACGCCGCGCAGCGCCGCCGCCACCGCGGCCCGGTCGCGTACGTCCCCGACGATCGTCCCGTCACCGCCCGCAGGGGCGTCCGCCCCGCCGTGCGCCGACGCCAGGAAGGCGTCGAACACCACCGCCTCGTGCCCGGCCGAGGTGAGGGCCCCGACGATCTGCGAACCGATGAACCCGGCGCCGCCGGTGACGAGTACGCGCATGACGGCCACGCTAGGGCGTCGGCGGCGGTCCGCCGGGCTGCCGCGTCGGCACGTCACGGGACCGTAAGACGTGTCCGGCGGTGGGCCGGCGCGGGATCGGCCGGTCAGACGAACAGGAACGCGCCCGCCGTCGCCGCGCCCAGCGCCGTTCCGGCCGTCACCTGGCCCACCGTGTGGTAGCCGAGCGCGACCCGCGACCAGCACACGGCGGCCGTCATCACGTATCCGGACAGCCACCACGGCGAGTGCGCCGCGGCGAGCAGCGCGACCACGGCCGAGGCGACCGAGGCGTCCACCGAGATCTTCCAGACCGTGTTGACGGCCAGCAGGACGACGGTCATCACCCAGAGCCCCAGCATCGCGGCCAGGATGCCGGAGGGGGCGCCCCCCAGCACCATGACGGCCGACCCGACGCCGATGGAGCCGAGGATGACGAGGAAGATCGGGGCCCGCTTGGTCCGGTCGACGACATGGCGGTCGCCCCAGGTGCCGCGCCCCCGCTCCCACTCGATGTAGCCGGCCGGGACGAGCCCCGCGCACAGGGCGCCGAGGAAGCCCCAGAGCAGCCCGGTCCAGTCGCCCGCCGCCGCCAGCCCGATGGCGAGCATGCCGGCCAGCAGGAGGTTGCGGGGCTGCAGGACGTCGGTCACGGTGCGCGCGGTGGACGGCCCGGTGGCGCCGCTCGTCCCGGTGTCATGGGTGGTGCTCATGCCTGCTGCTCCTGCTCCCTGGCCTCGGTGGAGGCGTCGAGGACCTGGCGGGCCCGCTCGGGCGTGACCGTGCGGTACGCCGCGGCCACCCTCACCAGCCAGGCGACCTCGCCGTCCTGGTCGGTGGCGTGCTGGGTGCCGACGGCGGCCGCGTCGCCCGCCGGCGCGCCGGCGTTGCGGGCCGCGAGCGCCGCCTTGATCCAGTAGGCGTCGGCCAGCGGCCCGGCCTGGTCCCGGCCGGCGGCCCCGTCCGCGGCGGCCGCCTCGGCGGCCGGCAGCAGCGCGTCGGGCACGTAGTGGCGCAGCTTCTCCACCGCGTCGGCGATGTCCGCGGCCCACCGGTCGACCCGCAGGTCGGCCGGGGTGTCGAGGCGGGTCAGCTCGCGCAGCAGCGGCGCCGGGGGCTCGAAGGGCTGGTCGGGGAAGGCCGCCATCAGCTCGTACCAGAGCGCGTGCAGCTGCACCTGGGCCCGCCAGAGCTTCACCCGGCGGCGGACGTTGCTCAGCGCGGGGATGGAGGCGCCGACCGCGAAGAACGCGAACAGCACGACCTGCGCGGCCTCGGTGACCTCGTCGAAGTCCAGCGCGAAGGCCTCGCTCGGCGGGTCGATGACGCTGACCCACAGGAACAGCGTCCGGCTGACGGTGTAGGCGACGCCGATGAACATCGCGAACGTCATCATCCCCAGGCCCACCCGCAGATGGCGCAGCCGCGCGCCCGCCGTGGCCAGGGCCCACTGGTAGGCGCAGACGGCGGAGGCGGCGCCGAGGTAGAGGTAGAACACGCTCATGTACAGCGTCGCGCCCCACTGCCCCGCGTGGTCGGCGACGAAGCGGTCGGACGGGGTGGAGCGGTCGACGACGGTGAAGAACAGCACCGTCAGCAGCACGAGCGTGGCGACGGAGGCCTTCGCCGCGACCTGCTGGATCAGCCGCGCGAACCGCACGTGGCGCGGAACGGCCCCGGCATCCGCGTACTGCCCGTAGATCGCGACGATGTAGCTGAGAATGGCCAGAATCGCGACCGTCGCCGTGTAGTGCTTGATCAGTACGGAGAGGTCGGTGACCGGGCTGTCGTTGAGCCCGATGCGCACGGCCCGGGTCTTGGTCCACAGCGCGGCGGCGAACCCCGCGTAACAGCCCCACAGGGCCCGGCGGCGCCGGTCCTCCTCATCGCCCCACAGGGCGGCCGGCATGCGCCACACGGCGACGGCTGTCATCAGGCCGGCTATCAGATAGCCGGCGACGTCGAGCGGGGTCACGGCAGATGTCCTCGGGGTGGGGGGATCGGAAGGAGCGGGGGCGTGCGGTGCTACGGGCGGCGGAACAGGCCACGGCGGCGGTGGGCGACCGGGCGGGAGAGCGAGTTGGCGAGCCGCCCCACCATGTCATCGCTCGTCACGTCCCTCGCCATACGGGGGATGAGCGAGGCACCGAATTCGGCCATGCGTTCGTCATGGGTGTCGTACTGGGCGCGGGCCTGCACGGCGTCCGGGCTGCGCAGCGCGTCCTGGCCGACGACCCGGGTGATGAGGGAGGTGTCGAACACGGGGAGCAGGCGGCGGAGTTGCTCCGCGTCGAGCGAGGTGCCGTGGTCGAACCACTCGTGGCACAGCTCGTGCAGGATGACGTGCTGGGTCTGGTACGCGGTGGGGCGCCGGCGGTAGAGCACGAAGCTGGTCCGGCCGGACTTCAGCCGCAGCCCGCAGGCCGCGTTGACGCGGGCCAGCCGGTCGGGCATCTCCTGCAGCACGATGGTGCGGCCGCGGGCCGCCTCCATGTTCGCCACCAGGCCCTCGACCGTGAAGGGGGAAGGGATCGGGAGGTCGGCCAGCCCGGCCTCGCACTCCTTCCGCAGTTCGCGCATGGACATGCCTAGCTCCGTGGTTCGCCGTCGGCCGGGGGCTGCCGGTCCTTGGCGTCCTGGAGCAGGTCGAGCGCGAACTGCAGCAGCTCCGGCGGCAGCCCGTCCTCGTCCAGGCCCCGCCCGGCCAGACCGCTGATCTCGCCGGTCCGCCGCTTGGCCAGGAACTGCAGTCCCGCGACGACGTCGTCGACGACCTCGGACTCCGCCTTGAAGAAGCGCCAGTCCACGCCGAAGCCGAGGCCGAGCGCCTTGAGGATGTCCTCGGAGGGCTGGGTGACCTTGCCGGCGAGGATGTTGGAGAAGTAGCTGTGGGAGAGGGAGCCGCCGCGCTCCTTGACCAGGTCGGCGAAGACCCGTCCCGAGATCTTGCGGCCGGGGAAGGTCTTCTCGACCATGTACTCGACCTTCTGCCGCAGCGTTCGCAGCTCCGGCGCGCGTTCTTCGCCGCTGTCCATCCCGGCCCCCACGTTCACGTCCACCGCCCGGGCGTCTGTCCGGCTCCGCGGTGCTCGATTCGGTCAACGGGCTCGTACTGTAACCAACCCCGACGTGCCGTCCGTCGGCCGGGAGGCCCGGTGGAACACCGTAAAGGGACGAAGTGGAGCATCTCGCTCCGGTGTCCGAAGCGGGCTTGCGCAAACACTCTACGTCACTGTTAACTCGAAAAAACATGGGCAGGGGACCACGAGGGGAGTCCCTTGCCCGTGAAAACGCCTGCGCCTGCCCGCCTCCTGCGAGTGCCGGGCGCGCACGTGGGTGTAGCCCTTCACGACGGGGGATGCGTGAAGGGCTACGTCTGCATTATGGCCTCTGGTCAGGCCGTCATCAACTGACCGACCGGTCAGCGTCCTTGGCGCGCCCTCCGGCGGGCCTCACGCGGCGTGCGGCAGCAGGGGCGCGGGGGTGGACCGGGGCGCGCGTGACCGAAGCGGCCGGGGGAGCGCCGGAGCCGGGTCGGACGAGATAAATTCCCCCGTCCGGCCCGGGAAATCTGTCGCGACTATGCTAGACACGATGGCTCGCACAATGAGAGTTCCTCCTACGGTCAACGAAGTCAGCGACACGCGGCAGGTGCACATGCCCCCCGAAACCCCTCCGCATGCCACCGACCGGCTCGACGACGACGACTACCCCGCCTACACCATGGGCCGCGCCGCGGAGATGATCGGCGCCACGCCGGGATTCCTGCGCGCGCTCGGTGAGGCCCGGCTGATCACCCCGCTGCGGTCGGAGGGCGGCCACCGCCGCTACTCCCGCTACCAGCTGCGCATCGCGGCCCGCGCCCGTGAACTCGTGGACGGCGGGACGCCCATCGAGGCCGCGTGCCGCATCGTCATCCTGGAGGACCAGCTCGAAGAGGCCCTCCGGCTGAACGAGGAGCTGCGCCGGCCCGACCAGGACCGCGACACGGCCTGAACGGCATGCGGGCAGCCGGCGCCCTCGCCACCCCCTGCCCCGACCCCCCTTCCGGCCCACGTCAGCGCGCGTTGCCGCCGTTGCCGTGCGCGAGGGCCGTGCTGCCCGTCCGCTCTCGTCGTCGGGCGCGAGGGCCGTGCTGCTCTGTCCGCTCTCGTCGTCGTGCGCGAGGCCGGGTCGCTCTGTCAGCCCCCGCCGCCGTGCGCGAGCGCCGTGCTGCCCCGTTCGATGAGCCGGGGCAGCGGGACCTGGACGGTGCGCGCCGTGCCGCCGTCGAGCAGTGCGGTCAGTTCCCGCGCCGCGAGCCGGCCGAAGGCGACCGTGTCCCGGGACAGTGCGGTGAGCCACGGCGCGGTGAGCCGGCACAGCGCCGAGTCCTCCCACGAGACCACCGACACGTCGCCCGGGACCCCGAGGCCGAGGCCGGCCGTGACCGCCACGCCGGCCGCGGCCATCACGTCGTTGTCGTAGATGAGCGCGGTCGGCGGGTGGGCCCGCTCCAGCACCCGGCGGGTCACGGCCGCGCCCTCGGTGTCGGAGTAGTCCGTGGTCACCGAGTGCGCCTCGGTCAGCCCGCGCCGGTCGGCCTCGACGCGCAGGGACCGGATGCGCCGGTCGGTGTGGGCGAGCGAGGGCAGGCCGGCGATGTGCACGATGCGCCGGTGACCCAGTTCGTGCAGCCGGCCGACGATGGCCGCCATGGCTCCCGCGTCGTCGGCGCGCACCTGTGAGAGCCCCGGGTGGGGGCCGGTGTCGCTGCCGGGCAGGGCCCCGATGACGACGCCGTGCAGGCCGAGTTCGTCCAGCAGCCCGACGCGGGGGTCGTCGGTGCGCGGGTCGACGACGAGCACCCCGTCGACCCGGTGCTCGGCCCACCAGCGGCGGTAGACCGCGCACTCGGCCGCCACGTCCTCCACCACCTGGAAGAGCAGCCCGAGCTGACGCTCCGCCAGTACCTCCTGGATGCCCGAGATCAGCTGCAGGAAGAACGAGTCCACGCCCAGGTTGGCCGCCGGCCGGGCCACGACGAGCCCCACGGTGGCCGACCCCTCGCCCGACAACGCGCGCGCGGCCGTGCTCGGGCGCCAGCCCAACTGCTCGGCGACGCGCCGGACCCGGTCGCGGGTGATCTCCGAGACGCCCGGACGGTCGTTGAGCGCGAAGGAGACGGCACTCTCCGACACCCCGGCGCGCTGGGCGATGTCCTTCATCGTCGGCCGGCGCGCGGGTGTGCGTCTGGCCGTCGAAGTGTCCCCGGCCGGCGGCCGCTTCGGTGTCACCCGGTGCCTCTTTCCCTGCGTTCCCTGTGGCGCTCGTCGGACGTCGGGTTCGCTCGCCCCCGGGGGCATCGTAGGGCTTCCCGGCCCATTGGTCGAGCGATGAACCGCAGCAACTAAAGCGCTTGAGCTCAACGCACCTAAAGCGCATTAGTCTCTGATCTTGTATGTACTCCAACATGTCGCTGACCTGCATGTATGCGGGGGTGTGCGACTAACTTCCGATGAATGTATTGACTTTCCGCCAGACGCATTGCAGGGTCTGCTGGGCGAACGCAGCCGGTGGGTCTACACCCCGGCCGGCCGTCCGCACGCCTGGTCCGAGCAAAGGAGCCGTTCACCGTGCGCATCTCCCGCAGGGCAGTCGTCACTGCCGCCGTCCTCGCCACCGTCCTGCCGCTGAGCGCGTGTGGCGGTGAGTCCGGCTCGGGCTCGTCCGACGCCTCGGGCAAGGTCGAAGGCAAGATCACTTTTCAGACCTGGAACCTGCAGGCGAACTTCAAGGACTACTTCAACGGTGTGATCGCGGACTTCGAGAAAAAGTACCCGGGCACCGAGGTCAAGTGGGTGGACCGCCCCGGCGAGGGCTACGCGGACAAGATCAGCGCGGACGCGGCCGGCGGCACCCTGCCGGACGTCGTCAACGTGTCCCCGGACCTGGTGGCCCCGCTCGCCAAGGCGGGCCTCGCCCTGGACCTCGACAAGGCGGCGCCGCAGTACCGCAAGGAGTACCTGGACGGCGCCTGGAAGGCCCATCAGATACCGGGCACGCAGGGCACGTACGCCTTCCCCTGGTACCTCAACACCGGGCCGATGTTCTACAACAAGCGCCTGCTGAAGGACGCCGGCCTCGATCCGCAGAAGCCCCCGGCCACCTACGACGAGGTCTTCGCGGACGGCCTGAAGCTCGCCGAGCGGAGCAAGGGCAAGATCGCCACCCTCGCCAACGTGCCCACCATCGAGGACTTCGGCCGCTACGGCGGACAGCTGATGAACAAGGAAGGCACGGGCTTCGCCTTCAACGACGCCAAGGGCGTGCAACTCCTGACGAAGTACAAGGAGTTGTACGACGCCAAGGCGCTCGACCCGCAGGCGCTGACCGCGACCCCCGAGTCCTCCGGCCACAAGTTCCTCACCGAGTCGGTGGCGATGAACCCCGGCAGCGCGCTGGACCTGGCCAACTTCAAGAAGCAGGCCCCGAGCCTCTACAAGAACATCGGCATCACCGACCAGGTCAGCAACACCGGCAAGGCCAACATGTACGTCATGGGCCTGATGGTGAACGCGCAGACCAAGCAGAAGCCCGCCGCCGTGGCCTTCGCCCACTACGTGACCGACGCGACGCGGCAGATGGACTTCGCCAAGCAGGTCGCCATCTTCCCGAGCACCGCCGGTTCGCTCGACGACCCGTACTTCACGAAGGAGGACGGCACGGACGTGACCCGCGTACGGGTCGCCGCCGCCAAGTCCCTGAAGACGGCCGTCAATTACACGCCGGTCCTGTTCAGCGAGCAGATGAAGACCGAGCTGCGTAACCAGGTCGCCAAGGCGCTGCAAGGGAAGCAGAGTCCCAAGGAGGCCCTTGACAACGCTGTCAAGGCCTGTGACCGGCTGTTGCAGCAGAGCTGAGACCCCTCGTGAACTCCCCCGTCCCCAGCCCCGCGACGTCCCGCACCGGGACCGTCCGCGCCGGAGCCCCGGCGAGCGCGCCGGGCTCCGGCGCGGCCGGGGCGGCGGCCCGGCGCCCCCGCCCCGGCAGCCGCCGGCCCGCCGGCCGGATCAGCCGCCATCTGCCCCTCAGCCCCTGGCTGTTCGCGGCGCCCGGACTCGTCGTGGTCGGCGTCTTCAGCCTCTTCCCGTTCTTCAGCACACTGGTCAACGCCTTCACGGACCGGCGGACCCTGGTCCCGGGCACGTTCGTCGGCCTGGCGAACTTCCAGGAGCTGCTGCACGACGAGATGTTCTGGATCGGCCTGCGCAACAGCGCGCTGTACGTCCTCGGCGTCGTGCCCGCCCTCGTCATCCTGCCGCTGCTGCTGGCGATGCTCGTCCAGCGGCACATCCCCGGCATCGCCTTCTTCCGCTCCGCCTTCTACACACCGGTCGTCGCCTCCATCGTGGTCGTCGGACTGATCTGGGTGTGGATGCTCGACGACCGCGGCCTGGTCAACTCGGTGCTGGAGGCCGTGGGCATCGGCAAGGTCGGCTTCCTCAGCGACCAGTGGCTGCTGCTGGGCAGCGCGATGACGGTCACGGTCTGGAAGGGCCTGGGCTACTACATGATCATCTACCTGGCCGCGCTGGCGAACGTACCGCGGGAGCTGCACGAGGCCGCCGCCGTGGACGGTGCCGGAGCCGTACGCCGCTTCTTCACCGTCACCGTTCCCGCCATCCGCTCCACCATGGTGCTGGTCGCGGCGCTGTCCTCGGTCTCGGCCTTCAAGGTCTTCTCCGAGGTCTATCTGATGGCCGGCCCCTCCGGCGGCCCGGCGGGTGAGGACACCACCCTGGTGATGCTCGTCCAGCGCGTGGGCACCGGGCTGACCGGGCGGGTCGGGTACGCGTCCGCCATCTCGGTCGTCATCTTCGTCGTCACCGTCGGCCTGATGCTCCTGGTGCTCCGGGCCGACCGCAAGGAGGACGCGTGAGCTTCCTGAAGACCACCGACGCCGAGGGACGCCGCGTCCCGGCCTGGCAGCTCGTCCTGAGATACGTGCTGCTGCTCGCCGTACTCGTGCTGACCGTCGGACCGTTCCTGTGGCAGCTCTCGACCTCGCTGAAGGGTCCGAACGAGGACATCTTCAGCTCCCCGCCGACGTTCTTCCCCAGCGACCCGACCCTGGACAACTACAGCAGGGTCGCCGACACCATCCCGGTGTGGGACTACGCGTTCAACTCGCTGAAGGTCGCCTCCGCCAACGTGGTGACCAACTGCGTGGGCTCCGCGCTGGCCGGTTACGCGCTGGCCCGGCTGCGCTACCGGGGGCGCAGGGCCGCGACGCTGGCGTTCATCCTCGCCATGCTCGTACCGGTGGAGGGCATCATCATCGCCCAGTTCACCACCATGCGTGACCTGGGCCTGAACAACACCCTGCTCGGGGTGCTGCTGCCCGGCTCGATCGGGGCGATGAACGTCCTGCTGATGCGCAACGCCTTCCTGAACCTCCCGCAGGAGGTGGAGGAGGCGGCCTTCGTGGACGGCGCCAACGTCTGGCAGCGCTTCCTGCGGATCGCCCTGCCCTCGGTCAAGGGGACGCTCGCCGTCGTCGCGATCTTCGCCTTCATGGGCTCATGGGACGACTTCCTGTGGCCGCTGATCGTCCTCAGCGACCCGGAGAACTTCACCCTGACCATCGGCCTGAACTACCTGCACGGCACGTTCGCGAACGACGAACGGCTCGTCGCCGCGGGCACGATCATCGCCGTGCTCCCGCTCATCGTGATGTTCGCGGGCCTGCAGCGCTTCTTCTTCAGGGGCGTCGGCGAAGGCGCCGTCAAGGGCTGACCGGCCACTCCTCCCCCCGCACCACAGAACCAGGACCCCTGTTCCGTATGAGCGACTCCCCCTTGCGTTTCGGCGCCAACTACACGCCCAGCGAAGGCTGGTTCCACCACTGGCTGGACTTCGACCTCGACTCCGTCCGGGCCGACCTGGACTCGATCGCCGGCCTCGGCCTCGACCACATCCGGGTCTTCCCGCTCTGGCCCCTCTTCCAGCCCAACCGCACCCTGATCCGCCCGCGCGCCGTCGAGCAGCTCGTCCAGCTCGCCGACGCCGCCGCCGAGCGGGGCCTCGACGTCAGCGTGGACGGTCTCCAGGGGCATCTGTCGAGCTTCGACTTCCTGCCCGCCTGGACCGGCACCTGGCACCGGCGCAACCTCTTCACCGACCCCGACGTGGTCGCCGGACAGGCGGAGTACCTGCGCACCCTCGCCGCCGCCCTCGCCGACCGGCCCCACTTCATCGGGATGACCCTCGGCAACGAGATCAACCAGTTCTCCGGGGACCCGCACCCCGACCCGGACCGCATCAGCCCCGAGCAGGCGGGCGCCTGGCTGACCAGGATGCTCGACGCCTGCGAACAGGGGGCGCCCGGCAAGCTCCACCTGCACGCCGAGTACGACGCCGCCTGGTACCAGGACGACCACCCCTTCACCCCCGCGCACGCGGCCCGGACCGGGGCCGTCACCGCCGTGCACTCCTGGGTCTTCAACGGCACCGCCCAGCGCCACGGCCGCACGGGCACGGCCACCGAGCACCACGCCGCCTACCTGATCGAGCTCTCCAAGGCCTGGGCGCTCGACCCGCACCGGCCGGTCTGGCTCCAGGAGGTCGGCGCGCCCGCCCCGCTGATCCCCGCCGAGCACGCCGCCGCGTTCACGGAGGCGACCGTCGAGAACGCCCTGGACTGCGAGGACGTGTGGGGCGTCACCTGGTGGTGCTCGCACGACGTGTCCCGCTCACTGGCCGACTTCCCCGAACTCGAGTACAGCCTGGGCCTGCTGACCAACGACCGGCAGGTCAAGCCGGCCGGCCGGGCCATCGCCCGGATCGTCGAGGAGCACCGTGGCAGGACCCGGCGGCCCGCTCCCCGGACCACGGCCGTCGTCGTCGACACCGGCGACGACGCGAGCGCGCCCCACCGCTCGGTGTGCGCCCCCGGCGGGGCGGTCTTCGAAGCCTTCGCCCGGCTCACCGCGGACGGCGTCCGCCCCACGGCCGTCCTCGCGAGCCACGCCGACGACACCGGACACCTCGCCGCCCGCGGCATCACCGAGGTCGTCGCACCGGACCAGGTCCGGTGACCGCACTCCCCCGCCCCCGCACCACCACCCCGCACCGCACCGGAATCGCACCTCACACGATACGGAGCACACCGTGAACCAGCCCCCGTCCCGCCCTGCGGCGCCCACCCGCCGCACCGTCGTCCTCGCGGGCGCCGGAACGGCCGCCGCCCTCCTCGCCCCGGCCTTCGCCGGATCCGCGGCGGCCGCCGCCCCCGCCTCGGCGCAGGCCGCCTCCCGGCCCTTCGCCTCCTACTGGTTCCCCGACTCGGTGCCCGCCGGCACCCCCGGGGACGGCATCACCTGGCGCAGCCTGAAGGCCTGGCGCGCCGAGGACGACCCCGACCTGCCCTTCAACACGGCGACCGTCCCGCTCGCGGACCGCTTCACCCCGGTCCCGGTGAACACCACAGCCCGCACCGACCAGGCGCGCATCTGCGCCCTGGTGGCCTTCGGCAACACCGCGGGCAACCCGTCCCAGGGCTCGGCCACCGCCGACCACTACGCCCTGAGCCACTGGGCGTACATCGACGAACTCGTCTTCTGGGGCGGCTCGGCGGGAGAGGGGCTGGTGCTCGCCCCCAACGCCCCGGTCGTCGACGCGGCGCACCGCAACGGCGTCCCCGTCCTCGGCACCGTGTTCCTGCCGCCCGTGCACCACGGCGGCGATCTGCGCTGGACGCGCGACCTCGTGCAGCGCGACGGAGCCGGACGTTTCCCGCTGGCCGCCAAGCTCGTGGAGGTGGCCGTCGCGCACGGTTTCGACGGGTGGTTCATCAACGCGGAGACGGAGGGCGGGGACGCCGCGCTCGGCGCCGAGATGCTGGCCTTCGTCACCGATCTGCGGGCGCGCGGCGACGCCGCCGGTCTGCGCATCACCTGGTACGACGCCATGACGGTGCGGGGCGAGGTCGGCTGGCAGGGGGCGCTGAACGCCGAGAACGCGGCGCTGTTCGAGGAAGCGGACTCGATGTTCGTGGACTTCCGCTGGACGCCGGGGACGCTCACCTCCTCCGGTGCGAACGCCGAGGCCGCAGGCCGCAGCCGCTACGACCTGTGGGCGGGCGTCGACGTCGAATCGGCCGGCTGGAACAAGGCCGTCGACTGGGACGCGATCATCCCCGCCGACGGGCCGCACACCCTCTCGTACGGTTTCTACCGCCCGGAGTGGACCCGCAGCCATCTTCCGGAGGGCCGCACCCCCGCCCAGTTCCACGCCGCCGACCAGCGGTTCTGGACCGGACAGTCGCTCGACCCGGCCCGGCCGGACCGTACGGACACCTGGCGCGCACCCGCCACGGCGGTGGCCGACCGTTCCACCGTCGACCGCCTGCCGTTCGCCACCACCTTCAACACGGGCCACGGCCTGCGCTGGTACGAGAACGGCCGGGTGACCTCCCGCAGCGAGTGGAACCACCTGGGGTTGCAGGACCGGCTGCCGGGCCGCCGCTGGGTCGTCCGTACCGACGGCCCGACCCCGTCCGTCGCCTTCGACTTCGCCGACGCCTGGCGCGGCGGCAGCAGTCTGCTGGTCGACGGCGACCTCGACGCCCCGGCCACCGTCGAGCTGTACGGCACCCGGCTGCCGCTCTCCAGGCGCACCGTCGTCGAGCTCACCCACCGGACCGATCCCGGATCGGGCCCGGTCACCGTCGAACTGGCCGTCGCCCTGCACGAGCCGGACCGGCCGGGCGACCCGGTCGCGTACACCTACCTTCCGGCGGGCGAACTGCGTACGGGCGGCACCGGCTGGACCACGGCCACCCTCCGGCCGCACTCGCTCGCGGGAACCGTCCACGCGCTGGGCGTCCGGCTCACCGGGGCCGGCCCCGTGCGCTGGCGCCTGGGCGCCCTGGCCGTCCGTGACACCCCGGAGGTCCCGGCCGCGCCGGCCGCCCTGCGCATCACCGGCTCGGCAGCCGGCGCCCACGGCACCGACCTGAGCTTCCGCTGGAAGCGGGCGGCCGGCAACCTGCGCCACTACGAGCTGCACCGGATCCTGCCCGACGGCACCCGGCGCTTCCTCGGCGGCACCTGCGGCACCGCCTTCTTCGTTCCGGACATCCAGCGGGAACCGGGCGAAAAAGCCGCTCGTTTCCAGGTCAGGGCCGTTGGCGAGCTCTACACGACCTCCGGCGCCGCCTCGACGGCGCACCGCTGGTAAGCACCGCAACCACCCCCCGCCCGCACCCACCTCACAACGGAGCCACCCTCATGCACGACGACCGCAGTCTGGTCGAAGCCCGGCTGAAGCGCGTCCTCGACGAGCGCATCCGGCCGGCCGTCTACCCGGAATCCGTCCCGCTGGACGTCGCCGTCTGGAACGCACCGGGTGAGCCCGTCCCCGTCGCGGAGGGGCTGGCCGGCCCGACCGAGCCGATCGCGGTCGGCGACCGGTGGGGCGCTCCGTGGGGCACCTGCTGGTTCCGGGTCTCCGGGACCGTCCCGGAGGCCTGGGCGGGCCGGACCGTCGAGGCGCTGCTCGACCTCGGGTTCGACGAGAACATGCCCGGCTTCCAGTGCGAGGGCCTCGTCTACCGCCCCGACGGCACCCCGGTGAAGGGCCTGAACCCGCGCAACCAGTGGGTGCGGGTGGGTGCTCCGGCCGTCGGCGGCGAGGAGGTGCTGCTGCACATCGAGGCGGCCTCCAACCCCGTCATCCTCGACTACCACCCCTTCCTGCCGACCCGGCTCGGTGACAAGGACACCGCGGGCGACGAACCGCAGTACACCCTCGCCCGGATGGACCTCGCCGTCTTCGACGAGCACGTGTGGAACCTCGTCCAGGACCTGGAGGTGCTGGGGGAACTGATGCAGGAGCTGCCCGTCGACGGCGCCCGGCGCTGGGACATCCTGCGCGCCGTCGGCCGCGCGCTGGACGCGGTCGACCTCCAGGACGTGAACGGCACCGCGGCCGCGGCGCGCGAGCAGCTCGCCGGTGTCCTCGCGACGCCCGCCCAGCCCTCGGCCCACCGGATCAGCGCGGTCGGCCACGCCCACATCGACTCCGCCTGGCTGTGGCCGCTGCGCGAGACGGTCCGCAAGGTCGCCCGGACGACGTCCAACATGACCGCGCTCCTGGAGGACGAGCCCGACTTCGTCTTCGCGATGTCGCAGGCCCAGCAGTTCGCCTGGATCAAGGAACACCGCCCCGAGGTCTACGCCAAGGTCAAGAAGGCCGTGGCCGAGGGCCGGTTCGTGCCGTCCGGCGGCATGTGGGTCGAGTCCGACACGAACATGCCCGGCTCCGAGGCGATGGCCCGCCAGTTCGTGCACGGCAAGCGCTTCTTCCTCGACGAGTTCGGCATCGAGAACGACGAGGCGTGGCTGCCCGACACCTTCGGCTTCGCCGCCGGCCTGCCGCAGATCATCAAGGCCGCGGGCTCCAAGTGGCTCCTCACCCAGAAGATCTCGTGGAGCCAGACCAACAAGTTCCCGCACCACACCTTCCAGTGGGAGGGCATCGACGGCACCCGGATCTTCACCCACTTCCCGCCCGTCGACACCTACAACTGCTCGATGAAGGGCAGCGAGATCGCCCACGCGGCGAAGAACTTCAAGGACAAGGGAGTGGCCCAGCACTCCCTGGCGCCGACCGGCTGGGGAGACGGCGGGGGCGGCACCACCCGCGAGATGATCGCCAAGGCCGCCAGGATGCGCAGCCTCGAAGGCTCCGCGACGGTGACGTGGGAGACCCCCACCGACTTCTTCACCAAGGCGGAGGCGGAGTATCCGAACGCACCCGTGTGGGTCGGCGAGCTCTACCTCGAACTGCACCGCGCCACCCTCACCAGCCAGGCGAAGACGAAGCAGGGCAACCGCCGCAGCGAACACCTGCTGCGGGAGGCCGAGCTGTGGGCCGCCACCGCCGCGGTGCGGACCGGATTCCCCTACCCGTACGAGCAGATGGACCGCATCTGGAAGACGGTGCTGCTGCACCAGTTCCACGACATCCTGCCCGGCTCGTCGATCGCCTGGGTCCACCGCGAGGCGGAGAAGACGTACGCGGCCGTCGCCGAGGAGCTGAACGGCATCGTCGACGCCGCCCAGCGCGCCCTGGCCGGTGAGTCCGCGACGGGCGAGGTCCTCGTCTTCAACTCCGCCCCGCACACGCGCGGCGGCGTCGGAGCCGGTGCGGCGGCGCCCGTCACCCCCGGCAGCGTCCCGGCCCCCGCCCCGCGCGAGGGTGGCGGCTACGTGCTGGACAACGGTCTGCTCCGGGTGGAGATCGACGCCCGCGGGCTGGTCGTCTCGGCGTACGACATCGGCGGCGAGCGCGAGACGGTGGCGCCCGGCGAGGCCGCGAACCTGCTGCAGATCCACCCCGACTTCCCGAACATGTGGGACGCGTGGGACGTCGACGCGTTCTACCGCAACACCGTCACCGACCTGACGGACCTCGACGAGCTTACGCCGGTCGAGGACCCGGGCGCCGCCCGCGTACGGATCGTCCGCAGCTTCGGCGACTCGAAGGTCACCCAGCTGCTGACCCTCGCGCCGGGCGCCAAGCGGCTCGACATCGACACCGAGGTCGACTGGCACGAGACGGAGAAGTTCCTCAAGGCGGCGTTCCCCCTGGACGTCCATGCCGAGCGGTACGCCTCCGAGACGCAGTTCGGGCACTTCTACCGGGCCACCCACACCAACACCAGCTGGGAGGCCGCCAAGTTCGAGGCCTGCAACCACCGCTTCGTCCACGTGGAGGAGCCGGGCTGGGGCGTGGCACTCGTCAACGACTCGACGTACGGCCACGACGTGACCCGCACGGTCCGCGACGCGGACGCCGGTACGACCACCACCGTGCGGGTCTCGCTGCTGCGCGCCCCCCGGTTCCCCGACCCGGAGACCGATCAGGGCGTGCACCGCTTCCGGCACGCGCTCGTCCCCGGCGCGGCGATCGGCGACGCGGTCCGCGAGGGCTTCCGCATCAACCTGCCGGAGCGCCGGGTGACCGGTGACCGGGAGGTGGCCCCGCTGGTGGCCGTCGACAACGACGCGGTCGTCGTGAGCGCGGTCAAGCTGGCGGACGACGCGAGCGGCGACCTCGTCGTGCGCCTCTACGAGTCCACGGGCGGGCGCGCCCGGGTCCGTCTCTCCGCCGGCTTCGAGACCGCCGACGTCGTGGCGTGCGACCTGCTGGAGCGTCCGTCGGCCGACGCGCCGGCGTTGGAACTCCGGGACGGAGGCGTGCAGTTGTCGCTGCGCCCCTTCGAGCTCGTCACGCTGAGGTTCGCGCGCCGCTGACCCCGTCCGCTCCTCCCCTGGCCCCGGCCCGGGGAGGAGCGGTGCGCCGGGCCCGAAGCGCCGTAGCACGGAGCGACGGATATCTGTAGCCGCAAGCACAGAATTCTGTGCAATGCGCGGTGAAGGTTTATGACACGCCGGGCGGAGTGTAATTACTTGCCGCGCCCGCCCGCATTCATTGTGCTACTGTAGATCTCAGTTGCAGTTGTGGTTCCCAAAGACTCCAAGTGCTCTCCTCAGCTAAATGGGCTGATGGGCGCACTTTTGTATTATCCGGCTCATTATCCGGATGGGGTAATCATCGCGGCGACGCGGGACTGGCACAGTGCGAGTCCCCGGGCTCTGCCCCAGAAGGAGATAAACATGGCTACTGGCACCGTCAAGTGGTTCAACGCGGAAAAGGGCTTCGGCTTCATCGAGCAGGACGGCGGCGGCGCTGACGTCTTCGCCCACTACTCGAACATCGCCGCCAGCGGCTTCCGTGAGCTGCAGGAGGGCCAGAAGGTGAACTTCGACGTCACGCAGGGCCAGAAGGGCCCGCAGGCTGAGAACATCACCCCCGCGTGAATCCGATGACACCGGCGCTCACGCGCTGAGTGCGCATCCACAGCTGGGGCCCGCACCTTGGGTGCGGGCCCCAGCTCGTTGCTTTTCAGGGTCCGCCCCCGAGCACGCCGTGTCGGTACCACCGCCACGAGCCGCCGGGGCAGCGCACAGGACCCACGCTCTTCACCGTGCGGCGGACGATCCGCCATGGCTCCCGGACCACCGGTCCGCCGGAGCCCCGTGACATGACCCGCAGGCCCGTTCCCGGGCCGGCTCGTCCGTCATTGCGAAGCGCCGGACCCGGTTCTCCCGGGCCCGTATCGGCTCAAGACCGGCTGCCGGGCTTCGTTCACGTATGCCAACGGCCCGTTCTTGCGATTCTTGTGCCGCTCGTCGCCGCAATGAATTCCTCGATACGCGCCATATCGAGGAAAGGTTCCGTATGAACCGCGACCGCACAGCTCGCTCCAATGACCGCTTTTCCCGCACCCGTAGTGGTGGAGCCACCGGTTCCGGCGGCTCCCGTTCGGGTGGCGGCTTCCGCTCGCCGGCCTCGGGCCGGCCGAGCGGCCAGGGACGTTTCGGCGCCCCGGCCCAGCGCTCCGGCGGCGGTTACGGCCGCCGGCCCGCCGCCAAGCAGGGTGAGTTCGCCCTGCCGAAGACCATCACCCCGGCCCTGCCCGCCGCTGAGGCGTTCGCCGACCTCGACATGCCCGCGCCCCTGCTGGCGGCGCTCGCCTCCGAGGGCGTCACCGTGCCGTTCCCGATCCAGGCGGCCACGCTGCCGAACTCGCTCGCCGGCCGTGACGTGCTCGGCCGCGGCCGCACCGGCTCCGGCAAGACACTCGCCTTCGGTCTGGCCCTGCTGGCCCGGACCGCCGGCCGCCGCGCCGACGCGCGCCGCCCGCTGGCCCTGGTCCTGGTCCCCACCCGGGAGCTGGCCCAGCAGGTCACCGACGCGCTCACCCCGTACGCCCGCTCCCTCAAGCTGCGGCTGGCCACCGTCGTCGGCGGCATGTCGATCGGCCGCCAGGCCGCCGCGCTGCGTGGCGGCTCCGAGGTCGTCGTCGCCACCCCCGGCCGGCTGAAGGACCTCATCGAGCGCGGTGACTGCACCCTGGACCGGGTCTCCATCACCGTTCTGGACGAGGCCGACCAGATGGCCGACATGGGCTTCATGCCGCAGGTCACCGAGCTGCTCGACCAGGTGCAGCCGGAGGGCCAGCGGATGCTGTTCTCGGCCACCCTGGACCGTAACGTCGACCTGCTGGTCCGCCGCTACCTGCACGACCCGGTCGTCCACTCGGTCGACCCGGCCGCCGGTGCGGTGACGACCATGGAGCACCACGTGCTCTACGTCCGCGGTGCCGACAAGTACGCCACGACGACGGAGATCGCGGCCCGCGACGGCCGGGTGATCATGTTCCTGGACACCAAGCACGCCGTGGACAAGCTCACCGACCACCTGCTCAGCAGCGGGGTACGGGCGGCGGCACTGCACGGCGGGAAGTCCCAGCCGCAGCGCACCCGGACCCTGACGCGGTTCAAGACCGGCCACGTCACGGTGCTGGTCGCCACGAACGTCGCGGCGCGCGGCATCCACGTCGACAACCTCGACCTGGTCGTCAACGTCGACCCGCCGAGCGACCACAAGGACTACCTGCACCGCGGTGGCCGTACCGCCCGGGCCGGCGAGTCCGGCAGCGTCGTCACCCTGGTGCTGCCCAACCAGCGCCGCGAGATGACGCGTCTGATGGCCGATGCCGGGATCACCCCGCAGATCGCCGAGGTCCGCTCCGGCGAGGCCGAGCTGAGCCGGATCACCGGTGCGCAGGCGCCCTCGGGCGTGCCCGTCACCATCACCTCGCCGCCGTCCGAGCGCCCCAAGGGCGGTTCCTCCTCCCGTGGCCGGCGCAGCCGCCCGGCCCAGGGGCGCCGCCCCTCGGCTTCGGCGTCCTCGTCCTCCCAGCCGCGGAGCGGAGGCGCGCCGCGCCGCTCCTCCGGCGACCGAGCCGCCTGACCGACGTCCGGCCGCACTGCCTGACCGAGGTCCGGCCGTGCGGCCCCGCCGTCGTCCGGTCGCGCCGTCCGACCGGCATCCGCGGTTCTGCCCCATTCCGCTCCCCGTCCCCGTGGAGGCACCATGCGCTGCGTCATCGCCCGTTTCCCGTTCGACCTGTTCAAGCACGAGGTCGAGGAATCGATGAAGGGCGTCAAGCCCGAGCCCGTCACCGGCGAATCGGTGATCATCAGCCGTCGTGTGTACCCCGTCAAGCAGGTCGGCGAGGTCATCACCCGGCAGGACCGCCGCGACTTCTCGGCCGGTGAGGTGACCAGGGCGCTCTCGCGCCTCGGCTTCACCTGCCGGCCCGTCCCGGCCCCCGCCGCACCCGTGGTGCTCACGCCCATGGAAGCGGCGTCGGCCGCGCTGGGGACGCCCGGCCAGGACGCCTGAGGCGTCCGGCCCCCCGGCACACACCGAGGCCCGGTCTCCCCGCGGGGGAGGCCGGGCCTCGGCGCGTCCGCTGCCGTGTCAGGTCCAGAGCGCCTCGGCGAGGGTGACGCCGACGAACGCCGCGCCGAGACCCGCCACCACGCTCGCCACGGCATTGGCCACCGCGTAGAACCTCGCCCCGCCCTCGGCCAGCCGCAGCGTCTCGTAACTGAACGTCGAGTACGTGGTCAGCGCCCCGCAGAAACCCGTCCCGAGCAGCAGCTGCGTGTGCGAGGAGGCGGCCCCGGCCGCCACCGCCCCGGTCAGCAGGCCCAGCACCAGGCACCCGCTCACGTTCACCGTGAAGGTCCCCCAGGGGAAGACGGTGTCGTGCCGGGACTGCACCGCCCGGTCGGTCAGATACCGCAGCGGGGCGCCGACCGCCGCACCGATGACCACCAGCAGCCAGTTCACGGGCGGTCCCCCGAATCCCGCTCACCGGAAGCCGGTCCCGGACGGACGATCTCGCAGACGTCCAGCGTGACCGGGCCGTCGCCGGTCAGTTCGGCGATCACCGGCAGGAACGCGCGGACCTTCGCCTCCGTGTCCACGATCACCACCGCCACCGGCAGGTCTTCGCTGAGCGACAGCAGCCGCTGGGTGTGGATCATCGAGGAGGCGCCGAAGCCCTCGATCCCGCGGAACGCGCTGGCGCCCGCCAGTCCCGCCCGGTGCGCCCGGTGCACGATCTCCGCGAAGACGGGGCGGTGGTGCCAGGTGTCGCACTCGCCCACCAGGACGGTCAGCCGCAGGCCCGGTTCCGTGCTCGGCGTCGTCATGCCTGCCTCCACGCCAGTGCGCGGCGCGTCAGCCACACCGCGCTTCCCACCGCCGCGAGGGCCGCGAGCAGTGTCACTCCCAGGTAGACCAGACCGGTACGGGCCCGGCCGCCGTCGACGAGGCGCTCGATGTCCACGGCGTACGTGGAGAAGGTGGTGAACCCGCCCAGTACCCCGGTGCCGAAGAACGGCCGCACGAGGCGGTGGGCCGACCACGCCTCGCTGATCACCACCATGAACACACCGATCACCGCGCAGCCGACGACGTTGACCACGAGGGTCGTCCACGGGAACCCGCCCGGCGCGGTGGGCCACAGGAGCGCGGCGCCGTAGCGGGCGGAGGCGCCCACCGCGCCGCCGAGCGCGACCACCGCCACGACCGCGGTCTGCGGGGTGCGGAACTTCACGGACACGCGTCTCCTACTCGCCGGTTCGCACGCCGGACGCGGGTGCGCACGCCAGCGAGCCGGACCGTCACCGGCTCCGGCCGGGGTCGGGTACGGCGGGCCCCATCGCCGCGCAGCGACCGCCGCCGGGCCCCGCTCCCTCCAGGCTATCGCCCGTACCCGGCGGGGTCGTGTTGTCCTAGGGTGGCCCGGGTGTATGCCAGCGGGGAGTTGCGGACGGTTGTGGGCGGCCCGGGCCGGGGTCGCGTCCCCCGGCAACGGGGGAGGGAGCCGGAGGTCCGCCCGCCGTGGTGGCGGCGGAACGCGGTGCCGGTCATCGCCGTGGCCGTCGTGATCCCGCTCTACGCCGTGTGGGCCGCCGTCCTGGCCACCGGCGGCGGCGACCTCGCCGCACAGCTGGCCTGGTCGGGGTTCACCGCCCGCCACCCGGACGCGGCCTACAACCTCTCCTGGTACGGGGGGATGCACACGGCCAACTACAGCGTCTTCTCCTCGTATGTGATGGCCTTCCTCGGCGTCCGGACGGTGTCCGTGGCCGCCGGGATCGCGGGCACCTGGCTCATGGCGCTCCTGTTCGTGCGCGGGGGTGTGCGGCACGCGGTCCTGCCCGCGGTCCTGGCCGCCCTCGCCCTGTGGTGCAACGTCGCCTCCGGGCGTACGACCTTCGCTCTCGGCGTCGCCGTGGGGCTCGTCGCCTGCCTGTACGCGCACCGCCCGGTGACCGCCCTGGTGGCCGGGGCGCTGGCGACGATGGCCAGCCCGGTCGCGGGGCTGTTCCTCGTGGTGGCGGGGGCGGCGTACCTCCTGGACCGTCAGTGGCGCAAGGGCGCGGTGCTGATGGTGCCGTTCTTCGCCGTCGTGGGCGCCACCACGGTCATCTTCCCGTTCGAGGGCGAACAGCCCATGGCCAGCGGCAGGTTGTGGATGCCGCTCGCCGTCTGCGCCGTTCTGGCGGTCGCGGCCCCGGCGGGGCGGGAATGGCGTCTTCTGCGGTACGGCGCCGTGGTGTACGGCGTCGGCGTGTTCCTCACCTTCCTCATCGCCTCCCCGATAGGGACGAACGTGGAGAGGCTGCTCGGTCTCGTCGCCGTGCCCGTGCTGCTCGTGGTGGCCCTCGCCCTCGTACGGGAGAAGGCATGGGGGCGGACGGCCGTGATGGCGACCGCCCTCGTCCTGTCCGCCCAGTGGCTCGTCGACAAGACCGTGGACGACCTCCAGGTGTCCACCGATGTGCCGGCCTGGGCGTCCCGCACCGAGGGCGTGGTGGGTGAACTGCGCCGCCTCGACGCCGGTCTCGGCCGCGTGGAGGTCGTCCCGGCCCGCAACCACCGCGAGGCGGCCGCACTCGCACCGCACGTGAACATGGCGCGCGGCTGGAACCGTCAGCTCGACGTCGAACGGGGGCGGCTCTTCTACGACGGGACGCTGACCCCCGCCCGCTACCGTGCCTGGCTGGACCGGTGGGCCGTGGGCTACGTGGTGCTGCACCACGGGCGGCCGGACGGCCCCGCCGAGGCCGAGGCGAAGCTGGTCAGGGCCGGGCAGCCCTGGCTGGAGCAGGTGTGGCGGGACGCCGGGTGGACGGTCTACCGGGTCCGGGGCGCGAAGCCGCTGGTGGATGCCCCCGCCGAGGTCGTGCGCGGCAGCGACGCCGAGCTGGTGGTGCGGATGCCCCGGGCGGGATCGGTGACCGTCCGTATCGCCCATTCGCCGTGGCTCCGGGTGCGCGGCGCCGACGGGGGCGCCGGGGGGTGCCTGCGGCAGGACGGCGAGTGGACGAGGCTGACCGTGCCGAAGGGCGGGACGTACCGGCTGGACTCGGCGTACCGGCTGCCGCGTGGCAGCGGCTGCTGACCGGGCGTACGGGACGCCGGGTGACGGTGGTCGCCGGCCGTCGCACCGGTTGTCGCGTGACGGTGGTCGCCGGCCGGGCGTGCGGGTGGCCGGATGACCGAAGCCGCTGTCCGGACGTACCGGCTGTCGCGCCGCGGCGGCTGCTGCCCGGGCCGCCCCGCGCGGGGGCGGGCGGGGGTGGCGGTGTCACCCGACCGGCCCACACCGCCCCGTGCGTGCATGGCCCGGACCAGCGGTTTCACCCGAATGGCCACCCTGTCTGCGCGCTGGGCGGCGAGGCCGCAGGGTGGTCCCATGTGGCTCCGTCACCGACTCTGGCCGGCCGCCGCGGTTCTCCCGCTCACCCTCCTCATCCTGCGGGGCACCCCGGTGGGCCTCGCGCCGCCCCCGCCGGCCGCCCCGGTGAACGAGCGGGCCGCCGGGGTGCCGCAGCCGCCGATCGTCACCCGGGCGGCCTGGCACGCGGACGAGGCCATGGTGCGGGAGCACGCGGTCTACACGGGCGCGGCCCGGGCCGTCTTCATCCATCACACGGGGGAGTCCAACACCTACGACTGCGCGGACGTGCCGCGCATGCTGCGGTCGGTCGAGGAGGCCCACATCAAGGGCAACGGCTGGGACGACATCGGCTACAACTTCCTCGTCGACCGGTGCGGGACGATCTACGAGGGCCGGGCCGGCGGCATCACGCGGCAGGTCCGCGGGGCGCACACCACGGGCTTCAACGCCGACAGCGTGGGGATAGCCGTGCTGGGCAACTACGGGCGCGGGGCCCAGGTGCCGCGGGCGATCGTCCGGGCCCTGGCCGAGGTGGCCGCGTGGAAGCTGCGGCCCGGGGCGGATCCGCGCGGCACGGTGCGGCTGGTCTCGACGAACGACGCGAGCAGGTACGCGAAGGGCGAAACGGCCGTGCTGCACGTCATATCGGGGCACCGCGACGCGTACCAGACCAACTGCCCCGGCGAGGCGCTGTACGCGCAACTGCCCGCTGTCCGGGCCGCGGCGGCGGAGCTGCGCAAGGCGCGCACGGGCACGGAAGACGCGGAGACCCCCTCCTGAGTTCTGCACTAGTGCATACGACGGTTTCGCCTAGTGTGAAGTGGGCTACCATGCGGGCATGCCTGCCATCGCCCCGCTCCCCGTGACCCTGACCGGCCGCCACGTGCGCCTCGAGCCGCTGTCCCCGGACCACCTCGACGACCTCTTCGCCGCCGGCGGCGGTGACGACGAGGTCTGGCGCTGGCAGGGCGGCCCCACTCCCCGCACCGTGCAGGAGCTCGGCGAGAAGCTCACGACCCTGCTGGCGGAGGCGCGACGCGGTGTGTACGTCCCCTTCGCCGTCATCCACCTCGGCAGCGGCCGGGCGATCGGCTGGACCACCTACCTGGACGTCGAGGTGACCGACGAACGGCTGGAGATCGGCTGGACGTGGTACGGCCGCGCCCACTGGCGCTCGGCGGTCAACACCGAGGCGAAGCTGCTCCTGATCGGTCATGCCTTCGAGGAACTGGGCATGGGCCGGGTGCAGTTGAAGACCGACCACCTCAACGTCCGTTCGCAGGAGGCGATAGCCCGGCTCGGCGCCCGGCGCGAAGGGGTGCTGCGCCGCCACCGCCGCCGGCCCGACGGTACCTGGCGCGACTCGGTCTACTTCTCGCTGCTCGCCGAGGAATGGCCCGAGGCGAAATCACGGCTCGCGGCCCGGCTCTGACGGAGCGTCGGGCAGAGCGCGGCCCGCCCGCCGGCGTCGGTACGGGGGCGGGTCGCCGGGCCCGTGTCCACCGACCGGTGGACACGGGGTTCCACCGGCCGGGGCTGCCGGGCGGACCCCCCTGCGAACCAGCATGGACGCATGAGAATCCGACCTGTACACATGGCTCGTTGGAGCGCCCGGCATCCGTGGCGCGCGATCGTCGGCTGGTTCGTCTTCGTGCTGCTGTGCCTCGGCGCGGGCATCGCCGCCGGCAACAACCCCGCCACCACCAAGGACTTCTGGGTCGGCGAGGCGGGGCACGCCGAGTCGATGGCCACCGACGGCGGCCTCCAGCGCCGGCCCACCGAACACGTCCTGATCCGGGCCAGATCCGGCCCCCTGGACACGGAACAGGCCACCGCCGCGGCCCGTGAGCTCACGACCCGGATGGCCGCGCTGTCCGAGGTGGAGAGCGTGGCGCCACCCGTCCGCTCGAAGGACGGCACGGCCCTGCGGGTGACCGTGGTCATGAAGGGCGCCGAGCTGGACGGCAAGAAGAACGTCGTCCCGCTCCTCGGCCGTACCGCGGAAGTGGCCGACGCCCACCCGGACCTGATCGTGGAGGAGACCGGCTCACCCGCCATCAGCAAGGGCGTCAACGACCAGCGCGGCGACGACCTGGCGCTGTCCGAGCGGCTCTCCCTGCCGGTGACGCTCGTCATCCTGCTGGTCGTGTTCGGCTCGGTGGTCATGGCCGGTGTGCCCCTGCTGCTGGCGCTCTCCTCGATCGCCGCGACGATGGGCCTGGCCATGCTGGCCTCCCACCTGATGCCCGACCCGGGCGTCGGCACCAACATGATCCTGCTCATGGGACTCGCGGTCGGCGTCGACTACACCCTGTTCTACCTCAAGCGCGAACGCGAGGAGCGGTCCCGGGCGGCCGGCCGGCTCAGCTCCGAGGCGCTCGTGGAACTCGCCGCGGCGACGGCCGGCCGGGCCGTCGTGGTCTCCGGCCTCGCGGTGATCGTCTCCACCGCCACCCTCTACCTGGCCACCGACGTCATCTTCTCCTCCCTCGCGACCGGCACCATCCTCGTCGTCGCCGTGGCGGTGCTCAGCTCGCTCACCGTCCTGCCCGCCCTGCTCGTGAAGCTCGGCCACCGCGCCGAACGCCGCGCCGCGAAGAAGGCCGCCCGCCGGGCGAAGCGCGGTGTGCCGGTCCGCACGAAGGCGGCGAAGCCCGAGAACGGCCGGATCTTCGGCGCGCTCATGCGCCCCGCGCAGCGCCACCCCGCGATCACCCTGTGCGTATCGGTCCTGGTCATGCTCGCCGTGGCGGCCCCCGCACTGGGCCTGAGGCTCATCGACCCGGGCAAGGACACCTTCTCCCGCTCCATCCCGGCCATGCAGGTCTACGACCGGCTGACCGCCGCGTACCCCGAACTCCTGGTCAAGCACGAGGTGGTGGCCCGGAGCGCCCCGGACCGGGCGCCCGAGGTCAGGCAGGCGCTGACCGCGCTCGGCCGGACCGCCCAGGCGGACCCGCTGTTCGCCCGGACCGGCGACCCCGTGGTGCGGACCTCCGCCGACGGCCGGATCAGTGTGCTGGAACTGGCGGTGCCGCACCCGGCGCCCTCCGACGAGGCGATCGCCTCGCTCGACCACCTGCGCGACCGCTACATCCCCGCGACAGCCGGTGCGTTGCGGGCAACCGACGTGGCGGTCAGCGGCGACGTGGCCCGCGGCCAGGACTACGTGCACCACGAGCGGGGCAAGCTGCCGCTGGTGATCGGATTCCTCCTGCTGCTCACCTTCCTGACGACCGCGGTGGTGTTCCGCTCCACGATCGTCGGCCTGCTCGGTGTCGTACTGAACCTGCTCTCCGCGGCCGCCGCGCTCGGCGCACTCGTCCTGGTCTTCCAGGGCACCTGGGCCGAAGGCCTGCTGGACTTCGACTCCCTCGGCGCCATCGCCTCCCGGGTGCCGCTCTTCCTCTTCGTGCTCCTCTTCGGCCTGTCGATGGACTACCAGGTCTTCGTCGTCAGCCGGATCAAGGAGGCCATGGACCACGGGATGACGGCCCGCGAGGCGGTGGTCGACGGCATCGCCCGCTCGGCCAAGGTGGTGACGAGCGCGGCGCTGGTCATGGTCACGATCTTCGCGGCCTTCGTCTTCCTGCACCTCACCGAGATGAAGCAGATGGGCTTCTGCCTGGCGGTGGCGGTCCTGCTGGACGCCGTCGTGATCCGCATGATGATCCTGCCGTCCGTCCTGCTGCTTCTCGGGGAGCGCGCCTGGCGCCCCCTGCGACGCTCGCGCCGCACGGAGCCCGGGGACCCGTCCGTCCCGTCCGCCCAGGCCGGCCGGCCGCTCCCCCACGTAGTCTGACGGGCATGCTGCAACGGCCCCAGCGCGGTGACCCTGTCTGGATCTGGGTGCTCCACGGGTGGGAGGGCCTGTCCTGGGCGCTCCTCGCCCTGGTCACCCTGATCACGGCGACGGGCGGCGCCCCGGCGCACCGGAAGGCCTGGATCCTCGCGCTGACGGCCGTGCTCGCCCTCTGCTACGCACTGGTGCGGTTACGCCCCGGCGACCGGGTCCGCAGGCCGTACGCCTATCTGTGCGTGCTCGTCGTCGTGCTGGGCGGCCTGGCGTACGAGGGCGACGGTTTCGGGGTCTTCTACACCGTGATGCTCACGCAGTTCATCGTCTTCGCCGACAGCCCCCGGGGCGCCATCCTCTTCACCGGCCTCGGGGCCGCGGGGATCACGATCGGCGGCAGCCTGAGGGAGGGCGGACACGTGGAGGCATTCCTCCAGAACAGCGCCTCCTCCCTCGGCGTCTGGGTGGTGGCCACCGCGATGGCCCTGATGACGCCGAGGGTGCTGGCCCAGCGCGACGAACGGGCCGCGCTCAGGACCGAGTTGAAGAGCACCCAGCTCGAACTGGCCGAGGTCTACCAGCGCCAGGGCGCGGCGGAGGAACGCGAACGCCTCGCCCGGGAGATCCACGACACCCTCGCCCAGGGCTTCGCCTCCATCATCGTGCTCGCCGAGGCCGCCCGGTCGCAGCTGGCCGTGGACGTCCACCGGAGCGCCCAGCAGCTCCAGTCCATCGAGCAGACGGCCCGGGAGAACCTCGCCGAGGCCCGGGTCCTGGTCGGCGCCGCCCCCAGCAGCGGTGTGGCGCCCGGATCGGTCGCCGCGACGCTCCGCCGCACGCTGGAACGCTTCACCGAGGACACCGGACTCGACGTGACGTCGGAGCTGGCCGACATCGTGTGCGACCAGCCGACCCGGATCGCCCTGCTGCGCTGCACGCAGGAGTCCCTGGCCAACATCCGCAAGCACGCGTCGGCGTCCACGGTCGGCGTGGTCCTGGCGCACGGGCCCGACGCCGTGGAGCTGGAGATCACGGACGACGGCCGCGGGTTCGTCGTCGAGGACGCCCACGGTTTCGGCCTGAACGGGATGCGCAAGCGGCTCGCCGAGTCCGGCGGCGGCCTCACCGTCACCAGCTCGCTCGGCGACGGCACCCGGATACTCGCCACCATCCCGCTCGCCCTCGACGGTCAAGGTGTGACATGACGACAGAGACCACCCCTGCGCCCCTGCGGATCATCCTGGCCGACGACCACACGGTGATGCGCGCCGGACTCGTCGCGCTGCTGTCCTCGGAACCCACCGTCGAGATCGTCGGCGAGGCCGGCGACGGCCGCCAGGCGGTCGGTCTCGTCGAACGGCTCCGGCCGGACGTGGCGCTGCTGGACCTGCGGATGCCGGTCCTGGACGGGGTGGGCGCCACCCTGGAGATCGTCGCGGGCGAGGCGCCCACCCGGGTGCTGATCCTCACCACGTACGACACCGACGCGGACATCGAGCGGGGCGTCGAGGCGGGCGCCACCGGCTACCTCCTCAAGGACGCCACCCGCGAACAGCTGGTGGAGGCGATCCACTCGGCGTCCCGGGGGGAGACCGTCCTGGCTCCCCGGGTGGCCCAGCGGCTGGTGGCCCGGATGCGCCGGCCCGTGGCCGTGAGCCTGACGGCCCGCGAGTCCGAGGTGCTCGGGGCGGTGGCGGAGGGCCTGTCGAACGTCGAGATCGGCCGCCGGCTGTTCATCGGCGAGGCCACGGTGAAGACCCATCTCCTGCGGATCTTCGCCAAGCTCGACGTCAACGACCGCACACGGGCGGTGGTGGTCGCGATGGACGCGGGTCTGCTGCACCGGCGTGAGGGACTGGCCGGTGGAGCGTAGACACACCTTTTGCCTGCCCGGACCGGCGACCCGGCGCACCGCCGACCGCGGCCGTACGGGCCGGTTCCGGCCCCCTGCCGGTCGCCGCGCGGGCTCCGCCTCCTGTCGTGTGGACCATGGTCCGGACACATCTCTCACACCAGGAGAACTCGATGCCCACCACGACCCTGCGCATTCCCACCGCGGACGGCGAGGCCGACGCCTTCGCCGCCTTCCCCGACGGCGGTGAGCGGCACCCAGGGGTGCTGATGTACCCGGACGGCTTCGGCATCCGGCCCGTGCTGCGGGACATGGCCCGCGAACTGGCCGGGCACGGGTACTACGTGCTCGTCCCCAACATCTTCTACCGGCACGGCCCGACACCGGTGATCGAACTTCCCGAGTTCATCGGGGCGGAGGCCCGGCCCGCGGTGTTCGCCCGGCTGATGCCCCTGATCGAGGCGCACACCGCCGAACGCACCCTGCGCGACGCCGACGCCTACCTCAGCTTCCTCACCGGCCGGCCCGAGGCCGGGGCCGGCCCGGTCGCGGTGACCGGCTACTGCATCGGCGGTCTCGTGGCGATGCGCACCGCCGTGGCCCACCCCGGCCGGGTGGCCGCCGTCGCCGCGTTCCACGGCCCCCTGACCGCCGACGTGACCGACCACCTCGCCGAACTGACCGCGGAGGTCCACCTCGGGCACGCCGAAGGCGACCTGACGCCCGAGGCCCTCGCCGCGCTCAACCGGACCCTGGACGCGTCGGGGGCCGACTACACCTCCGAGATCTACCCCGGCACCCTCCACGGCTTCACCATGTCCGACACCGACGCCTTCAGCCCCTCCGGCCTCCAGCGGCACTGGGACCGCCTGCTCCCGCTCCTCGACCGCACCCTGAGCAGGAAGTGAGGGCTCCGCCCGGAGCGCGGGACGGAGTGCCTACAGCGCGTCCGGTCCGCGCTCGCCCGTGCGGACCCGCACCACCGTGTCGACCGACTGCACCCACACCTTGCCGTCGCCGATGCGGTCGGTGCGGGCGGCGCGCACGATCGCGTCGACGACCGGTTCGGCCTCCGGGTCCGCGACGACGACCTCGATCCGCACCTTGGGGACCAGGTCGACCCGGTACTCGGCGCCCCGGTACACCTCGGTGTGGCCGTGCTGCCGCCCGTAGCCGCTGGCTTCGGTGACGGTGAGGCCGTGCACGCCCAGTTCCCGCAGCGCGGTCTTCACCTCGTCGAGGCGGTGCGGTCTGACGACGGCGGTGATGAGCTTCATGGCGAGGGGTTCCTGTCCTTGGAGAGCGGCGTGGGCCGGGCGGTCGCGGCCTGCGGAGCGCCGTGACCCAGGGCGCCGTGATCGTAGGCGCTCTCCGCGTGCAGTGTCTGGTCCAGGCCGGTGAGCTCCTCGTCCGCGGAGGCCCGCAGACCCATGAACCGGTCGACGGCCTTGCCGATCCCGTACGTCACGAGGAACGTGTACGCCGCCACGGCCAGTACGGCGACGGCCTGCCGGGCGAGCTGGCCGAACCCGCCCCCGTACAACAGCCCGTCCGCGCCACCGGTCATGGTGGCCGTGGCGAACAGGCCGATGAGCAGGGTGCCGACGATGCCGCCGACGAAGTGCACGCCGACCACGTCCAGGGAGTCGTCGTAGCCGAAGCGGAACTTCCACGCGACCGCGTACGAGCAGACGACGCCGGCGGTGAGCCCGACGGCGGCGCCGCCCAGGATGCCCACGGTGCCGCAGGCCGGAGTGATGGCGACCAGCCCGGCGACCGCGCCCGAGGCCGCGCCGAACGTGGTGGGGTGGCCGTCGCGCTTCTGCTCGACGAAGAGCCAGCCGAGCAGCCCCGTGCAGCCGGCGACCAGGGTGTTGAGGACGGAGGCGGCCGCCAGGCCGTTGGCGCCGAGGGCGGAGCCGCCGTTGAAGCCGAGCCAGCCGAACCAGAGCAGTCCGGCGCCGAGCATCACCATGGGCAGGTTGTGCGGGCGCATCGCGTCCTTCTTGAACCCGATGCGCGGCCCCACGACGAGCGCGAGCGCCAGCCCGGACGCCCCGGACGCGATCTCCACGACGAGCCCGCCGGCGAAGTCCAGCGCGCCCAGCGAGTCCTTGATCCAGCCGCCCGGACCCCAGACCCAGTGCGCGACGGGGGCGTAGACGAGCAGCGTCCACACCGGCACGATGACCAGCCAGGCGGCGAACTTCGTACGGTCCGCGATCGCTCCGCTGATCAGCGCCGCGGTGACGATCGCGAAGGTCAGCTGGAAGGTGGTGAACAGCAGGGTCGGCACGCTGCCGGTCACGCTGTCGGGCCCGATGCCGGCCAGGCCGACGTGCCCCAGATCCCCGACGAGCCCGCCGAACGCGTCGTCGCCGAAGGCCAGCGAGTACCCGGCGAGCAGCCAGACGACGGTGACGAGCGCGATCGAGACGAAGCTCATCATCAGCATGTTGAGTACGTTCTTCGTCCGGACCATGCCGCCGTAGAAGAGCGCCAGCCCGGGTGTCATCAGCAGGACGAGTGCGGTGGCGGCGAGCAGCCAGGCGGTGTCACCTGTGTCGATGCCGGCCGCGGCCACGGTCACGGGGGTCACGGGGGAGTCCTCCTCGGGGCGTGTGCGGTGCGGGCGACAGTGAGCGTGACCGGTGCGCGTTTCGTCGGAGGGACCTGGATGTTTCCGGCGCATTTCATTGCACGGGTGTTGCCGAAGTCTCACGGCGTGGACGATGCCCGTCCGTGTGGCGGGCACCACGTGGTTGACTCCCGGGCATGGAAGAACGGGAGTCGAACGCGCCCGGGCGGACCGCACCCCCGGCGCGCCCGGCGACGGAGCCGTCCTGGGTGGACCGGGTCGTCGCCGTCACGGGCTGGACGGACGACCGCAGGGCCCCCGCGGTCGACTGGGCGGCGGTCGAGACCCGGCTCGGCACGGCGCTGCCCGGTGACTACAAGGAGCTGGTCGAGCGGTTCGGGTACGGCGATTTCGACGACTACCTCGGCCTCCTGCTCCCCGACGGCCCGCCCGGCAGCCTGGACCTCGTCACGTTCAACGAGTTCTGGGCTCGCGCGGCGGCGGAGGACGGCGGCCGGTGGTGGGAGCCGTACGGCCTCCACCCGGCGCCGGGCGGCTTGTTGCAGTGGGGGAGCACGGAGGGGCGCACCTCGTTCTCCTGGCTCACCGAGGGCGACGACCCCGAGCGGTGGCCCATCCTCGTCATGGGGGAGGACTACGCGGACCGCCACCGGTTCGACGGCTCGACCGCGGAGTTCATCCACCGTCTGCTCACCGACCGGCGGCATCCCTGCTCCACCGCGCGCTACTTCGACAGGCACTTCTTCACGAGCTTCGAGGGCCGGGACGGGGAGGCCGGGCTCCCGCCGGGGGCGCGGTGACCGGCCGCAGGCCGGGCCGCGACGCCGGTGGGCCGCCAACGGCTGTGTGACCAGCCGCGATTACTCCGGAATCCGGTCTCTTCTCCGGGTAGCGCCCCCACGCCATCGGCTGACGACGTGTATCGAGGAGACCCGCCGAACCCGTACTGCGCCGTCCCGGCCGGCGACGATATGAGCTTCCACGATCTCGGGCAGCGCCGCGAACTCCTGTGCCGTATCGCCCATCCAGCGGGTGGAGTCCACCGTCACGTACGCCAGCACGCCGTACCCCAGTGCCGACGGGTCCACGACGGCCGTGGTCCGCCGGGCGAGATCGGCTCCAACAACGTCTACCGCGTCGATCCACTCACCGGCGAAGTGCGCCTGGTGGCCGATTGTTTCGGAGCACCGAACGGGCTGGTCTTCTCGGCTGACGAGCAGCAGCCGTTCGTCTCCGACACCCGGGCCGATTTCATCCGTGACTGCCTTTTGAGAGGTGACTGCCGGACAGGCGATCCGGTTGCCGGACCGGCCGGCGGGTGGCCCTGGCACCCCCCGTGCGTCGCGGGCCCTCCGCGTTTGTCGCCGGTCCCCTGCGGATTTGTCTGCGATCGGTAACAGAGGCAGCCAGTACGCGCGTTCGCATGTCTTGATGGGGGCAGGGCATCGGCGAAGACAGCAAAGGGGCGGGGCGGACATGGCGAAGCACAAGGGAAGGGGATGGCACGCCAGGCTTCTCGCGGCGGCACTCGGAGTGACGGCGATGGCCGCGGCCACCTCGGTGTGGACCGCACAGGCCGGCACCACCGGAGGGCAGCAGCCGCAGGCGTCCGTCTCGACGCCGGCCGCCCGGCAGCAGGAGCAAACCGTGACCAAGGTGGCGGCCGACATCGCGCACGCCTCGGACCGCGGCGCCAAGGGCGTCAACATCACCATCGACGACGGCCCGGACCCGACCTGGACGCCCCAGGTACTGCGCCTGCTCAAGGACAACGGAGTGAAGGCCACGTTCTGCATGGTGGGCACGCAGGCCCAGGCGTACCCGGACCTGGTCAAGGCGGTCGTGGCGGACGGGCACCGGCTGTGCAACCACACGGTCTCGCACGACACCACCATGGACACCAAGTCCGAGGCGTACCAGTCCCAGCAGATCCTCGACGCCGAACGCATGATCACCAAGGCGTCCGGCGGTGTCCGGCCGCAGTACTACCGCGCCCCGGGCGGTGCCTTCACCCCGTACAGCCGGCAGCTCGCCGCGTCCCGGGGGATGCGGCCGCTGGGCTGGAACGTCGACACCAAGGACTTCGAGCATCCCGGCGTCGACACCATGGTCGCCACCGTCAAGAGCGAGATATCCAACGGGCCGACCGTCCTCTTCCACGACGCGGGCGGGGACCGCTCCCAGACCTTGGCCGCCCTGCGCCAGGTTCTGCCCTGGCTGAGGCAGCAGGGTTACTCCTTCGGCTTTCCGGTGCGGTGAGCGGGGGACCACCCGCACGGACGCCGGGGCCCAGCCCCCGGCCTCGTTCCCGCCCCGTCCTCGTGCCCCTCGGTGGCACGCCCGACTATCTGTCTGCCCGACACGCGAAAATCTACTGTGGCGAGAGTAGACATGGCGGCGAGTGCTGCGTATGGTTCTTCTCGTAGACGAGATCGACGAAGGCCGGGCAGAGATGAACTGCCCGGCAGCAGGACCCGCGACCGCAGTGAAGTAGTCGCGGTACAGCAGTTCGCAGGACGGTGCGGTGGTGGAGTTCCGGAGCCATGTGTGTCGGGGCGGTGACGGGGCTGACGACCGGACCGGGCGGCCCGCGGTGAACAGGGGCCGCCGAGAGCAGAGCCCGGGCGGAACGACTGCGCTCGGGTGCCGCAGGACATCGAGAGTGAGGTGGTCTCCGGTCGAGCAACCACGATCCCCGCACCCCCGCCGGTATACCGGCCGGGTCCGCGGACTCAGAGGGCCGGTGCGACACGACGGCCGGCAGATGGTGTAGCAATTCCTTCGGGGCCTTGGTGCCAGTGGCACCAGGGCCCCTCCACGCGTGCCATGGAAGAGGTGCAATGACAGCAGATGATTCGTTCGGCCGTCTCGATGACGACGACTACCCCGCCTACACGATGGGCCGGGCCGCCGAGATGCTCGGCACGACCCAGGGCTTCCTCCGCGCCCTCGGTGAAGCCCGCCTCATCACCCCGCTGCGCTCCGCGGGCGGCCACCGCCGCTACTCCCGCTACCAGCTGCGCATCGCCGCCCGCGCCCGGGAAATAGTCGACCAGGGGACCCCCATCGAGGCCGCCTGCCGCATCGTCATCCTTGAGGACCAGCTCGAAGAGGCACAGCGCATCAACGCCGAATACCGTCGCGCCACCGCATCGGCGGGCTCTCCGCCCACGGGCTGAGGCAGCACCCGGGCAGCACCCGCCTGCCCGGCAGCGCGCACGCACGCCGGCCGGGACGCGGCGTCCACGCGGCGTCCCGGCCATGCCGGTCTCCGAAGCCCCGGCCCCCGTGCCACGCTGTGCCAGGACCCCGCGGGACGCCTCACCCAGCTCGTCGAAGAAAGTTCGGAAAAGTTCGGACGGCGATGTCGAGAACCGGTGACCGGCTCCGTCCCCGCATTGAACGCGACCACGAAGGGTCGCTCCAGCGAGGAGAGACACGATGGCCAAGTACTTGCTCCTGAAGCACTACCGCGGCGCTCCGGCTTCGGTCAACGACGTACGGATGGACCAGTGGACGCCGGAGGAGATCTCGGCGCACATGCAGTACATGAACGACTTCGCGGCCCGGCTGGAGAAGACGGGCGAGTTCGTCGACGGTCAGGCCCTGGCCCCCGAGGGCGCGTGGGTGCGCTACGACGGTGAGGGGCGCCCGCCGGTCACCGACGGCCCGTTCGCCGAGACCAAGGACCTCATCGCCGGGTGGATGATCATCGATGTCGACAGCTACGAGCGCGCCGTCGAGCTGGCCGGGGAGCTGTCGGCCGCACCCGGCGCGGGCGGCAAGCCGATCCACGAGTGGCTGGAGCTGCGCCCGTTCCTGACCGCGCCGCCCACCATCACGGAGTGACCTCACCGATGGACGAGGCTCTGCTGCGCGGCCTCACCCCGAGCGTGCTCGCCATCCTCGTCCGCCGCGGAGCCGACTTCGCGGCGGCCGAGGACGCGGTGCAGGACGCGCTCGTCGAGGCGATGCGCGTCCGGCCGGCGGACCCGACCGCCGGCTCGGAGCCCGGCTCGCGCACGGGAGACCCCGTGCGCGACCCGAAGGGCTGGCTGGTCACCGTGGCCTGGCGAAAGTTCCTCGACGCGACGCGGGCGGACACCGCCCGCCGCCGACGGGAGCACCGCGTCGACGAGGAGCCGGCGCCCGGGCCCGCTCCCGCCGTCGACGACACGCTCCAGCTCTACTTCCTGTGCGCCCACCCGTCCCTGACCCCGTCGTCGGCGGTCGCGCTCACGCTGCGCGCCGTCGGCGGGCTGACCACCCGCCAGATCGCCCAGGCCTACCTGGTGCCCGAGGCGACGATGGCCCAGCGCATCACCCGGGCCAAGCGCACCGTGTCCGGCGTGCGGTTCAACCAGCCCGGCGACGTCGCCACCGTGCTGCGCGTCCTCTACCTGGTCTTCAACGAGGGCTACTCCGGCGACGTCGACCTCGCCGCCGAGGCCATCCGGCTCACCCGGCAGCTCGCACCCCGGGTCGACCACCCCGAGGCGGCGGGGCTGCTCGCCCTCATGCTGCTCCACCACGCCCGGCGCGCCGCCCGGACCGCGCCCGACGGCAGTCTCGTACCGCTCGCCGAGCAGGACCGCGGCCGGTGGGACACCGACGCGATCGCCGAGGGCGTCGTGATCCTCCAGGCGGCTCTCGCCCGCGACCGGTTGGGCGAGTTCCAGGCCCAGGCCGCCATCGCGGCGCTCCACGCCGACGCGCCCACCGCCGAGGAGACCGACTGGGTGCAGATCGTCGAGTGGTACGACGAGCTCACGCGCCTGACCGACAACCCCGTCGTCCGGCTCAACCGCGCGGTGGCCGTCGCCGAGGCCGACGGACCGCGCGCCGGCCTCAAGGAGCTCGCCGCGCTGGACGCCTCGCTGCCCCGCCACACCGCGGTGGCGGCGTACCTCCACGAGCACGACGGCGACCTGGAGACGGCGGCGCGGCTGTACGCCGAGGCGGCCCACAAGGCACCCAACCTCGCCGAGCGCGAACATCTGACCCGCCAGGCCGCCCGGCTCAACGCCCGCCGCTGACAGCGCCACGGCCGCCGAAAGCACGGTGAAAAGCACTGGGCGGATCACCTTCGCCCTGCTGGGATGGGCGCATGAGTCCTTCATCCGTCGGGCCGGCCCAGGTGGTCGTCCCCGTCCACGTCCGCGACCTGACGCCCGCCGATCTGCCGGCCTGTGCCTGGTCGGGCTCGTCGGCCCATCTGGTGCAGGTGGCCCGTGAGTTGGAGCGCGCGGCGGCCGGGGAGGTGGACTACCTGGCGGTCTGTACGCCGGTGGGTCTTCCGGTGGCGATCGGCGGCGTCGACTATCAGGTCGCGGCCGGTTCCGGCACGCTGTGGCAGCTCGCGGTGGCCCCGGCGCTCCAGTCGTGCGGCCTGGGTACCGTGCTCATCCGCGCGGCGGAGGACCGCATCAGGTCACGCGGCCCGGGGCGCGCGGAACTCGGGGTCGAGGAGAGCAATCCCCGTGCCCGGGCGCTGTACGAACGCCTGGGGTACGAGGCCTACGGCAGCCGGCCGGACGCCTGGGACGTGGAGGCGCCGGACGGTTCGCTGCGCCGGTACGAAACCATGTGCACGCTCATGCGCAAGGACGTGTGCTAGGGGAGACGACGTGGTCCGGGGCGGACCCCGGGGTGGCCTGCGGGGAGGGGAGCGGGGCGTGGCACGACAGCCGGGGCGGCCCCATGAGCTCCGGACCGATCGTGGTCCCCGCGGCACTCGCCGTACTCCTCGGACGGTCGGCCCCGGGAACACGAGGCCCGGCCTGCATCCGCTGGACGAGTGCGAGGTCCGGCCTGCCCATGGTGGTCGAGTGCGAGGCCCGGCCTGCCCCCGGGGGCGCGTACGACGTGGTCCGGCGTCAGGCGGATGCCCCACCGTCGACGACCAGGTCGGCGCCGACGACCGCTCCGGCTGCGGGTGAGGCGAGGTAGAGCACCGCGGCCGCCACTTCTCCGGCCTCAGCGACCCGGCCGAGCGGGTTCTCCGACTTCATCCGCTCGGTGCGGCCGGCTTCGGTCTCGCCGGGCCGCAGGGACATGGGAGCGGCGGAGGCGCCCGGGCTCACCGCGTTGATGCGGACGCCCTGGTGGATGTGGTCGAGAGCGGCGGCGCGGGTCAGCGCGGACACCGCTGCCTTGGAGGTGATGTACGCGGCGGCGTTCGGGACTCGGCGGTGCGCGCCCAGGTTGGAGGCGATGTTGACGATGGCGCCGCCACCGTTGTCCTTCATGTGCGCGATCTCGTGCTTCATGGCCAGCCAGACGCCTGTGACGTTGGTCCGCAGCACCGTGTCCCAGTCCTCCTCGCTCACGTCTCCCACCGGTCCGGAGCCGCGGAGTATCCCGGCGTTGTTGACCGCGATGTCGAGCCCGCCGAAACGGGTGACACTCTCGCGTACGAGGTCCCGCAGCCGGTCGGAGTCGGTGACGTCGACCGTGACGGCGGCAGCCGTGCCGCCCGCCGCCTCGACGAGGCCGACCGTCTCGTCCAGGGTGGCCGCGGTACGACCCGCGGCGACCACGGACGCGCCCTCGGCGGCGAAGGCGAGCGCGATCGCGCGGCCGAGACCGGAACCTGCACCCGTGACGAGCACGGTCTTGCCGGTGAAGCGGTCCATTCCTCTGCAACTCCTTTGCGTAGCGGGTCAGTCGAGGCAGTCGAGGAGGGTGAAGGCGCGTCGGTGCCGCGTGTGGACGCGGTGGGTGGTTCCCCCGGCGGCCATGACCCTCCTCATATTTGATCGACCGGTCCAATATTCAGGCAGGATGTGCGACGGCTCGGTGGCTTCGGCGCGGGTGATTCAGTCCAGCAGGGTCAGTGCCTGCTCGGCCGCGTCCCGCACCCTGGCGGGATCGCTGGAGGCCTTGCCGACGACCCGTACGCCCTGCAGCAGGACGAGCAGCATGCGGGCCAGCGCGCGCGGATCACGGTCCTCGGGCAGCTCGCCCTGGGCTCCTGCCCGGACGAGCGCGGACTGCAGCAGCGTCTCCAGGTGCTCCCAACTGGCCTCCACCCGGCGAGCCGCCGCGGGGTCGTGCGGGGCCCGTTCGGCAGCCGTGTTGGTGATCAGGCAGCCGTGCAGCCGGCCGTCGGGGGAGGCGGCCTCCGAGGCGAAGCGGCGTACCACCGCCCGCACGGCGGGCAGTGCGGGCCCCGGCTGGGACAACTCCGTGAGGAGCAGCGGATCGTGGCCCTCCGCGTACCGGTCCATGGCCTTCAGGTACAGCTCGTGCTTGTTGCCGAAGGTGGCGTAGATGCTGGCGCGACCGATACCCAGGTGTTCGACGAGGTCGGCGATCGACGTGGCTTCGTAGCCGCACCGCCAGAACAGCTCGAGGGCTGACTGCAGCGCGGCGTCCGGATCGAATTCCTTGGTCCTGGCCACAGGGGAGACCGTAGCCGCATGTGGAACGAACGGTCAATAACCGTTCGCCGCACCCTCGTTCGGTACGTATCATCGCCACGCCGCCGCGAATTCCCCAGTCGGTTCAGCCGGTTCAGCCGGTTCAGTGGGTTCAGCCCGGGCGTCGCGCGGTCAGGCCGTTTCCCTCGGAACAGCCATCTGCCCGGCCTTCGCCTGCCTCCGCGCCCGGAACTCGTCCAGAAACCCCACGGCGAGCAGCGACAGCACCGCTGCCAGAGCGAAGGCGGCGGCCAGGGCGTTCAGCAGACCGTAGGGACCGCTGCCCTCGACGGCGCGGCCACCGTCCAGCAGGCAGTCGAAGCCCAAGGGGAAGTAGGACGGTTCGTGCCCGGCGAGCCGGTCGAGCGTGCCGGGCGGGAGGGAACGGCAGGGAGCGGCCGGGGAGGAGCCCGCGCCCGACTCGGCTTCGCTCGCGTCCCACTGGACCGAGCCGAGCCCGATCGCGTACACGAGGACGGCTGCGACAGCCGCCATGCCCGCGCTCCACCGCAGAAGGTCCCTGGCCCAGTCCGGTCGGCGCCCCGGGACGGCGACCGATATCAGCTTCACCGCGACCGCGATGACCCAGACCGGTACGGCGAGCATGGCGCCGTACATCAGCAGGACGAACATGCGGCAGCTGCCTCTCGGGGGTCCGGCGACTCTGTCGACGACAGGGTCGTCCTGTGCCAGACGCCGCCCTGTTCCCGGCCGGTTCCCCCGCGCTGCCGCCCGCGCGGCGAGCCGAAGCGCGGGCGCCCGCCCGCGTCGCCCGGGCGCGGCTCCCTGTCGCAGGTGCCGGTGATCGGTTCGGGAGGGGTTCGGGGGCGTCAACCCGGGTGGGGCGTGTGCCTGCGGACCGGTCGTCGGCGGGTACCCGGTTCCGTGAGCGTCATCGGGTGGGGCCGGGGCGGCTGAAGCCCGCGACCGCGGTGTAGGCGGCGGCGGTGGTCTCTCCGAGTGTGGTGCCCTCGGGGTGCTGCGCCCAGTGTTCGAGGGCGGTGGTGGCCACGTTGATGAGCATGCCTGCCGTCGCTTTGGCGGCGAGGCTGTCGGGGGCGAGGCCCAGGCGTTCGGCGACGACGGGGCCCAACAGGTCCTGAGCGCGACGTCCTGCCGCCAGCCACCGGGCCTTGAGTGCCGGTTCGGCGAGCATCACGCGGGCGATGCGGAGCGTTTCGTCGGACGTGGTGCTGCCGGCGAGCAGGGCGGCCCGGGCGGCCTCGGGCAGCGGCTCGGTGCTGGGGCGCCGCGAGAGGGCGTCGACGAGGGCGTGGACGCCCTCGACCAGCAGCGGGGTGAGCGTCTCTTCCTTGACCGGACAGTGCCGGTAGAAGGTGCGCAGGGAGATGCCCGCCTCCGCGGCGATCTGGTCGACGGTGGTGTCCGCGAAACCCTGCTGCTCGAAGAGCTGGGCGGCGCGCAGACCGATCTCGCGCTGCATGGCCGTCCGGCGACGTTGGCGCAGGTCAGGCGTCGCTTCCGGCTGGTCGGCCGATCCGTGGGCGTGGGGCACGTTCGCGTACTCCTCCATCTGTCGCGCTGCTCGTCCCAGTGTGGCACGTAACTCACACTTGGCACATTGTGCCATCCAGGCATACCGTTGCGGCCGGGTGCTCCGGGCGACCCCGGGACACGAGTTCGGTACAGAGAGAAGTGGTCCACCATGGCCCAGATTTCATTCGAGGGACGCGTCGCGATCGTGACCGGGGCGGGAGGCGGCCTCGGCCGTGCTCACGCCCTCGACCTGGCAGCCCGCGGCGCGAAGGTCGTCGTCAACGACCTCGGCGGCAGCATCGACGGCAAGGGCGGCGGCGCCGCGATGGCCGACCAGGTCGTCAAGGAGATCGCCGCCGCCGGCGGTGAGGCCGTCGCGAACTACGACTCGGTCGCCACCCCCGAAGGCGGCAAGGCCATCGTGCGGAGCGCCCTCGACGCCTTCGGCACCGTCGACATCCTGATCAACAACGCGGGCAACATCCGCAACGCCCCCTTCACCGACCTCACGCCCGAGGCGATCGACGCCCTGCTCGCCGTGCACGTCAAGGGCGCTTTCCACGTCACCCAGCCCGCCTTCGCGGTCATGCGCGACAAGGGATACGGCCGCATCGTCTTCACCTCGTCGGCCGCCGGGGTCTTCGGCAATGCCGAACAGGCCAACTACGCGGCCGCGAAGGGCGCTGTCCTCGGCCTGGCCAACGTCGTCGCCCTCGAAGGCGCGCCGCACGGCATCAAGGTCAACACCATCCTCCCCGCGGCCGAAAGCCGCATGGCCGCCGCGATGAACCCCGAGACGCTGGCAGGCATCCCCACCACCCCCGCCCACGGGGAGCCCGAGATGATCACCGCCATGGCCGTCTACCTGGCCAGCGAGGACAACCCCCACACGCACGAGGCGTTCTCCATCGCCCGCGGCCGCTACGCCCGCGTCTTCATCGGCGTCACCGAGGGCTTCCACGTCCCTGCGGACGCACCGGTGGCCACCGCCGATGACATCGCCGCACACATCGGCACCGTCCGCGACCAGAGCGGGTACCACGTCCCCGGCTCCATGGTCGAGGAGTTCGCGCTCGTCCCGTGAGCACCCGCCGGTCCCCGCCCCGCGCAGGGGCGGGGCCCGGACCCGTCCCACAGGCGGGCCGACCGGCCCGCCGCCCCGTCTGACCGGAGCCGAACCACCATGAGCACAACCCCGCGTACCCACGTCGTCACCGGTGCCGCTTCCGGCATCGGAGCCGCCACCCGCCACACCCTCCTCGCCCAGGGCGACCACGTCATCGGCGTCGACCTGCGCGGCAGCGACATCGACTGCGACCTCGCCGATCCCGCTTCCCGCGCGACCCTCGCCGACCGCGTGTCCGCCCTCGCCCCCCACGGCATCGACGCCGTCCACGCCATCGCCGGGGTCTCCCTGCCCACCGCGCTCACGGCGAAGGTCAACTACTTCGGCGCCACCGCCACCCTCAGCTCCCTGCGGCCGCTGCTGGCCGGCTCGCCCGCGCCCCGCGCTCTCGTGGTCAGCTCGTTCTCCGCCCTCCAGGACACCGACCCCGAGCTCCTCGACGCCCTGCGCGAGGACGACGAGGACCGCGCCCTCGCCCGGGCCGAAGCCCTCGCCGCCGACGGGCAGGGGAGTCTGATCTACCCGAGCAGCAAGCGCGCCATCGCCGAATGGGTGCGCACCCAGGCGATCACCACCCCCTGGGCAGGCGCCGGCATCCCGCTCAACGCCGTCGGCCCCGGAGTCATCCGCACCCCCATGACGGCGCCCTACCTGGACACGCCGGAAGGCCGTGAGGGTCTCTTCGCGCAGGTCCCCTCCCCGCTCAACGGTGCCGCCGACCCGGAGGACATCGCCGGACTCCTCGCCTGGCTCACCAGCCCCGCCAACCGGCACCTCACCGGGCAGGTCGTCTTCGCCGACAGCGGCGCCGACGCCACCGTCCGCGGGCCGCGCATCTTCGGCTGACCCACCCGTAGGCCGGCTCGGTCACGGACGGCCCGGGCGTGGGCCGTGCCCACTCCTTACCGGCGCCGCGCGCCCCCGCCCCGCCGAAGCGGCGGAGCGGAGGCAGCCCCTTCCCGGGCCTCCGTCGGACGGGTTCGGATCAGCGCAGTCCGGCGAAGAGGTCGTCCTCGGGCAGAGCCGTGCCGGTGGTGTCCTTGACGCGTACGAAAGTCTCCACGCCCATCAGTTCGCCGAACCGCTCCTTGCCCATCTTGAGGAAGAAGATGTTCTCGCCCTGACTGGCGTGTGCGGCCAGCGCGTCGAACTTCTGCCCGCTGTACGCGGTGGTGTCCACCCATGTGGTGATCTCGTCGTCGGGGAGGCCGATCTCGGCCAGCGCGGCGGCCTCGGCGGGGTCCGGCTCGGGCATGTCCTCCTGGAACTCGCGCATGGTCTCCCCGAACCGCTGCATCATCGAGCGGGGCATCGTCGTCCAGTACACCTTCGGCGTCAGGGAGGTCATCTCCAGCGCCGCCATCGTGATCCGGTGGGCCTGGATGTGGTCGGGATGACCGTAGAAGCCGTTCTCGTCGTACGTGACGACCACATCGGGCCGGTAATGCCGCATGAGCTCCGCGAGCCGGGCAGCGCCCTCCTCCACGGGGGTCTGCCAGAAGGATCCGGGGGCGTCGTTGCTCGGCCAGCCCGCCATCCCGGAGTCGGCGTAGTCCAGGACTTCCAGATCGCTGATCTTCAGGACGTCACAGCTCGCCCGGAGTTCCTCCGCGCGCATCCGGGCCACGGCCGCGGGATCGTGGCCGGGGTCACCGGGTTTGGCGCCCCCCGCCCCGTCACCGCAACCGCCGTCGGTACATGTCACGAGGACCGTGCGGATGCCTTCCGCCGCGTACCGTGCGAGGACCCCGCCGGTCCCGGTGGCCTCGTCGTCGGGGTGGGCGTGTACGGCCATGAGCGTCAGGGGCCGGTCGGTCATGAAGAAGTCCTCCTGCTGACATACGTCTCGGTTCGGGTGCGCGGTGGACGTACCGCGACCCCGGGGCGCGGATCCTGGCGCGACGGACGACCCCGCGGTCTTCGCGTTCCCCGCCCGCACGGCGCCGGCCCCTCGTCCCATGCAACCGCGCGGGCCGGACCGGCTGTTCCCGGCTCGGCCGTCCGGTCTCCCTGGCGGCTCCTTCGGCCCGTGGACGCCGCCCTGCCCCCGCATCGTCTGCGCACCGGACGACATCGGAGAGGCGACGGGAGCCGGGCGCACGCGTCATCCCAGGGACAGCAGGACGATGGCGGCGGCGGCGCTCAGCAGGCCCGTCATCTGCGCCCGGGTGACCTTCTCGTGCAGCAGCGTGAGGCCGAGGACGGTGGGGATGGCCGGATACAGGGAGGCCAGTACGACGGCGACGGCCAGCATCTGCTGCTGGACCGCCCACAGGTAGAGGACGAGAGCTCCGGCTGCTCCCGCACCGATTCCGAGGGCCTGCGCCCGCAGCGGCCACGGTTGCCGGAAATGACTCGCGTGGCGCCAAGCGCTGGGCATCAGGAGTACGACAGCGGCGAGGCGGCCGGCCGCCACGGGCCACAGGCCGCTGACCGGGTCGGCCTGGGCAAGGCCGATGTACTGCACGGCCACCCCCACACTGGCGATCAGGCCGTCCGTGGACGCCTGCCCCCCTGACACCCGGCCGCCACGCCGGGCGCCTCCCCCGGCGACGAGCCACAACGCGGGCAGGGTGACGCCGATGCCGAGCCACGCCGGCGCGGTCGGCCGGTCGCCCAGGAACCACACCCCACACAGAACGGACAGCGCCACCCCGGTGACCGCGCTGACGGGAATCACCACGCTCATGGCCCCACGACTCATGCCACGGTTGAGGAAGTGCATGGCCACGCCGCTGCCGGCGCCGGACAGCGCACCCCAGAGCAGATCCACGGCCCGCACCGACTCCGCGGACATCACCAGCGCGGCCACGAGTGCGAGAAGCAGGCCCCCCACCTGCCCCACGAACGTGACCACGGCGAAGTGGACCCGTCGCGAGAGGAGACCACCGGCGAAGTCGACGAGGCCGTAGCAGACCGCAGACGCCAGCGCGAGAAGAGCACCCATGGAAGGCCCCTGCCCGATCGGCCGGCAGGGATGTCCTCGAAGTGCCGTGGTCGGAACGGGGGTGAGCGGTGCGGCTGCCCGGATCGCCCCTGGCGGGTGACTCGGGCGCCAGGGTCGGGACCGGCTGTTCAGGTCCCAGGGCACCCCCGGGACGAGCGCGGCCCGGGAAGAAGACGCGGGGGAGCGGCCCGGCCTTCGGCAGGTGGATGGTGATGATCCGGACGTGCGTCCCCGTGCTGACTCCTGATCTCCCGCACCCTTCCATGGTCATGCCACGTAGGCTGCTTCCGTTGGCCGATGCGTCATCACGGGGGAGCGGGCCGATGAATCATGTGACGGATGTCTTCCAGCCACTTCAGGCGGCCGACCCGCCGGTGGTGGGTGGCTACCGGCTCGCCGCCCGGCTGGGCGCGGGCGGCATGGGCCGGGTCTACCTCTCGCACACGCCGGGTGGCCGGCCCGTGGCGATCAAGGTCGTACGGCCGGAACTGGCGGACGACCCGGACTTCCGGCGACGGTTCGGCCGGGAGATCAGCGCGGCTCAGCGCGTCCGAGGGGCGTACACCGCCGAGTTGATCGAGGCCGACGCGGACGGTGCACCACCCTGGCTGGCCACGTTGTACGTGCCCGGGCCGTCCTTGGCGGAGGCCGTGGCACGGCGCGGTCCGCTGGCGGTGCCTGCCCTGCTGTGGCTGATGGCGGGGATGGCCGAGGCGTTGCAGGCCATCCACGCCGAGGGCATCGTGCACCGGGACCTGAAGCCGTCGAACGTGCTGCTGGCCGCCGACGGGCCGCGCGTGATCGACTTCGGCATCGCGGTGGCGGCCGACGCGACCTCGTACACGGCGACGGGACACACGCTCGGCACACCCGCGTACATGGCCCCCGAACAGGCCTCCGGGGGCGAGGTCACGGCGGCGACCGACGTCTTCGCCCTTGCGCAGACGGCGGCGTTCGCGGCGCTGGGCAGACCGCTCTACGGCGACGGCCAGGGTGTCTACGTGCTGTACAGGATCGTGCACTCCGAGCCCGACCTGTCCCTGTTGCCCGAGCCCTTGCGTCCGCTGTTCGCCCGGTGCCTGGCCGCCGATCCGGCCGAACGGGCCACCGCGGCCGAGGTCCTGGAGTGGTGCCGGCAGCGGTTGGGGGCGGACGCCGACGGGGGCGGCGCGCCGGCCGTGTGGCGGGAGATCAGCGGGCCGGAGGTCGTGGTTCCGGCACCGGTGCCCGAACCCACCCCGGTGCAGCCGCAGCCGCTGATCGGCTACCGGCGACCCCCGGCCGGGGAAGTGCAGCGGACGCCCGCGGAGCGAAAGGTCCGCAGGCGGCGCACCCTGCTGACCACGGCCGTGGGTGTGGCGGGAGGCGCGTTGCTGGTATCGGCACTGGCCTGGGTCGTGATGGACGTGAAGGGCCGGGTCGAGCACCGGAACACGGCCGGCTCGTCGGCGTCCGCCACGGGACCGGCCGCGCCCTCGCCGGCTTCGACGCGGGGGTCCTCGTCGGACCCCTCCGCCCCGTCGAACTCGGCGGATTCGGCAGCTTCGGGCGCCGGTGCGGGGAGGGCCGGGGCTTCGTCCTCGTCCTCGGCCTCACCCAGGAATCCGCGGCCCGAACCGTACCCCTTGGTCATGCTGCAGACGAAGAACTCGGTGAACCTCAAGAACCCGGATGCGAAGGTGAAGGGCCGCACGGGGGACATCCGTTTCGGCTGCCGGTCGGCCGGTTGCGAACTGGAGAGCGACACGAGCGTGTTCGTCCAGCTGTACGGCAAGCCGGGCGGCACGCTCGACGAGTGCCGTACGTTGCTCCGTCACGGGAAGAGCCACCGCCTCCCGCTCGCCGGTGCGGCGAACGGGAGCGAGATCTGCATCAAGGACGCCTCGGGGGACATCGCGCTGTTCGTGATCGCGACGAAGTCGACCGCGATGCCGGATATCGGTTTCCTCCTGGGCGACCTGACGATCTGGCGCGGCGCGGCCTAGACGGTGGGACGACCCTCCCCTCCCTTCACCTGACCCGCGCATCTTTCGAACAGCCGTACAACCCCGCACGGCTGTGGCGAGTCCCTCTGGTCGTGGCACCTGGAGGCACCAGGACCGCATCGCCCGGGAGGACTTCCTTGAACCACCTCAACCCCGCCGGTCGGCGCCTCGCCGTCGCCGCCGCCGTCGCCCTCGCCGTGACGGCCGGCGCCCTCACCCTGCCGGTCCACGCGGCCGCCCCGGTGGGGACGGCATCCGTCGCGACCCAGCAGGAGGTGATCTCCGTGCCGCCCGGCACGGTCGCCGTCTCCGCCGGGCCCACGGGTTTCCTGTCGCGGCACAAGGAGGGAGAGACCGACGTCTACACCTGGACGCGGTACGACGGCACCCGGACCCCGCTGCCAGGCGGTCCGTACGAGGGGAACGCGGACACGGACACCGTCGTCCGGACCGCCGGCAGAACACGCTCCTTCCTCGACATGGCTACGGGCGAGGAACTGGTCACATACGACCTCGGCGGGGTCTACGCAATGATCCGGTGCCAAGGGACCACGCTCGTCGCGTCGAAGCGCGCGGAGGGAGGTGCCTGGCAGGAGGTGCACCTGTTCGACAAGGACGACCAGGGCCGGGTCGTGGACCGGACGGTGACCGGCCTGCCGGAGGCCTCGGTGTGGATAAGCGAGGCGAATTCCGATCCGGACACGTTGCTGCTCCACGGCTTCAAGCGCACGGACGGGAAGTGGGAGCAGCGGTTGGCCGTCGTGGACCTGGCCTCGGCCTCGATGACGGCGACGTACGCCATTTTGAACAACCAGAATTACATCCATCCCGTCAGCGCGTCGCGGACCCACGTGGTCTGGCATGAGCGGGATGCCGAGGGGAAGTCCGTCCTGGCCGTGGCCCGGCGGGACTCCCCGGAGGCGATCAGCCGCAGCACGTGGTTGGAGTTGGCGAACTACTCGACGCTGACGTTCGGCCTCGCGGGCGACTGGGCCGTGTACAGCGAACCCGGTGCCTTCATCGCCCCGGGCGCTGCGGCCGGGTTGACCGCCCGATCGCTGACGACGGACGAGACCATACCCCTCCTCGCGCACGCCAGCGCGGTAGTCCCGGGAACCGACGGCGGTGTGATAGCGACCGGCGGCACGATCGAGCACGGCGAGGGGCTGTACCGGATCACACCGGGCGCTGACGGCGGTCGGCCGACCGTGTCCCTCCTGGCGACCACCGGAGTCCCCACCGTCCTTACCGGACTGTCCGAGCCCGTGGCGCCGTCCGGCGAGATCGACCTCGACCAGGCGGACGGGAAGGTACCGGCCGGCTGGACTCTCAGCCGGCCCAACGCGCGTGTCATTCTCCAGCTGGTCCACACCCGTACGGGCACGTCGAGCTTCGTCATGACGTCGCAGCCCGTGACGGGCACGACGGAGTTCCGCGTGGACTGGGACGGTTTCCTCGACACGTTCCCGGCGTACCGGGGCGCGTACACGTGGACGATGAGCGCCGAGCCCCTCAACGGCATCGGCCCGGCCATCGAACGCACCGGCTCGTTCACCGCCACCCGCGCGCCCCGCCCGCACGACTTCGACGACAACGGTTCGCCGGACATCTTCAGCCGCTCCTCGACCGGAGTCCTGGCCCTGTACGACGTCGGCCAGCTAGGGCACCTGACGTACGGCCAGCCGCTGCACCGGACCGGGATCGGCGGCGGGTGGAACATGTACGACCGGATCGTCCCCGCCGCCACCGGACTCGTCGCCCGCGACACGGCCGGCGTCCTCTGGTCGTACGAAGGCAAGGACGACGGCACCCTCACCCCGCGCAAGCGCGTCGGCGGCGGCTGGAACATCTACGACAAGCTCACCAGCGGCTCCGATCTGACCGGGGACGGCCTGAACGACCTCCTCGCCACGGACAAGACCGGCGTGCTGTGGCTCTACCCCGGCAAGGGCGACGGCACCCTCGCCGTTCGTACGAGGGTCGGCAGCGGCTGGGGCGTCTACAACCAGCTGACCGCGACGGGCAACCTCGCCGGCGCCCCCGCCGGTGACCTCGTCGCCCGCGACACATCCGGTGTGCTCTGGCTCTACCTCGGCAAGGGCGACGGCACGTTCGCGCCCCGGACGCGGATCAGCGGCGGCTGGAGCGGGTACCGGATCGTCGGCCCGGGGGACATCGACGGCGACGGTTGGAGCGACCTGGTCACCGTCCCCGCGGGCGACGACTCCTCCCCGTACATGAGGTTCTACTACGGCACGGGTCAGTGGAAGGCCCCGCTCCCCGACACCGAGCCCCCCGGAGCCCACCTGACCAGGCTGGACCCGCTGCTCTGACCGGGCGAAGGGCACGCCGGAGGTCGAGAGGCAGGAACAACGGCGAAGCCCCAGGTCACTGACCTGGGGCTTCGTGCGATGAGGCGGGTAACCGGGACCGCGCACCTCGCCTGCGCCGACGAGCTGACGGGAGATGTCACAGCGGCCGCCGACCGGGCACGGTCCCCGTACGACGTGTGCCGGACGGAGAACCGCCGGTCCGCCCCTGAGAGGGCGGTACGTCAGCTCTGCGCGGTGTCGTCGCCCGTCTGCTCGGCGCCCTCGGCGGTCTCGGTGGCCCCGGCGGTCTCGACGCCCTCAGCTGTGCCCGCCTTCTCGCGCATCTTGCGCACCAGCTCCGCCTTCTGGTCGGCGGCGCCCTTGCGGTCGAGGTTGCGGTGCGGACCATTGTTCTGCCGTTCGGCGCGGGACAGCCTCTTGCGCTGGCCACCGCCCATGCCCACGGGGTTGTTGATGTTCTTGCTCACGGTCATGGGTTCTCCCGAAATGATTGAAGTGCTCTACGCAGTCGTCGGTGGAGGACGGGCGCGGCCGGGCGACGTCGAGGGACGTCAGCAGGGGCTCGTCACGCTCTCACTCGTAAATCGGCGTCCGGAAGAACATGACAACGACGGTACCCGCTTCCGTCGGCCCCGCACGCCAAGCCTTTCGCCACCCCCACGTAGGCCAAGCCTTCCGCCGTCCCCACGCCGTCCGGTCCAGGATCTCGCCCGTCCCTTTGCGTAGGGCGATGGTTGTGTACGCATTACGGCGATGTCGGGGAGGCTGACGGCATCGTCGATTCGGCTGATCGTCGGGCAGCAAGGCGTGCGACGGCTTCTGCCTCGCGCGTGGCGAACTCTCGCCGCTTCGTGCGGGCCCGTCGAAGAGAGCGGAACGCCTCTGTTGTGGCCGCCACCACGGGCAGAAGAGTGATGAAGACGAGGCCGGCAGCGATGGCCAGCAGGCAGAACCTTGCTGTTGCCGGGTCCGCCCCGCTGATCTCACCCGGCCCGCCACTCTCGGCCAACCAGTTCAACGCGTCGATCACGCACATGACCATGGTGATCCCGAGGTACACCCACGCCAAGTAGAGAAGGGCCGAAGGCAGACCACGCCGGTCCTGCCGACCGACGGACTCCCAGTCTCTGCGCGCCTGAGCGAGGCCCGCGTCGTCGTCGACGACGGCGATGGCGCCGAGACACTCCGCCGCCAGGCGATCCCGCTCGTCGCGTATCGTCCACACCCGCTTCATCACCTGGTGCACTTCGACCGTTCCGATTGCCCAGACCACGGGTGCCACTGCTGCGACAGTTGTTGCGTAGGGCTCAGACATATCCATGTCAGCATTCTGTGAACTGGCCAGGTGAGCCGCCCTTGGGTTTCAGGAATCTCCGAAGCCGGCGTTCACACGAATCACCATCCTCACCCCTTCTGCGGGCCACCCGAACCGCACCGGGGTGTCGGCTGAATGTCCGGGGTGCCGGGCGGCTCTGACTGAGGTCTGGGGAGGCAGTGCGGCCGGGCGTAAAGACTGCAGCGGGTGCCGTAAGCCTGGTGGTACGGCAGTTCCGCGTCGGTGGCGCTGAGGACATGCGGGGATCGAACCCGCCCGTCGGCAGGTCTAGACGACAAACAAGGCCCTGGTCTCTGCCCAAGGCATTCATCATGGAGCGGGTGACGAGAATCGAACTCGCGCTCTGAGCTTGGGAATCACCGGCCGTTTGGGGGTGTGCGGCGGACTGACCTGCGGCAACCAGGCCATAGGGGCTCTGTTGAACCGCCTCCGTCTAGCTCGCAGTGACCGTTGTGGGCCGGCTGTTCTGGTGCCGATCTGGTGCGCTGTAGTGCGACCTCGGCGGGCCGTGTCAGTCCTCCGATATGGCTTGGGCCGACGCTTCCTCTTCCTCGCTACCCATGGCCTCGCGAAGGCGCTGCTTCGCCGTGGCCAGGCGTTCGCTGTAGTCGGGCATGAAGATCTCGCTGAGCGTCTTGTCGAGCGTCCCGGAGATGGTGTAGATCGCAGACCAGACCGAGCGGTCCTTCACGATGGCGCTCAGGTCGTCGGACTGGAACATGGCCTGGTAGAGCCAGTCAGACAGGACGAACGCCTGATCGCGCGTGAGCTTGATGACAACCGGTTCTTCATCCACGCGGACACGGTAGTTGTTGGGCGGCCGGTAGCAACGTGCGCCTGGGCTCCTGCTTCGGTGCGACACCCGCTTCAGGAGTTCGATCCGGGCCCGCTCCGGGTGCTGCTGGCAACTGGCACAACGGCCGGACGGAATTGCTGGCGTACGCCTTCGTCCGGCGTCGTTGATGTCAGCTTTGGGATGTCAGAGCCCTCTTGATGAAGTAGAGAAACTCTTACCGCGCTGCGTGAGTCAGAGTGTGTCCGGTCCCGGGAAGTAGCGAGCGGGGGCAGGTAGGCTGCGGGCAGTGACTTACGACATCATGTTCCTGCGGGTGCTCCCGGGACGCACTTTCGGCGAGACCCTGGAGGAGATCAATTCCGCCTACGACCCGGATGCCGACCTCAAGCCCATGAACCTTACTGATGAGGATCGTGCCGGTTGGGACAGGCTCATGCAGCGGATATTGCGGGAGGTCGGCCCGGTCACCACCGAAGAGTTCCCTAACAGCCTGACTCTGTGGCGTGACGGGCCTGCTGGTCACCTGCAACTGGACTACGGCGGGGACTCGGCCAACATCGACATCCCCTACCGCTACCCAGGAAGCGAAGCGTTGCCGATCATGGCGGAGGCGTATCGCATCGGACGGATGGTCGAGGAGGAGTGCGGTCTCGAAGGCTACGACTACGAAGTCGAGCAGCCGGTCCGAACCGGCGATATCGAGGTGGCGGCAGCCAGGCTCGGTGGCATTGCCCGCTGGGCGCAGGAGACTCTCACCTGACCCGCCCTAAGCGTGACGTCACTGTGTGTGGTTCAGCCGGGTGCCGTTGTGGCTCCGCACGTGGGGGCCGGCACCAACCAGGGCATCGAGTAGGCGGATCGCGCAGACCTCGGACATCCGCTCGGTGATCTGCTCCGGCGTGAGCCAGTCAACCGCGGTGGATTCGGCTGACGTGCGCTCGGTGCCCCCGGGTGGGGGGCTTGCACCGGAAGACCATGGCGACGATGCCTCTGGCCGTGTTCTTTGAACTGGTCCAGACAACAAAGAAGCCCCGGCCGTTGGCCTGGGGCTTTCTCATGGAGCGGGTGACGAGAATCGAACTCGCGCTCTGAGCTTGGGAATCACCCGGCGCTCAAGCGCCAATATGACGCCTGACCTGCAGGAACAGGCTGATGCTTACCGGATCCGAGCGTCGTATCGGCACCTGTGATGTCCGCTCTTTACCGCTCCTACTGGCACGTTGTGGCACGGCCACCGCCGGTGCCGCCCGCGGGCGCGCTGACCTGGCGGGTGGCGTCAGAAGCAGGCTCCGTACCGGCTACGCAGATCCCCGGTGATCCGCGACATGAGCACGGCCGAGCGGTGTGGTGTCGTGTGTGTGACCGGAAGCCCCATCTGGGAGGAGCCCCCGGCCGCTCGCCGCTTTCGCCGCCTGCTCGGCGACCGGCTCCACCTTGTCACGGGCCGGACCTGGGAACGCGGTACTCGTTCTCCCGCCGACCGCCTCGAAGGTCTGGCGGGCCTGGCAGTCGGTCTTGTGGCGGCCAGAGAAGATACAGACATGGTTGATCAGGTTCCTGCAATGCCGCTGGGGGTGCTGACCGACGAGGCGCAGGCGTTTGCGCTGGTCGGTGGTGCTGAGGATACCGAGCGTTTCACGTTCGGTGGCGCGACCGTCGTGATCGGTCCGGTGGGAACCGTGATCGTCACCGACGCGGGTGACAGGGGCCCGGACAGGAGCGAGGTGTGGAACTCGGAGGAAGTCCGACTGTTCGGCCCGGCACCGGCACCGATTACTGAACGGCTCACGGGGCGGACATGGAAATGGGGCGCCGATGACGAGGTATTGCCCGTTCACCTCATGATCCGCATCGATGACGGCCTCCTGTACCTGGGCGTCAGCCGCATTGTGAGTGCTGCGACGGCTCAGCGGCCGGGTGGCTCACTGAGTAGGGGGCTGCTTGAGTACATGCTCGCCTACTCGAAGCCCGTGGCTGGCGACGACGGTACGGCACGCGAAGGGCCGTACCTCTAGAGGTCTAGATAACAAAGAAGCCCCGGGCCACTGGCCTGGGGCCTTCATGTGGCGCGGAAGACGAGCATCGAACTCGCGCTCTGAGCTTGGGAATCAACGGTTCCTAGGTTGTTGCAGGGGCTCTGACCTGCGAATTCGGATTGGTCAGGTGGCGGCTCCCGGCCTCTGGGAGCCGTATCTGACCACTGTTGTCCGCTCTGCCGGGCACGGATGGGGCACGAGAGCCGGCGGTGCGACGCGTGCTCCGGGCGGGCCGGCCGGTCAGAGGGGGATGATGCGAACCTGGCTGCCGCAGAGCTTGGTCATGTCGTCGCTGTCGGAGGTCGTCCGGCCTGCGAATGAGACTGCTGAACCGGACGAGGGCCAAGGCACGCACCGCTATGGTTTCCTCCTCTGATCTTGGGGGGTCAACCATGCGTATATCGCTCCGCTCCGCTCTCGTCAGTGCGGCCGCGGCGATCGGCCTAATCGCTGGGGTGACAGCGCCGGCCGCGGCAGCGTCATCGGGCTACGACCGCTGCCCGAAGGGGAAGATCTGCCTGTTCGACGGAGGGTATGGCGCGGGAGCCATGGCAACGTACTCCGGCAGCAAGCCGAGCCTGGGTTCCTTCGACAACAAGGCTTCGTCCCTCATCAACCGCACGGCGTCCGATTACATCTGCGTCTACACCAGATCGTCTTACCAGTACATCGACGACGTGCACGACGTTCTGATGTGGACCGGGAGTCATGAGGGCCTGGACCTGGCCGGCTTCCACGACGCCAACAGTCACCTGTCCAACAACGTCAGCTCGTTCCGTCTCGGCGCTACCTTGCACAGCTGCCTGACCGGACTGGACTACATGGAGTGGTACAACAGCAGCAACTACGACGCCCGGCCTGCCCGGATCTTCGGCGACCTCAACGCCGACGGCAGGAGCGACCTGCTGTTCCGCTCCCGCGACGGCCGACTGTGGTTCCTCCGCGGTGACGGCACCGGCACCCTCATCGGAGCCGGCTGGAACTCCATGACCGCGCTCACCAGGCACGGTGACCTCAACGGTGACGGTAAGGAGGATCTCCTCGCCCGTGATACCTCTGGCGTGTTGTGGATATACCCGGGCAACGGCAAGGGGTGGTTCGGCACCCGCGCCAAGATCGGCGCGGGCTGGAACAGTATGCGCCGCGTCACTGCGGCCGGTGACCTCAACGGCGACGGCAAGGGCGACCTGCTCGCAGCCGACACCTCCGGGGTGCTGTGGATTTACCCGGGCAACGGCAAGGGGTGGTTCGGCACCCGCGCAAAGATCGGCGCGGGCTGGAACAGCATCAATGCCCTTGTCGGCATAGGTTCCTTCAACAAGGACACCACCAACGACCTCATCGCCCGTGACACCGCCGGCAAGCTCTGGCTCTACCCCGGCAATGGCAAGGGATGGTTCGGCACCCGCACCTTGATCGGTACGGGCGGCTGGCAGCGGTTCCAGTCGCTCTTCTCCGTCGGCGACGCTACCGGTGACGGCCACAACGATCTCTTCGGCGAAGGCCGTAGCACCCTCGACCTCTACGGAGGCACGGGTCGGGGCACCCTGACCAACCGCGTCAGCGACTACCAGTGGGACGACCGCGAAACCGCCTTGTAGGAAACCACTGATATCGCAGCCGAACGAGCATCGGGCACCGCCATATCCGGGGCACCCGGCGAGGCATCCAAGCTTCGCCGAGTCAGCCCGTCTTGGGGCACAGGAGCGAACACGCAGCAACTTCGCGGGGACGCCGGCTTGCAGACGACCTGTTGGCCGGCGTCCCCACGGGTCTCGAACCGCCTGGGTGAGCCGGTCGACCAGGCCGTGTGCCTGAACCGCGTAGCCGCCGGTAGCACCAGGGGCAGGAGCCGCCTGCGGCGGGCACGTCTGAAAGCCGGCGACGGTGCAGGTAGGCGAGATCCACGAAGTGGCCCGGGCACTGTGGGCGAGTTCGTCGAAGGAGCGTTCCCAGGCTTCCAAACTGGGTTTTTGCAGCGGGCAGGTGGAAAGGCCATTCCCTCTGAGGGTCGTATCTGACCGCTGTCGTCCGCTCTGCTGGGCACGGATGGGGCACGCCGACAGCGGGTCATCAGTCTGAGGTTCCGTGTTGGAGCGGGTGACGGGAACGGACCGGGGGCCACCTGTGCTGGAGACGCTCCGGTGGTGCAGACGTCAGGCCCGGAAGGCTTCGGTGACGAGGATCTGGGGATCGGCGTGGCGCGGCATGAAGGTGCAGATGAGCCAGCCGCGCCCGCCGGCCAGGTCCACGATGTGGGGGCCGCTGGGGCTTGTAGAGGCCAGAGGTCGGACGGTCATCCAGTGTGGGAGCGAGGCGTCGACGTCGAACCCCCGGAAGTAGGAGTCCGGGAGGAGGTGAGGAGCGTGTTCCTGAATGGCCAACCGGAGTGCTTGGGGCGTGTGTTAGGGCATGGGCGGCAACTGCAGGGGTTCCCCCTCGTACCCATCGAATTGGGGTGCGGGGGTGGGCATGGTTCGTGCTCCTTGATGTGGAGGGTGGATCAGGCCGCCTCGCATCGGTCCCGGCGCAACGAGTGTGGAGTCGGGCTGGTCGCGTGCGGGACGGCTGCGAACCAGTGACGAGCCGTCACCGCCCCAGTGTTGCGCCCCCGTTCACATGCACGATCTGCGCCGTCATGTACGCCGCTTCAGGTGACGCCACGTAGTGCACCGCGGCGGCGATGTCCGAGGGGCGGCCCGCCTGGCCCGTCAGTGACTGCTTGGTCCGGGCGGCGACGAACTCGGGCGTGGCCCGGTCGCCGAAGAACTCGGTGTCGGCGACAAAGCCTGGAGCGACCGCGTTCACGGTGATGCCCTGCGGGCCGAGCTTCTGCGCCAGGTCGACGGTGTAGGCGTTGACGGTGGCCTTGGAGCCGCCGTACGAACCGGGGCCGCGCAGCGCGGCGATGGACGACATCTGGATGATCCGCCCGCCGGGCCGGGTGAGGTGGGGCAGCAATCCTTCGGTGAGCAGCACGGCGGTGAGCACGTTGGCCTCGAAGTTGCGGCGGAAGCTGTCCGCGACGCCTTCGAGGGTGCCGTCGTGGGCCGGTGCGACGTTGCCGCCGGCGTTGGCGACGATCACGTCGACCTGCGCGCCGCCCGCGGTGCAGAACTCCACGGCTCTGCGGGCCTGGCCGGGATCGCTCAGATCGGCGGCGACCCAGGAGGCCGTTCCCGCACCATGCGCGGCGTCGAGTTCTCCGGCGGCCTTCTCCAGGGGCTCCTCGCGCCGCCCGATGAGGACGACGTGGTCGCCGTCCGCCGCAAAGACCTCGGCCACCGCCCGCCCGATTCCCGTACCGCCACCCGACACCACGACCTTGCGCTGCCCCACGCCCCCACCCCATGTCCTCGTGTATGAACGATGGTCACATCTCTGTACGGAGACGGTACGACCGCCGGTCTTCGGCGTCAACGGGCAGGTGCCGCAGGCTCTTCACCCGGAGGACGGAGCACAGATCCGCTCCAACATGCCCACATCCGCCCCTTCGCCCCAGGCCACCGATCCGGAACGGATCGCAAGCGGCTGTTGCCCTATCGATCTTGAGTGCGGTGTGACCGAAAGTGGCTGACAGGTCGGTGATTCCGCGGTTGTTGTGCATGAAGGCAGGGCCCCTGGTGCAGTTCGGGGTTGCTGAGGCTCGAGTGTGCCAGGAGCTCCCGTTGTCTTTGTTGTGCGTGCCGGTTCCTGTGGATTTCAGCTCGTGCGACAGGTCGTGCGATTGTCTCGCTCACCAGTTCGAGAACGCGGCCGATCGACTCGGCCCGGCAGGGCCTCTACGCGCTGAGCGGCGATGTGTCTGGCATGGATATGACACGAGGTGCCTGAACTGGTCCAGACAACAAAGAAGCCCCCGGCCGCTGGCCTGGGGCTTTCTCGTGGAGCGGGTGACGAGAATCGAACTCGCGCTCTGAGCTTGGGAATCAACGGTTTCTGAACGGTCGCATTGGCCCTGACCTGCATGTTTGGCTGAGACGCACGAGGTTGGGATGGTCTTCGGACGCCGTACCTGACCGCTGTTGTCCGCTCCGCTGGGCACGGATGGGGCACGACGGGCGGTCGCTTCGGATATCTGCCGCGGTGCGCACCCATGGGCATGTCGGCGGGGATGCCTGCATGCTCACCCGCAAGACCAGCGGTAGCAGTCTTCCGCGAAGAGCTCCGGGGCGAGCCGTCATGCGGTGGGGGCCTCGCCTGTGCTCGGCCCGCGCAACCTCGTGCCAGTCTGCACATCCGGTGCCCCTTGGCTTACTGGCTGACCGCATACAGGGCTGTCGCTGACGCGACGGGATCTCGGGTATCGCAACCGGTACATGCGGTGGTGGGCGATCCGTCAAGTGCCGCCGACTTATTGAGTCAACCTGCTTATGCCTGGGGCGGCCCTCGTGTAATCTACGTCTATCTCGGATTGCTTTCATTCAATCGTGCATCTCTTTCGCACGCACTCGACCAAATGTTGACCAGGGGGGGCCTGATGTCGAATGAGTTGCCATTTTCCTACCAGGCGTTTAGTGACTGGTACGACTCGCACAAGAGAAAGTATCTGGATACTGCGCGTGATGCTGCGATGCGCGTCCTGTCTGAGTACTTCGAAGATAAGTTGAGCGAAATGGAGGGGGCTCGCGTCAGGATTACGGGGGGTCGTGTCAAGAGCAAGGCGCGAACTTGGCGGAAGCTTAATTTGCCAAAATATCGAGATGTGATTCACCAGCTTGATGAAGTTCCAGAGATCATCGATGATCTCGTCGGCATTCGGGTCACCTGCAATAATCAGTCGGATGTTGTTAGGGTGCGAGACTTGATCAAAGCATTGCCCGTTTCCGATGGAGTCGCCGGATCTGTTTTGGCTCAGGAGGAAGGGTCGTGGAAGGATTACGCTAACGCCCCTAAAGCGACCGGTTATCGTGCCGTGCATGTGAATTTGCAAACGGCTGTCTCGTTGGGTGTCGAATGGCACTTCGTGACGTGTGAATTGCAAGTTAGGACTCTCCTTCAAGACGGCTGGGGAGAGCTTACGCATGAAGATACCTATAAGCCGGGAAGTGAGCCGCCTGCGCTAGTTAGGACCCTCAGCAGGAGGATGGCTGACCTGCTTGCTGCCGTTGATGATATTGCGCAAGATCTGCGCGAGGAGCTCGACAGGTTGTCCAGCGCAGCTGTTGGCGAACTGTCGGAGGCAGTTGACTCCAAAATTGTCGATGAAGGCCAGCTGGATGTCGGGGCAGGATCCGGTGATGAGGTCGGTTCAAAAGAAGCAGCCATGCGCTATCTGCGTGAGCGCCTCGACGGTCTTAACCATCCTGTGGACCTAGCAAGTTTGGCGTGGGAGGTCCAACGAGAGTTTGGCCAAGAAGTGAGTCGGGGGTGGTTTGGGTTCGAGTCCTTCAAAACTCTCGTGCGAGCATCATCGGCCGATGTAACTATTTCGGATCGGCCGCCCGCTTACGTTATCCCTGCAGATTTTGTTGCATCTTCCGCCGTGGGACTAGCGGCATCGTCCTTGGGCATCCCGGAAGTCGCACTCGCTCTCAAGGAAAACGATAAGAGCTTGCCCCTTATCGGTCGAGATCAATTGCTCGCTGCTTATGAGAGGCTTTGTCTTGCCTCTCAGGAAATGAACTGGGCGGATCCGATGTCGGATTTTGCTCGCGTTAACGACATGACTCGACGGGCGCGCCAAGTCCAAACTGTCGAGGTTGTTGTTTCGCGCCCCAATTTGGATTATGTATCTAAAGCTCTACTCCATTCCAAAAATCTTCGCGGCCCCTTGACTGCCTCCAAAATCAAGGAAATCTACTCCTCGTTGATCATCAAGCGTGTTGCGGATATCACCCCCCTCGAAAATGGTGATGAGCTCGCCTTGCGGGGCTGGCTTACCTGAGCCCTCGCTGTGTACGCCCCGATGCGACCGGAGGAACAAGAGGCGTTTCGGAGTGGGGACGTAGACCCGGACGAGATGACCATCCGGGTCCGCACCGCGGCGCCCGTGCTAACCACCGGTCGCGCGGGGTCGTGATCCTGTCGGCCTTCTGCAGACCGACCTTCGGCGACACTTCGACTGGTACGGGGCGGAGGACCCGGATGGACTACGTCTGCACCGCTCTACTGAACCGCTTGTGCCTGCCTTGTCAGAGGAAGCGGGAGACGACCTGGACTGATTGGAGCAGTGCTGGTCAGGGGTGTGCGGCGGTGTGACGGTCCTTTCGCAGGAGCGAGCGGTCTCCGGCGCAGAGACCCGCGCCTTTTCGACGAGCTGGCGGCGAGAATTGAACTCGCTTCTGGGGCTGGGGAATCAACGCAACCCTGTGCCTCACCGGGGGACTGGCCTGCAGAGATGGGTGCCAAAGAGCGCGGCACCCGTGACGACCGCAGCGCCACGCCCTACCGGCCAGGGTACCTGCACGGGTGCATCGGTAGGTTAGTCGTTGGCCGGAGCCCAAAGACGCGGCGGCGCCTTCGCCTCCTTGAGGAAGCGGTCGACCATTCGCATATCGGTTGCGAACCCCACTGGGGCGTTGTCGGCCAGAAGATCCAACTGGTCTGGACTCCACTCATCGGCACGGCCGCTGAGCAGGACGAACCTCTGTTCCGTTGAGTAGCTGGCACGAGCGAGTTGCTGGACCAAAACGAGTGCATGCTCCGCCGCTTGCTTGCTGCTCGCCGCCTGGACGAGGACTTCGCGCTTCGGCGCGCTCACTCTCGCGGTAGGGCGCACCTCCCCACCTCGGGGGAGCCGTACCGAGGGGCGCTTCTGGAACTCAAGGTGTGCCGAGCTGAGGAAGGCGTACAGGGACTTCTCCAGAGGGCTCTCCCGTCCACCTTGCGCCAGCCACTTCAGGCTGTCCACTGATAGGACAGCGCCTGCGATGTCGGCTACTAGAGCCCCGGCACACTGGATGGAGCGCCGGCCTGTGATGCGCCCATGGATCTCTTTGAGATGGTAACCATCCAGGATCTCAGCCCACGCTTTGCTGGCGCGGCCTGCTCCTAGATCGACTCCTGCGTCCGACAAGCGCATAGCGGCCACGCCGGCGTCGCTAGCCAGGATTTCTTGACCGACCACCCTGAGCAGCACTGTGACACCGTCACCGTCGCTGAGGAAGAGTCCACCAGTGATGGCGACAGTTCCTGGCCGTCCACCAGGAGCTATCGACCATCCCGGAAGCTGATCGCGAACGTCGGAGGGTAGTAGGTGGTCCCGGATCACGGGTACTCCTCCAATCCCTCTAGCGGGAGCGTCTGGGGTGGCGCCGGGGGGCTAGTCCAGTTGTACCCGGCACCAAGGGAGATGTTGCACTCACCCATAAAATCGGTCAGAACTCGACGGTACTCCTCATCTAGGACCTCAAGTGATGCGTCTGACGGTACTGCCGGATCGTGGCGGATGTCCGTCGGCTCATAGACATCCTTGTTATTTCGAGCTTCGCTCCAACGATGTTTGTGGGTGCGGCAAATGTAGTCCTCACCGGCCCGGTCCCTGTGCGTACCTCTCACATCCAGCCGCCGAACGTTCACACCACTGGGAAGATGCCGCAAGATCAGGGTGTACTCCCACGCCAAGTCGACTTTGATGCGAAAGAGGAGATCAAATCGGTCGGCCAGATCGCTTCGCACGGGCACATTGCCTTCGACCTGCGCTGGCCTGCCGTCCTTACGCACACTCTTTGACTTCCACCGGATGGAGGCATTGAGCTGCGCGTTTACGGCCGCACTCAAGATCTTCTCTGCGACTTCGTCTGTGCAATCGCCTGCCCCCAACATGTTGCGATCATAGGAGTAGGTAGGGCGTAAGGGAATGGCTCCGTACGGTTACAACCGGTCCGGTGGCGACCAGCCATCCTGCGACCTGACAGGGGCGCAGGCAGCGAGAAGGCCAAGGAACGCCCGACGGCCACCGTCGAACAGGTCGACGCGCTTGCCGACGTCATGGGGCCGAGGTGGCGGCTGATGGTCTACTTCGGCGCCTACGGGCCTATGCGGCCGGAGGAGCAGGCGGCGCTGCGGCGGCCCGACGTCACGCTCGACCCCCTCTCGGTCAAGGTTCGGGACGCTGCACCCGAGCTGACCACCGGGCGTCGCGTTGAAGGCGACACCAAGTCGGCCGCGGGAAGGCGAACCGTCTTCCTCCCGGCCTTCCTGTACATCGAGGTGAAGCGACATCTCGATTGGTACGCCGAGAAGGAACCCGACGGACTCCTGTTCATCGGGGAGAGGGGCGCCCCCTTCCGCCGGTCCACCTTCGGCCGCAAGTGGCGCAGGGCTCGGATCAAGGTCGGCCTGCCGGAGGGTTTCCGCTTCTACGACCTCCGGCACACCGGCCACACCCTGTCCACCCAGTCGGGCGCCACGCTCAAGGACACGATGGTCCGCGCCGGCCAGTCCTCGGAGAAGGCGGCGCTGATCTATCAGCACTCCGATGGTGAGCGGCAGCGGGACGTCGCGTCGGGCATCGACGCCCTGGTGAAGGAGGGCCGTCGGAAAATGGCGGAAGCGCGCCGCTCGGTTCCACGGAAGAATTAGGTGGACGTGGGCAGGGCCTGCTGGCCCTGCCCACGTAGCTGTGATGCTTGGTTTTCAGCCGAGAAGTGCCTCGATCGCACTTCGAAGCGAACCAGCGAGCGAGGTCAGGGACGTGGCGGACCCGAGCGCGAGGCTCAGCATCTCCAGGGTCTCGGTGAGGCGGCGCCCGTCCGGCGTCGGCTCCCGTAGCTCCTCGTCAATTCTGGCCACGGCCTGGCGGCAACTGTCGATGCTGTGCACTTCGTCTGCGTACGTGTCGAGGGCAGCTACCAGTTCGGCGAGTATGGTCTGTGCAGCCAGCAGCCTGGGGTCGTCTGCTGCGGTCCCCGAGACGTGGACTTGGCGCATGTCACCACCGACTCTGCCGGTGTTGACCTGGTTGCCGCTGCCGGTGACGTTGGTGCCACCACCAGCGTTTGCTCGACCGAATCTCATGATCAACCTGCCTTCTCGGTTCTGTTTGCCGGACCGCCAGGCATGGGGCCTTGTTGCATGCCGCCGCCCATATTGCCGGTGTTGACCTGGTTGTTGTCGCCGCTGATGAAGTTCTGGGTGATGGCGATGGCCTGACGTTTGAACTCGCCGGTCGCCAGGCCGTGGTCGGCGAGAAAAGCGCTTACCGTGCTGAACATCCGCGATTGCAGGATCGACACGTAGCGCTGCACGTCCTCGGTCTGGTGCATGTCTTCAGTTGTCTCCCGACCGCAGTGCTCTCTCAGGCTCACCGGCCGGCCGTCGTCTTTCTCGCGGACAGCGGCGGCGGCCATGGTCACAGCAGTCAGCAGCCCAAGTCCGCGTCCGATGGTCGTGTACACCCGGGACGCGAGCGCCACCGTATCTCCGCATGCATGAAGCGGTGTTTCCGCCAGTTTCCTGGCGAGATCCCAGCCCTTGGCGGGCGTTACGTTTGCTGAGGGAAGCAGCGGTGCCAGGACGTGGGGGCGGGTGACGAAGTGCAGTGTGTTGCCTTCCAGGGCTGCATGCGCGAAGACCGTGACGACGATTTGGCCGTCCCAGGCGACGACTTGCGCGGCGAGGTATCTCCGGGAGAAGTGACCGGTGGGCGCATCCCGAGCTTCGGTGCACATCTCAGTGGCCTCCGGCCACTCTGACTTATCACCGCCGCCTCCACTGTTCTGGCCCAAGCTCTTCCATCGGCCCTCGGGGATGCCGAGGAACTCGGCCACATCACAATTGGGCAGGGCATGGGTTTCGACGAGAGCTCCTCGAAGCTCCTCCAGTTCGTCGCGCACCTTGTCGAGGAGCTCGTCCGCCTCGAATTTCTGACTCGCGTCAAGGTCGGACAAGTCGGCTGTAGCCAGGGGCGGGCCGTCTTCTTCGTCCTCACTGGTGCGGGCTGACGTGAGCTGGATACGGGTAGCTCCTTTCGGCCACGAGTCGAGGCCGGCTCCGACGAAGCGATCCACCCTGCTCTCCCTGCGGTACGCGATGCTTTGCCAACGCTCAGTGACCTCGCACGCCGTGATTCTCTTGGCGGCGAACGGTGCGAGGAAGGGACGCGTGGCGATGCGTCCGCGGCCAAGGCGCAGCGACTGCACGTAGGCGTGACACGCCCAGCGGTCAAGAAGGTGAAGCGCAGTGACGACGATCAGCAGGCGCGGCGCGACCAGTAGCCCTTCCAGGGCGGCCTCGCGCAGCAGCGGGAGATGTGGTTTGGCGACAGTCCAGAGGGCGAACAGCGCCGCAACGAGAAGGACAGCCGGTACGAGTGCGTTGAAGCCCCAGCGCATAATCGCCTGGCCTGACCGCCCGGTGAAGAACTGCCACAGCAACACGGTGGCGACAATCGCTGCCAGTCCTCGTGGATGGGAACCCCCCAGGTAGACCAGGGTTGCCAACAACAGTGCGCCCCGGAGCCGACGCTGCCGTCGTGCTGCAACGCTGTGTGTGAGCACTGGCGCCAGCCCGAATCCGAAGGACGGTGCCGGCCGCTTGCGCGCGTACAGCACGTTCGTCAGGGCCCACTGCGCGAGGGGTTCGCCGGAGCATTCGTCCAGTTCCCGAATAGGCCGTTGGGGCCTCCCCTGCATCTTGTCTTGCCATCGCCCGAGCCAGTCCCGGGCTTGTCCAATCCGGTTGACCCGCTCATGCACGGAGCCAGCGATTCCTCGGATCACGGAGTTCGTGCTCGGCACCGGATCTCGCTGCGCGTACGTGGTCCGGGTGGGGCGCTGCCCCGGTACGTAGGCGACTGGCTTCCCGGTCCCGCTGTCCACTGGGACCCCGGGGACAGCGGCCGGCTCCTGCGGACCTGTGCAGTGCGGGCTTCCGGTGGGTGCCACCGTCCTCCATGACAGCAGCGGCATCTGCCACCTCCCCCGCGGACGCTTTTTGTGAGGGCCCCACCCTGTGCCACGTGGCATCAGCTTCGCTGGTGAATGACCGCGTCTGGCTCAGAAGCACCTCAGCGTCGGCCGACACGCTACGAATCCTCATCGTCTTGAAAGGCGGGCCGTGGACGTGCTGGCACGTTCAGTCAGCACATACGGGCGGGCGGCGTGACTCAAGTCACCGCGGAGCGGGTGTCGGCGACCCTCCTAGTGTGCGGCCTTTGTTGTGCCTGCCTCCGAAGACCTGTTCTGACCGCTGTTCACCGCCCCGAGGGCACGGTCGGGGCACGGGGGCGGGCGGCCTCCTGAAGTTGAGCACGTACGGGCGGCACACCGTCGTTCGCGACCAAGGCCCGGTGTGCTCGCCGATGCGGTCAGGCTTGTGACGCCTGGTAGCGGTGCTCTCACCGCTGCCGTAGGTTCCAGCGCATGGGCGAGTATCGATCCGTTGTCAATGATCTGAATGGCCACGTCGAGGGGTCCGCCGTGCAGGCGCACTCGGTCAGAGATGTGTTCATGTCGAATCCGTCGAGCACGGTAAACAACGTGATCAAGGAGGTCCGTTCGCTGAATGTCGTGGCGACGCTCTATCGGACGCTGGCCTCTCTCGCGGCGCTCGCGACCATCCTCGGAGCCCGTCGCTGGGGGACACCGCTGGAGGGGATGGCCGTCGTCTGCGATGCACTGGCGATTCCGTCAAGTTGGACAGAATCCCCTGTGAGCTGGATCGCCGAGCACGCCGGGCTGGTCGGAGGTGTGGCGCAGATCTTGCTGATGGTGGGATTGCTGGCACTGCCAAGGCCGAAGCACCTGGGGTGGGATCTTGGACAGACGATGGAGTGGCGTGGTCCGTCGACGGTGGTGCTGTCCTTGGCGCTCTCGATGCAGAGCGGCCACATGTGGCCGGCGTTGTTCTTGGTCGGACTCCTTGCTGCTCTCGGCCTCTGGGTGCTGAGCTGGTCGCAGCACCAATACAGTCGATCGGATCATGTGATGGTGGCCGTGGGCAGCATCTTCCTTGCGGTGGTTTACGCCCCGCTCCTCGTGTTCGCTTGGCTTTTCGCCCGGGACGCGGGCAGCAAGCCGTACGTACTCGTTGACTCATGAGTCAGTCGTCGTGTCTCGGCTTGCGAAGGTCTCCCCGCGGTGGTGGGTGCGTGTTGGGGATGCCTGTAGGGCGTGCGCTGTGCGGTGAGGTGAGTCGGCCCGGCGAATCACAGAGTCGTCCGGTGGGTCTGATCAGACAAAGGCAGGCGCAGTCCAATGGTGATCTTTTGAGGCGCTCGCGTATCTTCAGTGGATGAGTGAACAACCCGATGTGCACAACGAGTTGCGTGGGGACGTTGATGGGCCTGTCGTACAGGCGGGCACTGTACGTGGAGACCTCAACGTGAATGTTGCGTCACCTGCCGGGGCGCACGATGCCGACCATGCTGCGTTCCTGGCACGCCTCCGGGGGCGCACGCAGGACCAATGGGCGGCCCAGGATGCGCAGAGGCGCCGGCGTGAGGTTGTAGCTGCTCAGCTCGCCCGTTCGCGGAAGAGGTTCAGGCGTCTGTGCTGGGTTGTCCTCCTCGTCGCGATTCTGTCAGGAGCTCTGTGGGCCAGGACCGAAGACGGCGTCTGGTCAGCCGTTGTTCCGGCCTGCCTCGCGGGAATCGGTTTGCTGTCCACCTACGAGCATTGACTCGTCGTCTGAGGCGGTCGCCTGGGGGATGCCGGTTCTCGCGCACAGGGGTGCAGTGCGTCTGGTGCGGGAGGCGCATCTTTGCGGGGACGTGCCACGGTCATCAGGACCTGTCGTGTGGTGGGGGGAGCGAGCGACCTACGGTAGTCGTCGGTCTGCAATCGTTGAGTGCCACGGGTACGGTGGCTGGCTCGACTGTAAGCAAGGGGGATGCGTGGAAGCCGAGTTGATGGCACTCGCTGCTGCGGGTGCAACGGCATTCGTTCAGCAGATGGCGACTGACTCGTGGGCACAGGCCCGTGATCGGATCGCCTTGTTCTTTGCGCGCCGTGACGGTGGCGAAGGGGTCGCGATTGAAGGCGAGCTGGAGACCTCGCGCGGAGAGCTCACGGCGGCGTTGGAGGCCGGTGACGAGCAGATGGTCTTGGACGTCGAGGCGGGATGGCGCACACGGCTGCGACGTACCCTGATGGCCAATCCGCTTGCTGCGTCTGAACTGCAGTCAGTTCTCGATGAACTTGCACCAAGGCGAGGCGGTCAACGGTTTGCGGATGTGCACAATACGATCAGTGGGGGCGTGCAGCATGGCCCCGTGGTCCAGGTCGGCAGTGTGGGTTCGCTCAGCTTCGGGACGCCTCCCGAAGATGGTTGGGGCAGTACTCAGGTGTGATTCTGTACCCGGCCTTAACATCCGAGCGTGGACTCATCTCGTAGAGAGCAAGCGGCTGTTCAGCACAAGACGGTTGAAATGGCCAACAGGCTCGATCACTCGACAGTGCACGGGCCTGTGGTGCAGGCGCGAGACATCCAGCAACTGAGGATCACAGCCAGCACCTCAGCGCTACTCTCGGAGCGGTACCAGGCTTACGAGGACTTCTGCACCGTGTGGGAAGAACTCCAATGGCAGATCCTGCGAGTAGCGACCTCGCTCTGGATCGTGGGGAGTTTCCATGAGTACCGGGACATGGTGCATCGCTCAGATTCCCTGTGTCGCGATCTTGAGCTGCGGCATCGTCGGATCTCGCTTCTGGATGGTGGAGATGCCCCGTCGCTCCCTGTACTTGAAGCCGCCAAACAGGCTGTCCAAGCGGTCGGACCCCACATGTACGCCTGGGGCCGAGGCAACGACGAGGCAGTATCCAATGCTGCGGCCCGCAACTTTGCGTCATTAATGTGCCTTAATGATGCGGAGGCCGCGTTCGAGAGCTTCATGCAACGCGCGAGCGGCAGGCTCGGCGGTGGGAGTGGCAACGGATAGTTCGGCGCGGCTGCTTTGGGCGGATGCTACCGGTCCGACAACGACTGGCGCGCAGGTGGATGAAGAGTAGTGATGTTGGGAGGGGCCTGCGACAGGCCGACCTGGCCCGCCTGTGCGGTGGCGTGATCACTGGCAAGGATTACGTCGGCTACTTCCTCAACGAGCACGGCGAAGAACTCGTCTTCGCCCGTGGAAGCCGGCGAGGGTACGTGAGCTGCTAGGGATGTGTCGGACAGTCGCCCAGTACTGAGGTTTGTTTGACGAGGCGCTGGGGGAAGGGGCGTCCCCCCAGCGCCTGCCGGCTGGTCCGCCAATTCCAGCTGCCGACGGACGCGGGCCAGTCCGTGGGCGGGCACTCTGCTGTAGGGCTTTCGCTCCTACGACCGAGGAAGTCGGAAGACGGGGACGCTGTCTCTCGTCTAGGCGTCAGACCGGCTGTCAACGCAGACCGTACGCGTGGTTGTACGGCGCTTCTGCGTCGGCGGCCCGGAGGGATTGGGGCTGTTTCTTGGGCCTGCCGCCGCCCGTACGGCAAGCGGCTTTCACCGGGGCGCCGCAGTCGCGGCACTCCCAGTCGAGGGCCTCCGCCAGCCCCTGTGCCTTGATCTCGTCGAGCACCGCCCTGCGCTGCTTCCACCAGGCTTCCCTCTCGGGCCCTGTTGTCGGCAGCTCCGAGACTTGCAGCTGACGGAACGCTTGTTGGCGCCCGGGATCGGCGAGGGGGCCAGACAGGGGTTTGGTGACGACGGCGGCCTGGGCGGCCTTCTCATCCGTCTCCAGTTCCGCTTCCAAGACGTTTACCCGCTGACGCAAGTGGTGCTCGAAGTCAGCCAGCGTCGCCTCAGGGTGCATTCCGGAGAAGTTCAAGGTCTCCAGGTGGAAAGCGCGCAGAATGCCGAGCGTGTGCTGCGCTCTATGGTTGGTGAACTCGCGCATCGCGGTACCGGTGGTCCTCTCGTTTGTCGGCCGGGTGGGTGAGAGCTCAGAGGTACAGGCCGAAGGCCGTCTCCAAGCGCTCGATGGCATCGTCGTGGGCGTTCAAATGCGGCTGCATAACCCACAGGTCCTCGCGAAAGGGCTCGAACCCCAAGGACTGCCAAGTGCGTTGGATTACCGCCTTCTCCCGCGCCTCCCGTGTCCTGTCGTCCCGTTCGTCGACAGGGATGTCGATCGGATACGGATGCGTCGCCACGAGCGCCGCCTGGCTGGTCACCCAGCGGAGCATGCGTCCGATCAACAGCCGGCCGACGCCGCCCAGGCCACGCCAGGCCGGCGCGATCCGTGCCCGATCGATGATGACGACGTGGGTGCCGTTAACCAGGCAGTCCTCCAGGTCGCCATGAAGCCCGAGATCGCCGGACTTGTCGAAGAGGGGGGCGAAGTGCTCGTAGTCGGCGTCGCGCGAGTCCAGCGACGCGTAGATGTGGCCGATGCGCCACAGGTCCAGCGTGAGCCCGGACATGGAGAGGATCGTCAACTCCTGGCGCTGGCCCTGAAACGCCTGGGCCAGCGACATGCCCTGGCCGAGAAGGCGGGCGTTGTCTGCCCGGGCTTCCTCGTCGTCCGGCTCCCACAGAGGCAGAACGGCACGGCAGCCCCATTCCAGTGTCGCGGGGTCGTCGTGGGCGTCCGATGCGACAAGAGATGCGGCGGAATCGAAACGTAACTCCAGACGATTCAGGCACGTCAGAAGCTCCACCCCTGCGGGTGCGGCACCAGTCATGTGGTCAAACGCTAGCCACTGGTCCCGCTGCCTGAGGGGCGTTTCCTGATACCAGCGACGTCCCTCTGTCCAAAGGGAGAGCCTTGGCCTTTCCCGCGGCAATGAGCGCGCCGGGAGGCGGGCAAGTGGCCCGGATCACGGACCAGCGTCCCGCCGTCGGCCCCGGGTGCAGCCTGAGGGGGTGCAGGATGGTGCGCCGCGTGCGCTCCGAGCTGGGTATTTCCGGGAGATAGGGCACGTGGAGGGCACGGCAGGTCGTGAGAGGTCTAGACAAAGACGAACCCCCAGGCCGTTGACCTGGGGGTTCGTGAAAGAGCGGGTGACGAGAATCGAACTCGCGCTCTGAGCTTGGGAAGCTCATGTTCTACCATTAAACTACACCCGCGTAACGCACTGGCTTGCCAGCGACGCATCGTCCCACACTCTACCCCATCGCAGACCCCCCGAGGCGTGAGCCCGGGCGCGGGTCGGGGTGGGTTCGTGGTGGGGGGTGAGGGGGTCGGGGGGAGTGGGGTCGCGGGTGTGGACGGGGGTGTGTTGGGCGGGAGTTGGGGGCGTAGCGTGGGGGGTCGGAGTGCCGCGTGCGGTGGCGTCCTGTACATCCCCTAATGTGGCTTTCTCGTCCACGGCTTGATGGGGAAGGGACTTGATGGACTCCATGGAGCGCACCGTCGTCCGCTGTGCTGAAGGGCACGTTTTCGCTACCGCCTCGTTCCCGTTGCAGCAGCTCGGGTCCGGGCGGATCGGTCCCGGGCGGCTCATTCGCTGTCCTCGTTGTGCGCGGTTGCGGCATGCCGTGCCTGTGGTGTTCGAGGAGCGGTAGGGGAGCGAGCGGCAGGGTCTGCGGGAGCAGAGCGACAGGCGCGCGGGCGGCCCGATGGGGGTGGGCCCGCGCGTTCTGCGTATCCTCGGTGAGTGCTTCTCTCAGACAAGGACATCCGGGCCGAGATCGACGCCGGACGCGTACGTATTGATCCTTTCGATGCGTCGATGGTGCAGCCGTCGAGCATCGATGTGAGGCTCGACCGCTATTTCCGGGTGTTCGAGAACCACCGCTATCCGCATATCGATCCGGCCGTCGAACAGGCCGATCTGACCCGTACCGTCGAGCCGGACGGGGACGAGGCGTTCATCCTTCACCCCGGTGAGTTCGTGCTCGCCTCGACGTACGAGGTCGTCTCGCTGCCCGACGACCTCGCGTCCCGGCTGGAGGGCAAGAGTTCGCTCGGCCGGCTCGGGCTGGTGACGCATTCGACGGCCGGGTTCATCGACCCCGGGTTCTCCGGGCACGTGACGCTGGAGCTGTCGAATCTGGCGACGCTGCCGATCAAGCTCTGGCCTGGGATGAAGATCGGTCAGCTGTGCATGTTCCGGCTGAGCTCGCCGTCGGAGTTCCCGTACGGCTCCGAGCGGTACGGGTCGCGGTACCAGGGGCAGCGCGGGCCGACCGCGTCGCGTTCGTACATGAACTTCCACCGGACCCAGGTGTGATGCGCGATGAGCGATGACGTGCGGGAGAACCTGACGTACGACGGTTTCGGGCATGCCGTGCGGGAGCTGGCGCAGGCCGTGGCCGACGACGGGTACGAGCCGGACGTGGTGCTGAGCATCGCGCGCGGCGGTGTCTTCGTCGCCGGTGGGCTGGCGTACGCGCTGGACTGCAAGAACATTCACCTGGTGAACGTGGAGTTCTACACGGGTGTGGGCACCACGCTGGACATGCCCGTCATGCTGGCGCCCGTGCCCAATGCCATCGACTTCTCGGACAAGAAGGTCCTCATCGCGGACGATGTCGCCGATACCGGGAAGACGCTGAAGCTGGTGCGCGACTTCTGTATCGATCACGTCGCCGAGGTGCGTTCCGCGGTCATCTACGAGAAGTCGCATTCGCTCGTGAAGTGCGAGTACGTGTGGAAGAAGACGGACCGCTGGATCAACTTCCCGTGGAGCGTGGAGAAGCCGGTCGTGCGCCGCGGCGGGCAGGTTCTCGACGCCTGACCGATGACTGGTGACCGGTGACTGGTGACCGATGACCGGCGGTCGGGTGACCGGGCGGGCGGTTGATTGTCCGTGCGTGTGCGGGTGTGAGAGAACCCCCGGGGCCGTGGGTGGCCCCGGGGGTTTGCTGTCCGGTTGCTCAGATCGTGCCCAGTTTGAGGATCGAGACCAGCGCGAGCAGCTGGATCGCCGACGCGCCCAGGGCCTTCGGCCACGGCAGGTCGTGGGACTTGCTCACCATCGACGTGAACAGGGCCGCGGCGGCCAGCCAGGTGATCCAGCCGAGTATCTGGACCAGGGAGTTCTCGCCGCCCAGGAAGAGCGCGAAGATCAGGCGCGGGGCGTCCGTGATCGACATGATCAGCATGGAGAGGCCCACGGTCGGCTGCCACGCGCCGTCGCCGCCGAGCTGGCGGGCCAGGGTGTGGGTGACCGCGCCGAGCACCAGACCGCCGATCACGAAGCCGACGCCCGTGATGATGACGTAAGGGATGGCGGTGCCGACCGGCGCGTTGATCGCGTCGTCACGGGCCTGGTCGAAGCCGAACAGCGCCAGCAGGCCGTAGAGGAACGTGACGACGAGCGCCGGGCCCCAGACGGGGTAGTCGCGCATCTGCCAGAACGTCGGCCCGGGGCGCGTCACGATGCCGGTCAGCAGCTGCTTCCAGTGCAGGCGCGGGCCCGCGGGCTGGGCGGGGGCCTGGCCGGCGCGGTAGGTGTTGCCGTCGCCGTACGGGTCCTCGTTGATGCTGAAGGCCTGGGTGTGGCCGGGGCTGTTCGCGTACGGGTCGCCCTGGTGGGGCTGCGGGTACGGATCGGCGAAGTACTCGGGTTCGTCGGCCCCACCGCCGTTGTAGCCGCCCGCGGGGTAGCCACCGCCGTGTCCGGGGGCGTTGTAGCCGCCGTTGTGCGGCGGGGCGCCGTTGCCTCCCGTCGGCGGCCATGGCTGCTGTCCGTACGGCGGTGGTGCCTGATTGCCGTACGGCTGCTGCCGCGGTTGCTGCTGCGCTTGCTGCGGGGTGCGGTTGTCCCGGCCGCGTCCGATCCTGAATCCAGCCACGTCATCGAACGTACCTGGTCCGCAGGGGTCGGGTGGGAGGGGCGGGGGAACTGGACCGCCTTTGACGCTCAGCTGTGACATCCCTTAGGGGAACCCTGGGGGGTTGTCCTCAGCCCGTCCACCAGTCCGCCCATCAGCCCGTCCACCTGCGCGCTCCCCCGTTCGTTTCTCGGTCCGCCGTGAACAGGGCGCTGGTGAACGTGATCAGCGGGCGGTCCGGCGTCGCCGCCGGGTACAGCGCGATCAGGTCGGCGCTCTCGCCCCGGTGCGTGCGGACCACCGTGTCCGGCTTCCCGTCACCGTCGAAGTCCGCGTACCGCTGGAGAAGGGTCGTTTCTGCGCGGGCGGAGGCGGAGGCGGTGGCGGCGGTGCTGTCGGCGGGCTTGCGCAGGGGGGCCGCCGGGAGCGCCCCGGCCGGGGCCTCGAAGCGGTACGCGCCGCCCGGGCGCCCCGGTCCCCCGGGGCCGCCGAGCAGCAGCGCGCCCCGGCCGGCGGTGCCGGGGGCATGGGGGCGGGCGGTGTACACCAGATCGTCGTAGCCGTCGCCGTTGGCGTCCGTCCGGGGCTCGGGGGCGGACAGGGCCGGGCCCGCGCCCGGGATGGCGCCGCCGGCGGCGTGCGGGCGGCCGTCGCGGGTGAACGGGCCCCGCAGGAAGCTGATCCGGCCCGAGCTCGCCGGCACGGCCAGGTCCGTCTTCCCGTCGCCGTCGAAGTCGCCGCAGACGGGGTGGTCCGGCCAGGCGTCGCCGAAGCGGGCCCGGTCCGGTATCCGCAGGGTGACCGCCTTGCCGGTGAGGCCGGCGGGGGAGCCGAAGAGGAGCTGCAGCGGCACGGGCGGGCGGCCGATGCCGTTGTACGGGGGGTCGGTGGCCACGATCAGATCGGTGAAGCCGTCCCCGTCCAGGTCGCACGACGCCTCGGCGTCGAACGCCGACGGGAGGGTGTCACCGCTCTTGGCGGCGTTCGTGCGACCGCCGAGCAGTTGGCGTACCGAGGGGTCGAGGCCTCGGGCGGCGGAGCCGTACACGATGCCGATTCCGGCGTCGTCACCGCGGCTGTCGGCCGCCGGCTTCACCAGGTCGTCGAGGACGAGGTCGCGGTGGCCGTCGCCGTTGAAGTCGTCGGGGGTGTGGCTGCCGGCGCCGTGCGGGACCGCGTGGCGCTCGGACCCCGCCAGGCCGGAGAGCGCGGGGGGCGGGGCGTCGCCGTTCTTGGCGGCCGAGGGGGCGGGGGCGCCCGCGCAGGCCGTCAGCAGGAGTGCGCAGAGGCCGCAGGCCGCCGCGGTGGCCGCCGCGCCGGGGATTCGTCCGGTTCGCGCTGTCACTCGCGCTCTTGCGCCGCGTATCCGCACGGGATACCTCCGATGCGTAGCCCCGCAGGGATACCTCGCACGTCGTTGCCGTTCCGGCCGTCCCCTTCGTCCGGGCCGCCCCACATGATGCGTCACCGGAGCCGTCAAGCAGAAGCGGCCGGTCCTGCCCCCGAGGCAGGTCCGGCCGCTTGTGCAACGCGGTGGCGCGGTTCCGGTTACTTCACCGGTTCCGGCTCCGGCGCGTCAGCCGTTTCCGGCTCGCCCGCGGGGTCCGCCGGGGTCTTGACGGAGTCGAGCAGCAGCTGCGACACGTCGACCACCTGGATCGACTCCTTCGCCTTGCCGTCGTTCTTCTTGCCGTTGACCGAGTCGGTCAGCATGACCAGGCAGAACGGGCAGGCGGTGGAGACGATGTCCGGGTTGAGGGAGAGGGCCTCGTCGACGCGCTCGTTGTTGATGCGCTTGCCGATCCGCTCCTCCATCCACATCCGGGCACCACCGGCGCCGCAGCAGAAGCCGCGCTCCTTGTGGCGGTGCATCTCCTCGTTCCGCAGACCCGGGACCTTGGCGATGATCTCGCGCGGAGGCGTGTAGATCTTGTTGTGACGGCCCAGGTAGCAGGGGTCGTGGTACGTGATCAGACCCTCGACCGGCGTCACCGGGATCAGCTTGCCCTCGTCGATGAGGTGCTGGAGCAGCTGGGTGTGGTGGATGACCTCGTACTCGCCGCCGAGCTGCGGGTACTCGTTCGCGATCGTGTTGAAGCAGTGCGGGCAGGTCGCGACGATCTTCTTCGTCGCCTTCGCCTTCTTCGTCGAGTCGTCCTCGTCGTCCTCGCCGAAGGCCATGTTCAGCATCGCGACGTTCTCCTGGCCGAGCTGCTGGAACAGCGGCTCGTTGCCCAGGCGGCGGGCCGAGTCACCCGTGCACTTCTCGTCGCCGCCCATGATCGCGAACTTGACGCCCGCGATGTGCAGGAGCTCCGCGAAGGCCTTCGTGGTCTTCTTCGCCCGGTCCTCCAGGGCGCCGGCGCAGCCGACCCAGTACAGGTAGTCGACCTCCGTGAGGTCCTCGACGTCCTTGCCGACGATCGGGACCTCGAAGTCGACCTCCTTGGTCCACTCGACGCGCTGCTTCTTGGCGAGCCCCCAGGGGTTGCCCTTCTTCTCCAGGTTCTTGAGCATCGTGCCCGCCTCGGACGGGAACGCGGACTCGATCATCACCTGGTAGCGGCGCATGTCGACGATGTGGTCGATGTGCTCGATGTCGACCGGGCACTGCTCCACGCACGCACCGCAGGTGGTGCAGGACCAGAGCACGTCCGGGTCGATGACGCCGTTCTCCTCGACCGTGCCGATCAGCGGGCGCTCGGCCTCCGCGAGGGCGGCGGCCGGGACGTCCTTGAGCTGCTCCTCGGTCGCCTTCTCGTTGCCCTCCATGTCCTTGCCGCCGCCGGCCAGCAGGTACGGGGCCTTGGCGTGCGCGTGGTCGCGCAGGGACATGATGAGGAGCTTGGGGGAGAGCGGCTTGCCCGTGTTCCAGGCGGGGCACTGCGACTGGCAGCGGCCGCACTCGGTGCACGTGGAGAAGTCGAGGATGCCCTTCCAGGAGAACTGCTCGACCTGCGAGACGCCGAAGACGGCGTCCTCCGCCGGGTCCTCCCAGTCGATCTCCTGGCCGCCCGAGGTCATCGGCTGGAGGGCGCCCAGGGCGACCTCGCCGTCGGCGTTCCGCTTGAACCAGATGTTCGGGAAGCCGAGGAAGCGGTGCCAGGCGACACCCATGTTGGTGTTGAGCGAGACCGTGATCATCCAGATCAGCGAAACGCCGATCTTGATCATCGCGACGAAGTAGATGAGGTTCTGCAGCGTGCCGAGCGCGAGTCCCTTGAAGGCGAGGACCAGGGGGTACGACACGAAGTACGCGGCCTCGTAGCCGCCGACGTGGTGGATCGCGCCCTCGAGACCGCGCAGGGTCAGAATCGCCAGGCCGATGACGAGGATGACGTACTCGACGAAGTACGCCTGCCAGGCCTTCGAGCCCGCGAACCGCGACTTGCGGCCGGCCCGGGAGGGGAGGTTCAGCAGCCGGATGGCGATCAGCACGAGGATGCCGACCGTCGTCATCAGGCCGATGAACTCGATGTAGAGCTCGAAGGGCAGCCACTCACCGATGATCGGCAGCACCCAGTCGGCCTTGAAGAGCTGTCCGTACGCCTGGAGCAGCGTCGGCGGCAGCGTCAGGAAGCCGATCGCGACGAACCAGTGCGCGAAGCCCACGATGCCCCACCGGTTCATCCGGGTGTGGCCGAGGAACTCCTTGACCAGGGTGATCGTGCGCTGCTTGGGGTCGTCGGTGCGGCTGCCTGCCGGTACCGGCTGTCCGAGGCGGACGAACCGGTAGATCTGTGCGACCGCTCGGGCGATGAGCGCAACGCCGACGACGGTCAGCACCAGCGACACGATGATCGCGGCGAGTTGCATTTCGGGGCTCCTCGGGCCTGCGAGGGTGGGATCCAGCGATGATCGCTGATTACTCAGATGCTTACTAAGCAGTAACTTAATCAGTCTGTGCTGACACTATCCACTTATTCCACCGTCCTGTAGCCGGGCAGGCGGTGATCTGTGTCGCTCAGGCCTGCCTTGCCGTGCCGGGCGAGGCTCCGGGCCGCCCGCAGCAGCGGAGCGCCGACGGCTTCGGCGAGGATCGCGAGGTCCAGGCCCGGCCGGTGGTGCTCGGCGTAGTGCTGGTCGAGGAGGTCCCGCTCGTCCCACGGCATCACCGAGCGGTGGCGGACCTGGGCCAGGCCGGTGAGGCCGGGCTTCAGTTCCCGCCGCCAGTCTCTCGCACCGGCCGGCCGGGCGCGTACGTCGCCCGGTGCGAGCGGGGCCGGGCCGACGAGGGAGAGCTCGCCCCGTACGACATGGGGGAGGCGAGAGATCACGTGCAGCCGCAGCCGCCGGGTGCGCAGCGACCGCAGGACGAAGGGCCTTCCGTCCGCTCCCACCCGGGCCGAGCGCGTCAGTACGCCCCCGAGGCCGCGTTGCGCGGCGAGGGCGAGGGCGGCCGCGGCGAGCAGGGGGGCGGCCAGGAGCAGGAGGGCCGAGCCGAGCACCAGGTCCAGGACGCGCTTGGCGGTGGGGCGGGGCAGGTTCGCGGGCGACAGCGACCGCAGGGCCCTGCGGGCGGCTGGGAGGCGGGGTGGGCGCGGCGGCTCCCAGGTGCGTCTCGCGGGTCTCGGCCGCCGCCGCGGCCCGTACCCCTGCCTCTGCCACTGCGTCTGCATCGTTCGCACCTGCTTGGGTCGGCTGACTGGAGTCGGCGGATCGCTTGCCGGTTTTGCGCGGCTCACGGCATTTTGTGACAGAACGATCCCATGAGGTGAAGATGGGAAGGGTGTGTGACCCGTGGGGGCGGGCAGGTGTCGCCCGTACGCGGGCCGGATATGCCGCTGATGGCCCGGATGTGTAGATGTGTCCACCGTCACAGCAGGCGGGATGCCTTGCTGGTGGTGCGAGTGCCTGCACGTTAGTTGAGTCGGCTCGACTCAGGTCTGTTGACTCTGAGGCGGGCGTCATGCATCCTTGAGCCAGATCCACTCAAGTAGTCAGTTGGAGGAATTGAAATGGCACGTGCGGTCGGCATCGACCTGGGCACGACTAACTCCGTCGTCAGCGTTCTCGAAGGCGGCGAGCCCACCGTCATCACCAACGCCGAAGGCGCCAGGACCACGCCGTCCGTCGTCGCCTTCGCGAAGAACGGCGAGGTTCTGGTAGGCGAGGTCGCCAAGCGCCAGGCAGTGACGAACGTCGACAGGACCATCCGCTCCGTCAAGCGCCACATGGGCACTGACTGGAAGATCGACCTGGACGGCAAGAGCTTCAACCCGCAGCAGATGAGCGCCTTCATCCTGCAGAAGCTGAAGCGTGACGCCGAGTCCTACCTGGGCGAGAAGGTCACCGACGCGGTGATCACCGTCCCGGCGTACTTCAACGACTCCGAGCGTCAGGCGACGAAGGAGGCCGGCGAGATCGCGGGCCTGAACGTCCTGCGCATCGTCAACGAGCCGACGGCCGCCGCGCTGGCGTACGGGCTCGACAAGGACGACCAGACGATCCTCGTCTTCGACCTCGGTGGCGGCACCTTCGACGTGTCCCTCCTGGAGATCGGCGACGGCGTCGTCGAGGTGAAGGCCACCAACGGTGACAACCACCTCGGTGGTGACGACTGGGACCAGCGCGTCGTCGACTACCTGGTGAAGCAGTTCGCCAACGGCCACGGCGTGGACCTGTCCAAGGACAAGATGGCTCTCCAGCGTCTGCGCGAGGCCGCGGAGAAGGCGAAGATCGAGCTGTCGTCCTCGACGGAGACCTCGATCAACCTGCCGTACATCACGGCGTCGGCCGAGGGCCCGCTGCACCTGGACGAGAAGCTCACGCGCTCGCAGTTCCAGCAGCTCACCGCGGACCTCCTGGACCGCTGCAAGAACCCGTTCCACAACGTCATCAAGGACGCGGGTATCCAGCTCTCCGAGATCGACCACGTCGTTCTCGTCGGTGGCTCGACCCGTATGCCGGCCGTCGCCGAGCTCGTCAAGGAGCTGACCGGTGGCCAGGAGGCCAACAAGGGCGTGAACCCGGACGAGGTCGTCGCCATCGGCGCCTCGCTCCAGGCCGGTGTCCTCAAGGGCGAGGTCAAGGACGTCCTGCTCCTCGACGTCACCCCGCTGTCCCTCGGCATCGAGACCAAGGGAGGGATCATGACCAAGCTCATCGAGCGCAACACCACGATCCCGACCAAGCGCTCCGAGATCTTCACGACGGCCGAGGACAACCAGCCGTCCGTGCAGATCCAGGTCTACCAGGGCGAGCGCGAGATCGCGGCGTACAACAAGAAGCTCGGGATGTTCGAGCTGACCGGTCTGCCGCCGGCCCCGCGTGGCGTCCCGCAGATCGAGGTCGCGTTCGACATCGACGCCAACGGCATCATGCACGTCGCCGCCAAGGACCTCGGCACCGGCAAGGAGCAGAAGATGACCGTCACCGGCGGCTCCTCGCTGCCGAAGGACGAGGTCAACCGGATGCGTGAGGAGGCCGAGCAGTACGCGGAGGAGGACCACCGCCGCCGCGAGGCCGCCGAGTCGCGCAACCAGGGCGAGCAGCTCGTCTACCAGACGGAGAAGTTCCTCAAGGACAACGAGGACAAGGTCCCCGGCGACGTCAAGACGGAGGTGGAGACCGCGCTCACCGAGCTGAAGGAGAAGCTCAAGGGCGAGGACACCGCCGAGATCCGCACCGCCACCGAGAAGGTCGCGGCCGTCTCCCAGAAGCTGGGCCAGGCGATGTACGCCAACACCCAGGCCGAGGGCGGCCCGCAGGGTGACGCGCAGCCGGGCGCCGGACAGGCCCAGGCCGACGGCGGTCAGGACGATGTCGTGGACGCCGAGATCGTCGACGACGAGAAGGACTCCAAGGGCGGTGCGGCGTGACCGAGGAGACTCCGGGCTTCGAGGAGAAGCCCGACGTCCCCTCCGGCGCCACCCCTGACGACGCCGAGCCGGAAGCCGCCACCCCCTCTTCGGAGGAGGCGGCGGCCCCGGCCGGGGACGCGAACCAGACGACGGCACTGACCGCACAGCTGGACCAGGTCCGCACCGCGCTCTCCGAGCGCACGGGCGACCTCCAGCGGCTCCAGGCCGAGTACCAGAACTACCGCCGCCGCGTGGAGCGGGACCGGGTCACGGTCAAGGAGATCGCAGTCGCGGGTCTCCTGTCCGAGCTCCTGCCCGTGCTCGACGACGTCGGCCGGGCCCGCGAGCACGGTGAGCTCGTGGGCGGGTTCAAGTCGGTGGCCGAATCGCTGGAGACGGTCGTCGCCAAGCTCGGACTGCAGCAGTTCGGCAAGGAGGGCGAGCCCTTCGACCCGACGATCCACGAAGCCCTCATGCACTCGTACGCACCGGACGTCACCGAGACGACCTGCGTCGCGATCCTGCAGCCCGGGTACCGGATCGGCGAGCGCACCATCCGTCCCGCACGGGTGGCGGTGGCCGAACCCCAGCCGGGGGCGGCGCCCGCGGCCGCGAAGGAAGAGAAGGCAGACGACGAGGAGAACGGTGGCGGCGAGGAGGTCTGACATCCCGTCCGATCACCTGGCAGTACACCGCCCGGCCACCTGGCCGGTCGTCCGGAAGGAGGGACGTCGATGAGCACGAAGGACTTCGTCGAGAAGGACTACTACAAGGTTCTCGGCGTCCCGAAGGACGCCACCGACGCCGAGATCAAGAAGGCGTACCGGAAGCTCGCCCGCGAGTTCCACCCGGACGCCAACAAGGGCGACGACAAGGCGGAGGAGCGCTTCAAGGAGATCTCCGAGGCGAACGACGTCCTCGGTGACACCAAGAAGCGCAAGGAGTACGACGAGGCGCGCGCCCTCTTCGGCAACGGCGGCTTCCGCGCCGGGCCCGGCGGGGCCCAGGGCAACTTCAACTTCGACCTGGGGGACCTCTTCGGAGGTGCCCCGGGCGGGGGCCAGGGCGGCGCCGGCGGGTTCGGCGGCGGCGGCCTGGGCGACGTCTTCGGCGGCCTCTTCAACCGCGGCGGCGGTGGCACGGGCACCCGGGTGCAGCCGCGCCGCGGGCAGGACATCGAGTCCGAGGTGACGCTCAGCTTCACCGAGGCGGTCGACGGGGCCACGGTCCCGCTGCGGATGTCCAGCCAGGCGCCCTGCAAGGCGTGCTCCGGCACCGGCGACAAGAACGGCACCCCCAGGGTCTGCCCGACCTGCGTCGGCACCGGTCAGGTCTCGCGCGGCAGCGGCGGCGGGTTCTCGCTCACCGATCCCTGCGTGGACTGCAAGGGCCGGGGCCTCATCGCCCAGGACCCCTGCGAGGTCTGCAAGGGAAGCGGCCGGGCGAAGTCGTCCCGCACCATGCAGGTCAGGATTCCGGCGGGCGTCCTCGACGGCCAGCGGATCCGGCTGCGGGGCAAGGGCACCCCGGGCGAGCGCGGCGGACCGGCCGGCGACCTCTACGTCGTCGTCCACGTCGACGCCCACCCGGTCTTCGGCCGCAAGGGCGACAACCTCACGGTCACCGTGCCCGTCACCTTCACGGAGGCGGCGCTCGGCGGCGAGGTGAAGGTCCCCACGCTCGGCGGGCCGCCGGTCACCCTGAAGCTTCCGGCCGGCACGCCCAACGGGCGCACCATGCGCGCCCGGGGCAAGGGCGCGGTCCGCAAGGACGGCACCCGCGGCGACCTGCTGGTCACCGTCGAGGTGACGGTCCCCACGGATCTGGGCTCCGAGGCCCGGGACGCCCTGGAGACCTACCGCAAGGCGACCGCGGACCAGGACCCGCGGGCGGAGCTGTTCCAGGCAGCGAAGGGAGCTTGAGGTGGACGGCCGACGACGCAATCCGTTCGAACTCACCGATGAGTCACCGGTGTACGTGATCTCGATCGCGGCCCAGCTCTCGGGCCTGCATCCCCAGACGCTGCGCCAGTACGACCGTCTCGGCCTGGTCTCGCCCGACCGTACGGCCGGACGCGGACGGCGCTACTCGGCCCGCGACATCGAACTGCTGCGCACCGTGCAGCAGTTGTCGCAGGACGAGGGCATCAACCTGGCCGGCATCAAGCGCATCATCGAACTGGAGAACCAGGTCGCTGCCCTCCAGCAGCGGGTCGCCGAGCTCTCGGCGGCCGTGGACGGGGCGGCGGTGGCCATGCAGCAGCGCGAGGCCCAGGTGCACGCGTCCTACCGGCGCGACCTGGTGCCGTACCAGGACGTGCAGCAGACCAGCGCGTTGGTGGTCTGGCGGCCCAAGCGGCCGAAGGACTGAGCGGGGACGCCTTCCCGCAGGAGGAGCCCGTCACCCCGGAACGCCGGGGGTGGCGGGCTCCTTCGTGCTGTGTGGCGGCGGGGGCCGGGGGCGCTGTGCGTGTGCACGGGCGCCGCCGTCATGTCCGCGTAGGTCCGGTGATCCCGGACTGCACCAGGAGTGCGCCGAGGTGGGTGCGGCTGGTGGCGTCGAGGGCCTGCATGAGCTTGGCGATGTGGGTGCGGCAGGTGCGGACGCTGAAGCCCAGCGCGCGGGCGACGGCCTCGTCGTGGTGCCCCTCGACCAGGAGGCGGGCGATGCTGAGCTGCACCGCGGTGACGGGGGTGCCCGGGGCGGCCGTCTGCAGGTGCTCGGTGATCGGAGTGGCCTGCGCCCACAGGACCTCGTACACCTGCGCCAGGTAGCGGACCAGCGCCGGGTGACGGATCTGCAGGGCCACATCGCGGGCGGCCGTCGCGGGGATGAACGCCACCGCGTGGTCGAAGATGATGAGCCGGTCGATGGTCAGTTCCATCGTTCTGACCTGGACCCGGCCCGGTGGCATCTGCTCCAGGTAGGACCTGACGGGGGCGCTGTAGCGGGCCGGGTGCTGGTAGATGTGGCGGAGGCGGGCTCCCCTCCGCACGGCCGCCAGGCCGTTGGCCAGACCCTGCTGGATCTGTTCGGGCGACCGGTGACCGCCCGGCTGGGCCGTCAGGACCTCCGTCTCGGCGACGGCGGCCGCCTCCTTGAGCGCGGAGCCGATCGGCCCCTTGCCTTCGAGCACCGTGATGGAGAGGTTGGGGTCCTCGCTCGCGATGGCGGCCAGGGGCGCCAGGGAGTCGACGAGGGCCGCGCTGCGGCGCACCTGTTCGTACACGTCGCGCGTGATCGGCTGCAGCAGGTGGGCGAGTGCGGCCGAGGGCGTGGCGGGGCACAACATCGTCGGATCGCGTGGATCCGGGTGGAGCAGGGCCATCTCGATGAGGCAGGGGGCCGGTGCGGTCTCGGCGCGGGGGAGGCGGCCGCGGCGCAGGGATTCGGAGTAGAGCCGGATGGCCGGCTCGCACAGTTCGGTCGTGCTGTGCGGGTGGTTCGGTATGCCCGGGTCCATGCCCATCTAGGCCCCCTCATTCTCTGCACTGCAACAAGATGACGGTGGTGAAACCCTAGCGGCCGAGGGAGTGTTGACCTGTCGGGGGAGCCGGGAACTCCCTCGGCCGACGCAGGGCACGGCCACGCTCTCCCCCTTTGCGTGGGCGCGCTCCCGGCCCGAGGCGGGGGGCTTCGGGACTGCCCGGTCAGGAGTCCTGTTCCAGGATTCCTGACCGGGCGATCAGATAGCCGAGCTGGGCACGGCTGTTGCTCCCGAGCGCTGCGCTGAGCTTGGCGATGTGGGAGCGGCACGTGCGTACGTTCATGCCGAGGCGGCGGGCGATCGCCTCGTCGACATGGCCTTCGACGAGCAGCTTCGCGATGGAGTGCCGCACACCGGAGATGCCCTCGGGCGTGGGGTCGTACGGGATCTGCTCCTGAAGCGGGACGGCGCGCCGCCAGAACTGCTCGAAGACGGTGACGAGATACTCCACGATGCCGGGGTGCCGCAGTTCGAGGGCCACCCTCCGGTCGTCGGTGGCGGGGATGAAGGCAACGGTGTGATCGAAGATCATGAGGCGCTCTATGAGCTCTTCGAGCGTACGGATCTCCACCTTGCTCTCCGACATGCGTGCCGCGTAGGTGAGGGTTCCGTGGCTGTGCCGGACGGTGTGCTGGTAGAGCGTCCGCATCCCGACGCCACGCTGGGTGAGCACGTTCCCCCGCTCCATCGCGGTGTTCAGCGCGTCCTCGCTGCGTCCGCCGCCGGGCTGGATCGTGAGCACTTCCGAGTGACATTCGGTCATGGCGAGCTCGATGGACGCGTTGATGCGGTCGATCCCCTCGAGGACCGTGATCGCGTGCGTGGTCGGCGGAACCTGGGCGCTGATGGCCATGAACGGTTCGAACGCCTCGGTCAGCTCGACCGACAGACGCCGGCGGTCCTGGATCTCGCGCTCGATGGGATGGAGCCGTTGGGTCAGAGCGGCCGACGGGGGCACGGGCCGGAGCCATGTGGCATCGTCGGGATCGGGATGCAGCAGAGCGAATTCCAGCAGGCAGGGGGCTAGTTCCGCCTCCGTCCGGGCTATCTTCCCGACGCTCAGCGCGCTGGCGTACAGCCGTGCCCCTTCGTCACACAGAGCGCTTATAGAATGGGGATGTGTCGCTTTTGTGTTACTTGTGACCATTTGCCCACCCCCCAGGAACATGAATCTGCAGGAACATGATGCATCGGTTCTGTGGCATTGACGTGCCTGAATAGGCAATCGTCTTGTGATGCGGGGGAGAGGACACATTGGAAGTGAGGACGAAGCCGACCATGAGTAACAAGATGCTTCGCTCGGTGCTTGCTGCGGCCTTCTCCGCCGGGCTGATGTTCGGGGCGATCAGCACCCTGGGATCTGCTGGGGACGGTGAGCCCGCAGGATCGACGAGCCGGCAGCTTCAGGCCGCTCCGCCGCCCGATCTCGCGTGGGACAGCATCCCTGCCGACGCGCCGGCCGGCCAGGCCCGGAGCATGGCCGCATCCGACCTCGCCTGGGATCTCGTGCCGACGAAACCGGCGCAGCCGTGACCACCCCACCGGACGACCGGACCTTCCGGCGCGAAATGGCAACTGCCTACCGCTCAGGGTGGCATTTCATCGACCTCGTCACGGCACTCCCCCACCGTGGTGATTCGTTGATGGTCACTCTGTTCGGCGACCCGGTCGTCGTCGCCCGTGAGGACGACGGTGAGCTGCGCGCCTACCGGTGCCTGCGCAAGCCGCGCGGGGCGCCGCAGCCCGTGCGCTGTGCCATTCGGTACGACATGATTTTTGTGAACCTCGCCCAGCGTGACCACCAGCTGTTCGAGCCCGAAACCATCTCCGCCACCCCCCGCAGTGCCTGAGCGATCCCCCGTCGTTCCACGTCGCTCAGTCACTCCCCCACACAACGGCGCCACCGTGACCTGAACACGGTGGCGCCGTTGTGCATCTCCAGGCCAGGTGTACCGGCCGGGAGCCGGCCCGGGAAACCGAATTGACTTTCCTCGCCGACGTGGGCAATGTCACATGTTTCCAGGCTCCTCCCCTCCATTCCAAGGGTCGTTCATGAGCGGACACGAGGTCGAGAATCTGCCGGGCTGGCGCGGAGGCGACGGCAACGCCGCGTACCTCGACAAGACGCTGCGCCATCACGACGTCGAGATCGCCTTCGACGACTCGGTGAACTGGAAGGTGCTCCTGACGCTGTGGCTGAGGGCGGCCGCCGTGGCGTTCGCCGTGTTCCTCTTCTTCGGCTTCATCGGGCTCATCGCCCTGGCGAGTGATCCGGACAGCGGTCTCGGGGTCATGGGGATCGGCGCACAGATCTCCATGCTCGCCTTCGTCGTCGTCTTCCTCGCGTCGAGGATCACCGAACCGATCGGCGAGTGGCGGGTCCTGCTGGCCGACCAGTGGACGCACACCGAATCCGCCTACACCGAGATCGCCCGGGTCGTCCAGGAGCGCCGGCTGCCGATCGTCCCCGTGTTCCGCCGCATCCGCACCGGGGGCCGGCATCCCCACGTGACCCACCGGATGGTGCTCCAGGAGGGGAGTTACGTCGCCTACCTCTCGGTGTTCGCCTACGGCACCAGCCTCTACATGGGCTGGGTGATGTGGCGCAACCGGCGGGGCACCGAGCTCGTCGGGCAGTTCTTCTCCGACTTCTTCCGGGGCTTCGGCGGCACCGACATGGAGAAGGTCATGATGCGGACCGAGCCGCCGCGCGCCATGCGGGAGGCCTTGCACGCCGCCGCCCGGGAAGGGCTGCACGTCGCCGTCGAGGGCCGCACCGTCTCCGTGGAACTGGCCTTCCCCCACGGCCTCCCGCACATCGAGGAGGACGTCGCGGCCCCCCTCCCGGCGCAGGCGCAGCCGCCCCTGCCGATGCCGCCGCCGCCCGTGCCGCCCCGGCAGCCCTGGCAGGAGGACGGCCGTTGACGGCACCCGGCCCGCGTGACGGGGTGCTGACGGCCGCCTCGCCGCAGGGCGTGTGGGCGTGGGTCGCGGTGCGGCTCGCACCCGCCGCCGCGCTCGACGCGCACCGGGGGTACGCCGACGTCCCCGAGGAACAGCGCAGGACCCAGGCCGCCGGCCAGGAACTGGCCTGGCTGGAGGCACTCCTCGCGTCCGGCCCCGGCATCCGCTTCGAACTCCGGCTGCGCAACGACCCGTCCGCACGGCTGCTGCGCGGCGCGCTGCTCGGGCAGGCCCGCGGCGCGGATCACGACGCGGCGGTACGGGCCGCGCTCGCCCTGCGCGACCGGCTCACGGCGGCCCCGCGCCACGTACGGGCGGAGCCGGTGTCCGACACCGACGAGGTGCGGGACTGGCTCGCGCCGTTCACCCCGCACCCCGACGGCCTCGCGGAGCTGCGCAAGCCGCTCGCCCACGCACCGTGCGCCCGGCGTGACACCGGGCGCACCGACTCCTTCGCCGTGTCACCGCTGCGGTGGGCCGCCCACTCCCGGGAGCCGTTCTGGGCCGAACTCGGCCGGTTGCCGTACCCCGCCGTCGCCGGGGTCTGCCTGGAGCCGTACACCGTGCCGCAGGACGTGCGGCACGCCTTCCGCGCGCTGGCCGACGAGTACGCGCGGCTCGCCGCCCCGGGGTCGGTGCGCCCGACCTGGAACGTGGCCGCGCCCCCGGACGTGTTCGCGGGCCAGGCGCTGCCGCTCCTCCAGGACGCGGTGCGCCGCTACGCGGGGCGGGCCTACCGGTCCCGTGTCTCCCTCGCCTGCGCCGAGGCGCTGCCGCCCGGCCTCGCCGAGCAGTTCGCCGCCGCCGCGGGCGGAGCCGTCGTGTGCCGCCCGCCGGCGCGGGAGTGGGCGGCCGCCTGGGCCAACACGGCGGGCCTCAACCGGAACCGGCTGCCCCTGACCTATGCGCAGGGCGCTCCGGCGCACGCCCTCAATCCGGTGGAGTGGCTGCTGACGGACCTGCTGGACGCGTCGGAGGCGGCTGCCGCGTTCCGGCTCCCGTACGAAGTGCCGGGGCACCACCCGCTGTTCGCGGCCCCGGGGCGGGTGCCGGGGCCGCGTCCGGCGGAGCCCGGCCCGGCCCCGGCCCGGCAGCCGGTGCCGCCGGGCGGGGACCCGGGCGCGCCACGGTTCGACGGCTGAGCCGAGGCGCGCGCGGACCTCCTGTTCCCCACCACGGCCGAGACCGGCTGAGGCCGTCCACAACCCTGTTCATGACCGTCCACGATCGTCACGAGAAAGAAGGCCGTCCGTGCAGGAGTACGTCATCGAGTTCCCCGGTACCGGCGCCGAGGCCGACGCGCACGCCCGCGATCTGGCCGGCTGGCTGGACGACAGCGGGGAGCTGCGCGGCGCCTCCCGGGTCCGCATGGTGCCCGCCCGGCCGGGGGAGCAGGGCGGGGCCGCCGACGCCGTCATGGTGCTGGCGGCCGCTACGCCGCTGTACGTGCCCTTCTTCAACTGGCTCGTCGAGCGGCGCAAGGCGGGCCGGGTCACGGTCCGGGTGGTGCGCCCCGACGGCACGGAGCAGGAGATCGAGGCGGGCGACGCGGACGACGCCGCGCGGCTGCTCGGCGAGGTGCGGCGCGCGCTGGACGTGACCGGGGACGAATGAGTGAGCCGGCTGTCGCCCGAACCGGTGGTCCCCGACGGGATGAACGCGCGCCTGCTGCTGGTGGGTGCGTCGTCCTTCGTCCGGGGACTGCCGCCGCTGCCCGCGGCGGCGGCCGATGTGCGGGATCTGGCGCAGGCCCTCACGGGCGCCGACGGCCTCTTCGACCCGTCCTCGCTGACCACCCTCACCGATCCCGTGGACGCCGCGCACGTGCTCGGTCCCCTCGCCTCGTACGCGGAGCTCACGGACCCGCTCGACCTGCTGCTCTTCTACTACGCGGGCCACGGGGTGAACGACGAGGCGAAGCGGCTGTGCCTCGCCCTGCCCGGCACCGTCGACCTCCCGCAGGCGGCGCGGCGCACCTCGCTGCCGGTGGACGACGTGGTCGCCGTGATGGGCACCGTGCGGGCCCGCCACCGCGTCGTGATCCTGGACTGCTGCTACGCGGGCCGGGCCCTGGACGCGCCGGGAGCGGCCGACGTCCACCTCCTGCTGGCGTGCGACCGGACCAGCAAGGCGAGCACCGATCCGTCGGGTGAGGGCACCACGCACTTCACCGCCGAGCTCCTGCGCCGGCTGACGGAGGGGGCGCCGGACGGGCCCTCCCACCTCCTGCTCGGCGACCTCTACCGGGGGCTGGCCGAGATGCTGCCGGGGCGCTCACCGCTGGGGCCGCCGCGTCCGCTCCAGCGCGCGGTGGACCTGAGCGGGGATCTGGCCCTGGCCCGCAATCCCGCGTACGGGACGGGCCGCACCGTGCGGGGTCTGGCGGTACGGGCCCGGGAGGCCGAGCGGACCGGCCGGGCCGGGCACGCGCGCCGGGCGGCAGAGCTCTTCGGCCTCATCGCGGACGACGCCTCGCAGGTGCTGCCGCCGGGGCGCGAGCTGCTGCGCTACCGGCGCGCGCAGGCCGCCTGGACCGGGGCGGCCGGCGACCCCGGCGCAGCCGTCGCGCTGCTGGAAGCGGTCGTCGCGCGGCTGGAGGCCGGGCTGCCGGAGGACGGGAGGGGGGCCGGGCCGGCCGGGGACGACGACGATCTGCGCGCCGCCCGCGCGAGCCTGGCGCACTGGAGCGCCCGGGCGGATGCGGTCACCCCCGGCCGAGCGCCCGGTCCAGGCTGATCTCGATCACGACCCGGTCCGGGTTGGGCGAGGGCGTGCGCTCGTAGCGCTCCATGTGGCGGCGTACCGCCTCGTCGACCCTGTCCTGCTCCGTACGCACCCGGGCGACGCCCTCCAGGGTCGCCCAGCGCGCCCGGTGCACCTGGCAGGCGGCGACGCGGGCGCCGTCCGGGCCCGCGGCCAGGATGTGGGCGACCTTGCGGCTGTTCCTGTTGGTGATGATGCGGGCGAGCCCGGCCTCGGGGTCGTACGTCACGCACACCGGCACCACGTGCGGGGTGCCGTCGGGGCGGGGGGTGGTGAGGGTGCTCAGGTGGGACTCGCGCCAGAAGGCGAGGTACTCCGGGCCGGGGTTGCGTACGTCGACTGCCATGGGGTCAGCGTAGGCAGCCCGCGTCGGCCCTGCGGTGGCGGGCGGCCGGACCGGCCGGTTCACTCGGAACAGGGTCTGGGGGCGGGGCTGGGCGCCGGGAGGGGCGCGACCCGGACGAGGGCCCGGAACAGGGGCCCGGAAGGCCGTCCCTTTTTGCCTTGAGTGGAATAGACTCAACTTTGTGCACGTTGATCGTGTCAGTAGTGAGAACGGGCCAGTCATCGCAAGGAGGAGAGAGCGCACGTGGACGCCGAGCTGACCAACAGGAGCCGGGACGCCATCAACGCGGCCACCAGCAGGGCCGTGAAGGACGGGCACCCCGATCTGACCCCCGGGCACCTGCTGCTCGCGCTGCTCTCGGGGGAGGACAACGAGAACCTCATCGATCTGCTGGCCGCCGTCGAGGCGGACCAGATCGCCGTACGCACCGAGACCGAGCGGCTCCTGGGCGCTCAGCCCAGCGTGACCGGCTCGACCGTCGCGCCGCCGCAGCCCAACCGCGAACTGCTCGCCGTCATCAACGACGCCGCCCGCCGGGCGAAGGAGCTCGGCGACGACTACCTCTCCACCGAGCACCTGCTCATCGGCATCGCCGCCGAGGGCGGCCGCGCCGGTGAGATCCTCGACGGACAGGGCGCCAGTGCGAAGAGGCTGCTGGACGCATTCGAGAAGAGCAGGGGAGGGCGCCGGGTGAGCACACCCGACCCGGAGGGTCAGTACAAGGCCCTGGAGAAATTCGGTACGGACTTCACCGCGGCCGCGCGGGACGGCAAGCTCGACCCCGTCATCGGGCGCGACCAGGAGATCCGCCGCGTCGTCCAGGTGCTCTCCCGCCGCACCAAGAACAACCCGGTGCTCATCGGTGAGCCCGGCGTCGGCAAGACCGCCGTCGTCGAAGGGCTCGCCCAGCGCATCGTCAAGGGCGACGTCCCCGAGTCCCTGAAGAACAAGCGGCTCGTCTCGCTCGACCTGGGTGCCATGGTCGCGGGCGCGAAGTACCGCGGCGAGTTCGAGGAGCGGCTGAAGACCGTCCTCTCCGAGATCAAGGAGAGCGACGGCCAGATCATCACGTTCATCGACGAGCTCCACACCGTCGTCGGCGCGGGCGCCGGAGGCGACTCCGCCATGGACGCGGGCAACATGCTCAAGCCCATGCTGGCCCGGGGCGAACTGCGGATGGTCGGCGCCACCACGCTCGACGAGTACCGCGAGCGGATCGAGAAGGACCCCGCCCTGGAGCGCCGCTTCCAGCAGGTGCTCGTGGCCGAGCCGTCCGTCGAGGACACCATCGCGATCCTGCGCGGGCTCAAGGGCCGCTACGAGGCCCACCACAAGGTGCAGATCGCGGACGCCTCCCTGGTCGCCGCGGCGACGCTCTCCGACCGCTACATCACCTCCCGCTTCCTCCCCGACAAGGCCATCGACCTCGTCGACGAGGCGGCCTCCCGGCTGCGCATGGAGATCGACTCCTCGCCCGTCGAGATCGACGAACTCCAGCGCGCCGTCGACCGGTTGCACATGGAGGAACTGGCCCTCAAGAACGAGACGGACCCCGCGTCCAAGCAGCGGCTGGAGAAGCTGCGCCGCGACCTCGCCGACAAGGAGGAGGAGCTGCGCGGGCTCAACGCCCGCTGGGACAAGGAGAAGCAGGGACTGAACCGCGTCGGTGAGCTCAAGGAGCGCCTCGACGAACTGCATGGACAGGCCGAACGGGCGCAGCGCGACGGCGACTTCGACACCGCGTCCAAGCTGCTCTACGGGGAGATCCCGAACCTGGAGCGGGAGCTCGCCGAGGCCGCCGAGGCCGAGCAGGAGGCCGCGAAGGAGCCCAAGGAGACCCTGGTCAAGGAAGAGGTCGGGCCCGACGACATCGCCGACGTCGTCGGCGCGTGGACCGGCATTCCGGCCGGCCGCCTCCTGGAGGGCGAGACCCAGAAGCTGCTGCGCATGGAGCAGGAGCTGGGCAGGCGCCTCATCGGACAGACCGAGGCCGTGCAGGCCGTCTCGGACGCGGTGCGCCGCACCCGGGCCGGTATCGCCGACCCCGACCGGCCCACCGGATCGTTCCTCTTCCTCGGCCCGACCGGCGTCGGCAAGACCGAGCTGGCGAAGGCGCTCGCGGACTTCCTCTTCGACGACGAGCGGGCGATGGTCCGCATCGACATGAGCGAGTACGGCGAGAAGCACAGCGTGGCCCGGCTGGTCGGCGCCCCGCCCGGATATGTCGGCTACGAGGAGGGCGGCCAGCTCACGGAGGCGGTCCGCCGCCGCCCGTACACCGTCGTCCTGCTGGACGAGGTCGAGAAGGCCCACCCCGAGGTCTTCGACATCCTGCTCCAGGTCCTCGACGACGGCCGGCTCACCGACGGCCAGGGCCGGACGGTGGACTTCCGCAACACCATCCTGATCCTGACGTCCAACCTCGGCAGCCAGTACCTGACCGACCCCCTGACCAAGCCCGAGGAGAAGAAGCGGCAGGTCCTGGAGGTCGTGCGGGCCTCCTTCAAGCCGGAGTTCCTCAACCGGCTCGACGACCTGGTGGTCTTCTCCGCCCTGTCCGGCGACGAGCTCGCCCACATCGCGGGGCTCCAGATCGACCGGCTCGCCCGGCGCCTCGCGGACCGGCGCCTCACCCTGGACGTCACCCCGGCCGCCCTGGCCTGGCTGGCGGAGGAGGGCAACGACCCGGCCTACGGCGCCCGGCCGCTGCGCCGCCTGATCCAGACGGCGATCGGCGACCGGCTCGCGAAGGAGATCCTCGCGGGCGAGATCACGGACGGCGACACCGTCCGCGTCGACCGGGCCGGCGACGGCCTGATCGTGGGCGCGGCGACCTGACCGGAGCCCGTGTGGCGTAACCGGAACCCCTCGGCGGCCCCGGTCCCCACCAGCTGGATATCAGCTTGTGGCGGATCGGGGCCGTCCGGGCTTGCCATGCCCCGCCCGCCATGGGAGAGGATGGCAGCCAACCGCACGAAGGGAAATTACGGTGAGCATCGATCCGTCCTCGATTCCTAACTTCGGGGGCCAGCCCGAACCGCAGGCGGCAGGACCGGAGGGCCCCGTCGTCCCTGACCAGGACCTCGTCAAGCAGCTCCTGGAGCAGATGGAGCTGAAGTACGTCGTCGACGACGAGGGCGACCTCGCGGCGCCGTGGGAAGAGTTCCGCACGTACTTCATGTTCCGTGGCGAGGGCGAGCAGCAGGTCTTCTCGGTCCGCACGTTCTACGACCGCCCGCACGACACGGACCAGCGCCCGGTCCTCCTCGACGCGATCGACGACTGGAACCGCCGCACCCTGTGGCCCAAGGTCTACACGCACACGCACGAGGCCGAGGAGGGCTCCGAGGAGACCGGCTCCTCGGTCCGGCTGATCGGTGAGGCGCAGATGCTCATCGGCACCGGCGTCTCCCTGGAGCACTTCGTCTCCTCGACGGTCAGCTGGGTGCGCGCCTCCATCGAGTTCGACAAGTGGCTCCTGGAGCGCCTGGGCCTGGCCCCGGCCGACGACAAGGCGGAAGGCACGGAGCAGGCCGCCCCGGACGCCTGAGCCCCACGCGACGAGCGAACGGCGCGGTGAGCGGTCCCTGCGGACCGCTCACCGCGCCGTTCTCCGTCACAGCCCCTTGAGCCGGGCGACCGCCTCCGCGAGCACCTCCGTGCGCTTGCAGAAGGTGAAGCGGACGAAGGGCGCCCCCTGCTCCCGGTGGTCGTAGAACACGGCGTTGGGAACCCCCACCACCCCGCACCGCACGGGCAGCTCCCGGCAGAACGCGATGCCGTCGCCGCCGCTGCCGAGCGGGCGGATGTCGGTGGTGACGAAGTACGTGCCGGCCGGACGGTAGACCCCGAAACCGGCCTCGGCGAGCCCGTCGCACAGCAGGTCCCGCTTGGCCAGCAGATCGGCGCGCAGCCCCTCGAAGAAGCTGTCGGGCAGCCGCAGGGCCTCCGCGACGGCGTACTGGAGCGGCCCGCCGGAGACGTACGTCAGGTACTGCTTCGCCGAGCGCACCGCGGTCACCAGGGCGGGGCTCGCGGTGATCCAGCCGATCTTCCAGCCGGTGTACGAGAACGTCTTGCCGGCCGAACCGATGGTGACCGTGCGCTCGCGCATCCCGGGGAAGCCGGCGAGCGGCAGGTGTTCGCCCTCGAAGACCAGGTGCTCGTAGACCTCGTCGGTGACGACGAGGAGATCGCGGGCGCACGCCAGCTCGGCGATCGCGCCGAGTTCCTCGCGGGTCAGGACCGTGCCGGTGGGGTTGTGCGGGGTGTTGAGCAGCAGCAGCCGGGTGCGGGGGGTGACGGCCGCGCGCAGTTCGTCGAGGTCCAGCCGGTAGGCGCCGGTGGAGGGTTCGGGGTGCAGGGTGACGGGGACCCGGGTGGCGCCCGCCATGGCGATGCACGCGGCGTACGAGTCGTAGTACGGCTCCAGCGCGACGACCTCGTCCCCCGGCTCCAGGAGGGCCAGCAGCGAGGCCGCGATGGCCTCGGTGGCGCCGGCGGTGACGAGGACCTCGGTGTCGGGGTCGTACGCGAGGGCGTAGCGCCGCTGCTGGTGGGCCGCGATCGCGGTGCGCAGTTCGGGGACGCCGGGCCCCGGCGGGTACTGGTTGCCGTGCCCGGCGCGCAGGGCACGGACCGCCGCCTCGCGGACCTCCTCGGGGCCGTCGGTGTCCGGGAAGCCCTGGCCGAGGTTGATGGCGCCGGTGCGGACGGCCAGCGCGGACATCTCCGCGAAGATCGTCGTGCCGAACTCGGCGAGGCGGCGGTTGAGCAGCGGTCGTCCCTGTGTCATGACCGCCATCCTGCGCGCAAGCTCTGGAGTTGCTCAAGTCTGCTTTGGCCGTACGGGGGCTTGGGCATCTCCCTGGCACGCGGGATTCGGTACGGAGCGGGGGGCTTCGCTTCGGGGGACGGAAGGACGTGGGGTCCGTGAAGGGTGTGGTCATCGGGGTGGTGGTGATCGTGGGCGTCGTGGCGCTCGTCGTGATGATGGCGAGGGCCGGGAGCCACGGGAAGCCGCTGAGCGGCCGGGGCAGGCGGCGGGGTTCGGCGGCCGGCGGTTCGGCGGCCGGTGGCAGCTGGTGGGTGAGCAACGGGGACGGCGGTTCGTCCTGCGGCGGCGGCCACTCCGGTGGTCACTCGTGCGGCGGTGGTTCCTCGTGCGGCGGCGGTTCGTCGTGCGGTGGCGGGGGCGGATGCGGCGGAGGCAGCTGACACGGGGCAGCTGGTCCGCGGCCGGGCAAGGCAGCCGGCCCGGTGTCCGGCGGGACGAGGGGGAGATCCCCTAAGTCCCGCCGGACACCTTTTTGTTGGGCGGTAAAGCGCGTCTGCGGTGGACACCTGAACCGGCAGGCCCCCGGGGGGATGGAAACCACGCCAAGTTGGGTAAAAACGCTGCGAGTGCGGCGTAGTTCGTGATTCCCTCGGTTAAGAGAACATCCAGCCCTCGGACCCCAGTTGGACCTGACCGGGCGCCTCCCACCTCCCACGTCCACCGCGTCGGGGCGCCCCCTGTCCACGTGTCCATGTGTGTTTGCGGAGCCGACCCATGCTCACGACCCTCCATACGGCCTATTCCGACACTCGCGCCGCCGACCTGGCCTGGGCGCTGGGGCGTGAACCGCTCCCGGCTCTGGCCGTCCTCGACCTCCAGCTCGCCGGCGCGCAACTGCAGTTGCGGCTGCTCGGCGCCTCCCACCAGGTGCTGCTGGAGGAGGAGCGCGGCAGCTGTTCCGAGACCGTCGCCTGCATCCCCGGCAGCAGCACCCCGCTGCCCCTGGGCGTCTCCAAGCGGCTGGGGGACTGGGAGTACGAGTTCGCGGCGCGCGTCGAGACGCTTGGCGCGGGCTCCTTCGCCGGGCGCGCGCAGGAGCTGCTGGCGCTCGTCGCCGACCACCCCCACGGGCTGGCCGGCACGTTCCCCGGGAGCCCGCACGCCTTCACCGCCATGCTCGCCCAGCGGACCGAGGGCCAGGTGCGGTGGCGCACCTGGCACGCGTACCCGCAGGAGGGCCGGCTCGTGGTGACACGGACCCGGGTGGGGGTGCGGAAGCCGGCGGCGGCGGCGTTGTGACCGGCCTCCCCGGTGCGCTGAGTGCGCCGATGACACCCGTGTGGGTGACAAGCGGCGACGTTTCCGTGACGTAGCGTTCGCGGCATGATCGACCAGCAGGTGCCGCTGCGACGGAGCGCGGCGCGGCTTCCCGTGCGACCGAGGACCGGCAGGTACCTCGTGCTGGCCACCGTCTTCGTCTGCGCCGCCTGCGGGCTGGTGTACGAGCTGGAACTGGTCGCGCTCGCCTCCTACCTGGTCGGTGACTCCGTCACCCAGGCGTCCGTCGTGCTCTCCGTGATGGTGTTCGCCATGGGCATCGGCTCGCTGCTCGCGAAACGTTTACGCAGCCGCGCCGCGGTCGGTTTCGGGCTGATCGAGGCGGCGCTCGCCCTGGTCGGCGGCTTCTCCGCGATGGTGCTCTACGCGTCGTTCGCCTGGATCGGGGAGTCGCGGTACGCGCTCGTCGGGTTCTCGCTGGCGATCGGAGTCCTGATCGGTGCGGAGATCCCGCTGCTGATGACGCTGATCCAGCGGGTGGACCGGCAGGACGCGGGCGGGGCGGTGGCCGATCTCTTCGCCGCCGACTACGTGGGCGCGCTGGTGGGCGGGCTGGCGTTCCCCTTCCTGCTGCTGCCGATGCTCGGGCAGCTCACGGGTGCGCTGTTCACCGGGGCGGTCAACGCGGCGGCGGGCGGGGCGCTCGTCCTGTGGGTGTTCCGGCGGGACCTCACGGGCCGCTCCCGGTGGCTGCTGGTCGCCGTGAACGTCACGGTGATCGTCGCGCTCGCCGCGGCCGCGGTGCTGGCCGCCGACTTCGAGCGGGCGGCCCGGCGGGCGGTCTACGGGGACCAGGTGCGGGTCGCGGTGCAGACGGAGGTCCAGGAGGTCGTGCTGACCGGTGCGGACCGCGGCCGCCTCGACCTCTACCTGGACGGGCGGCTGCGGGTCAGCTCCCGGGACGAGTACCGCTACCACGAGGCGCTGGTGCACCCGGCGATGAACGGGCCGCACGCCCGGGTGCTGGTCCTGGGCGGCGGGGACGGGCTGGCCGCCCGCGAGGTGCTGCGCTACCCCGACGTGCGGAGCGTGACCGTGGTGGAGCTGGACCCCGGCGTCACCCGGTTGGCCCGGACCGACCGCGCGCTCTCCGCGCTGAACGCGCACGCCTACCGCGATCCGCGGCTGACGGCCGTGACCGGGGACGCGTTCAGCTGGCTGCGGACGGCGCACGACCGCTACGACGTGGTGATCACGGACCTGCCGGACCCGGGGATCTCCACCAGTACGAAGCTCTACTCGGCGGAGTTCTACGGACTGGCCGCCCAGGCGCTGGCACCGGGCGGCCGGCTGGCGGTGCACGGGGGCCCGGCGGTGACCCGGCCGCGCACGTACTGGACGGTCGAGGCATCGATGCGTGCGGCGGGGCTGCACACCCGCCCGTACCGCATCACCGGGCGGTACGCCGGATTCGCGGCCGGCCCCGACCGGTCCACGGGCCGGACGGCGGAGGTGCACGGCTGGGGCTTCGTGCTGGCGGCGGCCGGTGCGGCGCCGCCGCTCGGCCTGGACCCGGGGGCGCCGCGGCTGCGGTCCCTGACGGGCCCCGTGCTGCGGGACGCGGGGCGGCGGGCGGAGTCCGGGCGGCTGAGCGGCCAGGAGCCGTCGACGCTGGTGCGTCCTCGGTACTGGGAGGAGGGGTGAGCGGCGCGGCCGGGGCCGCGGTGGCGGCTGCCGGCGACGCGGAAGCGCTGACGCGGTGGCCGGGGCTGAGTAGGCTCGGTTTCCATGGAGCATGAGGTGTTCGTTCCGGTTCCGGTCCCGGCCCTTCGGCGGACGCTGGGCGATCCCGCCCGGGTCGCGCGCTGCGTGCCGGGCCTCCAGCAGGACGCCGACACGTCCGCGGGCCCGCTGACCGGCCGGCTCAAGGTCCGGGCCGGCGGCCACACCATCACCTACCGGGGCACGCTGCGGCTCACCCCGCTGGAGGGCGGGGAGGCCGCGTACGGCGTGACCGTGGCGGGCGAGGGAGCGGAGGCGCGCGGCAGCGGTTCGGCGAAGCTGGCCCTGACCGTACGCCTCACCGCACGCGACGACGGTACGGCGATCGCCTTCGAGGGCACGGTGAGCGGCGAGGGACGTCTGCTGGAGCTGGACCCGGCGGCCGCGCTGTCGGCGGCCCACCGTCTGCTCGACCGGTTCGCGCAGCAACTGGTGACGGAGACCCTCGCCCAGCCGGGGGCGGCGGCGCGGGACACCGGGCAGCGCTACGAGGGCGACGCCGTGGGTGAGGGCGCCGGGCAGGGAACCGCGGGCGAGGCCGTGGCCGAGCCCGGGGCGGCCGTCGACCCCGAGGAGCAGGCCGTCGGCGAAGCGGTGGAGCAGGCCATCGAGGAGGCCGCCGAGGAGGCGGACACGTCGGGTACCGAGGGGGCCCCACGCCCGCACGACGCGGGCGCGGACGAGCCGCCGGCCGGGGAACAGCCGCCGGACCAGGCCTCCGTCTTCGACACCCCGGTGCCGCCGTCCTCGCTGGACCCGGTGGCCGGGATCGAGTTCACCGTCCCGGACGGGCCGCCCGCGGAGGCCGCGCACGCCCGGCGCACCATGATCGGCCGCAGTGCGGAGGAGGTCGACCACGCTCCGCCGCGCGGCCGGTACGCCCCGGTGCCGTCACCCGACGCGGCCGGGGCGGGCGCCACACTCCGCTGGGTGGCCCCCGCGGCGGCCCTCGCCCTCGCCTCCGCGGTCGTGGTCGGCCGGGCGCTGCGGCGCCGGAGGTAGCAGCGCCAGTAGGGTCGTCGTGTGAGCAGTAGCGAGAAGGACGTCCGGCTGTCCGTCGGCGACGCAGAGTTGACCGTGAACCCCGCCAACGGCTGTCGCATCAGCAGCTTGCGGATCGGTGGCACCGAAGTGTTGCGGCAGGGGGAGCGGTACGGCTGCTTCCCCATGGTGCCGTGGTGCGGGCGGACCGAGAACGGGCAGTTCCACAACGGCGACGTGCTGCACCAGATGCCGCTGACCGCCCCGCCGCACGCCATCCACGGCACGGGCCGTGACACGGCCTGGCGCACGGCGCGGGCGAGCGGGACGGACGCCGCGTTCTACTACGACCTGACCGACCCCTGGCCGTACCCCGGGCGGGTGACGCAGACCTTCGAGCTGACCGAGTCCTCCCTGACCTTGGCGTTCGGTGTCGAGACGTACGGGGACTCCTTCCCGGCACAGGCCGGCTGGCATCCGTGGTTCCGGCGCAACCTCGGCAGCGGCGAGGACGTCCGGATCGACTTCGACGCCGCGTGGCAGGAGGAGCGGGGCGAGAACCATCTGCCGACAGGCCGCCGGATCCCTCCCCTGGCCGGGCCGTGGGACGACTGCTTCGGCATGCCCGACGGCGTCGATGTGACCCTCACCTGGCCGGAGCAGCTGGAGCTGTCCGTGAAGAGCCGGACCGAGTGGGTCGTGATCTACGACGAGCAGGACGAGGCGGTCTGCGTGGAGCCGCAGTCGGGCCCGCCCAACGGGCTGAACACGGCGCCCCGCTACGTCACCCCGATCGAGCCCCTGGAGATCGGCACGACCTGGAGCTGGCGCCGGCTCTGAGGACGGGCACGGCGTGCGGCCGGTGGGGGTTCCGGGCCCGAGCGGTTCCGCGGGCACGCACGGCGTGGGGCCGGTGCGGGTTCCGCGTGCGGGCACGGGGCGGTACCGGGGACCTTATCCTCGTAGCCATGACTGACGTACGTGCTGAGCTGTTGCAGCAGATCAAGGACAAGGCCGTAGTTCACGGCAAGGTGACGCTCTCCTCCGGGCTCGAGGCCGACTGGTACATCGATCTGCGCCGCATCACGCTGGACGGCAAGGCCGCTCCCATGGTCGGTCAGGTCATGCTCGACGCCACCGCGGAGCTCGACTACGACTGCGTGGGCGGGCTGACGCTGGGTGCCGACCCGGTCGCCACCTCGATGCTGCACGCCTCCGCCGCCCGGGGGCAGGAGCTGGACGCGTTCGTGGTGCGCAAGGCGCAGAAGGCCCACGGGATGCAGCGCCGCATCGAGGGCACGGACGTCAAGGGCCGCCGCTGCCTGGTCGTCGAGGACACCTCGACGACCGGTGGCTCGCCGCTGACCGCCGTCGAGGCGGTGCGTGAGGCGGGTGGCGAGGTCGTCGCCGTCGCCGTGATCGTGGAGCGGGGAGCGGCTCCGGCCATCGCCGAGGCGGGCCTGCCGTATGTCCATGTCTACTCGGTCCCGGACCTCGACCTGTCCTGACCTGCGGTTTCCCTCAAGGGGGGCCGGTTTCACGTGAAACCGGCCCCCCTTGTCGTATCTCCGCAGCGCGAGCCCGGGAACGCTGGGGGAGTACACCGGGTGGAGCCGGGACCAGAGTCTGGGAGGATGGGGGCGACGATGACGTCGCCCCCAGGTCAGGGAACCCGCAACGCACACCGCACATCCCAAGGAGCGGACAGATGCCCATCGCAACCCCCGAGGTCTACGCCGAGATGCTCGACCGGGCGAAGGCAGGCAAGTTCGCCTACCCGGCCATCAATGTGACGTCGACGCAGACCCTGCACGCTGCGCTGCGCGGCTTCGCGGAGGCCGAGAGCGACGGCATCGTCCAGATCTCCACCGGTGGGGCGGAGTTCCTGGGCGGCCAGTACAACAAGGACATGGTCACGGGCGCCGTCGCCCTCGCCGAGTTCGCGCACATCGTCGCCGCCAAGTACGACGTCACGGTCGCGCTGCACACCGACCACTGCCCCAAGGACAAGCTGGACACGTACGTCCGTCCGCTGATCGACATCTCCGCGGAGCGTGTCGCCAAGGGTCTGAACCCGCTGTTCCAGTCCCACATGTGGGACGGCTCGGCCGAGACGCTGGCCGACAACCTGGCCATCGGCCAGGAGCTGCTGGCCAAGGCCGCCGCCGCCAAGATCATCCTTGAGGTCGAGATCACCCCGACCGGCGGCGAGGAGGACGGCGTCACCCACGAGATCAACGACGAGCTCTACACGACCGTCGACGACGCGCTGCGCACCGCCGAGGCGCTCGGCCTGGGCGAGAAGGGCCGCTACCTGCTCGCCGCGTCCTTCGGCAACGTGCACGGTGTCTACAAGCCGGGCAACGTCGTCCTGCGCCCGGAGCTCCTCAAGGACCTCCAGGAGGGTGTCGGCGCCAAGTACGGCAAGACGTCCCCCTTCGACTTCGTCTTCCACGGCGGCTCCGGCTCCACCGCCGAGGAGATCGCCACCGCGCTGGAGAACGGCGTCGTGAAGATGAACCTCGACACCGACACCCAGTACGCCTTCACCCGCCCGATCGTGGACCACGTGTTCCGTAACTACGACGGTGTGCTGAAGGTCGACGGCGAGGTCGGCAACAAGAAGGTCTACGACCCGCGCAGCTGGGGCAAGTCCGCCGAGGGCGGCATGGCCAAGCGCGTCACGGAGGCCTGCGCCAACCTGCGGTCCACCGGCACCAAGCTGAAGTAACCCCGTACGGATGTCCGCCTGGGCCCGGTACCCCTCGGGGGTGCCGGGCCCGTGGCATGCCCGTACCCGGCAGGAATGATGTGAGGGAACAGCTGTGAGTACGTCCTACGACTTCGACACCGTCATCGACCGCCGCGGCACCTGGAGCGTGCAGTGGGACGGGGTCGCGGACCGCTTCGGGGTGGACGGGCTCCTGCCGTTCACCATTTCGGACATGGACTTCGAGACGGCCCCCGAGGTGCTGGCCGCGCTGCGGGCCCGGCTCGGTCACGGCGTGTTCGGCTACACCGACTGGCGGCTGGGCGACTTCCGCGCGGCGGTGGCGCACTGGTTCGCGACCCGGTACGGCACCACGATCGACACCGGGCGGCTGGTGTACGGGCCGTCCGTGCTCAGCCAGTTGTCCCAGCTGCTCCAGATGTGGACGGCCGAGGGGGACGGCGTCGTCGTGCACACCCCGACGTACGACGGCTTCCGCAAGGCGGTCACCGGGCTCGGCCGCGAGCTGCGCGGCGTGGCGCTGGGGGACACGGACGCGCTGGAGCGGGAGCTGGCGCGGGAGGACAGCAAGGTCCTCGTGGTCTGCTCCCCGCACAACCCCTCGGGGCGGGTGTGGACGGAGGCGGAGCTCGCGGAGATGGCCTCGCTCGCCGCGCGCCACGGGGTCGCCGTGATCAGCGACGAGATCCACGCGGACTTCGTGCACGACGGGCGGGTCCACGTGCCGTGGACGCGGGTGGGGGGCGACGGGCGCTGGGCGCTCGTCACGTCGGCCTCGAAGGCGTTCAACTTCCCCGCGCTGACCGGTTCCTACGGGATCATCGGCCGTGCCGAGGACCGGACGGAGTTCCTGCGCCGGATGGAGACCGCGGAGGGCCTCGCCTCGCCGGCGGTGCTCTCGCTGACCGCGCACATCGCCGCGTACCGGGAGGGCGCGGCGTGGCTGGACGCCGTGCGCGCGTACGTCGCCGGGAACCTGGCCCTGGTCGCTGAGCGGCTGAACGCGGCGTTCCCCGGTCTGGAGTGGGAGCCGCCGCAGGCCGGGTACCTGGCCTGGATCGACCTGCGACGGGCGGGCGTGGCGGACGACGAGGCGCTCCAGCGGGTGCTGGTCGAGCGGGAACGGGTCGCGGTGATGCCGGGGAGCGTGTACGGGGCGGCGGGCTTCGTACGGCTGAACGTGGGGTGCGCGCGGAGCAAGGTGGAGGCGGGGGTGGAGGCGCTGATCCGGGCGGTGGAGGCGGTGCGGGGCGCCGCGTAGCCGGTTTCGCGGGCGCGGGGCGGGCACGGGGCGGGCGCGGCGGCGCGAGGCGCGGCCGGTTCCGGGGGCGCTGCCCCCGGGCCCCGCTCCTCGCTCGCCGACAGGCTTGAACGGGCCCGGCCGGGCTTGATCTCCACTGGCCCCCGGCCCCCGGGACGACGATGCTGAGCCCATGGCGGAGCAAGCAGCAGACCCCACCGGCATCCGTGTCGCCTCCCCCACCGGCCGCTGGATCGTCCTCACGACCGTGCTCGGGTCGAGCATGGCCATGCTCGACTCCACCGTCATCAACGTCGCCCTGCCCCGCATCGGCGAGGACTTCGGCACCGGCCTGGCCGCGCTCCAGTGGACCGTCAACGCCTACATGCTGACCCTCGCCGGGCTGATCCTCCTCGGTGGAGCGCTCGGCGACCGATACGGGCGACGCCGGGTCTTCGTCGTCGGCGTGGTGTGGTTCGCCGCCGCCTCGCTGCTCTGCGGCGTCGCGCCCGACGCGAACGTGCTCATCGCCGCCCGTGCCCTGCAGGGCGTCGGCGGGGCCCTGCTCACCCCGGGGTCGCTGGCCCTGATCCAGGCGAGTTTCCACCCGGACGACCGGGCCCGCGCGGTCGGACTGTGGTCGGGGTTCGGCGGGGTCGGGGCCGCCGTCGGGCCGTTCGTCGGCGGGTGGCTCGTCGACGGGCCCGGCTGGCGATGGGTGTTCCTGCTCAATCTGCCGCTCGCCGCGATCTGCGTACCCGTCGCCCTGCGCCACGTACCGGAGTCCCGGGACCCGTACGAGCACGGCCGCTTCGACGTCCTGGGGGCGGTGCTCGGGGCCCTCGCGCTCGCGCTGGTGACGTACGCGCTGATCGAGGCGCCGGGGCAGGGGGCTTCCCCGGCCGTGATCGGCGGGGCGGTGGGCGGAGTGCTGCTCGGCGTCGCGTTCGTCCAGGTCGAACGGCGGCGGCGGGACCCCATGCTGCCGCCGTCGGTGTTCGCGTCCCGGCAGTTCACCGTCGTCAACATCGTCACCCTCTGCGTGTACGCGGCGCTCGGCGGCTTCTTCTTCCTCTCCGCCATCCAGCTCCAGGTCGTGGCGGGGTACTCCGCCCTCGGCGCGGGCACCGCCCTGCTGCCGACCACCGTCCTGATGCTGCTGTTTTCGGCCTCGTCGGGCGAGCTGGGCCGGCGCATCGGCCCCCGCATCCCGCTCACCGTCGGTCCGCTGACCGCCGCCGCCGGAATGCTGCTCATGCTGCGCGTCGGGCCTGGGTCCAGTTCCGTGACCGGATACCTGACCGACGTCCTCCCCGCCGTCGCCGTCCTCGGCGTCGGGCTCGTCACCCTCGTCGCACCGCTCACCGCGACCGTCCTGGCCTCCGTGGACACCGGCCGGGCCGGCCTCGCCAGCGGGATCAACAACGCCGCGGCCCGCGCCGCCGGGCTGATCGCGGTGGCAGCGCTGCCCCTGCTGGCCGGCATGGGGCCGGAGGCCTACCGGGACGCCGGCGAGTTCGCCGCGACCTTCCGGCGCGCCATGCCGATGTGCGCCGGGCTGCTCGTCCTCGGCGCCCTCATCGCCTGGGCGACCGTGCGTACGCCGCCGGCCGCCGCGCAGGACACCGCGCAGCCGGAGTGCACGGTGCACTGCGGCGTCACGAGCCCCCCGCTCGAACCCGCCCCGGACAGGTCCTGAACGTTTCGCGGCATTGTCCGCACCGGATGCCCCGGGCGGCGCCGGCGCCAGGCACACTTGAACCCATGTCGATCCACGAGAACCTGCTCGGGGGCCCTGCCCCGACCCACCTGCCCGACGACCCGGAGCCGCGGGAACTGCTCGCCGCCGGCACCGCGCCGGCCGATGTCGCGGCGAAGTACCCGACCTCCTCGCTGGCCTGGGCACAGCTCGCCGACGAGGCGTTCGAGGGCGGCCGGGTCATCGAGTCGTACGCCTACGCCCGCACCGGCTACCACCGCGGCCTGGACGCGCTGCGCCGGGCCGGCTGGAAGGGCCACGGCCCCGTGCCGTTCGAGCACGAGCCGAACCGTGGCTTCCTGCGCGCCCTGCACGCCCTCGCGCGCGCCGCGCAGTCGATCGGGGAGCAGGAGGAGTACGAGCGCTGCTCGACGTTCCTCCGCGACTCCTCGCCGACCGCCGCCCAGACGCTCGGCTAGCCGACGCGCACCCCTGCCGGGCCCCGTGGACGATCACCGTCCGCGGGGCCTGCGCGCGTGGAGCGGCCGCCGTTTAGGATGCGGGCAGGGGACCGGAGCTCCACCACCTCACGGTGGGGGCGGACCGCTACCCGGAAGCTCGTGTCGAGGAGACAGCGATGTCGACGATTCACCCCGACCCCGAAGCCACCGGTGCGCAGACCCCGCACCTCGACTTCGCGGGAACGACTCCCTACGAGGACTACGTCCAGGCGGACGTTCTCACCCACCTCCAGCACCTGCGCTCGGACGATCCCGGCGAGATGGTCTTCCTGGTCACCACCCAGGTCATGGAGCTGTGGTTCACCGTCATCGTCCATGAGTGGGAGACCGCGGCGCACGCCCTGCGCGAGGACCGGCTGGACGCAGCGCAGGACGCGCTCAAGCGCTCGCTGCGCGAGCTGGAGGCGCTGAACGCCTCCTGGACGCCCCTGGCCCAGCTCACCCCGGCCCAGTTCAACTCCTACCGGTCCGCGCTCGGCGAGGGTTCCGGCTTCCAGTCGGCGATGTACCGGCGGATGGAGTTCCTGCTCGGCGACAAGTCCGCGTCCATGCTCGTGCCGCACCGGGGCGCGCCCCGCGTCCACGCCGAGCTGGAGAAGGCGCTCGCCGAGCCGGGTCTGTACGACGAGACGCTGGCCCTGCTCGCCCGGCGCGGCCACGCGATCCCGGAGGCCGTGCTCGGCCGGGACCTGACCCGGAAGTACGAGCCGTCGCCCGAGGTCGAGGCCGTCTGGGCGGAGATCTACGCCAACCCCGACCAGAACGACGAACTGGTCCGCCTCGGCGAGGTGCTCACCGACGTCGGCGAACTGGTGTGGCGCTGGCGCAACGACCACCTCGTCGCCACCAGGCGGGCCATGGGCTCCAAGACCGGGACCGGCGGCTCCGCCGGGGTCGCCTGGCTGGAGAAGCGCGCCACGAAGAGCGTGTTCCCCGAGCTCTGGACGGCCCGCAGCCATGTCTGACCTGCAGGAGCGCGCAGAGGCGCTCGACCGTGCGGACGAACTGGCGCCGCTGCGCGCGCTGTTCACCCTCGACGACACCGTCTACCTGGACGGCAACTCCCTGGGAGCGCTGCCCCGCCACGTGCCCGCCCGGCTGCAGGAGGTCCTCACCCGCGAGTGGGGCGAGCTGCGCATCCGGTCCTGGGACGAGAGCGGCTGGTGGACGGCGCCGGAGCGGATCGGTGACCGCATCGCCCCGATCGTGGGGGCGGCCGCGGGACAGATCGTCGTCGGCGACTCGACGAGCGTGAACGTCTTCAAGGCCGTCGTCGCCGCGACCCGGCTGGCGCCTCAGGGCCGCGACGAGATCCTGGTCGACGCCTCCACCTTCCCGACCGACGGGTACATCGCCACGTCGGCGGCCCGGATGACGGGCCACCGGATCGTCCCGGTCGCCCCCTCCGACGTGCCGGGCGCGCTCGGCCCGCGTACCGCCGCCGTGCTGCTCAACCACGTCGACTACCGCTCCGGCCGGCTCCACGACCTGCCCGGCCTCACCGCCGCGGTGCACGCCGTGGGGGCGATCGCCGTCTGGGACCTGTGCCACAGCGCGGGCGCGCTGCCCGTCGGGCTGGACGCCCACGGGGTGGACCTGGCGGTCGGCTGCACGTACAAGTACCTCAACGGCGGCCCCGGTTCGCCCGCGTACCTGTACGTCGCCGAGCGGCACCAGGCGGCCTTCGACTCGCCCCTGCCGGGGTGGACCTCGCACGCCGACCCCTTCGCGATGACGCCCGGGTACGCCCCGGCCGACGGCGCGGTCCGGGGCCGGGTCGGCACCCCCGACATCCTGTCCATGCTGGCGCTGGAGGCCTCCCTCGACGTCTGGGACGGGGTCGGCATCGAAGCGGTGCGGGCCAAGTCCCTGGCGCTGACGGACTTCTTCCTGGAGTGCGTCGCCGCGTACGCCCCCGAGGGCCGGGTCACCCCGGTCACCCCGGCCGCCCACGCGGAACGCGGCAGCCAGGTCGCGCTGCGGTGCGAGGACGCCGAACCCGTGATGGGCGAGCTCATCGCGCGCGGTGTCGTGGGGGACCTGCGCCGGCCGGATGTGCTGCGGTTCGGTTTCACACCGCTGTACGTGGGGTTCGCGGACGTGGAACGTGCGGCGCGCGTGCTCGCGGACGTGTTGACCGCCTCGGCGGCGTAGGCTTCCGGGTCCGTCCGGCGACCGGCTCGCCCCGGTCGCCGGACGGGTCCCGGGCCCGCAAGGAGCGCGGCCACGACCCGAGCCCGGCGTGCACCGGGCTCCCCCTTTGGCCGACGGGGCACAGGGGCCGTCCGACGGGACACAGGGGCGGCGCGACCGCCTCGACCCGGTGGTCTCCTGCGAGGGGGAGCCCCTTCTCCGGTGACCTCCGGGACGGGCCGGACGCGGTGTACTGCCACCGGCTCGCCCGTCAGGGGACCGCACTGCCCGCCACCGGGCAGTCGGCGCCTCCGTACTGATACCGTCCCCGCAGGTCACGCCAGTTGGCCATGGCACAGGGACGGTTGGAGCAGCATGTCGGATTCTGCCGCGCGTGATCAGGACGCAGCCGAGACCGAGTCGGCGTTCTCGCATCCGGTGGTCGCCCCCGATGTCTCGGCCGCCTACGGCAGCCACCCGGACCAGGTGATCGACTTCTACGCCCCGCGCGACGGGCGCTCCGGCGCCCCCGTCGTGGTCGTCCTGCACGGCGGTGCGTGGCGGGCGCCGTACGACCGGCTCCACGTGTCGCCGTTCGCCGGCTTCCTGGCCCGGCGCGGCTTCGCCGTCGCCAGTGTCGAGTACCGGCGCGGCAGCGAGCTTCCGCAGCAGCGGGGCTCCGGCCCCGTCGCAGGCCGCTGGCCGGAGACCTTCGACGACGTCGCGGCGGCGATGGACGCGCTGCCGGAGCTGCTGGCGCTGCACATGCCCGCGGCGGACGCCCGGCGGATCGTGGTCACCGGGCACTCGGCGGGCGGGCAGCTGGCGCTCTGGGCCGCCGCCCGGCACGTCCTGCCGGAGGGCTCGCCGTGGCGCCTCCCGCGCGCGCCGGCGCTGCGCGGGGTGGTCGCGCTCGCGCCCATCGCCGACTTCGCGTCGGCCGTCGCTCTGGACGTGTGCTCCGGTGCGATCGGGCAGTTCCTGGGGCGCGCGGAGGACTTCGCCGAACGGAGCGCGCACGCCGACCCGGCGCTGCTGCTGCCCACCGGTATCGCGACGGTGGTGGTGCAGGGCACCACCGACCTGACCGTGCCGCAGGCCGTCTCGGAGGCGTTCGTCGACGCGGCGGCGAAGGAGGGCGAGACGGTGGGGCTGACGCTGCTGCCGGACGTCGGGCACTTCCCGCTGATCGATCCGGCGGCCGACGCGTGCGCCGTGGTCGCCGAGGAGATCGCCCAGCTGGCCTGGTAGGGCCGTGCCGTGGCGGCGCGGCGGACCCGGGTAGTACTTACGACGGACGGTTCAGGATCCGTATCGCTGCTGACGACCCGGGGCGACGCTCCCCCTACCGTGGAAGCGTGACCGAGACCAAGACCAGAAGCCCCGAGCTCCGGGTGGCCGCAGGGGCGATAGGCGGCCTGCGCCAGGACCTCATCCACGACGCGTTCGCCTACCGCCCGCTGCCGCCGATGCGGACCGACGGGGTGCTGACCCGCAGGCTGCCGGAGCGGCTCCGGGCGCGTGCCGAGTGGACTCCGCACGCGGTGGTCCTGGCGGCCGCGCTGCTCACGTTCATGGTGGGGTTCTCCGGCACCGGCAACGCCGGTGTCCTCCTGTCGGGGCTGCTGCCCGCCGCCTGCGTCGGAATGACGCTGGTCCGGCCGGTCGGGGCGTTCTGGATGTCGATGGCGCTCGTCCCGGTGAGCGTGGTCGTCGGTAGCGCCGACGGGCCGTGGGGGCCGAGCACCTTCTTCGCGCACCTGGTGGTGCTGGCCGTCGTCGCGGCGCGGACCGGACCGCGCACCGCGGCCTGGATGTGGGGCCTGACCGTGGCGTTCGGCACGGTCCTGGAGAACGCCGCCGGCTGGGACTCCGCGCCGTCCACCGCGGCCATGGCGGTGGCCTCCGCTTTCGCGCTGCTCCTGGTCACCGTGGTGCAGGTCCGCCGGGAGGCGGAGCGTGAGGTGACCGTGCAGCGCACCGTCACCGCTGTCGAACGCGACCGGCGCACCCTGCTGGAGGAGCGCACCACCATCGCCCGTGAGCTGCACGACGTGGTCGCCCACCACATGTCGGTCGTCGCCATCCAGGCCGAGGCCGCCCCCTACCGGGTGGAGAACCCGCCGCCCGAGCTGGAACAGGCCTTCGTGACGATCCGCGAGAACGCCGTCGCGGCCCTCACCGAACTGCGCCGCGTCCTCGGCGTCGTACGGGCCGAGGACTACGAGGCGCCGGACGCCCCGCAGCCCACCCTCGCCGAGCTGGACGGGCTCCTCGCCAACGTCGGGGAGGCCGGGCTGCTGACGGAGAAGACCGTGACGGGCGCGGTGCGCGAGCTGCCGCAGGGCGTCGAGCTGTCGGCCTACCGGATCATTCAGGAAGCCCTCAGCAACACCCTGCGGCACGCGCCGGGCGCCACCGCCAAGGTCGAGATCGGCTATGTGCTGGGCGGGCTCGGGCTGCGTGTCGTCAACGGTCCGCCGACCGGTCCGGTGAAGCCCTCGCCCGGCGCCGGACACGGGATCACGGGCATGCGGGAGCGGGTGGCGATGCTGAACGGTGAGATGACGGCCGAGACGACCACGGAAGGCGGCTACGAGGTCACCGCCTTCATCCCCGTGCAGGCCTCCCCGTCCGACACCCCCGCCGGGGAACAGGCATGACGGCCACGGCCGGCACACCGATCCGGGTGCTGATCGTCGACGACCAGATGATGGTCCGCGAGGGTTTCTCGGTGCTGCTCAACGCGATGCCGGGCATCGAGGTCGTCGGCGAGGCCGTCGACGGGCGCCAGGCCGTCGCCCAGGTCGCGGCGCTCCGTCCCGACGTGGTGCTGATGGACATCCGGATGCCGGAGCTCAACGGCATCGAGGCCACCCGTGAGATCGTCGCCGCCGACGCGGACGCGAAGGTTCTGGTACTCACCACCTTCGACCTCGACGAGTACGTCTACCAGGCGCTGCGCGCCGGGGCGTCCGGCTTCCTCCTCAAGGACGCCTCGGCCCGTCAGCTCGCCGACGGCGTACGGGTGGTGGCGTCCGGCGAGGCGCTCCTCGCGCCCACGGTCACCAGGCGCCTGATCACCGAGTTCTCCAAGCTCGCGGCGGCCCCGCGGCCACCGGCCCTCGCCCAGATCGGCGATCTCACGGAGCGCGAGACGGAGGTGCTCGTCCTGATCGCGCAGGGCCTGTCGAACGCGGAGATCGCCTCGCACCTGGTGGTCGCGGAGTCCACCATCAAGACCCATGTGAGCCGCATCCTGGTGAAACTGGGCCTGCGCGACCGCACCCAGGCAGCGGTCTTCGCCTACGAGGCCCGGCTGGTCACACCGTCGTGAGGCGGGCCCCTGCCGGGGCGGCGCCCGGCGGGGCGGGGCAGGGTGCGGGGTGTGTCGGGCCGCCCGGGTGTGGGCGGTGGGCCCCCTCGCGGCTGGGTGTGGGTGGCGGCCCTGCTCATGGCTTGGTGTGGGTCGTGGGGTTGCGTCGGGCCGGGTGAGGGCGGGCGTGGGTGGCGGGCCCGGTGTGGGTGTGGGTCTGCTCGCGGCTGGGTGGTGGGTGTGCGTCGGGCCGGCATGGGCGGGGTCTGCGCGGGCCCGGGCCCGGGAGGCGGGTCCGCGTCGGGACGCGCACGGCGGCGGGTTAGCGTCGGTGCATGGACCAGTCCCCGCGTTCCGACTCCGGTTCCGCCGCCCCCTTCGATCCGTGGTCGGCGGCGTTCGTCGCCGACCCGTACCCCGCCTATGCCGAACTGCGGGCCACCGGCCGGGCGCACTTCTTCGAGCCGACCGGTCAGTGGCTCGTCCCGCACTACGCCGACGTCTCGGCACTGCTGCGCGACCGGCGGCTGGGCCGGACGTATCTGCACCGGTTCACGCACGAGGAGTTCGGCCGGACACCGCCGCCCGCGGCGCACGAGCCGTTCGAGACGCTCAACGGGCAGGGGCTGCTGGACCTCGAACCGCCGGACCACACGCGGATCCGGGCGGCTTGTCTCCAAGGCGTTCACCCCGCGCACCGTCGAACAGCTCGTCCCGACCGTCCAGCGGCTGGCCGCCGGCCTCGTCGACGACTTCCTCGCGCAGGGCGGGGGCGATCTGCTCACGGCGGTCGCGGAGCCGCTACCGGTCGCGGTGATCGCCGAGATGCTCGGCATCCCGGAGTCCGACCGTGCGCCGCTGCGGCCCTGGTCCGCGGCGATCTGCGGCATGTTCGAGCTCAACCCGTCCGAGGAAACCGCCCGCGCCGCCGTCCGCGCCTCCCTCGACTTCTCCGCCTATCTGCGCGAGCTGATCGCTGCACGACGCCAACACCCGGGCGCGGATCTGATCTCCGCGCTCATCGCCGCGCATGACGAGGGCGAGCGGCTGACGGAGCAGCAGATGGTTTCCACCTGCGTGCTGTTGCTGAACGCGGGCCATGAGGCGACGGTCAACACCACCGTGAACGGCTGGTGGACGCTGCTGCGCCACCCGGAGCAGCTCGCCGCGCTGCGGACCGACCACGCCCTGCTGCCCACCGCGGTGGAGGAGCTGATGCGGTACGACACACCGTTGCAGATGTTCGAGCGCTGGGTGCTCGACGACATCGAGATCGACGGAACGGTCATTCCGCGCGGCTCGGAGCTGGCCCTGCTCTTCGGTTCGGCCAACCGCGACCCGGCCCGCTTCACCGCACCGGACACGCTGGACCTCTCCCGGCGGGAGAACCCGCACATCACTTTCGGCGCGGGCATCCACTTCTGTCTCGGTGCGCCACTGGCCCGGGCAGAACTCGCCGCGTCGTTCGGCGAGTTGCTGCGCCGTGCCCCCGGCATGCGGCTGGCCGCCGAACCGGAGTGGAACCCGGGTTACGTCATCAGGGGCGTGAAGGAACTGCTCGTCGAGCTCTGACCTCTGACCCGACGAGGAACGGGGGCGGGGCGGCCCCGCCGGTCGCTCCCAGGCGCTTCCAGGCGCTTCCGGGCGCGCCTGGGCCTCCGGTTACCTTGCCCCGCCCGACCCCCGCCGGGGTGGCGCTCAGTTCAGCATGTCGCGCCTCCGCAGCGTCGCCAGGCCGCCGGCTATCAGCGCCACCGCGGCCGCGGTGAGGACTGCTATCGGTGCCCAGTCCATGGCCGCCCCCGGGAGCTTGGGCAGGTGCGTGAACGGTGACACGTCCATCACCGGCTGGGGCAGGTCCAGGGCAGGGCCGATCCAGCCCAGTGCCAAGCAGAGACCGACCAGTCCCCACCCCGCCGCCGCGGCCTTCGGCAGCGCCCCGTACAGCAGGAACGTCACCCCGCCCAGCAGCCAGACGGCGGGTAGCTGTGCCAGCGAGGCGCCGAGCACGGCGGGGAGTTCGTGGCCGTAGCCCGCTGCCAGCCCGAGGCCGCCCACCGTCATGATCAGGGCCGCCCCTCCGAAGGCGATGAGCAGGTGGCCGGCGGCCCAGCCGGTCCGGCCGACCCCACCCGCGAGCACCGGTTCCGCCCGCCCGGCGGTCTCCTCGCCGTACAGCCGCAGCACCGAGGAGACGATGAACAGCGCCGCCACGGTGCCGAGCACGGACACCATCGAGGCGAGGAACGCGTCGGTCAGACCCGACTGTCCGCCCATCCGCTCGAAGATCTCCTTGGTCCTCTCGTTGTCCCCGACGAGATCGGCCGCTCCACCGGTCAGCCCGCCGAAGGCGACGCCCACCACCGCGAACGACACCGTCCACCCCAGGAGCGCACCACGCTGGAGACGCACCGCGAGACCGAAGGCGGTGGTGATCCGGCCCCGGGCCGGCCCGGGACGCGTCGCCAGGAAGCTCATGCCGACATCGCGGCGCCCGGTCAGCGCATAGGCCACGGCACACTGCACCGCCACGGCACCGGCCATCGCGAGGAGTACCCACCACCGCTCGCCCGCGTAGGCCCTGACGTTCTCCGCCCAGCCGAGGGGAGAGAGCCAGGTGAGGACCGACGAGCCGTCGTCCGCCGTCGAGTCGCCCGCCGCCTTCAGGACGAACGCGGCGCCTATCACCGCCGCAGTCAGCCCCTTCGCGAGCCGCGCGCTCTCGGTGAACTGGGCGGCGATCGCGGCGGTGCAGGCGAACAACGCACCCACTCCGGCGACGGCCGAGGCGAGCGCCACCGCCCCGGCTCCGCCCGCGCCCGCTCCGGCCATCCCCACCACGATCACCAGGCCCAGTGCGGCGTCGGCGACCAGGGCGGCGAGCAGCGCGGCGGTGAGGGGAGCCCGTCGCCCGACCATGGCGGAGGCGAGCATCTCCTGACGCCCGGTCTCCTCTTCCTCCCGGGTATGGCGCACGACGACGACCAGGCTCATCACCGCGGCCAGCGCGGCGCCGAAGGCGGTCATGCGCCAGCTGACGAGTCCGCCGACGGAGTCGCCGAACACCGGCCCGTACATCGCGCGCACCGAGCTGTTGCCGTTCATCGACGTCGCGAGCTCGGCGCGCTGTGCGGCCGTCCCGTACAGCGAGGCGATGGACTGTCCGACGGAGGAGAACGACCCGCCGAGCACGATCACCCAGACCGGCATGATGATCCGGTCGCGCCGCAGGGCGAGCCGCAGCAAGGTCCAGGTCCCCGCGAGCTGCCCGGTCCCGGCCCGGCGCCCCGCGCCGGCCGTCGCGGTTATGGTCAGGGCGGTCATCGCGCCGCCACCCCCGCGCCCTGCTCCGCGTCCGCCGCGTAGTGCCGCAGGAAGAGCTCCTCCAGGGTGGGCGGCGCACTGGTCAGCGACCGGACTCCGGACGCGGAGAGCGACTTGAGGACGGCGTCCAGCTGGTCCGTGTCGACCTGGAGCGAGACCTGCCTCCCCCGGACGTCGAGGTCGTGCACGCCGGGCAGGTGCGCCAGGCCTTCGGGGGCGGCCGTCAGCTCGGCGGTGATGTTCGTGCGCGCCAGATGGCGCATGCCCGCCAGCGAGCCGGTCTCCACCGTCCTGCCCTGCCGGATGATGCTGACCCGGTCGCAGAGCGACTCGACCTCGCTGAGGATGTGGCTGGAGAGCAGCACCGTCCGTCCCCGGTCGCGGGCTTCTCCGACGCAGCTCTGGAAGACCTCCTCCATCAGCGGGTCGAGTCCGCTGGTCGGCTCGTCCAGGATCAGCAGGTCCACATCGGAGGCGAACGCGGCGACCAGAGCCACTTTCTGCCGGTTGCCCTTCGAGTACGTCCGTCCCTTCTTCGTCGGATCGAGCTCGAACCGCTCGACGAGTTCCGCGCGCCGGGCGTCGTCGAGTCCGCCGCGCAGCCGCCCGTACAGATCGATCACCTCGCCGCCGGAGAGGTTGCGCCACAACGTCACGTCCCCCGGGACGTACGCCACTCTCCGGTGCAGCTCCACCGCATCGCGCCAGGGATCGCCGCCGAGCAGCTGGGCCGCGCCGGAATCGGCCCGCAGCAGGCCCAGCAGGACCCGGATGGTGGTGGATTTCCCCGACCCGTTCGGCCCGAGGAAGCCGTGGACCTCGCCGGACTCGACGGTCAGGTCCAGCCCGTCCAGCGCCTGTGTCCGGCCGAACGACTTGTGCAGTCCGGCCACGGTGATTGCCTTCGTCATGATTTTGAACGTACGCTACTTTCACAAACTTGTGAAGTTAAGGAAGTGTATAAACTCGGATGAGTGACAGCGACCGGGTTGCATGCCCGGGCCGCGTGCCGGACTGCATGCCGTGCCGCGCACGCCGGACCGCGTGCCAGGCCGCATGCCGGACCGCGTGCCGGGGTGCGCGGGGATGCACGGAGGACGAGGGGCCGATGGGCAGCGAGACCGCAGAAGGCGCGCGCGAAGGGCAGGGTGCCGTGCAGAGGGATGAACATCGCGACGAGCGGGATGAGCGGGACGCGGAGGCCGTCTCACGGTTCGTCGAGCGGTTCGCGTCCGAGATGACCGAGGCGGGGATGCAGCGGATGGCGTCCCGCGTCTTCGCCGCGCTGCTCGCCGACGACGACGCCTCCATGACCTCGGCCGAGCTCGCCCTCGCCCTGCAGATCAGCCCCGCCGCGGTGTCCGGTGCGATCAACTACCTCACCCAGGTCAGCATGGTCGGCCGGGAACGCGAGCCGGGCTCCCGCCGGGACCGCTACCGCCTGCACAACGAGGTCTGGTACACCACCTTCGCGGGCCGCGACCGGGTGCTCACCCGCTGGGAGCAGACCCTCAGGGACGGCGCGCGCACGCTGGGGGAGCACACGCCGGCGGGAGCCCGGATCGCCGAGACGGCGGCGTTCTTCGAGTTCGTGCAGTCGGAGCTGGGCGCCATGATGGACCGCTGGGAGGCCCACCGGAAGACCCTCGACCTGCCTACGGCCAAGGGCTCACGCGAGGCCTGACGGACCGCGCCCGCCGTGGCGGAACGGCGGGGCGGAACGGCGAGGTGGACGGCGGGGCGGAGCGGCGATGTGGACGGCGGGGCGGAACGACGAGGCCTGACGGGCCGCGTCCGCCGTGGCGGAGCGGTCCGCGCTACGCCTCGGCCACCGTCGGAAGCATCAGCCCCCAGGCCCCCGCCCGTACGGTCCACGTCCGGGTCCGCACCGGGCCGCCCACCTGTATGTCCGCCCGATAGCGGAAGTCCGCGCCGGAGACCGTGACGGCCTTCGCCCCGGTGGTCATCGGCTCACCGCCCGGTGCGTGGATCGTCACCTCGGCGATGCCGTCGTCGCCGCAGCCCGAGGTCACCGTCACCGACTCGACCGGGCGGCCCAGATCGCTCAGCACCACGCCGTCCGCCTCGACGCGCAGCCGGTGCGTGGCCGGTGGCACGTGCGACGTGGCGGGTGCCGGGCGTACCAGGGTGCGGACCAGGGAGCGGCAGGTGTCCCAGACCGCGGTGACGCCCGTGTGGGCCGGCTGGGTGCCCGGCGCGCCGCTGAGGGCGGGGATGCGCAGCGCGCCCAGGACGACGCCGTCGCTGTCGTCGACCAGCAGGTCCAGTCGGCGCACCGCACCGTCCAGCGCCGTGCGCGCCGCCGCCACCGCGCCCATCGGCACACCGAGCGAATGCGCGAGTTCCAGCGCCGCGGCCGCCCCGACCGGGACGAGCGAAAGGGCGCTCATGGCTGGTTCTCGCTCCCGATGGAGCAGCGTCACGGCACGCCGCAGCGCCCGGTCGTCGCCTATCACCACCGGCCTCCGGGCACCCCGCCGGGACAGGGCCCGGGCGAACTCCTCGGGGCCGTCCGGGAGGCAGAACTTGGCGTGCGAACCGGCGCTCAACACGTCTTTTGCGATCCGGACGGACTCGCCGTCCGTCCTGCGGGCGACCGGATCGATCACCACCAGCAGATGGGGCGCACCGTTACCGGGGGGCTGGGCAGCCGACACCTCGGTCCTTCCTCGGGTAGCATCTTGGTGCAAGAGCCCCTTGCGCTATTGCGCCAGGGGCTTCGTCTATTCCGGGGCACCCGGTTCGACGGTTCAGGCCTTGTCGTACAACGTCGTGCGGCATGTACGCGTTTACGTACGCCCCCTGACCTTGGACATGCCCCGCCCGGAAGGGGTGTACGCCTGTGCCCGCACTTGTGCTGCTCGGTGCTCAGTGGGGTGACGAGGGCAAGGGAAAGGCCACCGACCTCCTCGGTGGATCCGTGGACTATGTGGTGCGCTACCAAGGCGGCAACAATGCCGGCCACACGGTGGTCGTCGGTGACCAGAAGTACGCACTTCATCTCCTCCCCTCCGGAATCCTTTCACCGGGGTGTACCCCGGTCATCGGTAACGGTGTCGTCGTCGACCCGGCGGTCCTGCTCTCCGAGCTGAGTGGGCTGAACGACCGCGGCGTGGACACGTCCAAGCTGCTGATCAGCGGCAACGCTCATTTGATCACCCCGTACAACGTCACGGTCGACAAGGTGACGGAACGGTTCCTCGGCAAGCGCAAGATCGGTACGACCGGGCGCGGCATCGGCCCGACGTACGCGGACAAGATCAACCGGGTCGGCATCCGCGTCCAGGACCTCTACGACGAGTCGATCCTGGAGCAGAAGGTCGAGGCGGCCCTGGAGCAGAAGAACCAGCTTCTGGCCAAGGTCTTCAACCGGCGCGCCATCGAGGCCGGCAAGGTCGTCGAGGACATGCTCCAGTACGCGGAGCAGATCAAGCCGTACGTCGCCGACACGACGCTGATCCTGAACAACGCCATCGACGCGGGCAAGGTCGTCCTCTTCGAGGGCGGTCAGGGCACGCTGCTCGACGTCGACCACGGCACGTACCCCTTCGTCACCTCGTCGAACCCGACCGCGGGCGGCGCCTGCACCGGTTCCGGCGTGGGCCCGACGAAGATCAGCCGGGTCATCGGCATCCTCAAGGCGTACACCACCCGCGTCGGCGCCGGTCCGTTCCCCACGGAGCTGCTCGACGAGGACGGCGAGGCGCTGCGCAGGATCGGTGGCGAGCGCGGTGTCACCACCGGCCGTGACCGCCGCTGCGGCTGGTTCGACGCCCCGATCGCGCGGTACGCGACCCGGGTCAACGGCCTGACCGACTTCTTCCTCACCAAGCTCGACGTCCTCACCGGCTGGGAGCAGATCCCGGTCTGCGTGGCGTACGAGATCGACGGCCGGCGCGTCGAGGAGCTCCCGTACAACCAGACCGACTTCCACCACGCGAAGCCGATCTACGAGATGCTGCCGGGCTGGTCCGAGGACATCACGAAGGCCAAGACCTTCGGCGACCTGCCGAAGAACGCGCAGGCGTACGTGAAGGCGCTGGAGGAGATGTCCGGCGCCCCGATCTCCGCGATCGGTGTCGGCCCCGGCCGCACCGAGACGATTGAGATCAACTCGTTCCTGTAGGCAGCGGCTAGGCAGCGGCTAGGCAGCAGGTAGGTAGCAGACAGCCGGAAGTGCGCGCGGAAGGGCCGGGGTGGCGTTATCGCCCCGGCCCTCCCGCATGCCTCCCGCATGCCTCCCGCATGCCTCCCGCATGCCTCCCGCATGCCTCCCGCATGCCTCACTCCTGGCCGCCCGGCCGCCTGGCCGCCCTCAGTTTTCTCCGCAGATCCGCAGCCCCTCCGGGGTCGCGCACGGCAGGTGGCCGTGGGTGCGGATGACGTCCTGGCCGCTGCCCCGGCTGAGGTAGGCCAGGAAGCTGGAGACCAGCGAGTCGGCGGGCGGGCTGCCGTAGGTGTACGCGTACTCGATCTCGCGGTACGGGTAGCTGCTGGTGCCGATCGTGTCGACGGACGGGGCGGCGCCGTCGATGGTGATCTGGTGTGCCCCGGGCGGTTCGGTCCCCGTGCGCAGTTCGCTGTAGCCGATCGCGCCGTCGAGCCGGCCGACCTCGGCCAGGACCTGGTCGGTGGAGTCCAGTTCGCAACGGATGACCGGGGCCTGCGGGTCGTCCTTCGTGGCGCAGTCGCGGGAGGACTGGGCGGGTTCGTTGCGGCCCAGTACGCGGCGCTGGAAGACCTCGCGGGTGCCGGAGTTGGCGTCGCGGCTGACGAGGAGGACCGGCAGGTCGGGGCCGCCGAGCTGCTTCCAGTTGCGGATGTCGCCGCGGTAGATGCCGCGGATCGTGTCACGGGTGAGGTTGTTCAGCGGGACCGTGTCGTTGACGACGAGGCGGAAGAGCGAGACGGCGACGCGGTTCTCGCGCAGCTGCGGGAAGCCGCTCGGCTTCGGGCCGTCGGAGAGGGCGACGAGGGCGGGCGAGCCCGACTTCCCGGCCTGGCCGCCCCGTTCGGCCAGCTCCCTTATCCCGGCGGTGCTGCCGTGCGGGTCCACGGTGACGGTGGCTCCGTCGCACGCCTTGGCGTACTTCTCGGCCAGCTCCTCCAGGACGGGCTCGAAGGCGGTGGAGCCGGTCACGGTCAGTTCGCCGCGGGCGCAGCCGATCGGGGGCGGGGTGGCGTCCCGCACGAGGATGATGGAGGCCAGCGTGACGACGCAGACGGTCAGGGCCACGGTGATGAAACGGGCGGCCCGGCCGAACAGCGGGGGCTTCTCGTCCGGGCGGGCGGCGGTGTTCGTGCGGACCTCGCCGTCCCGGATGCCACCGGTGATGCGGATGGGGCTGCCCACGTGTGAACCCGTGAGCAGGACCAGGAGTTTGAAGTGCTCGCCCCGGTTGAGCGGGACGCGCGGCAGCCGGATGAGGGACCCGCTGTCGCGGAGTCCGGCGGACGGGGTGAAGTGGTCCATGAGGTGGTCGGCGCCGGGGGAGTGGGTGACGGCGATCCCGCGCACCCTGCGTTCGGTGAACTCGACGACCAGCCCGTGGAGCTGTTCGTCCGGGCCGGTGTAGTCGCCGCGGGCGATGGACTGTGAGCCGTCGTTCTCGATGCGCAGCAGGACGAGGGTGGCGTCGGCCATGGCCGGGGTCTCCCCGAAGAGGCCGAGCCGCACGTTGGCCCGCGCCTGCCCCGCGTCGCTGCCGATCGGCGTATCCATCTGCACGCGGTAGCCGATGCGTTTGCGTCGGGGCACGCGGCGCTCGTACCAGAGCACGCCCACGGAGGCGAGGACGCCCAGCACGGCGGTGAGCACGGCCACGATGTTCTCGGCGCTGAACCACTCCACGGTCCGCTCCCCTGGCTGTCGGACGGCTGTACGGGTGCGGGTCACCGTATGCACCCGGAGGCGGAGGCGAGGGCGGGTACCGGGTCCTGTCGCCAGGTGTTCGCCTCTCGTTCGGACAAGGGCGGTGACAGGTCCAGACCTTGACAGGTCCAGACCAATCGAGGTTGGGTGTCGGGATGTCCGGACGGCATGCCGGAGCCCGTTCGGGCCCCCTGTCGAAGGAGTGAGCAGCGCTGAACCGCATCAAGAGCCTTCTGACCGTCCTGAGTGCCGTCGTCGCGACGGCCGGCTTCCTGGCCGTTCCCGCGAGCGCCGCCCCGCCCACCCCGGCCGCCCCGGCCATCCTGGACGCCCCGGCCTCGTGCGCCCCCCTCTGGAACTCCTCGACCGCCTACTCGGCCGGCGGCACTGTCGCGCATCACGGCCGCAACTGGACGGCGAAGTGGTGGACACGCGACGAGAATCCGGGCGCCGCCACCGTCTGGGCCGACCGCGGGGCCTGCGTGGGCGGGGGCTCGGACTTCGTCATCAGCGAGGCGGAGTTCGACGCGATCTTCCCGGACCGCGCCCCCTTCTACACGTACCAGGGGCTGATCGACGCCCTGCACGCCTACCCGCGCTTCGCGAACACGGGAACCGAGGAGACCAGGAGCCGGGAGGCCGCGGCCTTCCTGACGCATGCCGACTTCGAATCGGTCGGCCTGCGGTACGTGAAGGAGATCAACGAGGCCAACTACTGGATCAAGTGCGACTACGGCCGGCCGTTCGGCTGTCCGGCCGGACAGTCCGCGTACTACGGGCGCGGCCCGATCATGTTCAGCTGGAACTTCAACTACAAGGCGGCCGGTGACGCGCTCGGCCTCGATCTGCTGAACGACCCGTGGCTGGTGGAACGCGATCCCTCGGTCGCCTGGCAGACCGCGCTCTGGTACTGGAACACCCAGAACGGCCCCGGCACCATGACCTCGCACGACGCCATGGTCGGCGGCGCGGGCTTCGGCGAGACGATCCGGTCGCTCAACGGGGCCCTGGAGTGCGACGGCGGCAACCCCGCCTCGGTGCGGGCGCGGGTGGCCGCGTACGAACGAATCACGGGCGTGATCGGCACGAACCCCGGCTCCAGGCTTACGTGTTGAGGAGTGTCGCCCTTGGTCTAGACCTTGACAGGTCCAGGCCAATAACGCTTGAGTGGCAGGACCCCCCATGGCGGCGCACCGATGAGCTCGGTGCGCCGCGCCGAAGGAGTGCTCGCATGATCAAACGCATCATGGGCCTGCTCGCCGCGCTGGGCGCGGTCGTCGCGATGGTCGTCGTCCTGCCCGCCACCACCGCCTCGGCGGCCACGTGTGCGGCTGCCTGGAACTCCTCAGCCGTCTACACGGGCGGTGGCGCCGCCTCGTACAACGGCCACAACTGGACCGCCAAGTGGTGGACCCAGAACGAAAGGCCCGGCAGTTCCGACGTCTGGGCCGACCAGGGCAGTTGCGGAAGCGGCGGCGGTACGGACCCGGGCGGCCCGGGTTCGTCCACCGGCTTCGTCGTCAGCGAGGCCCAGTTCAACCAGATGTTCCCGGGCCGCAATTCCTTCTACACGTACAGCGGTCTGACCGCCGCCCTGAGCGCCTACCCGGGCTTCGCCAACACCGGGAGCGACACGGTGAAGAAGCAGGAGGCGGCGGCCTTCCTGGCCAACGTCAGCCATGAAACGGGCGGTCTGGTGTACGTGGTCGAGCAGAACACGGCCAACTACCCGCACTACTGCGACACCAGTCAGTCCTACGGGTGCCCCGCGGGTCAGGCCGCGTACTACGGGCGCGGTCCGATCCAGCTCAGCTGGAACTTCAACTACAAGGCCGCCGGCGACGCGCTCGGCATCAACCTGCTCGCCAACCCCTACCTGGTCGAGCGGGACGCGTCCGTGGCCTGGAAGACCGGTCTCTGGTACTGGAACACCCAGAACGGCCCCGGCACCATGACGGCCCACAACGCCATGGTGAACGGCGCGGGCTTCGGCGAGACGATCCGCTCCATCAACGGCTCCCTGGAGTGCAACGGCGGCAACCCCGCGCAGGTCCAGAGCCGGATCGCCAAGTACCAGGCGTTCGTGCAGATCCTCGGCACCACGGCCGGATCGAACCTCGGCTGCTGACCGGCGGCACTGACCGGGAAGGGGGGTGTGTCAGGGGCGGCAGCCCTGACACACCCCCCTGTCCCTGTCCGGGTCATCCGCCGTCGGCGAGGTGCAGGGACCGGAACGCCAGCCACAGGTCGTAACGGGCGCTGGGCGTCCGCAGAAGTGAACGCCGGAGCACGGTCTCCAGCCGGGTGAGCCGCTTGCGCACCCCGGGCACGGAGAGGCCGAGCGCGGCGGCGGCCGGCGCGAGTTGGGCCTCGCACTCCAGCCAGGTGCGCAGGGTGGTGTACGGATCGGCGGGACCGTCGGCCGGCCCCGGGCCCCCGAGCGGCCGCAGCTGCTGCACGGCCCAGGAACGGACCGCGGCCGTGCGCAGGATGTCGTCCAGCGAGTGACCGAGGTCAGGGGAGTGCGCACCCTCCGGCGGGTTCACGGGCGTCGGGGCGTGCGCGGGCATCGTGGAGTGCACCGGCTCACGCGGGTGCGCGGACTCCGGCGAGTGCGCCGCCGTCGTCTCGGTGCGGCCGGGGCCGACACCGGTCCGCGACCGCACCGCCGGCCGGTGCGCGCTCCCCGCCCCGCCGCCGGCCGGCCCCGACGGCGGCCGGGGGAGGGCGGGTGTGGCACGGATGCGCAGCGCCAGGTCGACCGCCGACTGGTCGGCGAGCACGGCCAGGTCCAGACCCAGCAGCTCGCCGGTCAGCCGCAGCCGCGCGGCCAGGGTGTTGCGGTGGATCTTCAGGTGGTCGGTCGCGTGCGAGGAGAACGCCAGCCAGGAGGCGAGGGTCGCCGCGAGTTCCTGGCTGCCCGGGTCCTGGCCGCGCCGGGGTCGGTAGGCGTGCAGTGGTGCCAGCAGCGCGTCCGCCCACCGCGCGCCCTCGGCTCCGGCCACCAGCGCGAGTTCGGGAGCCGCGCCGAAGTGGGCGTGCCGTTGGGGCAGCCCGCGGGCCACGGCGAGCGCGTGGAACGCCTGGCGGTAGGCGGTCGCGGTGTCGGCCAGCGTCACGTCCTCGCTGATGCCGACGACGCAGTCGTCCACCGCCGACGCCACCCGAGGGCCGAGCCGCCCGTCCGCCTGCCCGGGTTTCGCGGGCACGACGAGGATCAGATGGCGTGCGTACACCGGGCAGCGCACGACCCAGGAGCGGCCGTCGGACAACTCCATGCAGACGCGGGCCACCGCGTCCCGGTCGCGGCCCGAGCACTCGACGACGCAGACCCGGACCGGGTCCGGCAGGCTCGGCTTCAGGGCGCCCGCCACCTGGTGGGCGATCGACAGCTGGCCGGTCATCAACAGGTGCAGCACCGCTTCCCTGCCGCGCGACTCCGCCAGGTCGACGCGCCGGCGCTTGCGCTCGACGGTCTCGGCCGCCCAGCACATGGCCAGCGGCAGGGCCGCGTCGGCGAGAAGCGTGGACAGCCCGTCGGGCAGCGGGCGCCGGCCGACCACGCCGAGCACCGGCGCGGGGGCGTCCGACGGCGCGTCCAGGGAGAACAGGAGCGCGGTGTGCGCCCCCTTGTCGAAGGCCGAGGAGTGGGCCCCGAGCGCGGTCAGCTCCTTGGCGCACGCGGCCGCGAGCGCAGCGGGTCCGCCGCCCGTGGAGTCAGGGGCTGCCCGGGCGACGCCGTACAGGACGGTGCCGTCGCGGCTCAGGAGCCCCGCCCAGCCGTCCGCACGCCCCGACAACCAGCGCAGCAGCTCTTGAGAGCCACCCGACCGGGCAAGGCCGTGCATCCGTATGACATCGTCCGCCCGCCCCCGCGCGTGCACTCCTGCGCCCCCGTCCGCCGCTCCTGCCGGAAACCGGCGTGCAGCGTATCGAGTGCGGCTGTGCGCACTGATACCTCCGCCCGGCCACACCGTGCGATCTGAAGCTTTCGTTCACCTACCCCGCGACCTACAGTCCGAACGCGGTTGCGGGCCTTTCGGGGGAGAGGTGCGGGGGACGACGGCATCGGCTCACGGGGGTGGCCGCTGTCGTCGCCGCAACCGCCACTGTCCTCAGCGTTGTCAGTGGTGACCCGTAGCGTCGGAGACCAGAGACGGTCGACGCACGGGGAGAGGTCACCACGATGGAGTTCCGGATCGAACGCGGCGAACTCGCGGACGCCGTGGCCTGGGCGGCCCGGGTGCTGCCGACGAGGTCACCCGTTCCTGTGCTGGGCGGCCTGCTGCTGGAGGCGGCGGACGGCCGGTTGCGCATCTCCGGCCTCGACTACGAGGCGTCCGCCCGCATCGAGGTGCCGGCCGAGACCGTACGGCCCGGCAGGGTGCTGGTCATGGGCCGCCGGCTGCTGGACGTGTGCCGGGTGCTGCCCGAGGGGGCGGTGGAGTGCGCGGTCGAGGGGTCCCGTTTCACGGTGACGGGCAGTGGCGCGGGATTCGGGCTGTCGGTCCTGCCGCTCGACGACTATCCGGCCCTGCCGCCGCTGCCCGAGGTGCTCGGGACGGTGGACGGCCAGGAGTTCGCGGAGGCCGTCGCCGACGTGTCGGTGGCCGCCGGCCGGGACGACACCCTGCCGACGCTCACCGGCATCCGGCTGGGGCTCGACGGGGACCGGATGACCCTGGCGGCCACGGACCGGTACCGCTTCGCGGTCCGACGTCTCGCCTGGAAGCCGGCTGCGGCGGACGTCGCGGCGGATGTCGTCGTCTCGGCTCGCCGGCTCACCGAGATCGCCCGCTCCTTCGGCCGCGGGGGCACCGTCCAGCTGGCCCTGGACAGCGGGTCGGCCGGTTTCGAGATGGACGGCATGCGCACCACCGTCCGGCTTCTGGACGGCAGACTGCCGCGCCACGACAAGCTGTTCACCCTGACCGACCCGGTCACGGCGGTGACCGGCCGCGAGCCGCTGGCCGAGGCCGTGAAGCGGGTCTCGGTGGTGGCCGACGGCGACAGCCCGCTCCAACTGGCCTTCGCCGACGGTTCGGTGCTCCTCCAGGCGGGTTACGAGGACGACGTGGCGTCCCAGCGGCTGCCCGCGGAGCTGTGGGGCCCCGGCGAGCTGACGGTGGCGTTCAACCCCTCCTACCTGATGGACGCGCTGGCCTCCTTCGACTCCCCGGTCGTCCGGTTCAGGATGATGGGCCCGGGGCAGCGCGCCATGCTCACCGGGCACCCGGACCGGGAAGACGCGGTGGGCCCGGCCGAGGGGGACCACCAGCACTTGCTCATGTCGGTCAAGCCGTTGGTGTGAGCGCGGGGTGCGGGGGCGGGGTGCAGGGGAGGGCGCGGGGGCGGGCCTGTGCCGGCGCCTTCGGCCCCGGCCCGCCCCGTCCGTTCCGGCCGGTGGGGGTCAGCCGGTCTTCGTGTACGTGAGCTTCTCGCCGGAGTCCGTGTTCACGCGGCTCAGGGTGCCGTCCGGGAGCAGGGTGAGCGTGGTGGCGCTGCCCGGGGTGCAGGACGTCATCGGTTCGCCCCGGGTCACCGTGGACGGGCCGAGACTGACCGGTTCGCCGTCGGAGGGCTCGGACGCGAGGTCCGCCTCAAAGACGCAGTGGTAGGTGCCGCCGGTGTCCAGCGGCCCCTCCGCGGTGAGGGTGAGGACGGCGTCGCCGACCTTGCCCTGCTGGATGACGAGTTCACGGGTGGAGTGGCCGGTGGCGTTGTCGATGCTGCCGGACCAGGTGCCCACGTAGGCCTCCGGGATGACGCCGTCGCCGTTCTGCTCCTGTCCCTCGTCGGTTGCGGGCGACGGGTCCGTGGAGCTGTCGGAGGAAGGGGAGCGGGAGGGGTCGTCCGCCGGGGAGGAGTCGGCCGAGTCGGTGGGGGAGGCCGTGGCGTTCGTGTCACGGTCGTTCATGAGGGCGTAGACGGACCCGCCGGCCCCGATCGCGACGAGCACCGCGATGACGACGAGCAAGACGGTCGAGCCCGCGCTGCGGCGCGTGGGCGCGGGGGCGGGCATCTGGGCGCCGGACGGGGACGTGGGGCCGAAGCCGGGCTGCTGCGGGTAGCCGTACGCGTAACCCTGAGGGGAGATGGGCTGCTGCTGGCCGGAGGGGTAGCTCTCGGGTGCTGGTTGCGGCGGATAGCCGTACCCGTCGCCCTGGTGGGGTGCGGGTTGCTGGGGATGGCCACCGGGGTGACCGGGATGGGGGTCCGGGTGCTGGGGATAGCCGTACGGGTAGGCCTGGTTGGGGTCCGGCTGCTGGGGCGCGCCGTACGGGTACGCCTGGTGGGGTGCGGGCTGTTGCGGGTAGCCGTACGCCTGCCCCGGATGCGGCTGGGCCGGCGGGTGCGGAGAGCCGTACGGACCGGAGGGCGTCCCGGGAGCGGGCGGTTCGGCCGGGGAGGGGGCGGGCGTGGGCGCGGGGGGCCCGACCAGGGTGGGGGCCGCGGGCGCGGTGCCGGCCGCGGGGTACTGCGGGGGGACGGGGGGCGTCGGCGGCGCCACCGGGGCGGGCGCGGACGTCGGCGCGGCGGGGGGCGGTGGTGTGTGCCCGGTGGCCGCGTCGCCGGGTGCCGCGTCCTGCGGCGGTACGGCGACAGGGGTCGCGTCGCCGGGTGCCGCGTCCTGCGGCGGTACGGCGACAGGGGTCGCGTCGTCCGGGACCGCATCGCGCGGGGTCGCATCGCTCGGCGCCGCAGCACCCGGCACGGCGTCACCCGGCATGGCGTCGGCCGGAACCGCGTCGGTCGGCGCCGCGTCATCCGGAGCCGCGTCGTCCGGGATCGCGTCCATCGGGTCCTCCGAGTCCAGCAAGCCGACGGCATGGCGGCCGAGTTGGGCGATGAGGGCACCCGGCAGCCAGGGCTCAGCGGCGTCGCCCTCGTCCAGCCGTTCCAGGATCTCGTCCGTCGACGGACGGGCGCCGGGGTCCTTGCGCAGGCAGTCCTGGACCAGTTCCACGAGATCGACCGGCACCCCCGTCAGGTCCGGGTCCTCCTGCGCGACCCGGAACATCAGCGCGTGCACCCCGCTGGTCGCGGCGCCGAACGGAAGCCGCCCGGTCGACGCGTACGCCAGTACCGACCCCAGACAGAACACGTCGCACGCGGTGGTCACGCGCTCGCCGCGCACCTGCTCGGGCGCCATGAAGCTGGGGGAGCCGACCAGAGCGCCGGTGCGGGTGAGGCCGCCGTCGACGATGGTGTCGAGCGCCCGGGCGATGCCGAAGTCGATGACGCGCGGGCCGTCGATCGTCAGCAGGATGTTGGACGGTTTGAGGTCGCGATGGATGAGGCCGGCGGCGTGGATGGCCCGCAGGGCGTGGGCGAGGCCGGCGCCCAGGATGTGGACCGAGCGGTCGGGCAGCGGTCCGTACGCCCCCGGGGCCGGACCGGCCGAAGTGCTCGCGCGCCCCGAGACGGTGGCCTGGAGGGAGGGGCCGGCGACGTAACCGGTGGCGACCCACGGCACGGCGGCCTCGGTGTCGGCGTCCAGCACGGGAGCGGTCCAGGTGGAGCCGACCCGGCGGGCGGCCCGCACCTCCTGCCTGAACCGGTCGCGGAACTCCTGCTGTTCGGCGAGTTCCTCACGGACCAGCTTGAGCGCGACCACGCGGCCGCGGTCCGAACGGGCCAGGTACACCTGGCCCATGCCGCCCGCGCCGAGCCGGCCCAGCAGGCGGTAGGCGCCGATGCGTTGCGGGTCGACGGACCCGAGCTTCTCCATGGTGTGCAGTCCTCCCCCGTACGACGACACGCCGGACGGGTCGAGAATAGCCGCGCGGGGCCGGCCGGGCGCGGGCCGGTGGGCGGGGGCCGTCAGCGCGGGGCGTGGGTCATGTCCCCGCGGCCCGGGAGCCGGGCCGGGCCGGGGCGTCGGACGGATCCGGGAGCCCGAGGGTCTCCATCGCCCGGGACAGGCGCTCCAGCACCCGTACCGTCTCCGTGAAGCCCTCGTCGCCCAACTCCCGTGCCAGCCGGGCCGCGAACGCCGCGTGTCCCGGACCGATCCGGGACATCGCGGTGCGGCCCTCCTGCGTGGGTCGGAGCAGTTTCGCGCGCCGGTGGGCCGGGTTGGGGGCGTACTGCGCGAGGCCCTTGTCCACCAGCAGGTCGGCGATGCGCTGCACGGCCTGCCGGGTGATGCCCATCGACCGGGCGATTCCGGCGACCGGCAGCGGCTCGCTGATCACCGCGCCGAGCACCTGCCACCACGCGGCGGTCAGCCCGGCCGGAGCGGCCAGCTTGTCCGCCACGGCGAGGAAGCGGCCGTTGAGGTGGAAGACCCCGAGGGCGGTCCGGCTCAGCCTGTCCTGGTCCGCGTGGCTCATCCCTGCAGCACCTCGTACGCGGACGCGTCCGAGTCGTGGAAGAGGCGGTACCAGGCGTCGAGCTTCTTCTCGTCGTACACCCCGAGGCGGCCGAAGACCTCGCGGGCGAACGCGACCGGTTCGGTCGGTCCCGCGGTGATCAGGTCGCGGCCGGTGACCGCATCGGCGTCGGTGTAGTGCGCGCCGCCCGCGTAGCCGGTGGCCGCCAGGTAGAAGGAGACAGCGCTCGTGTGCGCCCGGTCGTCGAGCAGCCCCTCGCGGGCCAGCCCCGCCGTCGCCCCGCAGATCGCGGCGACCGGCACACCCGCGTCCAGGAAGGCGCGCGCGGTGCGGGCGAAGGGGGCGAGTTCGTCGCCGGCGTCCCACTGCGTGGCGCCCGGCAGGACCAGCAGCGCGCTGTCCTCGGGGCGCAGCTCCGTGAGAGCCAGATCGGGGCGGACGGTCAGTCCTCCCATGCTCGTGACGGGCGTGGTGGTGAGGCCGACCGTCCGGACGGCGAAGCCGTTCCGGGTGAGGTGGGCGGTCGTGTGCCCGGTCTCCCAGTCGGCGAAGGTGTCGTACACGGCCAGGTGTGCGGTCCCGCGGGTCATGGCGGCCTCCTCGGCGAGCAGAACACTGATGACAACATGCTGTCATTTCGACAGCATGTTGTCAAAGGGCTGCTCGTGCACGCGTGTCCCGGCTCCCTGGTGGTACGGCTGCTCCCGCCGTGCCCCGCTGCGGCCTCCTGCGACTCCGCGTGGCCTTCCGCGCACCCCGGTACCACCCCCCGCACCGGGCAGTCCCGTCATGACCCGACACCCTGCCGATTCGCGCGCCCCACGCCATACAGGATGGCCATACCGGGGGCCTCCCACCGCCGCCTACGCTCGTCGCATGACCCCTCATCCCACGCCCGACTCCGCCGCCGGGGCGGCCGTGAAGGCCGCCGATCGCGCGCACGTGTTCCACTCCTGGTCCGCCCAGGGCCTGATCGACCCGCTCGCCGTCGCCGGCGCCGAGGGGGCGTACTTCTGGGACTACGACGGCAACCGCTACCTGGACTTCACCAGTGGCCTCGTCTACACCAACATCGGCTACCAGCACCCCACCGTCGTCGCCGCCATCCAGGAGCAGGCGGCGAAGATGACGACCTTCGCGCCGGCCTTCGCGATCGAGTCGCGCTCCGAGGCCGCACGCCTCATCGCCGAGCGCACCCCCGGCGACCTGGACAAGATCTTCTTCACCAACGGCGGCGCCGAGGCCGTCGAGAACGCCGTCCGGATGGCCCGGCTGCACACCGGCCGTACGAAGGTGCTGTCCGCCTACCGCTCGTACCACGGCGCCACCTCCACCGCGATCAACCTGACCGGCGACCCGCGCCGCTGGGCGTCCGACAACGGCTCGGCGGGCGTCGTCCGGTTCTGGGCCCCGTTCCTCTACCGCTCGCCGTTCTACGCGCAGACCGAGGCGGAGGAGTGCGCCCGCGCGCTCCAGCACCTGGAGGACACCCTCGCCTACGAGGGCCCGTCGACCATCGCCGCGATCATCCTGGAGACCATCCCGGGCACGGCCGGCATCATGACGCCGCCGCCCGGCTATCTCGCCGGTGTCCGCGAGATCTGCGACCGGTACGGCATCGTCTTCGTCCTCGACGAGGTCATGGCCGGCTTCGGGCGGACCGGCAAGTGGTTCGCCGCCGACCACTTCGGCGTGACGCCCGACCTGATGACCTTCGCCAAGGGCGTCAACTCCGGATACGTCCCGCTCGGCGGCGTCGCCATCTCCGCCGAGATCGCCGCCACCTTCGACACCCGCCCCTACCCGGGCGGCCTCACCTACTCCGGCCACCCGCTGGCCTGCGCCGCCGCCGTCGCCACCATCCACGTGATGGAGGACGAGAAGGTCATCGAGAACGCCGCCCACATCGGCGAGACGGTCCTCGGTCCCGGCCTGCGTGAACTCGCCGAGAACCACCCGTCGGTCGGGGAGGTCCGCGGCCTCGGCGCGTTCTGGGCGCTGGAGCTCGTCCGCAACAAGGAGACTCGCGAGCCGCTGGTCCCGTACAACGCGACGGGCGAGGCCAACGCGCCGATGGCCGCCTTCGGCGCCGCCGCGAAGAAGAACGGCCTGTGGCCCTTCATCAACATGAACCGCACGCACGCCGTTCCTGCCTGCAACGTCACCGAGGCCGAGGCCAAGGAGGGCCTGGCCGCGCTCGACGCAGCGCTGTCGGTGGCCGACCGGCACACCGCGTAACGCCGTCCGCGCGCGACGGCGCGCCGCCCCTCCCCTTCCCCCTCGTCTAAGGTGACCCGAGGCCGAAATGGGGAGGGGCGCCATGCGCGCGAGCGGAGCTGTCACCCGCAGTACGCTGCGGCAGCAGATCGCGGACGCGCTGCGCGACGAGGTGCTCGCCGGGCGTTTGCAGCCGGGACGGGAGTTCACCGTCAAACAGATCGCCGAGCAGTACGGCGTCTCCGCGACGCCCGTCCGCGAGGCGCTCTTCGACCTCTCCGCGCAGGGTCTGCTCGAATCCGACCAGCACCGCGGCTTCCGGGTCTACGAGTTCACCGTGCTGGATTACCGCGCGATCGTGGAGGCCCGCGCCCTGGTCATCAACGGCGTCATCCGGGACGTCTTCGCAGGGCCGCCCCCCGGACCGGTACAGCAGGCCGCCCACCGGGACGCGCTCGTCTCCGTACGCCGGAGGGCCGAGGAGGCCTCCCGGGCCGCCCGCGCCGGCGACCTGGACATCCTCATCGGCTACGACCTGCGCTTCTGGCGGGAACTGGGCGCTCTCGTCGGCAACAGCTACATCACCGACTTCCTCCACCGGCTGCGCGTCCAGGCCTGGGTGTTCGCGGTGCCGTACCTGCGGGGCGACGCCGACGTACGGGACTGGCTGTGGAACGGGCACCCCGACATCGTCGCCGCGATCAGCCACCGCGACCGCGACGCCCTGCTCAGAGCCGTCGAGGACTACAACAACCACGCCCTGAGCTGGGCGGACCGACTGGCGGCCGGAGACCCGGCCCACCCAGGCCACGCAGCCCGGCCGGAGGGACCGGACGGACCGGACGGACCGGACGAGCCGAACGGCCCCGCGGCCCGGTCGCGTACGAAGCCCTGACCGGCCCGGCCGGTCTCGACCGGCCCCCATCCCGCTCCTGACGTCCGGGCGAGCGGCCGAGCCGGCACGGGCCGGGCGAGCCGGTCATGAGAGGCCACTGTCCGCGACGTCCCGGCCGCATTACGCTGTTCCGACCATCGCACCACCGCACGCATCCCCGCATGAGAGCGAGACTTCGTGGCCTGTGACCTGTGGCTGGTCCCCCTCGTCGATGTGCTGTGCCACAGCCCCGACAACCCCTTCGCCGAAGAGATAGCCGTCTACGACAAAGCGCTCGGCGAGGCAGGGCTGCCGCCCGTGCCCGTCTACGCGTACATGCCCGGGCTGACCGGTGACGTGGCCCCGGTCGCGGGCTTCGACTACGACGCGCTGCACTTCCTGCGCCGCGCCCACCTCCTCCACCTCAGCGGCCTCGCCGTCACCCCGGTCGACGAACTGGGCGGGGACTACGAGCAGTTGCTGGAGATGTTCGAACCGACGGCCCAGCAGTCGCACCTGGTGTGGCACTACGACCACGCGGGCGCGTACGTCCCCCTGGACTTCCCCGTGCCGCTGTCCACCGACGCGCTGCTGGAGGGCGGCGGCCCGCTCGGCTCGGCACACGGACTGCTGCGGGAGCTGCAGTTCGTCGCCCCGTCCATCGGCATCGACCCGGCCAACCCTCCGCCCGCCCCGTTGCCGCCCGTCGCGCCCACCTCGCTGGAAGAACCCGCGGGGCCGATCCCGTACGACGACAGCCCGTTCGCCCGGGAGCGCCACGTCTGGCTCGGCCTGCACGCGGCGGCCACCCGCAGTCTCGCCCAGGGCTCGATGATCATCTTCAGCTGAGCGGCGTCCGGCGTCCGGCTGCCGCACCCCTGCAGCCGGCAGTCGGCGTCCGGCGCTCGGGGTCCGGCGGTCGGCGGCCTCGGATCGGGAAGCGTGCGCGTCAGGAGCGCGGGCGTCCGGCCCGAGGCCACCCGGCAGCCTCCCGCGTCCGCAGGCCCGACGCCCCCGCGGTGCTCACCGGTGGCCGGTCACCGCGGGGACTCCGGCGGCCGCTGCCGGGGCATGTTCGGCCGGCCCATCGACTGCAGCGGGAACCTCCCCTGCTGGGCCCCGGCCTCCGCGCGCCCGCCGCCCGAACCGCCGGAGATCAGCGCCTGCATCCCCATCGGCGCGGGACCGGCCCGGAACTCCACCATCCAGTCCGCGGTCTCCGACCGTACGAGCTCCGTGATGTCCTCCGAGAAGCGCCGCAGCACCCCCAGGCACCGTTCGGCCGCCTCGCTCGCCGTCCCCTCCGTCGGACCGAGCACCTCGCGCACGCACTCCGAGGCCCAGTCGAACTGGAGCGCCTGAAGCCTCCGCTGTACCGCCTGCGCCGTGGCGAGATTCCTTATCCAGCCCGACGTCAGGCCGAAGTACCGGTCGCACGCCATGCACGCGGCGCCCAGCAGCAGCGACAGATACCCCCAGCCGGCCGCGCCGTGCAGCGCCCCCGTCAGGTCCAGCAGCGGCAGCGCCGCGCCCGCGACCGCCCCGGCCGCGGTCCCCACCCGCAGCGCCCTGGCGCTGCGCCGCTTCCACACCCGGTCGCCCAGATACCAGTCGGCGGTGCGCAGCGCGTCGGCCTCGACCCATCGGTACAGCTCGTCGAGCCGCTGGGCGGGTTCGCCCCAGTCGCCGAGGGGGAAGGGGGCCCCGGTCAGGTCTCTGCCCTGCGCCTCCGGACTTCGAGCGCCGGAGCCCGCACCGGAAGAGACGGCCGGACCGGGCGCACCGGATTCGTTGCGGGGCGGCCCTTCGGGCTGCATCTCCGGCTGACTCACCGGGGTACTCCTCTGCATGCTGCATAGCGACGCGTGTTCTCGACCGCGTACTCGACGGTGGGCGGATCTCTGCTCTCTGGGCACTCGCTGCTCAGTGGCCTCGGTACGACCCGCAGACCCCGGACGTAACCTTGCGTGACGGGAGTTGCGCTGCGCGTACCGGGGCGTACCCCTTCCTACCGCCGAATGGTGGGCCGTGGGGTCGAAATCGCAGTATTCCTGGGTGCACAGGGCCTCTGGTCAGGTATAGGAGCCTCGCCACGGTTCGCTCGAACTCACTCGAAAGAGTTGCTCACCAGTGGGTGGGGCGAGCCGCCCGGGGAACACGTAGGCTCGGCTTACCGAAACATTTGTCGTCGAAATGCCTGGAGTGACCGTGATTCCCGGTGGTGGGCAGCCCAACATGCAGCAGCTGCTGCAGCAGGCTCAGAAGATGCAGCAGGACCTCGCCCAGGCGCAGGAGGAACTGGCCAGGACCGAGGTCGACGGCCAGGCGGGCGGTGGCCTGGTGAAGGCGACGGTCACCGGCTCCGGCGAACTGCGCGGTCTGGTGATCGACCCCAAGGCGGTGGACCCGGAGGACACCGAGACGCTCGCGGACCTCGTGGTGGCGGCCGTGCAGGCGGCGAACGAGAACGCCCAGCAGCTCCAGCAGCAGAAGCTGGGCCCGCTGACCCAGGGCCTGGGCGGCATGCCCGGCCTCCCCTTCTGACCCTGGACGTACCGCGCACGTCCGCGGCCGTACCCAAGACCGTACGTACCCCCTACGGTACGTACCACGACGCAGCCGACCCGGCCCGAAAGGCGTTCCGTTGTACGAAGGCGTGGTTCAGGACCTCATCGACGAGTTGGGCAGGCTGCCCGGCGTCGGTCCCAAGAGCGCGCAGCGGATCGCCTTCCACATCCTGCAGGCGGAGCCCACGGACGTGCGCCGCCTCGCCCACGCCCTCCTCGAGGTCAAGGACAAGGTCCGCTTCTGCGCGGTCTGCGGCAACGTGGCGCAGCAGGAGGAGTGCGGGATCTGCCGCGATCCGCGCCGCGACCGGACGGTCATCTGCGTGGTCGAGGAGCCGAAGGACGTCGTGGCGATCGAGCGGACCCGGGAGTTCCGGGGCCGCTACCACGTCCTGGGCGGGGCGATCAGCCCGATCGAGGGCGTCGGCCCGGACGATCTGCGCATCCGCGAGCTGCTGGCCCGTCTCGCCGACGGCTCCATCACCGAACTGATCCTGGCGACCGACCCCAACCTGGAGGGCGAGGCCACCGCGACGTACCTGGCGCGGATGGTCAAGCCGATGGGCCTGCGCGTCACCCGGCTGGCCAGCGGCCTGCCGGTGGGCGGCGACCTGGAGTACGCGGACGAGGTGACCCTCGGCCGCGCCTTCGAGGGGAGGCGTCTGCTCGATGTCTGATCGTCCCCGCTCCGCCGTCCGGCGGTCTCACGACGGCTTTACGTTCAGCGCCGTTATCTTCTACCCACCGTCTGCGACCGTGCCCACGGGAGGTCTCCTCGATGTCTGACGCCACGCTGAACTCTGTCACCCAGGATCCCGACGACTTCGCGGTCCAGATCGCCGACCAGATCAAGACGTTCATCGTCGCGGTCGCCGAGGTGTCCAAGGTCGAGGAGCCGGAGGAGGCCGTCCCGGTCCTGCTCCTCCAGGTCTCCCAGCTCCTGCTGGCCGGCGGCCGGCTGGGCGCGTACGAGGACATCCTTCCCGACGAGCGCTACGAGCCGGACCTGGGCGCCGAGCCGGACGCGGACGGCCTGCGCGAGCGGTTCGCGGCCCTGCTGGAGCCGATCGACGTCTACTCCGAGGTCTTCGACCCGTACGAGCCCCGCAAGGCCCCGGTCGCGGCCCGCATCTCCGACGACCTGGCGGACCTGGTCACGGACCTGCGCCACGGGCTGGCCCACTACGAGGAGGGCCGCACCACGGAGGCCCTGTGGTGGTGGCAGTTCTCCTACTTCTCCAACTGGGGCTCCACCGCCTCCGCCGCCCTGCGCGCCCTCCAGTCCCTGATCGCGCACATCCGGCTGAACCAGCCGCTCCAGGAGCTCGACGGCCTGGACACCGACCAGGACGCCGGTGACGACGACCTGGCCGAGGAGGCGGGCCGCGTCATGGTCGCGGAGATCGCGGGCCCGCTCGGGCTGCGTCCGGTGAAATAGGGCCTGTGCGCCGGTACGGGGCCGCTCGCGAAGCCCTCGTACGAGTCGGCGGGCCCCGGCTCCGGGCGGCATGTGGGCTGGAGCACATTGGGAGTGGGCGGGCGATCGCCGGGCAGCAGCCTCGTACGAGCAGCCCGGACGCCGCGCCGCTGATCACCTGCTGAGCAGGACATCTCAGCATGTGATTTCGACAGGGCGTTTCCGGACTGCTCGTTAAACTGAGCTGACCGCGATATTGGATTGAGCGAGGAGCGCACGTGGGCCTTGTCGTGCAGAAGTACGGAGGCTCCTCCGTAGCCGATGCCGAAGGCATCAAGCGGGTCGCCAAGCGAGTCGTCGACGCCAAGAAGAACGGCAACCAGGTGGTTGTCGTGGTGTCGGCGATGGGTGACACGACGGACGAGTTGATCGATCTCGCCGAGCAGGTATCTCCGATGCCGGCCGGGCGTGAGTTCGACATGCTGCTGACCGCCGGAGAGCGGATCTCCATGGCCCTGTTGGCGATGGCGATCAAAAACCTGGGCCACGAGGCCCAGTCGTTCACGGGCAGCCAGGCCGGTGTCATCACCGACTCGGTCCACAACAAGGCGCGCATCATCGATGTCACGCCCGGCCGCATCCGGACCTCGATCGACGAGGGCAACATCGCCATCGTCGCCGGGTTCCAGGGAGTCAGCCAGGAGGGCAAGAACATCACGACCCTCGGCCGTGGCGGGTCGGACACCACCGCGGTGGCGCTCGCGGCGGCGCTGGACGCCGAGGTCTGTGAGATCTACACCGATGTGGACGGTGTCTTCACCGCCGACCCGCGGGTCGTGAAGAAGGCCCGGAAGATCGACTGGATCTCCTTCGAGGACATGCTGGAGCTGGCCGCGTCCGGTTCCAAGGTGCTGCTGCACCGCTGTGTGGAGTACGCACGCCGTTACAACATCCCGATCCACGTCCGTTCGTCCTTCTCGGGGCTGCGCGGAACCTGGGTCAGCAACGAGCCGCAAGGGGACCAGCAGGTGGAGCACGCCATCATCTCCGGAGTCGCCCACGACGTCTCCGAGGCCAAGGTCACGGTCGTCGGCGTGCCCGACAAGCCGGGCGAGGCGGCAGCGATCTTCCGTGCGATCGCGGACGCCGAGATCAACATGGACATGGTGGTGCAGAACGTCTCCGCCGCGGCGACCGGTCTGACCGACATCACCTTCACGCTGCCCAAGACGGAGGGCCGCAAGGCCATCGACGCCCTGGAGCGCAGCCGGGCCGGCATCGGCTTCGAGTCGCTGCGCTACGACGACCAGATCGCCAAGATCTCCCTGGTCGGCGCGGGTATGAAGACCAACCCCGGCGTCACCGCGGGCTTCTTCGAAGCGCTCTCCAACGTCGGTGTCAACATCGAGCTGATCTCGACGTCCGAGATCCGCATCTCGGTCGTCACCCGTGCCGACGACGTCAACGAGGCCGTGCGCGCCGTGCACACCGCCTTCGGTCTCGACAGCGACTCCGACGAGGCGGTCGTGTACGGGGGCACCGGCCGATGACCGCACGCCGCCCTTCGCTCGCGGTCGTCGGCGCGACCGGGGCGATCGGCGGCGTCATGCTCCAGATCCTCTCGGAACACGCGGACGTCTGGGGCGAGGTGAAGCTGATCGCCTCACCGCGCCGCGCCGGCCGCAAGCTGGTCGTGCGCGGTGAGGAGGCGGAGATCCTCGAACTCACCGAGGACGTCTTCGACGACGTCGACGTGGCGCTCTTCCTGGTGCCCGACGAGGTGTCCGCACGCTGGGCGCCGATCGCCGCGTCCAAGGGCGCCGTCGTCATCGATGATTCCTCCGCCTTCCGGATGGAGGGCGACGTCCCGCTGGTCGTCCCCGAGATCAACCCCCATGCCGTACGGATCAGGCCGCGCGGCATCGTCGCGAGCCCGAGTTGTACGACCCTCTCGCTGATCGTCGCCGTCGGGGCCCTGCACGCCGAGTTCGGCCTGCGGGAACTGGTCGTCTCGTCCTACCAGGCCGTGAGCGGGGCCGGGCGCGACGGCGTCGCCGTGCTGCGCGAACAACTGTCGATGGTGGCCGGCACCGAACTCGGTACGAAGCCGGGCGACGTGCGCCGGGTCGTGGGCGATACGGAGGGCAGCCCGTTCGCCGCACCCGTCGCCCTCAACGTCGTGCCCTGGGCCGGCACGGACGCGGGCGACGGCTGGTCGTCCGAAGAACTGGCGATCCGCGACGAGTGCCGCAAGATCCTCGATCTGCCTGCCCTGAAGGTGTCGGCGACCTGCGTGTACGTGCCCGTGATCGCCACGCACTCGATGTCCGTGCACGCCCGCTTCGAGAACGAGGTCGCGGTCGACCGGGCCCACGAGATCCTGGCCACCGCGCCGGGCGTGGTCCTCTACGACAGCCCCGGAGCCGGCGACTTCCCCACCCCGTCCGATGTGGTGGGCACCGACCCGACCTGGGTCGGCCGGGTCCGTCGCTCGATGGACGATCCCCTGGCGCTGGAACTCTTCGTCTGCGGCGACAACCTCCGCAAGGGGGCGGCGCTGAACGTGGCTCAGATCGCCGAAACGGTGGCCGCCGAATTTCCCCGGTCCTGATCGAACCTGTTTTGTACGCTCTGTGAATGCCCTGTGAGCAAGTTGCTGGTCTGAACCTCTTGAGCTGGGGTATCGCGGTGGCCGACGATGAACCTTCGGCCCTTTGCAACCGCCGGCCGGCCGGCGGGCGTCTCAGCGGTCACTTCTTGCGCGGCGGGGCGCATATTCGGGGCATTCGGGGAAGAACGGGTACGCATGACGGCATATCGCAGGGTGTCGAACGCGGTGCCGGATGCGTACAACCCTGACGGGGGGAAACGTGTCCAACTGGCGTGGCAGAGGTTCTCGATATCACAGTGGTGGGCCCCTTGCGCGGCGCTTCGGTGCTACCGCTCAGACGGCCCCGCGCGACCGGTGGTATGCCGGTGATCGCGCCCATGCCCGCAGCGCGGCCTGCGGGGCTGCCGTCACAGCGCGAGGGCGCTGAGGAGAGCGTGGCAGCCGGAACCACCGTCGACCATCTCACCGAGACCTACCGCGCCCACTACCGTTCGCTGCTCGGCCTCGCCGCCCTGCTGCTGGACGACACGGCTTCCTGCGAGGACGTCGTGCAGGAGGCGTTCATCCGCGTGCATTCGGCACGCAACCGCGTCCGGGAGCCCGAGAAGACGCTCGCGTACCTGCGCCAGACCGTCGTCAACCTCTCCCGCTCCGCGCTGCGCCGCCGCATCCTCGGACTGAAGCTGCTCTCCAAGCCCATGCCGGACATGGCGAGCGCGGAGGAGGGGGCGTACGACCAGCTGGAGCGGGACGCGCTGATCAAGGCGATGCGGGGTCTGCAACGGCGCCAGCGCGAGGTGCTGGTGCTGCGCTACTTCGCCGACATGACCGAGGCGCAGGTAGCCGAGACGCTGGGGATATCCCTGGGCTCGGTGAAGGCGTACGGTTCCCGCGGCATCGCGGCACTGCGCGTGGTGATGGAGGCGCAGGCATGACCAGGCGCCACGACGACGATCACGGGCGCGAGGACGGGAGCGGATTCCGGCGCCGGCCTGCTCGCGGACATCGACCTGACCGGACTGGAAACGGAATTGTGAACCACGGCCCGGAGAACACCCCGCCCACGGACCGCGACGCGCGGGAGGGCGCCCACCTGGGTGGCGAGGCGGGCGCCGGCGGGACTGATGGTGCTGAGGGCGCCGCTTCCTCCGGTGGTGCCCGGGGCCTCTCGGGACCGGGCCCCGGCCCCCTCGGCGGCGACCCCCTCGACGAGGCCGCGCTGCGCCGGATGATGCTCGGCGCCGTGCGGGGTCTCGAACCGAGCGACGGCACCCTCGACCACCTGTACCGCGCGGTGCCCGCCCGGCGGGCGCGTCGTCGCCAGGCCCTCGTCGGGATGGCGGCGGCCGCGCTGCTCATCGGCACCGCGGTCCCCGCCTTCGTCCACGTCGCCAACTCCGAGGGCTCCAGCACCGCCAGCCCCGCCATCGCCGGTCACGGCGAGCAGGCGCAGGGCGGCAACGGCGAGGACCCCGGTGCGGAAACCGGCAACGGGGGTGGCACCGGCGACGGCGACGGGCAGCCGAGCGGTGTGCAGGGGCTCCCGGAGAGCACGGCCACCCCGTCCGACGGCAGCGGCCAGGGCGCGGACGAGGAGGTCGTCGGCGGCTCCTCGGACGACGCGAGCGCCAGCGCCCAGACGACCGTGCCGGCCTGCTCCCCCGAGCAGCTCGGAGTCGCCTCGGCGAGCACCGGCGCGGCGGGTGCCGACGGAACGGTGTACGGAAGCTTCCGCATCGCCAACGTGTCCGGCAAGAACTGCTCGGTGAGCAGCGGCGGCACGGTGGGCTTCGCGGCGGCGGGTGCGGCCGACCCGGCCAGGATCGTGGTCGTCCGGCACACCCACGGGGACCCGGCGTCCGGACTGCCCGACCCTGCCCGGGAGGAGGGGACGGTGCTCCTGAAGCCGGCCATGGCCTATGAGGTGCGGTTTGCCTGGGTGCCCCAGGAGACCTGCCCGACCACCGGCGGCTCACCGTCCCCGACCCCCACGGACGCGGTGGCCGGCGGCGGGGGCGCGGCCGGGTCCACGACCGGCACGGGGACCGGCGACAACGAGGCGGGTACGGAGACGCAGCTCGGCAGCGCGGAGGGCAACGGCGCGGCCCAGGGCACCGTGTCCGTGACGCACACACCGGAGCCGGGCGCGCCGGTCGCCGCGACGACGATCTCCAACGCCTGCGCGGGCACGATCTACCGGACGGGCGTGCTCGAACCGGCGTCGTAGGAACGGGGCGGGGCCCGGTGCAGCCTCGCAGGAACGGGACAGGGCGCGGTGCGGCGTCGTAGGAACGGGGCAGGGCGCGGTGCGGCGTCGTAGGAACGGGGCAGGGCGCGGTGCGGCGTCGTAGGAACGGGGCAGGGCGCGGTGCGGCGGAGTACCGCCGGGCCGCTCCGGGCGCTCCGGCCGGAGCGTCCGCTCGGGCGGCCACGCGCCGCGGGGCGCGGGCGGTCAGCTCGCGGGGGCGCCCTCGTCGGCGATCAGACCGAGCTTCAGGTCGCGGGCGGCTTCGGCCTCGCGCCGGAGCAGCCGGAACCACATGAAGACGACGAACGCGGCGAAGACGAACCACTCACCCGTGTAGCCGAGGTTCTGGAACGCCTTCAGGTCGAGCCCACTGCCCTGGGGCGCGGCGGCCGGTACGGGACGCAGCGCACCGCCGCCCTGGCCCGGGGTATCGGTGAGGGCGGCGCCGGCGGTCCCGGACGCGTCGGTCCCGGACGCACCCGTGTGGGCGTCGGTGTCCTGGAGCGTCACCCAGGCGTCGTAGACGTCGTACGGCACGAGGTTGACCAGCGACGCCGCGCTGATCATGCCGACCTGACCGTCCGGCAGGCCGCCCTTCGCGTCGACCCCGGCGGTGCCCGCGGTCTCGGACGCCTGGAGGTCGCCGGTCACGGTGACCCGGCCGGCGGGCGCGGCCGGGACCGGGGTCCGTCCGGCCTTCCCGGGCAGCCACCCGCGCACCACCGGCAGGGCCTTGCCGCTGTCGGTGCGCAGCATGTCCAGTACGTAGAAGCCGCTGCGGTCGTCCAGCTCCCGGCCGGGCACCAGGAACTGGTCGGCGTACCGGCCGCTCGCGGTCGCCGGACGGCCGGAGGTCACCGTGTCGACGGGCAGCAGCGCGTCGAGCGGCTCGGCGGCCATCGTGCCCGGTGCGGGCCGCTTCTCCGCGGCCTCGTGCGTCTGCACGCGGTCCTCGAAGCGGCCGAGCTGCCAGGTGCCCATGAACACGCAGAACGGGATGGCCAGCACGACGAAGAGGTTGATCCCCCACCATCGCGGGGTCAGCAGGAACCGGTACACCCCTCCACGGTACGGTCCCCCGCTCCGGCCCTCCGGAGCGGGGGCACCCGGGAAGCCCCCTTTATCCGGCTCCTACGCAGGGCCGCGCGGCCCTCGGCCCGGCCTTACGCGCCTCCCGCCGGGTCTCCCAGGTGGCGGCGCGCGAAGTCGAGTTCCAGCCGCACCTGCTTGATGCGCTCCTCCACGACGAGCGAGCCGTGTCCGGCGTCGTACCGGTAGACCTCGTGCACGGCGTCGCGGCCCTTGAGCCGGTCGACGTAGTTCTCCACCTGGCGGATCGGGCAGCGCGGGTCGTTGACGCCCGCCGAGATGTAGACGGGAGCGCGCACGGCGTCGACGTACGTCAGGGGCGACGAGGCCTCGAACCGCTCGGGCACCTCCTTGGGGGTTCCGCCCAGCAGGGTGCGGTCCATCGCCTTCAGGGCCTCCATCTCGTCGTGGTACGCCGTGACGTAGTCCGCGACCGGGACGGCGGCCAGGCCCACGGCCCAGTCGCCCGGCTGCGTCCCGAGACCGAGCAGGGTGAGATAGCCGCCCCAGGAGCCGCCGGCCAGGACCAGCTTCGCCGGGTCCGCGAGACCGGACTTCACCGCCCACTCCCGCACGGCCGCGATGTCCTCCAGCTCGATCAGGCCGACCCGGTGCTTCAACGCGTCCGTCCACGCCCGCCCGTATCCGGTCGAGCCGCGGTAGTTGACCCGGACCACGGCGTAGCCGTGGTCCACCCAGGCGGCCGGTCCGGCCGCGAAGGCGTCGCTGTCGTGCCAGGTCGGTCCCCCGTGGATCTCGAAGACGGTCGGGAACGGGCCCTCGGCCGGAGCGGCGGGGCGCTGGACGAGCGCATGGATACGGCCCCCGGGCCCGTCCACCCACACGTCCTCGACCGGGACCGACACCGGAGCCTTCGCGCCGGGCGGATCGAGCACCACCGCACCGGTCGTGGAGCGGACGACGGGCGGCTCGGCGGCCGACGACCACAGGTACTCGACCGTGCCGTCCGGCCGGGCCGTGGCTCCCGAGACCGAACCGGCGGGCGTCTCCACCCGCACCAGGGCCCCGCCGGCCGTGGCCGGCTCGTACCGCCACAGCTCGCTGCGGGCCTCGAAGCCGTGCTCGATCAGCAGCGCCGAACCGTCCGGATACCACTCGGCGCCCACATCGCCCGGCAGGTCGATGGCGAGGTCCGTCTCGGTGCCCGCCACCGGGTCCCAGATCATCGGCTCCCACCGGCCGCGCCGCTGGTGGCCGACCAGCAGCCGGGTGTCCCCGGCGACCGGCGCGAAGCCGAGGACCGCGAGGCCGAGCTCCTTCGTGCCCCCCTCGGTGTCGTCCAGCTCCGCGACCGTGGTCCCGTCGGGCCGCACCACGCGCAGTGCGGAGTGCATCGCGTCGCCGTGCTCGGTGTGCTCCAGCGCGATCAGCGAACCGTCGTGCGACAGGTCGCCCACCCCCGCCGACTCGCGGTGGCGGTAGATCTCCACGGGCGCCGCCCCGGGCCGTACGACGTGGACCGTCGTCCCGTCCTCGTCCGTCGAACGGCCGATCACCGCGGTCCCGTCGCGGCCGATCGCGAGCCCGGCCGGATAGGAGGCGTCGAGCCCCGGCGCCGCCGGCTCGTCCCCCGCTTCCTCGCCCTCGGCACGGAACGGCTGACGCATCCACACCCCGAATTCGTCCCCGTCGGTGTCGCTGAACCACCACACGGCCTCGCCGTCCGGTGTCAGCACGCCGTCCGTCGTCCCGTTCGGCCGGTCGGTCACCTGGCGCTGCTCACCCGTCGACCGGTCCCATGCGTACAGCTCGTACGTCCCGGTCGCGTTGGAGACGAACAGCGCGCGGTCCGGCGCGTCCTCCGCCCAGTCGGGCAGCGACACCCGGGGAGCCCGGAAACGCTGCTCCCACGCCGGGACGGAATCGGTGGTCGAACCAGTGGTCTCAGTCATGTCCCCCATTCTGCGCCGGGCCGCCGACAATCCGTTCGCGTCGTCCGCAGCCTGTGGATAACCTCGCCGGCATGTATGCTCCGATGCCCGCCGACTGGCGCGAAGCCAACCGCGCGATGTGGGATGAGCGTGTGCCCATCCATGCCGAAAGCGACTTCTACGACCTCGACTCCTTCCGCGCGGGCAAGGACTCCCTGCGGGACTTCGAGCTGGCGGAGGTCGGGGACGTGACCGGCCGCACGCTGCTGCACCTGCAGTGCCACATCGGGGTCGACACCCTTTCGTGGGCCCGGCGCGGCGCCGCGCAGGTCGTCGGCCTCGACTTCTCCGAACCGGCCGTCGACACCGCCCGCTCGCTGGCCCGGGAGCTGGGCCTGGGCCCGGACCGGGCGGCGTTCGTGGCCGCGGACGTCCACGACGCGGCCGAAGCCGTGCCCGACTCCTCGTACGACATCGTCTACACCGGCCTGGGCGCGCTGAACTGGCTGCCCGACATCGACCGCTGGGCCGAGACGGCGGCCTCGCTCGTCGCGCCCGGCGGCTTCCTCTACCTGGCGGAGTTCCATCCGCTCACCGACTGCCTCGACGACGCGACCGGTGCGGAGATCGTGCACGACTACTTCAGCCGCGAGGCGTGGGTGGACGAGACACCCGGCACGTACGCGGACTTCGACGCGCCGACCGTCCACAACCGCAGCGTCGAGTGGCAGCACCCGGTGGGCAGCGTGGTCTCGGCGCTGGCCGCGGCCGGTCTGCGGATCGAGTTCCTGCACGAGCACGACGCCTCGCTCTTCGCCCGCTTCCCGGTGCTGGAGCGGCAGGCGGACGGTTACTACCGCTTCCCGGCGGATCGCCCGCGGATCCCGCTGATGTACTCGGTCAAGGCGACCCGGCCGGATGTCCCGGGCAGGGGCCGTTAGCGCGACGGAATGGTCCGCCGGGGCCGTTTCCCCAGGCCGGGGCCGATTGTCAGTGGCCGGGTCCAGACTCGCCCCATGACCACGACTGCTGATCTGCGCGCCACCGTCGAGCGTTACTGGACCGCCGCCGACCTCCGTGACTGGGACGCCTTCGCGGCGACACTCGCCGACGAGGTGCTGTACGACCTGCCGCAGACCCGTGAGCGCATCCGAGGCAAGGAGCGGTACACCGCGTTCAACCGCGCATACCCGGGCGGATGGCGGGTGCGCGTCGAGCGGATCGTGGCCGACCAGGACGGCCGGCAGGTCGCCGTACGGACGCTGTTCACGGACGGCGGCCAGGAGTCGCACGCGGTGCACTTCTTCACGTTCGACGCGCAGGGGCGGATCAGCGAGATCACCGACTTCTGGCCCGAGCCGTACGAGCCGCCGACAGGCCGGGAGCACCTGGTCGAGCGGTACTGAGAGGCGGTTGTGGCCCGGCCGTGGCCCCGGCCCGCGCACCGGCGCGCGGCACCGCTCCGGAGCCGGGAACTCCGAGGCGATGCCGCGCCTGCGCTGCCCTGCGGACCGGACCTTGTACGGCCGAACGGCAGGCGGGCGGGGAGCCGTTTACACGGCCGAACGGCAGGCGGGCGGGGGAGGCGTTACACGGCCGAACGGAAGGCCGGCAGGTAGCCGTTCGACTGTCCCACGGCCTTGGGATGGTACGAGTTGTACACCGGGATCGTGACGCTGTTGAGCCATGGGTCACCGGAGCACAGCTCGTGCCCGGTGAACTCGTCCGCGACGCCGGAGAAGGCGAATCCGGCATTCGCCGCCCGCTTGGCGACGACGCCGTTCAGCACGTCGGCCGCGTCGTTGATGGCGGTGCGTTCCTTCTCCGTCAGGCCGGCGATACAGCTGCCGCCGATCTTGTAGAAGCGCGGGTAGCCCAGCACCACGACGCGTGCCTGCGGGGCCTTGGAGTGGATCGACGCGTAGAGCGAGTCGAGCCGGGAGGGCAGGGCGGTGTTCATCTGCCCGACGGCGGAGTTCACACCGGCGACGCACGTGGCCTCGCTGGACAGCACGCAGTCCTGCATGACGTCCGCGAACCCGACGTCATTGCCGCCCGCGGTGACGCTGACCAGCGAGGTGGACGAGCTCAGCGCACCGAGCTGGCCACTCGCCACGGAGCTCGTGGTGGCCCCGGAACAGGCGGCGAAGGCGAACGACGAAGGGGAGTTCGCCGCCGCCCACAGGTAGGGATAGGCCTTGGTGCTGCGGCGACAGTCACCGCTGTCGGACAGATAGCTCCCGGCGCCGACGCCGGACGAGTACGAGTCGCCCAGGGCGACGTATCCGCCCGTGGCGGCCGAGGCCGGATGTGCCATGCCGAGAGCAGCCGCGGCGGCGAGGAGCAGAGTGGATGCGGACGCCCAGAATCTCCGTACTGACATCACTGTCAGCCCTCCGAAGTGTGGCGGGTGGGTGGGGGGTTGATGAGGCGTCACCTGTTGTAGCAGCTCCCGGTACCCACCGGTAATAGCCATGCGGGAACGCGCCGGAATTGCCTGAATGATCGTTCGGTAGGCATAGCTCCGCGCGTAGATAAACCTCTAACTCCCCCTGAAACAAAGGTTTGAGAGTGCAGAGCTCATCACTTCGCAGGTACGGGCGCGGCCTTTGCGAGGTGAACGGATGCGCCGGGGCGCCCTCGCGCGACCTCAGCGCACGCTGCTGCGCCCGACCACCACGCCCGCCCGGTCGATGCAGAGGACGTCGACGGCGACCGGGGCGCCCCGCAGCACCGACAGCGCCTCGTCCCGCGCCGCACGGGCCACCAGATCCCCCAGCGGGACCCCGCGCGCCAGGCAGGACCGGAGCGCGGCGAGCCCGGTGTTGGCCGCGGCCACCTCGGCGACCAGAGCCTCGTCGGCCCCGCCCTGCCGGGCCAGCCCGGCCAGGAACGACGGATCGACCCGGGAACGCCCGGAGTGCAGGTCGAGATGACCGGCGGCGAGCTTCGACAGCTTGGCGAACCCCCCGCAGACAGTCAGCCGTTCCACCGGATGACGGCGTACGTACTTGAGTACCGCGCCCGCGAAGTCGCCCATGTCCAGCAGGGCGATCTCCGGCAGTCCGTACTCGGCCACCACGGTCTTCTCCGAGGTGGACCCGGTGCAGCCCGCCACATGGGTCTGCCCGTCGGCCAGCGCCACGTCCACACCGCGGCGGATGGAGTCGATCCACGCCGAACAGGAGTACGGCACCACCACACCGGTCGTGCCCAGGATGGACAGGCCGCCCAGAATGCCCAGACGCGGATTCCAGGTGGAGCGGGCGATCTCCTCGCCGTCGTCGACGGACAACGTGATCTCCACGTCCCCCGCGCCCCCGTGCGCCGCCGCGACACGCTCGACGTGCTCGCGCATCATCCGGCGCGGCACGGGGTTGACCGCGGGCTCACCGACATCGAGCGGGAGACCGGGCAGCGTGACCGTGCCCACGCCGGGCCCGGCCCTGAACACCACACCCGAACCCGGCGGCAGAACCCGCACGGTGGCCCGTACGAGAGCCCCGTGCGTGACATCGGGGTCGTCGCCCGCGTCCTTGACGATGCCGGCCGTGGCCCGCCCGTCGTGCAACTCCTCCACCGCGAGCGCGAACGCCGGGGTCTGCCCGCCGGGCAGGGCGATGGTCACCGGGTCGGGGAAGTCGCCGGTCAGCAGGGCCGTGTACGCGGCCGTGGCGGCCGCGGTCGCGCAGGCGCCGGTGGTCCAGCCGGGGCGCAGACCGGTGTGTTTGAGTTGGGCGCTGCGCCCGCCCGCCGCCTCACCCATGGAGGGACCCGATGCACGTGCTCGTACTCGGCGGCACGACGGAAGCCCGCCGGCTGGCCGAACTGCTGGTGGCGGAGTCGCCCGCGGGCGCCCGGGTGACCAGCTCGCTGGCCGGGCGGGTGGCCGGCCCCCGGCTCCCGCCCGGTGAGGTGCGCGTCGGAGGCTTCGGCGGAGCCGACGGCCTGTCCGCATGGCTGCGCACGCACCGGGTGGATGCGCTCATCGACGCCACCCATCCTTTCGCCGGGACGATCAGTTTCCACGCGGCCGCCGGTGCCGCTGCCGCCCATGTTCCTCTCCTCGCTCTGCGCCGCCCCGGCTGGGTGCCCGGCGCGGGCGACGACTGGCGCCCGGTCGCTTCCCTGGAAGAGGCCGCGGCGGTGCTCCCCGCCCTGGGCCGGCGCGTGTTCCTCACGACGGGACGCCTCGGCCTGGCGGCGTTCGCAGGGCTGGACGGTCTGTGGTTCCTGTCCCGGTCGGTGGACGCACCCGAACCGCCGTTCCCGGCCAGGATGGAGACGCTGCTGGGCCGGGGGCCGTTCACCCTCGACGGGGAGCGTGAGCTGATCCGCCGCCACCGGGTCGACGTCCTCGTCACGAAGGACAGCGGCGGGGCCGCCACCGCCCCCAAGCTCGCCGCGGCCCGCGAGGCACGGATCCCGGTGGTCGTGGTGCGCCGCCCGCCGGTCCCCGAAGGCGTGGCGGTGGCCGGCTCCCCGGAGGAGGCCGTCACCTGGCTGCGCGCACACCTCGGGCACGCGCGCTGACCGGCCGACGGCTCACTCCTCCTCGCTGGCCAGGGCGTTGACGGCCGAGGCGGCCATGGCGCTGCCGCCCCTGCGGCCCCGCACGATCAGGTGCGCGAGCCCCGACGGGTGCGCGGCCAAGGCGTCCTTGGACTCGGCCGCGCCGACGAACCCGACCGGCACCCCGATGACGGCGGCGGGACGCGGCGCCCCCTCCTCGATCAGTTCGAGCAGCCGGAACAGGGCGGTGGGCGCGTTGCCGACGGCGACGACCGCACCGTCCAGCCGGTCGCGCCACAGCTCCAGTGCGGCGGCGCTGCGGGTCGTACCGAGTTCCGCGGCGAGGCCGGGAACGGCCGGGTCGGACAGGGTGCACACCACCTCGTTGTCCGCGGGCAGCCGCCGCCGGGTGATGCCGCTGGCCACCATCGCCACGTCGCACAGGATCGGCGCACCGCCCCGCAGTGCCGCCCGGGCCCGGCCGACCACGTCCGGGGTGAAGGCGAGATCGCGCACCAGGTCGACCATGCCGCAGGCGTGGATCATCCGGACCGCGACCTGACTCACATCGGCCGGCAGGCCTGTCAGATCCGCCTCCGCCCGGATGGTGGCGAAGGACTGGCGATAGATGGCCGGTCCGTCCTTCTCGTACTGGTGCACCGTGTTGTCGCTCTCTTCGTCTCTGCGTCGGGGAACGGCCGTACGGGCGTGGCCGCGAGCCCCTGGAGCCCCGCGAACCGCACCGTCCCCGCGCGCACCGAAGGGACACCGCACCGGCAGTATCCCCGGAGCGGCGACCCGGCAGTTCTCCGGACCGAGAGCGGGGGGCAGGGCCGGTCCGGAACCAGGGCCGGCGGTGGGCGCGATCCCGGACCGAGGGCGGCGAGTGCAGTCTCGGACCGGGGGCAGGGGGCCCGGGTCCGGACCTGAAACGAGGGTCGGGGACCGGGGGCCCGGGCCCGGACCTGAAACGAGGGTCGGGGGCGGGGGGCGGGGGCCCGGTCCCGGAACGAGGGCCGGCGGCGAGGCAGCACCGGCTCCCGCGCTCGGTCCAGGAGGGTGGCTCCGGGGGAGAGCGGCCTTCTACCGTGAGGCCATGCGCTCACACCACGTGTGGCAAGCCCTGACCCGCTCCGGCTACTTGCTCTCCCACTGGCCCTGGCGGGCCGCCGGCTACCTCCTCAGCAGTGCCCCCGTGGGCGTCGTGGTGCTTCTGGTGATCGTCCTCGGGACCGCGGTCGGCAGTGTGCTGGCCGTCGCGCTGATCGGCCTGCCACTGCTCGCGCTGATCGCCCTGTCCGGGCTGCCGGTGGCGGCCGTGGAACGGCGGCGGCTGCGGATCGTCGACCGGCGTCCGGCCTCCACCCCGCACCGGGTGCCGGACGAGCCGGGGCTGCTGGCCTGGGGGCGGACCCGCTTCCGGGAGCAGGCGACCTGGCGGGAGCTCGGCTACACGCTGGCGTTCGCCACGGTGCTGTGGCCGCTCGACCTGCTGGCGCTCGGCATGGCGCTCGTCGTGCCGGTGGGGCTGGCGGCGACTCCGGTCATGATGGCGACGGTCGGGGACGGGGAGGAGGCGCCGGTGCTGAAGATGTGGACGGCGACCAGCTGGCCCGAGGCGCTCGCCACCGCCGTCCCCGGCCTGCTGCTCTTCGCCGTCAGCGGGTACGCGATCGGGGCCGTGGCGGCGGCCCGCGCCGGACTCACCCGGCTCCTCCTCGCACCCCGCGAGACCGGTCCGGGGCGGGAGGTCACCGAACTCGTGCGCTCCCGAGCCCGGTTGGTCGACGCCTTCGAGGCGGAACGCCGCCGGATCGAGCGCGACCTGCACGACGGCGCGCAGCAGCGCATCGTCGCCCTGACCATGATGCTCGGCCTGGCTCGTCTCGACGCCCCGCCCGGCGCCCTGGCCGACCAGCTCGCCAAGGCCCACGACGAGGCCGGCAAGGCGCTGGCCGAGTTGCGGGAGCTGATCCAGGGCATCCACCCGAAGGTCCTCGCCGACTTCGGCGTGGGCGCGGCCGTCGCCGACGCCGCCGACCGGTCGGCGGTGCCGGTGGACGTCTCGGTGGACCTGCCGCAGCGGCTGCCCGAAGCGGTCGAGGCCGCCGCCTACTTCGTGGTCTGCGAGGCGCTCGCGAACGTCGCGAAGCACAGCGGGGCGCGACGTGCCGAGGTGGCCGGCCGCCACGCGGAGGGGCGGCTCGTCCTCGAGGTGCGGGACGACGGGTGCGGCGGCGCCGACGCCGGACGGGGCAGTGGCCTCACGGGGCTCGCGGACCGGGTGTCCGTGCTCGACGGAACGCTCGCCCTGTCCAGCCCCGCCGGCGGGCCGACCCTGCTGCGCGTGGAGATCCCGTGCGAGGCGGCGGAGCGCCCCGCGCAGTCGAGGCCGGGGTGAGGCGGGCTGCTCCGGGAGGACCTGCTCGGCCGGCTCGGGCAGGCCGGCCGCTTCGGTCGTTCTGCGGTCTCCGTAGCCGGTCGGTCCCCTCGGGCTGTCCGCCGAGGTGCTCCTCGTCGCGGAGGCGGAGGGCCCGCGGGCCCTCCACTTCCCCGTGCCGGACGAGGACTTCGCCTCCTCCGCGGCCGGCGTACTACGTCACCGCGGAGGCAGGGGCGGGCAGGAGAGATACAGTCGGCGTCGTGGTAAGTGCGCACACTCTGCTGAGAGACCCCCTCCTTGACCCCCTCCTTCACGCCGACCGCCTGGCCCCGCCCGCCGCGGCCGATCAGGGCCTGCGGACGCTGCTGCCCGGCGAGCAGGCCCGGTTCCGCGTGACCGGCCGCGGTTCCGTTGACGCGAGGAGGGCGCGGTCGGCCCGCTTCCGCGCGGACGCGAGGTGAACACTCCCGCACGTGTGACGATCAGGGACGTCGCCGCCCGCGCCGGCGTCTCCAAGGGGGCCGTCTCGCTGGCGTTCAACCAGAAGCCGGGCGTCTCGGATGCCACCCGCCGACGGATCTTCGAGGCCGCGAACGAACTGGGCTGGGCGCCGAACCTCACCGCGCGCAGCCTCTCCAGCCAGCGGGTCGACATCATCGGCCTGGCCCTGTGCCGCCCCGCCCGACTGCTCGGGCTCGAACCGTTCTACATGGATTTCATCTCCGGGATCGAGAGCGTCCTGGCCGACCGGTCGTACTCCCTGCTCCTGAGGCTGGTGCGGGATCTCGACGAGGAGACCGAGCAGTACACGTCCTGGTGGCGCAGCCAGACGATCGCCGGCGCCATTCTGGTCGACTTCCAGGAGAACGATCCGAGGATCCCGTCGCTGCAGTCCATCGGGCTGCCCGCGGTGGCCGTCGGGCATCCGTCCCTCACCGGTTCGTTTCCCGCCGTGTGGACCGACGACGCCACGGCCGCGGCCGAGGCCGTCCGCTATCTGGCGGCGCTCGGGCACCGGCGCATCGCCCGCGTCGGCGGTCCGGTCGGCCTCGGGCACAGCGCCATCCGGGCCGCGGCCTTCGCGGCCACCATGCGGGAACTGGGGCTGGAGGAGGGCCGGCAGGTCGCGACCGGCTTCGACGGCAGCGAGGGCGCCAGGGCCACCCGCTCCCTCCTGGCGTCGGCCGACCGTCCGACGGCCATCGTCTACGACAACGACATCATGGCCGTCGCGGGAGCCGGGGTCGCCGCCGAGATGGGCCTGGTGGTCCCCGACGACGTGTCACTGCTCGCCTGGGACGACTCGCAGCTCTGCCGGATCACTCACCCCACGCTCTCCGCCATGAGCCACGATGTGCACCACTTCGGTGCGCAGGTGGCCCGCACGCTGTTCTCGGTCATAGAAGGGCGGTACACCGGTTCCGTGCAGGTGCCGACTCCGTCCCTCACCCCGCGCGGTTCCACCGCCCAGGCTCCGCGCCGCGGTTGAACGACGCGGTCGGCAGGCGACGCGGCCTCTCCGCCCGACCGGGCGGAGAGGCCGCGCTTCTTGCAGGTGGGCAGGATGCCGTGCGGGTCAGGCCTTGGTGCAGGAAGCGCCGTTGAGGACGAAGGTGCTGGGTGCGCTGTTGGCGGAGGCGGAGGAACCGCTGAGGCCGAAGCTCACCGAACCGCCCGCCCCGATGGTCTCGGTCCAGGACTCGTGCGTCGCGGTGACCGTCTTTCCCTGCTGGCTCACCTTGGCGTTCCAGGCGGAGTTGACCCTCTGGTCCCCCGGGAAGGAGAACTGGAGCTTCCAGCCCTTGACCGCTGTGGTGCCGGTGTTGCCGATGGTGACGTCCGCGTTGAAGGTGCTGCCCCAGTCGCTGAGCCGGTAGGTCACCTGGCAGGTGCCGGTCTGGCCCTCGCCATCGCCGTCACCGCCGGGGTTGCCGCTGCCGTACACGCCGGCCTCGTGCGCGGTCGCCTTGATCCCGTTGGCGCCGTTGAAGAGGCGCTGGCCCCACGCCGTCAGCCGGCCGGCATCGAAGCCAGTGGCCAGGTCCAGGTACTCGACCCCGCCGCCGTTGCCGCTCCAGGACCACCCCAGGTAGCCGAGCTTCAGCTGCTGGGCGGTCGCCATGATCGCGTCCTCGTCCGGGTTGCCGTCCGAATGCGCATCACCGAATTCACCGACGACGATCGGCAGTTTCTGCGATACAAACCGGTTCAGGTAATCCTGCACTTCGGCGGCCGTGTCATAGACGCCGTACATGCGGATCGAGAAGACGGTGTTCCTGTCGGGGTCGGCGGCGAATACTCCTGCCGCATTGTCCCGCATGGTGAAGGACCAGTCCTGTCCCCAGTTCGGGGCGTCCACCATGATCGTGTGCTTGAATCCCGCCGACCGCATGCTCTTGATTGCCTCGGTGGTACCGGAGGTCCAGTCCGCGTATCCGGTGTTTCCGTACGGCTCGTTGCCCAGGTTCAGGATGACGTACTTTTCCTGTCCCTCGACCGCGCTCTTGATTCCCTTCCAGTAGTCCACCGCGCGCGAGAGGGGGACCGCGGCGCCGGCCTCGCCGTACCCCGTGGTGTCGTGGGCCTCGAGCACGCAGACCAGCCGGCTGGCCTTGCACTGTTCGACGATGGCCGCGACGTCCGCGGCGTCGTTCCTGGTCCACTGGTCGCCGGTGCTCAGCACCACCCGCGCCGAGTTGGCACCGAGGGCCTTGATGTCCTTGAGGGCCTGCGGTGTCCTGGCCGTGTACCAGGCGTGCGCGTGGTTGACGCCACGCAGGACGAAGTCGTCGCCGTTGGCGTCGAGCAGGCGGCCGTCGCTGACGTGGAACCCCGGCGAGGCCGCCGCGGCCTGGGCCGCGTGGGGTGCGGTGAGCACGGCGGCGGTGACGGCCAGCAGCGCTCCCGCGGCGGTGGCCAGAATCCTTCTCATCTGTCGCTCCCAGTGTGGTGGCGTGCCCACGGACCGGAACGGATGGCCGTCCGGCGCGTCACGCTCTGCCGTATGTGGCGGTTTCCCTCCGCCCCGTGCCGCCGGAAGGCGTGACGAACGTGTGCCTTTCGAGGTGTGTTCCACGAAGAAAGAAAGGCGGCCGGGGTGAGGGAAATGCTCGTCGGCCGGAAGTGGATCGCGGCTCTGGCCGGTCGACGAGGACAGGCGTCGCCCCGCGTTGACGCGCGCTCAATGGGGTGGTGAGCGCGACCGGTTCACATTCGGTGCGGGCGACTGGGAGAGAGATTAGGGGCAAGGAAACCAGGAGACAACCATGGGAACCAAACCGGTTAAGTTTAGTAGCCGTTTAATGGACGGGGACGCAGTACGCCTGACCCTGACCCCCTGCCTTCTCGACGGCAGGGCTGAAACGCCAGGCGCAAGGCTCAGGAGGGGATCACCGCAGCGAGCGGGGGAGCGCCGGCCCGTGAGGAGGCGACGGCGGCCGCGCCGATGAGCCCGGCGTCGAGGGCCAGGAGCGCCGGCACGACGGGCAGCCCCCGGGTGAAGTCCAGAACGGCGTAGTCGGCCAAGTGGCGGCGCAGGGGATCGAAGAGCGTGTCGCCGGCCTGTGCCACCCCTCCGCCGATGACCACGACATCGAGTTCGACGAGTGCCGCCGTGGCGGCGATGGCAGCGGCCAGCGCCTGGGCGGCCCGCTCGTACGCCCCCTGGGCCCGCGGGTCGCCCGCCCGTGCCGCGTCCGCGACCGCTGCCGCCGTCGGCGCCACCCCGGGCGGCGCGGACCACCCGGCCGCCCGGGCGTGCGCGGCGATCGCCGTACCGCTGGCGAGTCCTTCGACGCACCCCGGAGCTCCGCACGGACACACCGAACCGTGCAGGTCGACCGTGATGTGCCCGATGTGGCCGGCGTTTCCCGTTCTGCCGGTGCGGAGCCGGCCGTCGAGGACCAGTCCGCCCCCCACACCGGTGGACACCACCATGCACAGCGCGCTCTCGAACCCCCGCGCCGCGCCCCGCCAGTGCTCCGCCGCGGCCATGGCCACCGCGTCGCCGACGAGCACCGGGCGAAGCCCCGCGGGCAGCCGGGGATGCGCCGCCACTTCCGCGATCAGGGGGAAGCGCCGCCATGCGGGAATGTTGACCGGGCTGACGGTGCCGGCCGCGGTGTCGACCGGCCCGGCACTGGCGATGCCGAGGCAGGTCAGCCGGTCCCACATCGGGTGGACTGCCAGTTCGCCGAGGACCGAGGTCACCGCCGCCATGAGCACGGCCGCGGACTCCCGCGCCGGAGTGGGCCGCTGCGCGCGCACCACCACGGTGCCCGCGTCGTCCACGAGCGCGCCGGCGATCTTCGTGCCGCCGATGTCCAGTGCTCCGTACACCGTCACGTCACCACACCTTTCGGGAAGGAGGCGGGTTCCCTCGCCCCGCAGGCCACTGTGACGGGTGGTGACAACGTTGTCTAGTAGATCGTTTAGTTTAAGTAAACGTTTAGTAATGTACCCGCGCCGCCCGGAGGCGCGAAGGAGTGCGCATCAACGGGAGAACTTCTCGAACTTCTCGATGGCGGCCGGCGTGACCGGGGTGAAGAAGTTGACGAGATTGCCGTCGGGGTCGCGGAACAGGAGCGCGCGGTTCCCCCAGGGCATCGTGGTGGGTTCGTTGACGAAGTCCCGCACGAAGCCGGTCAGGTTCTCGTACACGCGGTCCACGTCCGCGACGAGGAATTCGAGGGTGACGCTGTGGTTCTCGGCCGGGCGGGCGGAACCGGGGGCGAAGAGCGGAACGGTCCGGGTGCTGCCGATCGCGAGGGTGGCCGAGGCGGTACTGAGCTCGGCGAAGTCCTCGGTGAACCACTGGGCGGACAGGCCGGTGGCGCGCTCGTAGAAGGCGACGAGGCGGGCGACGTCGCCCGTGATGATGCGGACAGAGGCGAAATTCATGGTCTTCTCCTGGTCGGGGGGTGCTTCCGACACGCACGTTACGAGCAATACCGGGCAGAACCCGCCCGGTATATGCGGGAGACTTCTCCCCATGCCCGGACCCACCGCTCGCGTCCTCACCCTGCTGGAGCTCCTGCAGTCGGGTGGCACCCGTACCGTGACCGAACTCGCCGATCGGCTCGGCGTCGACGAGCGCACCGTACGGCGCTATGCCGGCCACCTCATCGACCTCGACGTGCCCGTCGAGTCGGTACGAGGCCGCTACGGCGGCTACCGGCTGGCCCCCGGCTTCCGCATGCCACCGCTGATGCTGAGTGACGACGAAGCGCTCGCCGTACTGCTCGGCCTGGTGGCGGGCCGCCGGTCCGGCTTGACGACGGCCACGGGCGCGGCGGGTGAGACGGCGACGGCCAAGATCCGGCGCGTACTTCCCGAGCGGCTGAGACTCAGACTCGACGCCGTGCTGGGCTCGCTCTCCTTCACTGCTCCGCCCAGCGAGGCGGACCCGCCGGACTCCGCGGTGCTGCTTCCGATCGCCGACGCGGTGACCCGTCACCGGCCGGTTTCGATCCGGTACACCGCCGCCGACGGCCGGCGCAGCGAACGCACCCTGCACCCGCACGGGCTCGTCGCCCACTCCGGGAGGTGGTACGTCACGGCTGCGGATCTCACGGTGGGCGAGGACCGGACGTTCCGGCTGGATCGCATCAGCGGGGTGAGGGCCCTGCCCGGCTCATTCGAACCCCGCACCGGAGCCGACCCGGCGAAGCGCGTACTGACCGCCCTCGCCACGGCTCCGTACCGGCACGAGGTGACCCTGCGGGTGCAGGGGACGGCCGAGCAGATCCACACCCGGCTTCCCGCCGGCATCGCGGTGGTGGAGGAACTGCCGCCGCCGGCGGACGCGGAGCCGGAAGCCGAACGCTGGGCCCGCGTCGACCTGCGGGTGGAGCGGCTCGACTGGCTGCCTGCCGTACTCGCCTCGCTGGACCGCCCCTTCGTCATCGAACGCCCGGACGAACTCCGTGCCCTCGTGGAGGCCCTCGCCGAACGGCTCACGGCCTCCGCCCGCCGGAACCCGCCCCACGCGTGAGGAGCCGACGGGCCGCCCCCGCCGGGGGAGGCCGGGCCGGGCGGGGGTGGCAGACCGTGCTCCATGCCCAGCCGGTCGACGACGTCATCGGCGCCGGGCCGCCCCCGACGACAAGGTGACCGCCCCTCTGCGAGTGGGGCAGCCGTCTTCCACCACCCTTGGCCCCTGGACGGCTCCCCTGCGGACCCCGGAAACCACTCAGAGGCCTGATCCACTCAGTGGATCAGGCCCCTGACTTGGTCTTACGGCTGTCGGGGTGGCGGGATTTGAACCCACGACCTCTTCGTCCCGAATGAGGGCCGGGCGTGATTGCCGCCGGGTGGTTTGCTGTTTTGGCTGGTCAGGGCGTTGGGGTGGAGTGGTGTCGGGTGGTCTCGAAGGGGCTTGGAGGGTGGCTCGGCTCCCAAATGGCTTCCCGGGAAGCGGTCAGCGTGCGTCGTCGAGCTTGCGCATGAGCGTGGAGATCAGCACGTGATCGTGGTCCGTGGCGGGGCGCAGGGATGGATCCCGCTGGATCCGGTGCTTCTGGAACCCCTTGTTCCGCCCTGTTTCCCGGAGCGCGAAAACGTTGCTCGACTCTGCTGTATACAGCGGCGAATTCCTCGGGTTCGCGTGTAAGAGCATCTTTCTGACCTTGAGGAACTGCTTGCCGAGCACGTCTGCGACGGTGGCGAGGTGGGCCCGGACGGCTCCGCCGGTGGACTGAGCGAAGAGTGTGCGGATTGCCGCGGCGACTCTCTCCGCGGCGCCCTTGGGAATCGCGGAGAAGACGTTGCGGACGGAGTCGACCCGATTCGAGTTACCAGGGCAGTGGCTCGGGCCGCCGATGCCACCACCAGCCCAGTTGCCTGCCACGCGCCTCCGCGCCCAGGAGCAGTCCGATCAGTGAGCCCTGCGGGTCCTCCGTGGTGAGGTGGGCGTAGGTGCTGTCCAGCTGCTCAAGTCCCTGTCGGAGTACGGCCACGGCAGGAGGGGGAAGTGTGTCAGGGACGGTGGTCAGCCCGTCCCGCGCGGCCAGCCGTGTCCGGTACATGTCCTGGGGGCACCAGCCCGATCCGGCCCACCCCGATGCCATGTGGGCGACGAGCATTTCCCACGCTGCCAGACAGTCCGACAACTCCCACTCAGGGCCTTGCTGGGCCAGGAAATGTGCAGGCATCTGCTCGCGGAAGCTGTCCGTGATGGGAGTGGGGATCCTCAACTCCCGGACAACCTCCGGGATCCTCATCACCTTTGCATTCGGCAGCTGCCGAACCGGGATTTCCACGGCATCAACCACATAGACGGGGGCTTCTTCGTCGGATTCGTAGAGGCGTACCCGCGTGATGTCTCCTTCGGGAGTGGCTGCCCAATAGGCGCTTGGCGGCATCGACTCGGCAGGGAAGAGGACCACCAGTTCGGTTGCTGTGGCTACATGCTGAGCCAACGCCGATTCTGAGGGAGGGTCGGCAACAAACTCCTGCGCATAGATGTCCAACCCCCAAGAGAGGTCCCCGCGAAGGGTGCTGTACTGGCATGAGACGGCGGCTTCCCAGTTCCTCAGGTCGGGATCACCGAAGGACTCGGATACATCCACATCCGAGACACTCACGTCAAAGGATGATGCCAGAACGGATACCAGTATGCGTGATTCCATCGCGCCGGCAACCAGCAGGTTATACATCATGGAATGATCCCGTTGTAGATCTTCAAAGCCTTTTCGACGGCTTCCGGGTTTCGCACGAAATTTGGATCTCTTGCGAGCTGTGGGGTTGCTGAAATGTCGCCGCGAGCCCGGACAGCCTGCTTCAAGGCTCCGTAAGTACGTACGCCGGCCCGGTTGCTTGGGCACGTACCTGACCTGCTTCTGCCGCTCGCGGAAGGTGACCTCGTCCGTCCTGCCGTGGACCCGTCAGCAGGGGGCGCGCCTGCCTGCGCTTCTTGGACACCGCGATCTCGCCATGGCGAACGAGGGCCTGCTCGGTGAGGAGACGGAGCAGTACGATCACCCGAGGGAGGACCTCCTCGGAGATCTCAAAGGCACTGTGGTCTGCGGTGACCGTGGCGACCACGTCCTCAACGTCGGTGATCACTCGTCTGCGCGCCAGGCGAATCCGATTCCACTCGGTGTCGTCCTCGCCGGTCATCCTGAGCAGGCCGAGAACGAAATCACCCCTCTCCCACCCGGTGTGCCTGAGGTGGTACCCCTCGGGGGCGCATTGCCGCGCAGCGTCGCATGCCCGCCGGTAGCGGGCCCGCTCCCCGTCACTCGGGTTCGGGACGCGGAGGAAGCGGCCGGCCTCGTGCGCCTGGTGATCAGGGCCGCGCCAATCGAGGCCGGTGAGGGGTGCGAGGGCTTCGCAACCGCAGACGAGGATGCTGCCTGTCGGCTGGGAGGGCCAGCATGTGGTGTCAGCTTGGGGGCGAACCAACGGTGCATGGCACGGTAGTACCGTCTGTGCTCGCTTCAGCACAACCTGTATCGGAAAATCGCATCGATGAAGTCCGCTGCTTGACTGCGGGTAACTCCGTCGGGCAATCGCCTGTGGGGCATCGACGAGGTCTGCTCGGCGCACTCCTCGGCGGCTCCCTGGGAGCCGCATTCCGAAGTCAGCTCCCAAACGGCTCCCAAGACGCCCCCGGAAACCACTCAGGGGCCTGATCCACCAAGTGGATCAGGCCCCTGACCTGGTCTTACGGCTGTCGGGGTGGCGGGATTTGAACCCACGACCTCTTCGTCCCGAACGAAGCGCGCTGCCAAGCTGCGCTACACCCCGATCGCCGCCGGTCTCCCGGCGACATCGATTACTTTAGCCCACCCGCGCCCGGAGACGAAATCCGCTTTTTGTGCCGATGGCGCGGGCCGCCCCCGGTCACGCGTCCCGTGCCGTCAGGGTCAGCAGGGTCGCCTCCGGAGGGCAGGCGAAGCGGACCGGGGTGTAGCGGCTGGTGCCGCAGCCCGCCGAGACGTGGAGGTAGGCGCGGTGGCCGTCGGCCGTGTGGCTGGAGAGCCCCTTCACCCGGTCCGTGTCCAGGTCGCAGTTGGTGACCAGCGCTCCGTAGAAGGGGATGCACAGCTGGCCGCCGTGGGTGTGGCCGGCCAGGATCAGTGGGTAGCCGTCCGCGGTGAAGGCGTCGAGTGAGCGCAGGTAGGGGGCGTGGACGACGCCGATGGAGAGGTCGGCGCCCGTCTCGGGGCCGCCCGAGACCTCCGCGTAGCGGTCGCGCTTGATGTGCGGGTCGTCGAGGCCGGTGAAGGCCAGCTCCAGGCCGTCGAGCTTCAGGCGGCCGCGGGCGTTGGACAGGTTGAGCCAGCCCGCGTCGTCGAAGGCGTCGCGCATCGGCTCCCACGGGTTGTGGACGACGCCGACGGCCGGGGCGTTCCCGTTGAGCCCGTGCTTGCCCGCGGCCTTCTCGAGGAGGTAGCGGGCGGGGTTGCGGAGCGTGGGGCCGTAGTAGTCGTTCGAGCCGAACACGTACACACCCGGGAACTCCATGAGCGGACCGAGCGCGTCGAGGAGCTCCGGTACGGCGTCCGGGTCGGAGAGGTTGTCGCCGGTGTTCACGACGAAGTCCGGGCGCAGTCCGGCCAGCGACTGGAGCCAGGCGCGCTTCTTGCGCTGGCCGCTGACCATGTGGACGTCGGAGATCTGCAGGACGCGCAACGGCCGTGCCCCGTGCGGGAGTACCGGGACCGCGACCCTGCGCAGACGGAACGAGCGGGCCTCGAACCCGGCTGCGTAGGCGAGACCGGCCGCGGCGGCCGCGGCGGTGACCGCCGTGATTTTCAGGGGTACTCCGTAGCGTGCGCGCATGGGCCCATCGTCGCAGACGGCACGCGCCCACAGGAAAACCGGCGGGCGGCGAACACCCCGCACCTGCCACAATCACCTCATGACCACGCTCAAGTCCAAGCTCAAGGAAGACCTCACCACGGCCATGAAGGCGCGTGACGAGCTGACCTCGTCCACGCTCCGGCTGACCCTCACCGCGATCACCAAGGAGGAGGTCGGCGGCAAGACGGCGCGCGAACTCTCCGACGACGAGGTGCAGAAGGTGATCGCCAAGGAGGCCAAGAAGCGCCGCGAGGCGGCCGAGGCCTTCACCAAGGGCGGTCGGACCGAGCAGGCCGAGCGGGAGAAGAGGGAGGGCGAGCTGCTCGACGCCTACCTCCCGCAGCAGCTGAGCGACGACGAGCTGACCGCGATCGTGTCGTCCGCCGTCGACGAGGCGAAGGCCGCCGGGGCCGAGGGGCCGCGCGCGATGGGCGCCGTCATGAAGATCGTGAACCCGAAGGTCGCGGGGCGCGCCGAGGGCGGCCGGGTGGCCGCCGCGGTGAAGAAGCTCCTCGCGGGCTGAGGCCGCCGGGCCGCGATGCGGCGGACGGAAGACGGACATGAAGGTGGGGCGCCCCCGGACGGGGACGCCCCACCTTCATGTCCGACGTACGCGGGGACCGGGCAGGTCAGGGACCGTTCCCCCCGCCGTTGTTCTGACCGCGGCCGTTGCCGTCGTTTCCGCCGATCAGGTCCGGCGAGATGCTGATGCCGGGGAAGGGGCTGTCGTCGCCGGGCTTGTCGTCGCCCTCACCCGGCTTGTTCTTGTCCCGGTCCTTGTTCTTGTCCTTGTCCTCCTTCGGCTTCGCCCGCGGTACGTCGACCGGGGTGAAGGCCGGGGTTTCGGAGGCGCTCAGGGAGCCGGTCATCGCCGTCCGCCAGATGGGGCCGGGCAGACAGCCACCGCAGACGTCTTCGTAGTACTGGCCGCCGATGGTGATGTTGCTCATCGGGATCTGCCTGGCGCCGTCGCTGCCGACCCACACCGCCGTGGACAGGTTCGGCGTGTAGCCGACGAACCAGGCGTTCTTGCGCTCGTCGGTCGTACCGGTCTTGCCCGCGTTGTCGCGGTCACTGAGGCCGGCCGACGTTCCGGTGCCGTCCTCGACGACGCCCTTGAGCATCTGGTTGATGGTGTCGGCGGTGTGCTCGCTCATGGCCTGGCTGCACTGCGACTTCGGTACGCCGATCTTCTTGCCGTCCGGCTTGGTCACCGACAGGATCGCGACCGGGGAGCAGTACGTGCCGCGGTTGGCGAAGGTGGCGTATACCGAGGCCATCGCCAGCGGCGTCGACTCCTGGCCGCCCAGGGTGGTGGAGGCGACCTGTTGCAGCGGCTTGTTGTTGCCGCGGATGTAGCCGACCTTCTTCGCCATCGAGAGCGTCTCGCAGAGGCCGGCCTGCTGCTCCAGCTTGGCGAAGTAGGTGTTGATCGACTTGCCCAGCGCGCTGGTCATGTCGAAGGTGCCCTTCTCCGACTCCAACTCGTTCTCGACGTCCCACGGGATGGTGTCCGCGGGCTGGTTGTCGCAGGTGCGGAAGCTGTCACCGGGCAGGGTGATGGTGTGGTCCGTGGTGAAGCTCTGGGCCGGGCTGATGCCCTTCTCCAGCGCCGCCGCCGCGGTGATCGGCTTGAAGGTCGATCCCACCTGGAAGCCGGCGTAGCTGCCGCCCATCTTGTGGTCGACGGAGAGGTTCAGCACCGTCTGGTGCTTGGACGCGTCCAGTCCGTAGGGCCGGGACTGGGCCATCGCCATGATCCGGCCGGTGCCGGGCTGGACCTGGACGACCGAGGTCGCGACCTTGTCGCTCTCGTTGACCCGGGAGGTGGCCGCCTCGTTGGAGGCGGCCTGGGAGCGCGGGTCCAGCGTCGTCTTGATGGTCAGCCCGCCGGTCGCCCAGAGCTTGGCACGGTCCTTCGCGGTCTTGCCGAAGGCCGGGTCGCTGGTGACGATCTGGCGGACGTAGTCGCAGAAGAACCCGGAACCGCTGACCGCGGTGATGCAGCCGTTCTTCGGCCGCTTCACCTTCAGCTTGATCGGGGTCCCCTTGGCCTTGTCGGCCTCTTCCTGCGAGATGTTGCCGACATCGGCCATCCGCTGGATCACGGTGTTGCGACGCTTGGTCGCCTCCTCCGTGTCGTTGACGGGGTCGTAGCGGCTGGGCGACTGCACGATGCCGGCCAGCATCGCCGCCTCCTCCAGCTTCAGGTCCTTCGCCGACTTGGAGAAGTAGCGCTGGGAGGCCGCCTCGACGCCGTATGCCTGCTGGCCGAAGAAGGTGATGTTGAGGTAGTTCTCCAGGATCTTCTTCTTGCCGAGCTCCTCCTCGACCTGGATCGCGTACTTCAGCTCCTGGACCTTGCGGCCCAGCGTCTGCTGGGTGGCCTGGGCGACCTTGGTCGGGTCGTCGCCCGCCTCCTCGACGAAGACGTTCTTCACGTACTGCTGGGTGAGGGTCGACGCGCCCTGCGCGGTCCCGCCCGCCTGTACGTTGCGGTTCATCGCGCGCAGGATGCCCTTGAGGTCGACCGCCCCGTGCTCGTAGAAGCGGGCGTCCTCGATCGCGATGATCGCCTGCTGCATGTACGGGGAGATCTTCGTCAGCGGCACCACCGTGCGGTCCCGCGAGTAGACCGTCGCGATCTGGCCGCCCTGGTTGTCCAGGATCGTGGTGCGCTGACTCAGCGGCGGAGTCTTCAGATTGGCCGGGATCTCGTCGAACCCGTTGACGGTTCCCTTGGCGGCGAGACCCAGTGCTCCGGCGGCCGGCAGCGCGATGCCCGCCAGGACCACTCCGGAGAGTGCGGCGACACCGAGGAACTTGGCGGCCTGCTGGGTCGTCGTGAGACCCCCGCCCGAGCGCTTCTTTGGCATGGGGGCAGCCTACGTTCTCATTCGCCGGACACACGTATATGCCTTGGCCTAAGCTGCTCTCAACTGTCACAGCAGTCCGGTTCCGTATCAACCCCCCTGCACCACCCGGCCACGAGTTCAGGCGCTCCCGAATTCGCCTCGTGTGTCATCGAACGTCCGTTGTGATCCAGGTGAACTGTCCCGATTCTTCCGGGATAGTCGCGCATGTCCTCACCTCACTCCCCTGGGTGATCTGCCGCATACGCATAGTCCGTTCGGGCCATTCAAGATTGGGCCCGAAGGGGGTGTTGTGCTGTCGCCACCTTCCGTAACGTCCTCAACTGGCAGCGGTGAATATGCCGCTACCGCCGTGGGGGAGCCTCGATTCGGGAGAGGACGGCGCCGGGATGGGCTGGGTAACCGACTGGAGTGCGCAGGCAGCCTGCCGCACTACCGATCCGGATGAACTGTTCGTACAAGGGGCAGCGCAGAACAGGGCCAAGGCGGTGTGCACCGGATGCCCGGTGCGGACCGAGTGCCTGGCCGATGCGCTCGACAATCGCGTCGAATTCGGCGTGTGGGGCGGAATGACCGAGCGGGAGCGCCGCGCACTGCTGCGCCGGCGCCCGACGGTCACGTCCTGGCGCCGACTGCTGGAGACCGCGCGCAGTGAGTACGAGCGGTCCACGGGCATCCTGCCCGTGGCGATCGGGCTGGAGGACGACGAACTGCACGAAACGTTCGCCGCCGTCGGGTAGGCCGGGCGGACGACGGGGAGGCTACGCCGCCCCGGACGGGGCGGAACCGGTCGCGAGCCGGTCGCCGATGGCTCGCAGCCCCGCGAGGTCATGGACATCTCCGGGCAGCGCGGCCACCGCGGTCACGGCCACCTCGGGGTGCAGCGCGGTGAAGCGGTCGCGGGTGCGCTGTTCGCGCGCGACCACCTGCATCCGTTCGGCGTGCAGACGCAGCAGACCTGCCGTCAGTTGCTCGACGGTCACGAGGTCTGCGGTCGCGGAGCCTGCGCGCCCGGAATCTGCGGTCGCGGAGTCGGGGGTCAGACGATCCGTGGTCAGATGATCTGTGGTCGAGGGGGCGGTGGGCACGGCGTCCGTGCGGGCCTCCGTGCCCGTATCGGCAGCGGCTTCTGTGCCTGCCTCGGTTTCTGCGTCGACGTCCGAGACGCTTGTGGGTGCGAACTCCGCGTCCTGCTCGGGTGGTTCGGGAGTGGCGGCTCCTGCGGTGTCCGGGGCTTGGACGGAACCGGCCGCGGGGGATTCGGCGGGCTCACGAAGTCCAGCCTTCCCGGCCCCCTGATCCACAATGCCGTCGGCCTCAAGATTTTCTGCGGCGGCCAGCGCGCGCTCCGCGGAGAGCCGGGCGGCGTCACTGCCATGGACCCGGTTGAGCACCAGACCGGCCAGTGGCATGTCCTCCGCGGCCAGTCGCTCCACGAAGTACGCCGCTTCGCGGAGCGCGTCCCGCTCCGGTGTCGCGACGACGAGGAACGCCGTGCCCGGTGCCTGGAGGAGCTTGTACGTGGCATCGGCGCGGGTGCGGAACCCGCCGAACATGGTGTCCATGGCGGCGACGAAGGTCTGCACGTCCCGCAGGAACTGGCCACCGAGCAACTTGCCCAGTGTGCCGGTCATCATCGACATGCCCACGTTGAGGAACTTCATGCCGGCCCGGCCGCCCATTTTCGCCGGGGCCATCAGCAGCTTGATGAACTTTCCGTCCAGGAACGAGCCCAGCCGCTTCGGCGCGTCCAGGAAATCCAGCGCCGACCGCGAGGGCGGGGTGTCCACGACGATCAGGTCCCACTCCTCGCGCGCCCGCAGCTGACCGAGCTTCTCCATCGCCATGTACTCCTGCGTGCCCGCGAAACCGGCCGACAGGGACTGGTAGAAGGGGTTATCCAGGATCGCGCGGGCCCGCTCCCCGTCCGCGTGCGCCTCGACGATCTCGTCGAAGGTCCGCTTCATGTCGAGCATCATGGCGTGCAGCTCACCGGCGCCCCGCGTCCCGATGCCCCGCACCCGACGGGGGACGTTGTCCAGGGAGTCGATGCCCATGGACTGGGCGAGCCTGCGCGCGGGGTCGATGGTGAGGACGACGACCTTGCGACCGCGCTCCGCCGCGCGTACGCCGAGGGCCGCCGCGGTCGTCGTCTTGCCGACTCCGCCCGAGCCGCAGCACACGACGATCCGGATGCCCGGGTCGTCGAGCAGGGCGTCGACGTCCAGGGCGGGGGCCGGTGCGGGGGTGAGGCCGGGGCCAGGGTCCGGGTCCGGCCGGCCCTTGCGCGCGCGTGCCCCCGACTTCACGCCCGTGTCCGTGCCGGCCCCCGCCGTCGTGCCGGCACCCGTCTCCGTGCCGGTCTCCGTCTCCGTACCGGCACCCGCGTCCGATGTCATGAACCCACCCCTTGTTCCGCCGCCCCTTCGCTCACGCCCTGCTTGCGCAGCTCGACCGAGAGCTCGTACAGCCCCGCCGGGTCCACGCCCTCGCCGATCAGCGGGAGTTCGTACCCCGGAAGTCCCAGCCCCGCGAGAACGGCGCGCTGCTCGCGCTCCAGTTCCACCCGCCGGGCGTGCTCGGCCGCCTGCTCGACGAGGGGGCGTACGAGCCCTGCGGAGCCGGTCACGCCCGCCCGGGTGAGCGTCTTCGCGATCTCCTTGCGCCGGCCGCCCGCGGCGGTGCGCAGGGAGTCCTCGTCCAGCAGGTGCGGGCGCACCATGTTCACGATGACCCGGCCCACCGGCAGTTCGGCGGCCCGCAGCTCCGCGATGCCGTCCGCGGTCTCCTGGACCGGCATCTCCTCCAGGAGGGTCACCAGGTGCACCGCGGTCTCGGGCGACTTGAGCACCCGCATCACGGCCTGCGCCTGATTGTGTATCGGGCCGATCCGGGCCAGGCCCGCCACCTCGTCGTTCACGTTGAGGAAGCGCGTGATGCGGCCGGTCGGCGGGGCGTCCATGATCACGTAGTCGTAGACGAACCGATTCCGCTTGTCCTTGCGGCGCACCGCCTCGCACGCCTTGCCCGTCAGCAGGACGTCCCGGACGCCGGGCGCGATGGTGGTGGCGAAGTCGATCGCGCCGAGTTTCTTGAGCGCCCGGCCCGCGCTGCCGAGCTTGTAGAACATCTGGAGGTAGTCGAGGAGGGCGCGCTCGGCGTCGATCGCGAGGGCGTACACCTCGCCGCCGCCCGGCGCGACGGCGATCTTGCGCTCCTCGTAGGGGAGGGAGTCCGCCTCGAAGAGCTGGGCGATGCCCTGTCTGCCCTCGACCTCGACGAGGAGGGTGCGCCTGCCCTCGGTCGCGAGGGCGAGCGCGAGGGCGGCGGCGACCGTGGTCTTACCGGTACCGCCCTTGCCGCTGACGACCTGGAACCTGCTCACGTATTCGAGCCTAACCAGTCGCGCCGCAGGCTACGCACGAGGCTGCGCGTCCCATGGATTGCCCAGGCATTACAGTCGGGCCATGACCAAGTGGGAATACGCGACCGTGCCCCTTCTCGTGCACGCGACCAAGCAGATTCTGGACACCTGGGGCGAGGACGGCTGGGAGCTGGTCCAGGTCGTTCCCGGCCCGAACAACCCCGAGCAGCTCGTGGCCTACCTGAAGCGGGAGAAGCAGTAGTGGCGGGCGCCGTCGAGGCGAAGCTCGCCGAACTGGGTCTCGCGCTGCCGGACGTCGTGCCGCCGCTCGCCTCGTATCAGCCGGCCGTGCAGTCCGGGGTGTACGTGTACACCTCGGGCCAGCTGCCGATGGTCGACGGCAAGCTCGCCGTCACCGGCAAGGTCGGCGCGGAGGTCACGCCCGACGAGGCGAAGGAACTGGCGAAGACCTGCGCGCTCAACGCGCTGGCCGCCGTGAAGTCGGTCGCCGGCGACCTGGACCGGATCGCACGCGTCGTGAAGGTCGTCGGCTTCGTCGCCTCGGCCTCGGACTTCACCGGCCAGCCCGCCGTGATCAACGGCGCGAGCGAACTGCTCGGCGCGGTGCTCGGCGACAAGGGCGTGCACGCCCGCAGCGCTGTGGGCGTCGCCGTGCTGCCGCTGGACGCGCCCGTCGAGGTCGAGGTCCAGGTCGAGCTGACCGGCGTCTGAGCCGTACCCCGGCCGGCGCTCCGGCGCCGGTCGGCGGAGGTCCCGTCCGGTCCGAGGACCGGGCGGGATCGTCCGTGTACGGGGCATGTACGGATCCCCGCGCCCCTCGAACATCGTCGCGGTTCCGGATAGCCTCCGGCCATGTCCAATGGTCAGTGGTATCCACCGGAATGGCCCGACCGGATCCGGGCCCTCGCCGCAGGCGAACTGACGGCGGCGACCCCCAGGCGGGCTGCCACCGTCATGCTGCTCCGGGACGCCGCGCCGGGTACCGGGTCCGGCCCCGCGGTCCACATGCTGCGCCGGCGCACCTCCATGGCCTTTGCCGGAGGGGCGTACGCCTATCCGGGTGGCGGGGTGGACCCGCGCGACGACGACAAGCTCGTCGGCTGGGCCGGACCCACGCTGGAGAGCTGGGCGCGGCGACTGGGCGTCGGGACGCCGGCCGAGGCGCAGGCGATCGTCTGCGCAGCGGTCCGCGAGACGTACGAGGAGGCGGGCGTCCTGCTCGCCGGCCCGACCGCGGGCACGGTCGTCACGGACACCACCGGGGCGGACTGGGAGGCCGACCGCGAGGCGCTGGTGGCGCGGGAGCTGTCGTTCGCCGCGTTCCTGGAGCGGCGCGGCCTGGTGCTGCGCTCGGACCTGCTCGGCGCGTGGGCGCGCTGGATCACTCCGGAGTTCGAACCGCGCCGCTACGACACCTGGTTCTTCGTCGCCGCGCTTCCGGCCGGCCAGCGCACCCGCAACGCCTCGACGGAGGCCGACCGCACGGTGTGGACAGGTCCGGGCGAGGCGGCCGACGGGTACGACCGGGGTGAGCTGCTGATGATGCCGCCGACGATCTCGACGCTGCGTGCGCTCAGGCCGTACGCCACCGCCGCGCAGGCGCTGGAGGCGGCATCGGGCCAAGACCTCACCCCCGTGCTCGCACAGGCCCGTCTGGAGGGCGACGAACTGGTGTTGAGCTGGCCGGGGCATGACGAGTTCACCCAGCACATCCCCACGGGGAGCACGAGTGGCGGGGCGGCATGAGCGACGCGGCCGCGCTGCCCGGGCAGCCGAGAGGCGGTGTGCTGTCCGGCGCCGCCACGACCCGTACGGTCAACGTCCTCGCGCCCAACGCGTCGGCGATGACGCTGGACGGCACCAACACCTGGATCGTGGCCGAGCCCGACTCGGACCTCGCCGTGGTCATCGATCCGGGCCCGCTGGACGACGCGCATCTGCGGGCCGTCATCGACACGGCCGAGCGGGCGGGGCGCCGGATCGCGCTCACCCTCCTCACCCACGGCCACCCCGACCACGCGGAGGGCGCGGCGCGGTTCGCCGAGCTGACCCGTACGAAGGTGCGGGCCCTGGACCCGCAGCTGCGGCTCGGTGACGAGGGCCTGGGCACGGGTGACGTGATCACGACCGGTGGGCTGGAGATGTACGTGGTGCCGACCCCGGGCCACACCGCGGACTCGCTCTCCTTCCATCTGCCCGCCGACCGCGCGGTACTGACGGGGGACACGATCCTCGGGCGCGGTACGACGCTGGTGGCGCACCCGGACGGGCGGCTGGGGGACTACCTCGACTCGCTGCGGCGGCTGCGCTCGCTGACAGTCGACGACGGGGTGCACACGGTGCTGCCCGGACACGGGCCGGTGCTGGAGGACGCGCAGGGCGCGGTCGAGTTCTACCTGGCGCACCGCGCACACCGCCTGGCGCAGGTGGAGACGGCCGTGGAGGCCGGCTGTGTGACGTCGTCCCAGGTGGTGGCCCATGTGTACGCGGACGTGGACCGGTCCTTGTGGCCCGCGGCGGAGCTGTCGGTACGGGCGCAGCTGGAGTACCTGCGTGAGCACGGGCTGATCTGAGGGGCAGCGCCGGCGCCACGGCTCCACGCCCGGCGGGCCCCGCTTCGGGCCGGCAGGCCGGCCGGAGCCGGACCGGCGGTCGCCGCACGCGCGAGGGGCCCCGCCGGCACGGCGGGGCCCCTCGGACGTCGCGTACGACGCGGGTCAGCGGGACCGCTTGGCCAGCCGCTCCACGTCCAGCAGGATCACCGCGCGGGCTTCCAGCCGCAGCCAGCCGCGGCCGGCGAAGTCGGCGAGGGCCTTGTTGACCGTCTCGCGGGAGGCACCGACCAACTGGGCCAGCTCCTCCTGCGTCAGGTCGTGCACGACGTGGATGCCTTCCTCCGACTGGACGCCGAAGCGGCGCGACAGGTCGAGGAGCGCGCGGGCGACACGGCCCGGCACGTCGGAGAAGACCAGGTCGGACATCTGGTCGTTGGTCTTGCGCAGGCGCCGGGCGACGGCGCGCAGCAGGGCCGTGGCCACCTCGGGGCGGGCGTTCAGCCAGGGCTGAAGGTCGCCGTGGCCGAGGCCGAGGAGCTTGACCTCGGTCAGCGCGGTCGCGGTGGCGGTACGCGGGCCCGGGTCGAAGAGCGACAGCTCACCGATCAGTTCGCCGGGGCCGAGGACCGCCAGCATGTTCTCGCGCCCGTCGGGGGAGGTGCGGTGGAGCTTCACCTTGCCCTCGGTGACCACATAGAGGCGGTCGCCGGGGTCACCCTCGTGGAACAGCGCGTCGCCGCGCGCGAGGGTCACCTCACTCATCGAGGCGCGGAGCTCCGCGGCCTGCTCGTCATCGAGCGCCGCGAAAAGCGGGGCGCGCCGCAGAACGTCGTCCACGAGTTCTCTCCTTGTCGGCCTGTTCAGGGAACCGTGGTCCCCATCATGCCGGACGGTAAAACAGTGCGATCGATCACAAACCAGTTTGACGCACGCGCGTGCCGGAGCGTACGGCAGGGGGCCGATTGGCGGCGGATCACCGGTCAACGGGGTGGATGCCGGCAGCAGCCGCTGGGCCGGCCGGGTGACCGGAGCGCCGGTGGGAGCAAGGGCCGAGGGGGCCGGCCGGGTGACGCGGGGGCACGATTCCGCTGTGGGCGAACACTGCGTCCAGGTCGGGAAAATCCGACAAATGGCCCGCCGGGGTGGGCCACGCGGGGTGGGGGTGGTGTGGGCCGGGCTGGGCCGGAGTCCTCGGTGTGCGGGTCGGCCGTGCGGAAGTCCGTCGCCTGGGGGGCGTGGCGGCGCCGTCCGTCCGGTCGAGGGGGGTGGGCGCTGGGGTGGGGTGCGGCGGTCGAAGGGAGGGGGTGCTGTGCGCCGGTGCGGAGTGTGCCGGGGTCGGGCGACCCCGGTTCGTCGTCGGATTTCGGTTGACGCGATACCCGGTTGACTCGATACCCCAGGGGGGTATGTACTGGGCGTGTTGCCGCGCCGCGTGCCGGATACGAGGAGGCCCCGCATGCCCGTCCCAGCCGTGACGACGGGGGCCCGCGCCCTTGCCGACCGTCGCCCGGCTGCGACCCGCCGACGGCCCGCCCCTTCGCCTCTCCCGCCCGATCCATGAGGAGTCCGTCATGAACACCGCCCTGAAGGTCACAGCCTTCGCTGCCGGCCTCGCCACCGTCTTCGGCGCCTCGTACGGCATCGGGTACGCCACCGGCGACACGTCCACGAGGCCGTCCGCCGCCGGCCACGCGGCGCACGCGTCCGCCGCCCCTTCGGATCCGGCTTCCCAGGGCGGCGACGGCGCGTCCACCGGAGCCGACCACCTCCCCGGTGGTCTGCAGATCTCCGAACGCGGCTACACACTCAGCCTCGACGACGCCTACGTCACCGCGGGCGCCCCCATCGACCTGCGCTTCCGGATCATCGGAGCGGACGGCAAGCCCGTCACCGCCTACCGGCCGGCGCACGGCAAGGAGTTGCACCTCGTCGTCGCCCCGCGTGACCTCTCCACCTTCCAGCACCTGCACCCCACCCGTGCCGCCGACGGCACCTGGCGTGCCACCGCCGCGCTGCCCGCCGCCGGCGAGTACCGCGTCTTCACCGACTTCACGCCGGCCGGCGCCTCGCAGGGCCTCACCCTCGGCGCCGATCTGCACGCCGCCGGTCACCTGCGCCCGGCACCCCCGGCGGAGACGGGACGCACCGTCACGGTCGACGGCTACCGCGTCACCCTGACCGGCGACCTGGCCCCCGGCCGGCCCACCCGGCTCAGCCTCGCCGTCACCAGGGGCGGCAAGCCCGTCACCGACCTGCAGCCCTACCTCGGCGCGTACGGCCACCTGGTCGCCCTGCGGGCCGGTGACCTCGCCTACCTGCACGTTCACCCCGACGGGGAGCCGGGGGACTCCGGCACCGCGCCCGGCCCGGACATCGCCTTCACCACCACCGCGCCGAGCCGGGGCGGCTACCGACTCTTCCTGGACTTCCGGCACGGGGGCGTGGTCCGCACCGCCGCCTTCACGGTCACCGCCGCCGACGGCCCGGAGGACGCGGCCACCCCGTCCACCCCGTCCACCCCGTCCGCCTCGGCGTCCGCGGAGCACGGGGAAGACCACCGGCACTGACGCGTGCGCGGCCGGGCGTGCTTCGCTCTTCCTCCGGTGCGGGACGGCACGCTCGGCGGGCCGCGGAGGGGAGATGCCGGCATCGTGACCGGCTCGTGAACCGCCCCGTCGTGTCGCACCTTCGGCGTAGCCTTCGTGCATGGCAGAGAGCAAGGTCCGGAAGTCCGCGGTCGAACCGGCGGTGAAGGCGGCCGCGAAGCCGGAGTCGCACCTGGCGATGGTGCGGCGGGCGCGGAAGATCAACCGCGTCCTGGCCCAGACGTATCCGTACGCGCATCCCGAGCTCGACTTCGAGACGCCGTTCGAGCTGCTGGTGGCCACCGTGCTGTCGGCGCAGACGACGGACCTGCGGGTGAACCAGACGACGCCGGCGCTGTTCGCGAAGTACCCCACTCCGGAGGACATGGCGATGGCCGTCCCGGAGGAGATGGAAGAGATCATCCGGCCGACCGGGTTCTTCCGCGCCAAGACCAAGTCGCTCATAGGCCTCTCCGTCGCCCTCCGGGACCGTTTCGGTGGTGAGGTGCCCGGACGCCTGGCCGATCTCGTGACGCTGCCCGGGGTCGGCCGCAAGACCGCCAACGTCGTCCTCGGCAATGCCTTCGGCGTACCGGGCATCACGGTCGACACGCATTTCGGCCGACTGGTCCGCCGGTGGAAGTGGACCGAGCAGGAGGATCCGGAGAGGGTCGAGGCCGAGGTCGCGGCGATCTTCCCCAAGAGCGAGTGGACGATGCTCTCGCACCGCGTCGTCTTCCACGGCCGCCGCGTCTGTCATTCCCGTCGGCCCGCCTGCGGCGCCTGCCCGGTCGCCCAGCTCTGCCCCTCCTACGGGGAGGGCGAGACGGATCCCGAGAAGGCCCAGAAGCTGCTGAAGTACGAGATGGGGGGCCAGCCGGGTCAGCGGCTGAAGCCGCCGTCGGACTACCCGGGCAGTCCCGCCCCCGCCCTGGGCGCCGGCTGACACGACGGGCCGCGCCGGAACGAAATGCGTGAGGACAGGCGTTGTGAGACGAGGGGTGCCTATGAAGACGCATGAACACAGCACGGACGCGGCCACCGCCGCACAGGCCACGCCCGGTGCCGCCGCCGCACAGGCCGCGTCACCGGGCGCGCGCGACGCCGGGGACGGCACCAGGGGCGGTGCCGCGGCCGACGCCGCGATCGACATCACGACCGAGAACCTGCCCAGCTGGCTGGAGCCCGTCGCACGGGCGGCGCGGACCGTCGAGCCGCAGCAGCTCAGCCGCTTCCTGCCGCCCGAGAGCGGCGCCGGACGGCAGTCCGCCGTGCTCGTGCTGTTCGGCGAGGGCCCCCGTGGGCCGGAGCTGCTCCTGATGGAGCGGGCCGGAAGCCTGCGCTCCCACCCGGGCCAGCCCTCCTTCCCCGGCGGCTCCCTCGACCCTGCCGACGGCGACCAGGAGACGACGGGGCCGCTCAGGGCCGCGCTGCGCGAAGCCGAGGAGGAGACCGGCCTCGATCCGCGCGGAGTGCAGATCTTCGGCGTGCTGCCCCGGCTCTACATCCCCGTCAGCAGCTTCGTGGTGACGCCCGTCCTCGGCTGGTGGCGTTCTCCCAGTCCGGTCGGGGTCGTCGACCCGGGGGAGACCGCCCGGGTCTTCACCGTCCCCGTGGCGGATCTCACGGATCCGGCCAACCGGGTGACCACACGCCACCCCAGCGGCCACCGCGGCCCGGCATTTCTGGTCGAATCCGCACTCGTATGGGGGTTCACGGCAGGTGTGATCGACCGGATTCTGCACTTCGCGGGCTGGGAGCGCCCCTGGGACAGAGCCAAGCAGGTGCCGCTCGACTGGCGCGCATGACAGGCTGACTCCCGTGCTCCGCTGCTCCGGGCCTGCCCGGCCATGGGGAGACGTACGGGCCCGGTGACGAATCTGCGAGGCAATAGACGGTGAACGTGCTGGACATCCTGCTGCTGGCCGGCGCCGTGTGGTTCGCGGTCATCGGCTACCGCCAGGGGTTCGTCGTCGGCATTCTGTCGGTGATCGGGTTCCTGGGCGGCGGCCTCGTCGCCGTCTACCTGCTGCCCATCCTGTGGGACCAGGTGACGGACGGCTCCGACGTCTCGTCGAGCGCCGCCATCGTCGCGGTCGTCATCGTGATCGTGTGCGCCTCGGTGGGCCAGGCCTTCACCACCCACCTGGGGAACAAGCTCCGCCGGTACATCACATGGTCGCCCGCGCGTGCCGTCGACGCGACCGGCGGCGCATTGGTCAACGTCGTGGCGATGCTGCTGGTGTCCTGGCTGATCGGCTCCGCGCTGGCCGGTACGTCCCTGCCGACGCTGGGCAAGGAGGTCCGCAGCTCCTCGGTCCTGCTCGGCATCTCCCGGGTGCTGCCGCCCCAGGCCTCGACCTGGTTCACGGACTTCTCCTCGGTCCTCGCGCAGAACGGCTTCCCGCAGGTCTTCAGCCCGTTCGCCAACGAGCCCATCACCGAGGTCAGGGCCCCCGACCCGGCGCTGGCCGGCAGCCCCGTGGCGGCTCGCGCCAAGCAGTCGATCGTCAAGGTCGTCGGTACGGCCCCCAGCTGCGGCAAGGTCCTCGAAGGCACCGGGTTCGTCTTCTCCGACCGCCGGGTGATGACCAACGCCCACGTCGTCGGCGGCGTCGACGAGCCGACCGTGCAGATCGGCGGCGAGGGACGGCTCTACGACGCGAAGGTCGTCCTCTACGACTGGCGGCGCGACATCGCCGTACTCGACGTGCCGGACCTCGACGCGGAGCCGCTGCGGTTCACCGACACCGACCACGATGCCGCGACCGGGAACAGCGCGATCGTCGCGGGGTTCCCGGAGAACGGCTCGTACGACGTGCGCTCCGCGCGGGTCCGGGCCCGCATCGACGCGAACGGGCCCGACATCTACCACCGCGGTACCGTCCGCCGTGATGTGTACTCACTCTTCACGACGGTCCGTCAGGGCAACTCCGGCGGTCCGCTGCTGACCCCCGACGGCAAGGTGTACGGAGTCGTGTTCGCCAAATCGCTCGACGACCCCGACACCGGTTACGCCCTCACGGCCGACGAGATCCGCCAGGACATCGCGCAGGGCCGTGCCGCCAACCAGCAGGTCGACAGCCAGGGGTGCGCGCTCTGAGGGCTGCTCCGGACGAGCTGCCGGCCCCCGGAGCGTGGCGGGGAAAGCCTGTGAATGCGGTGGGGCCGCAGGTCATCCGCGCGGGTGGCGCAGCCGCGCCGAGACCCAGCGGGCCCGGCGGCGGAGAATGTGCGGGATGCCGAGCCGGGGATCATGCAGAACATGCATAGCGTGCACCCGGCCCTGGAGGCCGCCCCCCTCATGAATGCCCGGTGCCGCCGTGGCGGTCGAGCGACGATTGCGTGCTGCGTCACCGAAGTCGTGCGTCCAGCCCATACCCGGACGTCTGCCCGTGACGCATGGTCGGTAACCGCCCATCCGCCAGCCAATTGGCCTATGCGGCGGGCAAGTGGCTGTTCGTCGGACATGTGTGCCCGGCGGCTACCGGTCGGGCTCGGAATCCTTGAGCCAGTTGATGAGTTCGGCCGAGAACCCGGCCGGATCCTCCTCGTGGGGGAAGTGCCCCAGACCGTCGAAAAGTCGCCAACGGTACGGCGCCTCGACGTACGCGCCGGACCCTGCCGAGCTCCGGGTACGGACCGCCGGATCGAGTGAACCGTGCAGATGCAGTGTCGGCACCCGCACCGGCCGCTTCATGCGCCGGTTGAACTGGATGCCGTCCGGGCGGGCCAGCGAACGCACCATCCAGCGGTAGGGCTCGACCGAGCAATGCGCGGTCGACGGGATGGACATGGCGCGCCGGTAGACGTCCACCGTCGCCTCGTCGGGGAACTCCGCCGTGCCCGGACCCGCCCACTCGTGGATCAGGCGTCCCACCAACGCCGCGTCCTCGGCCACGAGCTGACGCTCCGGCACCCAGGGGCGCTGGAAGCCCCAGACGTACGAGCCCGCACGGGACTGGGCGAAGTCGGAGAGCATCGAGGAGCGCCACCGGCGCGGATGCGGCATCGAGGAGACCACCAGGCGGCGCACCAGCTTCGGCCGCATCACCGCGGCCGTCCAGGCCAGGTAGCCGCCCATGTCGTGGCCGACCAGCGCGGCGTCCGGTTCGCCGAGCGAGCGGATGACGCCGGTGATGTCGAGCGCCAGGTTGGCGGGGTCGTAACCGCGTGGCGTCCGGTCGCTGCCGCCCACCCCACGCAGGTCCATCGCCACGGCCCTGTAGCCCGCGTCGGCGAGTGCCGGAAGCTGGTGGCGCCAGGTCCACCAGAACTGCGGAAAGCCATGCAGGAGGAGCACCAGCGGCCCCTCACCCATTTCGGCGATGTGGAAGCGGGCGCCGTTGGCCGCGACGTCCCGGTGCGTCCAGGGGCCGTCGAGACGCACGGGCCCGCCGGTGATGGCCGCGGGGCCCTGCGGGCCACCGGGAACCGGGGCGGACGGGGCGGGGGCGGGGCCTGCCGGACCGGCCGGCCTCTCGCCCGCCCGGTCGTGCGGGCCCACAGGGCGGAATGCGCTGGAATCGGGGACCGTCATGTGGATGAGCGTGCCACAACCGACGCCTTGTCCTGGACCGGACGGTTCTCGATCGCCTTGTCCGAAACTGTGCTGCCGCCCACCGGCAGGATGACGTCGGCGCCGATGCTCGCACGGGGGTGCGGCTTGACGCCCTGCAGGACGGCGGCGGTCTGCTTGGCCGAGGCGATGGACTTCTCCGGCGGCTTGACCTTCTTGAACTTGGCGTACCCGAAGAGCGCGAGCAGGATGCCCAGCAGGATGAACGCACCGCCCACGATCAGGAACGACCAGGCGAGCCCCAGGCCCAGGTTGTGGATTCCGTACGCGGCCGCGAAGCTCAGCACCGGGATCGCGAACAGAAGCAGCACGCCCGTGACGATGAAGGCCGCGCTGCCGATCGCGCCGCGCTTGACGTCCTGTCGCACCTCGGCCTTGGCCAGGGCGATCTCGTCGTGCACCAGCGCCGACAATTCCGCCGTCGCCGAGGCGACCAACTGGCCGAGACTGCGGTCCGCGCTGCCCGCGTAATTGCCGGGGTCGCTCATCCCTGACTCCCTCTCCTGTTCAACACGTCCGATGTCAGATCATGCCGGACTGTCCGGCTTGCTGCTCGCTGCCCCCGCCAGTCGGGCAAGGCGGCGGTGCTCGGCCGCCTTCTTCTCGTAGAGCGCGGCCATCCGCAGGTGGTACTCCGGATCGTCCTGTTCGTAGATGTCCGGAACACCGGACGCGTCCTCGTCGAGTTCCTCGGCGTCGAACAGCGTCCGGTAGGTGCGTACCCGCAGTTTGAGCAGTACACCGGAGAGTACGGCGGCAATCACGGAGCCGAGCAGAACCGACGCCTTGATCTCGTTGATCATTTCGTCGTCGCCGGTGAAGGCGAGCTCCCCGATCAGCAGCGAGACCGTGAAACCGATGCCGGCGAGTGAGGCGACCGCGAAGACATCGGCCCAGGCCAGGTCCTTGTTGAGCTCCGCCTTGGTGAACCGGGTGGCCAGCCACGTACCGCCGAAGATGCCGATCGTCTTGCCCACGACGAGACCCAGGACGACCCCGAGCGTTTCGGGCCGGGTGAACACGCCGGCCAGCGCTCCGCCGGAGAGCGAGACGCCGGCGGAGAAGAGCGCGAACAGCGGCACGGCGAAACCGGCCGACAGCGGACGGATCAGGTGCTCGATGCGTTCGCCGGGCGAGCGGTCCTCCCCCTCGCGCCGGGTGCAGCGCAGCATCAGGCCCATGGCGACACCGGCGATGGTGGCGTGGATGCCGCTGTTGTACATCAGCCCCCAGATGACCAGGGCGAGCGGTACGTAGACGTACCAGCCACGGACACCGAACCGCAGCAGCAGGTAGAAGACGGCGAGGCCGACGAATGAGCCGAGGAGCGCCACGAAGTCGATGTCCTCGGTGAAGAAGACCGCGATGATCAGGATCGCGAAGAGGTCGTCGACGACGGCGAGCGTCAGCAGGAACGCGCGGAGCGCGGCCGGAAGCGAGGTGCCGATGACGGCGAGGACGGCCAGTGCGAAGGCGATGTCCGTGGCCGTGGGGACGGCCCAGCCGACCGTGGATCCGTCGCCGGCGATGTTCACCAGCGTGTAGACGACCGCCGGCACGGCCATGCCGCACAACGCGGCGATCACCGGGAGCGAGGCGGCCCTGGGGTCCCGGAGTTCCCCCGCGACCAGTTCACGCTTGAGCTCGACACCCGCGACGAAGAAGAAGATGGCGAGCAGACCCTCGGACGCCCAGTGCGCCACGGACAGGTCGAGGCCGAGCGCCCCCGGCCCGAAGTGGAAGTCGCTGACGGCCGTATAGCTCGATCCGAAGGTGTTCGCCCAGACGAGCGCGGCCACGGCGGCGACCAGCAGGATGACTCCACCGACGGTCTCCGTACGCAGGGCGTCCGTGAGGTAGTTGCGCTCGGGGAGTGGCAGGCGTGCCAGGAAGGTACGGCGGGCAGAGGGGGGCGGGGGTGTGGGCGTGGCCACGGGGGAAGACCTCCGGGTCGGTACGGCAGCGATGGCATGGCTGATGCACTTGCCGACCAGACTTCCCGGCACACCCTGTGGAGACTTCTTGTCGTTTTTTGTTGATCAGCTGCCCACTGTACCCGGGGCTCGTGGGGCGGTGACCGGTGATCTTCACACTAAATGCCCGAAGGGCATCCGGCGCGTTGCGGATGCCCTTCGGGGGCGGCCCTGTCTTTCGGAGCCTGTCCCGGGCCGGAGCTTGGGGTGCTCGGCGGCCCGGAGGCTCGGGTGCTTTTGTGGCCCCGGGCCTCGGGTGCTCTGCGGCCCGGGGCTTCGGGCGCTCCGTGGTCCGGGGCTTCGGGTGCTCTGTGTGGCCCGGGTTTCGGTCCTAGTCCTCGGAGGGGGACTGGGGGAGCTGGTTCTGGATAAGGTCCATGACCGAGGAGTCGGTGAGCGTGGTGACGTCTCCCAGGACTCGGTTCTCCGCGACGTCGCGGAGCAGGCGTCGCATGATCTTGCCGGAGCGGGTCTTGGGCAGTTCGGCGACCGGCATGATCCGCTTCGGCTTGGCGATCGGGCCGAGTGTGGTGCCGACGTGGTTGCGGAGCTCGGCGACCAGTTCGTCCGAGCTGGTGGCGGTGCCCCGCAGGATCACGAACGCGACGATGGCCTGGCCGGTCGTCTCGTCGGCCGCGCCGACGACGGCGGCCTCGGCGACCGCCGGGTGGGACACGAGTGCCGACTCGACCTCGGTGGTCGAGATGTTGTGCCCGGACACGAGCATGACGTCGTCGACCCGGCCGAGCAGCCAGATGTCGCCGTCCTCGTCCTTCTTGGCGCCGTCGCCCGCGAAGTACTTGCCTTCGAAGCGGGACCAGTAGGTGTCGAGGAAGCGCTGATCGTCGCGCCAGATGGTGCGCAGCATCGAGGGCCACGGTTCGGTGAGGACGAGGTAGCCGCCGCCGCCGTCGGGGACCTCGCGTGCTTCGTCGTCGACGACGGTGGCGCTGATGCCGGGCAGGGCGCGCTGGGCGCTGCCGGGCTTGGTCTCGGTGACTCCGGGGAGCGGCGAGATCATCATCGCGCCCGTCTCGGTCTGCCACCAGGTGTCCACGATGGGGCACTTGTCGGCGCCGATGTGCTTGCGGTACCACATCCAGGCTTCGGGGTTGATCGGTTCGCCGACCGAACCCAGGACGCGCAGTGACGACAGGTCGAACTTGGCGGGGATGTCGTCACCCCACTTCATGAAGGTGCGGATGGCGGTCGGCGCGGTGTAGAGGATCGTGACGCCGTACTTCTGGACGATCTCCCAGAAGCGTCCCTGGTGCGGGGTGTCGGGCGTTCCTTCGTACATGACCTGCGTCGCGCCGTTGGCCAGCGGGCCGTAGACGATGTACGAGTGCCCGGTGACCCAGCCGATGTCGGCGGTGCACCAGTAGACGTCGGTCTCGGGCTTGAGGTCGAAGACCGCGTGGTGGGTGTACGCCGCCTGCGTGAGGTATCCGCCGGAGGTGTGCAGGATGCCCTTGGGCTTCCCGGTGGTGCCCGAGGTGTAGAGGATGAACAGCGGCTGCTCGGCCTCGAAGGCCTCGGGGGTGTGGTCGGTGGACTGGCGGGCGGTGATCTCGTGCCACCAGACGTCGCGGCCCTCGGTCCAGGCGGTGTCCTGGCCGGTGCGGCGGACGACGAGAACGTGTTCGACGCTCTCGATGCGGGAGACCGCTTCGTCGACGGCCGGCTTGAGGGCTGAGGGCTTGCCGCGGCGGTATCCGCCGTCGGACGTGATGACGATCTTCGCGTCCGCGTCCTGGATGCGGGTGGCGATGGCGTCGGCGGAGAAGCCGCCGAAGACGACCGAGTGGGCGGCGCCGATGCGGGCGCAGGCCAGCATCGCGATGGCGGCCTCGGGGATCATCGGCAGGTAGACGGCGACCCGGTCGCCCTTGACGACACCGAGCTCGGTGAGGGCGTTGGCGGCGCGCGAGACCTCGTCCTTCAGCTCCGCGTAGGTGAGAGAACGGCTGTCGCCGGGCTCGCCCTCGAAGTGAATGGCGACCCGGTCGCCGTTGCCCGCCTCGACGTGACGGTCCACGCAGTTGTACGCGACGTTGAGCTCGCCGTCCGCGAACCACTTCGCGAAGGGCGGATTGCTCCAGTCGAGCGTCTCGGTCGGCTCGGTGGCCCAGGTCAGGCGGCGGGCCTGCTCGGCCCAGAAGCCCAGCCGGTCCGCCTTGGCCTGCTCGTACGCCTCCGCTGTGACGTTGGCGTTCGCGGCCAGATCGGCAGGCGGTGCGAACCGCCGCTCCTCACGAAGCAGATTGGCCAAGCTTTCGTTGCTCACGACATCTCCCATTCCCAGGGTGTCCGTTGTGTCCCGGGGCATAGCTCATCAGGCCGACGGCCAGGTGACAAGTGTCTGCCGGGAATTGGTTTAGACCTGTGTCTTCGTGTATGGAGGCACGATCCCGCTTCCGCGGCGGGGCTGTGGTGCACGTTGCTCGGGCTGGTGCGGTTGTAGCTGTAGCTGGTGCGCCGTGCTGGTGTGCGGTGCGGTGCTGGTGTGTGCGGTGATGCGTGCGGAAGCGGGACCACAAGGTCTCACGGACCCGAGGGTCAGGTGGTTCAGGCGCCGGTACGCGCCAACGTGGCCGGGTCGGGCGGGTCACCCGGATGCGATCGGTCCCCCGCGCTGCCCGGGTGGGCCGAGTGGGAGGGGTGAGAGAGATGAGACGGATGAGCGAGGTGGGAATGGGACGGATCAGATGGGTGGGACGGGTGAGAGGAGTGGGACTGGTCAGCCGGGTCAATGGTGTCGGTTGACGGAGACGGAGCCGGAGACGGAGAGGACGGGGTGATCGGATCGAACACCTCGTCGAACCCGCTGCCGGCACTCGCGCCCTCGGTCAGCAGATACGACTGTGCCTCGGCCACATGGAAATACATGCCGTGGAGCTGGATGGTGCCCTCTGCGAGGCGTCGCGCCACCGAGGTGTGCGCCCGTAGATGGTCGAGCTGCTGGACGATGTTGGTGAGGCAGAGCTGTTCCAGCGCATCGGCGGGCATCCGGCCGGAAATCCGGGCCCAGGCCCGGTCGCGCGAGGCCATCCGCTCCAGACTGGGGAGTCCGTGCCGGAGCCACCGCCAGAGGGCCGTTGCCGGACCCTCGGGCCTGGTGCCCAGCAACGCGTTCATCGCCCCGCAGCCTGAGTGCCCGCAGATGGTGATGGATTCGACCCCCAGCACGTCCACCGCGTACTCGATGGCCGCACCGACCGAGTGGTCGCCGGTCTCGGAGTCGGGTGGAGGCACGAGATTGCCGATGTTGCGGACGGTGAACAGGTCGCCGGGGCCGCTTGCCGTGATCATGCTCGTGACCAGTCGGGAATCCGCGCAGGTGATGAACAACTGCGAGGGGTGCTGGCCTTCTCTGGCCAGTCTCGCCAGCTCCTCACGGACCAGCGGAGCCGTATGGCGCTGGAACGAGGTGAGGCCACTGATCAGCCGTTGACTGCCGGTCGGCGACGTCCGGGCGGCGCGGTGGTCGGGTGTGAAGTCGCCTGGGTGATCGGGCGCGGCCTGCGGCGTGTCTCCCTGCGTACGGTGGAGTGATTGCGGGGTGGGTGGGAAGGGGCCGGGCCGTGTCCCGTCCAAGTCCGCCCCGTGTGCATGCGACACCGCATGTGCGGGGCCTGGTTCCGGTGGGGCGACAGCGGGAGGGACGGGGTCGGCGTCGGAGGCAGTCTCAGGGGTAACCGCAAGGGCAGTGGCGGTCACCGGCAACGCCGCGCTCGTACCCGTGCCTCCGTGTGCCTGTGTACGCGCAGCCGGGGCGGCAACGGGCATGTTCTCGGGCCGGTCGTGACAGTGGTGGTTGCGCCACGGGGTCCAGGGGCGGCAGCAGGAGTGTGCCGCAGAGGGGGGTTCGGCGATTTTCCCCCCGGACCTGCCGGTGAAGGCGACCCGGCCACCATGGGCGGCATGCGCGTTGCTCCAGTCATGGATCAGTTCGTAGGCCGCGTGATCCATGAAGAAACCGTCCAACTCGACCACTACGTCCGCCTCCTGTGGGAGCTGGCCCAGTGCCCTGCTGAGACGGGGAACGGCGAGAAAAGTCAACTGCCCCCGCACGCTCACCACATGCTGTCCCGCATGGTCGGAGACGGTGATCCGGGTCCGGGCCAGTCGCTGCAACGCGACGGCCACCGCTACGGCGATCCCGATCGTCACACCCTTGAGCACGCCGAAGAGCAGAACTCCGGTGATCGTCGCGCCGTACACCAGGAATTCACGGTGCCGGTGGACGTTACGGATGTGCGCGAAGTTCACCATCTGGATGCCGACCACCATCACGAGCGCGCCAAGGGCGGCCAGCGGGATCCACTCGAGTGCGGTGACCAGAAAGCCCGTGGCGAGCAGGACCCAGACGCCGTGCAGCACCGTCGAGGCGCGCCCGGTCGCGCCGGCCCGTACGTTCGCCGAACTGCGCACCGCCCCGCCGGAGACCGCCAGTCCGCCGAGCAGGCCGGAGACGGCGTTGGCGATGCCCTGGGCGCGGAGCTCACGGTCGAGGTCGGCGCGTTTGACCGGGGGAGCGGCCGCGACGGGATTCGCTCCGGGGATGCCGGTGGCCGGTTCGGCAGGCTGTCTGTCGTCGCCCGCGACGACGGACGCGGTTGACCGCTCACGGCTCCGGTCCGCAGCCAGCTTGTCCACCGCGACGGCGGCGAGCAGGGACTCCAGACTGGCTACCAGCATCATCGTGAATACCGCCGTGGCCAGGCCGAGCACAGGGCCCTGAGGCCATTCCGGCAGTGCGTGTGAACGCCAGGACGGCAGATCGACCCGGGCGATCGAGGGGGCCGCGAGCGCGGCCACGGCGGTGGCCATGGCCACCGCGGCCAAGGCTGCGGGGATGCGCCGCATGATCCGCCCGGCCCGCCCCGGAATCCGCGGCCACAGCACCAGGACGGCGACGGTGAGCCCGCCGATCAACGGTGCTGCCGGGGCCACCCGCTCCAACTGGGCGGGGAGATGCAGGGCGTTGGAGACGGCCGAGCTCTGTGGCGATCCACCGAGCACGATGTGCAATTGAGCGAGTGCGATCGCCACGCCGATACCGGCGAGCGTGCCATGGACGATGGCGGGGCTGACGGCCAGTGCGCTGCGGGCGGTCCGCAGCGAGCCCAGGACGATTTGCAGCAGTCCCGCGCCGATGGTGATCGCGCAGGTGGTGCGCCAGCCGTAGATCTGGATCAACTCGGCTGTCACCACAGTCAGTCCGGCGGACGGGCCGGAGACCTGCAGAGGGGTTCCCCCGAGCAGTCCGGCGACGATGCCGCCGACTGCTGCGGAGATGAGGCCTGCCTCCAACGGTGCGTCCATGGCGACGGCCAGGCCGAGCGACATGGGGACGGCAAGCAGGAAGACAGTGATCGATGCGGACAGGTCGGCGCCCGCGATGCGGAATCGTCCACCGCGGTGCGGCGGGGGCGGGCTGTGCGGTCGCTTGACTCCCGATGATCGGGGAGGGCGCGAACTGCGGGATGAGTGGTCATGGCGAGTGGGGACGCAGGCAGACATGTTTCCCGTCTCCTCCGGGGCAGCGCGGTCGCGGAACGTGGGGACGCGGCCGTGGGTCACGGCGTGCAGCGGCGGGATATCTCAACTCTCGGTAAACAGATCGTAATGGAGAGTAAAGAGGTGTGTCCAGGGTTGGGGGCAAATGGGTCATTTAAGCACCCGTTCCAGTGAATAAGCATCTTTTCATGCGGCTTGTCGCTCGAATTCATGTGCAGTGCGTGCGACTTTGGCCGCGCCGTGTCGGCACTTCGGCACTTCAGTGCAAGTTCTGCAAGGAAGAGGGTGGGCGGATGATGGCCGCCACGAAGAGGTTCGCCTGGGGCGTCGTGGCCGTGGCGTTGGCCGCTGGAGTGGCCGGCTGTGCCGGGGCGGATTCTGATCCGGGCGACCCCGGCCTCGGTGCCGCGAACGGTGCTGCGGGGGCGAAGAAGAAGGCGGCGGAAGCGGCTCCCAAGAGCGCGGTCCGGCTCATCGGCGACGGGTCGACCGCCTTCACGGGTGCTCAGCCGAAGCAGCCGGCCGTACACCGCCTCGCGGCCGGCCAGAAACCCCCACAGTTCGTGGTGTTCTCCTGGGACGGCGCAGGAGAGGACAGCCAGCGGCTCTTCTCGCACTTCCGTGAGGTGGGCAAGAAGTATCACGCGAGCATGACGTACTTCCTGAGCGGCGTGTACCTGCTGCCGGAGGCGAAGCGCAAGCTCTACGACCCGCCCAAGCACAACGCGGGCAGTTCCGACATCGGCTTCAACGACACCGAAGGCATCAGGGACACCCTGACCCAGGTCCGTGGTGCCTGGCTGGACGGCAACGAGATCGGTACCCACTTCAACGGTCACTTCTGCGGCCAGGACGGTGGGGTCGGCACCTGGTCCGTCGACGAGTGGAAGAGCGAGATCAGTCAGGCCAAGTCGTTCGTGAAGGGCTGGAAGAGCAACGACCCCGACCTCAAGAACGAGAAGTCGCTGCCCTTCGACTACGACAAGGAGCTGATCGGCGGCCGGACTCCCTGTCTGGAAGGTCAGAAGAACATGGTCGCGGCGGCGCGTTCGTTGGGCTTCCGCTACGACTCGAGTGGAGTCAACGACCAGGTCTGGCCGAAGAAGAAGGACGGCATCTGGGACCTCTCGATGCAGCTCGTGCCGGTGCCGGGGCGTGCATTCGAAACGCTGTCGATGGACTACAACTTCATGTTCAACCAGTCCGGTACGACCCAGGGTGACCCCGACCAGCACGAGTACTGGGGCAAGCAGATGCGGGACGGCCTGATCCAGGCCTTCGACCGTGCCTACGACGGGAACCGTGCCCCTCTCATCATCGGCAACCACTTCGAGTCCTGGAACGGCGGCACGTACATGCGCGCCATCGAGGAGACGATCGCGAGGGTGTGCACCAAGGAGGACGTGCGCTGCGTGTCCTTCCGGCAGCTCGCGGACTGGCTGGACGCCCAGGACCCGGCCACGCTCGCCAAGCTCGGCACGCTGAAGGTCGGCAAGGCACCGAAGACGGGTTGGGCGTCGTTCCTCGGCGGGGCCGCGAGCCCCGGCAAGAGCGCGGGCCAAGGCGAGGGCCGGGCTGAGGCGAAGGCGCCCGCCGGCCCCGAGGGCAGGCAGGCAGGCCGCTAGGCCGACTGCTGAGCCGCCCGCGCGGAAGCGGGCGGCTGCTGGACTGCCCTCGGGGAAGCGGGCGACCTCGGGCATCGGGCGACCTCGGGGGGTGGGGCGGCCGCTGGCCTGTTCCCTCAGGGCCTGCCCTGCCCCGCCAGCCGACGGGGTAGATGCCGTGCCCGGCCAGCCGGGGCGGGTAGACGTCGTACCCCGCCGGCCGGGACAGGGCACACCAGCCCGAGCGGCGGTAGCTCAGGCGGGCTGGACGGCCTCGGCCTGCGCGTATCGCTCGTCCAGGACAAAGGCGGGGTCCACTTGGGCGGCTAGATCGGCCCCCGTCTTCTCATTGCCCCAGCTCTCCGCGTTCTTCAGATGGAAATGCACCATCTGCCGCGTGTAGCGCTCCCAGTCCCGCTGGCCGTACGAGTCCTCCGCGGCGTTCTGCAGGGCCTGCAAGGCCATCCGGTTGTCCGCCTCCAGGAGCTCGAAGCGGGCAGGACGTCCCTTCTCCATGCCGCGCACCCAGTCGGAGTGACCGATCGTGACCAGTAGATCGTCGCCGACCTCGGCGCGCAGGAACTCCAGGTCGTCCTCTCCCTGCACCTTGTTGCCGACCACCTTCAGCGCAACGCCGAAGTCCTGTGCGTACTCCTTGTACTGGCGATAGACGGAGACGCCCTTGCGGGTCGGCTCGGCAACCAGGAAGGTCATGTCGAAACGGGTGAACATCCCGGAGGCGAAGGAGTCCGAACCGGCGGTCATGTCGACCACCACGTACTCCTCCTGCCCGTCGACGAGGTGGTTGAGGCAGAGCTCGACCGCGCCGACCTTGGAGTGGTAGCAGGCCACTCCCAGGTCCGACTCGGTGAACGGCCCCGTGACCATCAGCCGGATGTCCCCGTCGTCGAGAGCGACCGTGCGGGCGCAGGCGTCGTAGACGGGATTGTCCTCGCACACCCGCAACAACCGGGATCCCTCGCCCGGCGGTGTCGTCTTGATCATCGTCTCGGTGGAGGCGATGCGAGGATTGCTGCCCCGCAGATACTCCTTGATCAGTGGCAGCTGCGCTCCCATGGCAGGGAGGTCGGCCGCCTCCCTTTCGGCGAGGCCGAGCGCGGCCCCGAGATGCTGGTTGATGTCGGCGTCCACCGCGATGACGTGAGCCTCATTGGCGGCAAGGTGGCGGATGAAGAGCGAGGACAGCGTGGTCTTTCCGCTGCCGCCCTTCCCTACGAAAGCGATCTTCATGTTCACCTACGGTAGCGGTATGAACGCATTCCGTTGTCAGGGTTCGTGAAGAAGGCCACTTCGAGCCGGTAGGTCCACCGGGGGCGCGTAGCCTCGCTACTTATGAGTACGACTTCCCCGGACCCGCTCGCCGCCCTGGGCACCTTGCCAGGGGTGGCCGACGCGGTGGACTCCGTGCGCAAGGCTGTCGACCGGGTCTACGGACACCGTGTCATGCGGCGTCGCAGCAATGAGGTGACCGCCGAGGCGGCCCTGCGGGGCGCGCGTGGTTCGGCTGCGCTTTCCGGTGCCGACTGGAATCTCGAGGAGGTGCGCCGCCGCACCGACTTCAGTGGTGACGGTGAGGCGCACGTGATCGGGGCGGCTCTGCGGCTGACGGCCGAAGCGGGCCAACTCCTCTCCATCTGGCGGCAGTCACCCTTGCGCGTCCTCGCGCGGCTTCATCTGGTGGCAGCTGGTGGTGCGGCGCCTGAAGACGCGGTCGGGCGGCCCCGGCTGGCAGGCGAGCCGGTGGATGAGCCACTGATCGAGGCGCCCCTGCCGGACGCTGACGAGGTCGCAGGGCGGCTCGAAGGGCTCAGCGGCATCATTCTTTCGGGCGGTGCCGCGCCCGCCCTGGTGACGGCCGCCGTCGTGCACGGCGAGTTGCTGGCGCTGCGCCCCTTCGGTTCGTACAACGGCCTGGTGGCGCGGACTGCCGAGCGGATCGTCCTGATCGGAAGCGGGCTCGATCCGAAGGCGATCTGCCCATCCGAGGTCGGGCACGCAGAGCAGGGCCGGGCCGCTTACGTCGCGGCTTTCGAGGGGTACCTGGCGGGGACGCCGGAAGGTATGGGCGCCTGGATCGCCCATTGCGGGCGGGCGGCGGAACTGGGAGTCCGGGAGTCGACCGCTGTGTGTGAGGCGCTGCAGCGCGGAGCCGCTTAACCCACCGCGGGAGGGGGCACGGCGCCTGCTGTTAGCACGCTCTGTCGACCGGTCCTCAGTGGCCTGCGGGCGGGTCGGCTTGTGCCGGTGGCAAGGGTTGCGGCGGTACCGTCCTCGGTACCGCCGCTGGCATGACCACCCGGTTACCAAGCGTCCTCGATATATGCCCATCAGGTCGGGTGCTTTGCCCGTCCCTGGTGCGGCTGGCCCGTAATCGACGGGTCGACGTCGCGTGGGTGCCCGGCGTTCATGCGCGGTCCGTGGGGCCTTCTCTGCGTTACAGGTCATCCTCTCGGATGTCCTTGGTCTCGCGGGCCGTTGACTCCTTTGTACTCCAGGCGCTGGGAGAGCGGAAGTGCTGGCCGCACTTCTTTACTTTTAGGTTCAATTACGGACGAGTCGGCCCAAACGAGCAGCTGCGAGCCGGGGACTCGGTGTGGGCTCGGCGCCGAGCCCACATGGGCAGCTGCGGGCAGGGGCAGGTTGGGTGCCGCTGCATGCTGCTTCCCCGGCGTCCGACGCCGTACGGGTATGGCCTCTGCGCAGGGCGGCGAACCCGGCGGCCCCCTGCGCGGAACCCTTCACGCCGAGGGCGCGGTGGCGCGGCGGCGGGCGGTGTACCAGACGAGCCCGGCCGTGAGGGCCGCTGCGCCCACCGCCGCAGCGGCCACGAGTGCCGGCCGTGGCGGCATCGAGAGGGTGGGCAGGCGTTGCTTGAGCCGCACCGGGCGGTTGAAGACGAGAATCGGCCATTCCCGCAGAGTCGCCTCGCGCCGCAGTGCGCGGTCCGGATTGACCGCATGTGGATGGCCGACGGATTCCAGCATGGGGACGTCGGTGGCTGAATCGCTGTACGCGTAGCAGCGGGCGAGGTCGTAGCCCTCGGACACAGCGAGAGCCCTGATGGCCTCGGCCTTCGTCGGCCCGTACGCGTAGTACTCCACCTCGCCCGTGAAGCATCCGTCGTCCCCGACGACCATTCGGGTGGCGACGACTCGGTCGGCGCCCAGCAGCTCCCCGATCGGTTCGACCACCTCGGCGCCCGAGGTCGACACGATCACCACATCGCGTCCGGCGGTGTGGTGCTCCTCGATGAGTGTCGCTGCTTCGTCGTAGATGATCGGGTCGATCAGATCGTGCAGCGTTTCGGCGACGATCTCCTTCACCTGCTGCACGTTCCAGCCCTTGCAGAGTGACGAGAGATATTCACGCATCCGCTCCATCTGGTCGTGATCCGCGCCCCCGGCAAGGAACACGAACTGTGCGTACGCCGTGCGCAGTACGGCGCGGCGGTTGATCAGCCCGCCTTGGTAGAAGGACTTGCTGAAGGTCAGCGTCGATGACTTCGCAATGACCGTCTTGTCCAGATCGAAGAAGGCGGCTGTGCGCGGCAAGAAGCGGTTTTCCACAAGGCAGAGCATAGGGGCCCGCCATTCGGCGTAAACTCCGGTGCGTGGGTTTGCCTGAGAGAGCTCTCGGGTACACCATGGAAGTCACGGATCGTTCGCGACCGTGCTAACCCGGTCCGACTCCTCCCCCCCCGAGTCGGCCGTGGGGACGACCCCCGCTCTCCCCCCCGGCGGGGGTCGTCGCATGTCCGGACACGGTTCTGCCGCTGTTCTGTCGCTCTGAATCACGCATTTCTCCTCCTTTCGGCCGTGATGGCCTGCGCCTGCGGACGCCTGCCATCAGCATGCACTGTCACGGTGCGTAGCGGAAGGGGTGCTCTCGGAAGTCGCCGGTTCGAGCTACGAAGTTATTCACAACGGTGGAGTTGTCCACAGTTTGCGAGCAAGATCCACACGATTTCCGGAAGCGCTGCACCGTGATTCCACCCGTGAAGTCCACGGGTTCCGGAATCACCGTTCTCGGGAGCGCCGAGATCGCCGCGAACCGCGGTGAAGGTGAGTGAAGAAGGGGGCGGAGATCGTGGCTGAATCGAGTGCACGAGATCGTCTGCCGGCCGCCGACGCGCGGCGGGGCGGACCGCTGATCGTGACCGAGGATCTGGAACTGCTCGACGATCTGCTGAGGCTGTGCGCGGCCGCCGGAGCGGAGCCCGAGGTTCACCACACCCTGCCGGAACGCAGAGGGGGGTGGGAGCAGGCCCCCATGGTCCTCGTGGGGGACGACGCGGCGGCGCGGTGCCGCGGGGCGGCTCGCAGGCGGGGCGTGATGCTTGTCGGACGGGACCAGGACGCTCCGGACGTGTGGCGCAGGGCGGTGGAGATCGGAGCTGAGTACGTACTGCGGCTACCCGATTCGGAGACCTGGCTGGTCGATCAGATCGCCAACGCGGCTGAGGGGGTCGGCCGGCCCGCGCTGACCGTCGGGGTGATCGGTGGCCGGGGCGGTTCCGGCGCGTCCACGCTGGCCTGTGCGCTGGCGGTGACCGCGGCGAGGGCCGGGCGGCGGACGATGCTGATCGACGGCGATCCGCTGGGTGGAGGCATCGACGTGCTGCTCGGCGCCGAACGGGCCGAGGGAATGAGGTGGCCTGATTTCGCCCATTCCAAGGGGCGGGTCGGTGGCGGCGCGCTGGAGGAGTCGTTGCCCGCCCTGCACGGGCTGCGGGTGCTCAGCTGGGGCCGTGACGACTGGGTGGTCATCCCACCGCAAGCCATGCAGGCAGTCCTTGCAGCCGCGCGCAGGCTCGGCGGGGTGGTGGTGGTCGATCTGCCGCGCCGCATCGACGAGGCGGTGGCCGAGGCCCTGGCGCAGTTGGACCTCGGGCTCCTGGTGGTCCCCGGGGAGCTGCGGGCGGTCGCCGCGGCGAAACGGGTGGCATCGATGGCGGGCATGGTGTTGGAGGACCTCCGTGTGGTGGCGCGCGGACCGTACGCGTCCGGCCTCGACCAACAGTGGGTGGCCCACGCCATGGGGCTGCCGCTCGTCGGTGAACTCCCCCTGGAGCCGGGACTGCTGGCCGAACAGGACATGGGGGAGCCGCCCGGTAGAAGTCCCCGTGGGCCGCTGGCCAGGTTCTGTTCGGCGTTCTGGGAGCAGGCCCTCGTCGGCGAGGGGGCCGGAGGCCGGTCCGTGGGGGGCGTGTCATGACCGAGGGCTTGCTCGACGCGGTGCGGCAGCGGCTGGCACAGAGTGGTGCGGCGCCGACTCCGGCAGGGGTGGCGGCCGCGTTGCGGGCGCAGGGGCGGTTGCTCGGAGACACCGAAGTGCTCGGGGCGGCGGACGAGCTGCGCGGCGAACTGATCGGGACCGGTGTGCTGGAGCCGTTGCTCGCCGATCCGGCGGTCACGGATGTGCTGGTGTCCGCTCCCGACCGGGTGTGGGTGGACCGGGGCCGAGGGCTCGAACTGTCCGCGGTGACCTTCGCGGACGCGGCGGCGATCCGCAGACTCGCGCAGCGGCTGGCGGCCGTCGCGGGGCGACGCCTGGACGACGCCAGGCCCTGGGTGGACGCCCGGCTTCCGGACGGCACCCGGATGCACGCCGTGCTGCCGCCGGTATCGGTCGGATCGACGTGTCTGTCGCTCCGGGTGGTGCGGCCGAAGGCCTTCTCGCTGGGGGAACTCGTCGTGGCGGGGACGGTGCCGCCGGGCGGCGACCAGGTGTTGCGGGCGTTGGTGGAGGCCCGGGTCTCCTACCTCATCAGTGGGGGGACCGGAGCGGGAAAGACGACGCTCCTGTCCAGCTTGCTGGGTGTGGTGGGGGTGCAGGAGCGGATCGTGCTCGCCGAGGATTCGGCCGAGCTCCGGCCGGACCACCCGCACGTGGTGCGCCTCGAATCGCGCCCTGCCAATCAGGAGGGGGCCGGGCTGGTGACTCTCCGGGACCTGGTGCGGCAGGCCCTGCGCATGCGGCCCGACAGGCTGGTGGTCGGAGAGGTGCGAGGCGCCGAGGTCACCGAACTGCTGGCGGCTCTGAACACGGGACACGAGGGGGGCTGCGGAACGGTTCACGCCAATGCCGCCGAACATGTGCCCGCCCGATTGGAGGCGCTGGGAACCGCTGCGGGTCTGGACCGGACGGCGCTTCACAGTCAGCTGGCGGCAGCGTTGTCGGTGGTGGTCCATCTCGTACGGGACCGGACCGGCCGGCGGAGGATCTCCGAGATTCAGGTGCTCGAGCGCGATAGGGCGGGGCTGGTGGTGACCGTCCCCGCACTGCGCTGGGGGGCGGCCGGATTCGAGCGGGAGCGGGGCTGGGAGCGGCTGAGGGCGCTGATCGGCGGTGAGCGGTGAGCGGTGTGCCGGGGGGAGGGCCGGACGCGGCGTACGTGGCCGCGCTGTGTGCGGGGGCGTCGGCCGGACTGGTGGTGGCCGGGCGCAGTCAGGGGCCCCGGAGAGCCCGGGTGCTGTTCGGCGACGGGGTGGTGCAGACGCCCGTTCGGGAGACCTGGGAGAGCGGCCGGATCAGGCTGGGAACGTGGTTGCGGGGGCGGCGGGAGTGGTGGTGCCTGCCGGTGGCCCTGCTTCTGGCCATCCTTGGAGCGTCGGTGTTGCCGGTGATCGCGGGGATGGTCGCGGTCCCCCTGGTGCGCCGGTGGCTCCGGACAAGGCAGCTGCGCAGGGAGCGGGAGCGCAGGGCCGACGGGGTGGTGGACCTGTGCGGCGCGGTGGTGGGCGAGCTGAGGGCCGGGCACGAACCGGGGCAGGCGCTGCTTGTCGCGGTCCACGGCACGGAGGCGCTGGGCGCGGCGGGGCCGGGGGTGTCGGCTGCGGCGCGGTTCGGGGGCGATGTGCCGCGGGCACTGGGGCAAGCGGCATGCGAGCCGGGCCTGGATGGCCTCGCGGGAGTGGCCGCCTGCTGGCGGGTGGCGGCCGATGGCGGCGCCGGTCTCGCAGCCGGTCTGGACCGGCTGGAGGGCGCGTTACGAGCTGAGCGGCGTCGACGGGAGGAGCTGCGGGCACAGCTGGCCGGTGCCTGGTCGACCGTCGTGGTGCTGGCCCTGCTTCCGGTGCTGGGCCTGGGGCTGGGAGCGGCCCTAGGGGCGCATCCGCTGGAGGTGTTGCTGCACAGGCCCGTCGGGCTGGCCTGTCTGATGGCGGGCGCGTCGCTGGAAGCGGTGGGGTTGGTCTGGGCGACTCGGATCGTCCGCAAAGGGGAAGTGGCGTGAGCACCCTGGGCGGTGAAGTGGTCCACAGGGCGGCGGTCGTGGGACTGCTGCTGGGCGTGTGTGTCCAGCCGGCTCTCGCCATGGCGCGTCGCCGGACCGGGCAGCGGGTGCGGCGGCGAGGCCTGACGCTCCTTGCCGTATCCCCTACCGCGCCCATGCCCCTGGGCGGTCACGCGGGCCGAAGGGGTGTGCCTTCGGGGCGCATGCGGTTGCTGCCGGTCTCCGTCTCCGCTGCCGGTGCCAAACAGTGGGCGGTGGTGCTGGGTGCCGTGCTGACGGGCTGGGTTCTGGTGGGTGGCCCCGCCGGGTGGGTTACTGGGCTGGTGGCGGCCTGCGGCACTTGGAGGTGGCAGCGGGCGCGACTCAGGCAGGCACCGCGAGCCGCAGCCGAGGAGGCGGCTCGAGGGATTGAGTCGATGCGTCAGCTTCCACTGGCGGCCGATCTGCTGGCGGCCTGCATCTCGGCGGGTGCTGGTCCTCGTGAGGCGGCCGAGGCGGTCGGTGTGTCGCTGGGCGGGCCGGTAGGTGAGCAACTGGCCCGAACGGCGGCAGAGATCAGGCTCGGCGGCGATCCGGGCATCGCCTGGGGGAGGTTCGGGGCGATACCGGGCGCAGCCGCCCTCGCGCGCTGCCTGGACCGGGCTGGGTCGACCGGCGCTCCCGCTGCGGAATCGGTGGCCCGACTGGCCGAGGCCATGAGGGCGGAGAGGGCGAGCGTGGCGGTGGCGCGGGCCCAGCGGGCTGCCGTGCTGATCACGGCACCTGTCGGGCTCTGCTTCCTTCCCGCCTTCCTGACCGTGGGTGTGGCGCCTGTGGTGATCGGGCTGGCAGGAGGGCTGCTGCAGCCCTGATCATCCACCCAATTTCGTTGAAAGCAATTTCCGAGAAACGACGCTTTACGGGGGTTTTGAGTGATGCGCACAATCACGTGCTGGGTGAGGTCCGTGGCTCGCAAGGTACGGGCTGACACCGGGATGACGACATCCGAATATGCGGTCGGAACCATCGCGGCCTGTGCGTTCGCCGCGGTGCTCTACAAGGTGGTCACCAGTCCGCCCGTCATGGCACAGCTGCAATCGCTGCTCAAGGACGCGCTCGATGCGAAGTTCTGAGAGCGGTGCCGGAGAGCTGGAGGGCCGCGGCGAAAGAGGCGGGCGGGTCAGACACGCCCGGCACGGACAGGACCGGGCGAGGGCTGGGCCGGCGGGGCGACAGGACAAGGGGGCGGTGACGGCCGAGGCGGCCATGGCCGTCCCGGTTCTGGTGATCTTCGTACTTGCCCTGCTCTGGGCATTGATGGCCGCCTCGGCCCAGATCCGGTGTGTGGACGCGGCTCGGGCCGGCGCCCGGGCGGCAGCCCGATCAGAACCGGAGGCGCAGGTGAGGGAGGCAGCCCTTTCGGCGGCGCCTGCGCGCGCCCGGGTCGACGTGGAGCGGGTCGGGGAGTTGTGGCACGTCACCGTGGTCGCACCAGCCCCCGGCCTCGGGCCGCTGGCCGTGACGCTGCGCTCGGAGGCCGCTGCGGCAGCGGAGGACGCAGCGGCAGCAGAGGACACAGCGGCGACCGAGGCTATGGCGGGGGCGGCCTCGTGATGCGGCCCAGTCCGCGAAGCCAAGTTCTGGGCCTGGACCGCGAGGGGGGTGGCGTTGTGATGCGGCCCAGTCCGCGAACCCGGATCCGAAGGGAGTTGCACCGGGGTGGGGACGGCGCCGCAATACGGCCCGGCCTTGGGCGGCTGCTCCTGGGTTTGCACGCGTTGCGCCGGTTGCGGGTGTGCGGGAGGTGGCGGGATCAGGGGCTGGCGACGGTGTGGGCTGCGGTGACCACGGCGACGCTGTGCGTGGTCTTCGCGGTGATCCTGACTCTCGGAGAGGTGGTCGTGGTGCGGCACCGGGCCGGAGGCGCGGCCGACCTGGCCGCGCTGGCTGCGGCCGACCGCGCTCTGGAGGGGTCCGCCATCGCGTGCCGGTCGGCCCGGGAGGTGGCAGCGGCGCAGGGGGCTGAGGTGGTGCGATGCGTCGTCCAGGGGGAGATCGCCGATGTGACGGCACGGGTGCGCCATGGACCGTACGGGCCCGAGGTCAGGTCTCGGGCGGGTCCGCCGACGGCAGCGCCCACCGGGTCGCTCGGGTCTGCCGGCAGCCCGGTCCCTCCGGAGACCGTGGTGGGCCCCCCAGGAACCCCCGCCCCGCCCGAGGGTCGGCTCGGGCGGGACAAGCAGGCCGCCCTGCCACGCCGGGGAACGGGAAGAAGCGACTGGATCACCGCGAAGAGTTCGGTTCCTCCGCGGGATCTGGCTCGCCGGCGGAGTTCGCACCCGGGTCCGGCGACGAGGACCGGAGGAGTTCGGTGAGCAGGCGGACGGCGCCTCGCTTGTGCAGGGGCTCATTGCCGTTGCCGCACTTGGGGGACTGGACACACGAGGGGCAGCCCGCCTCGCACTCGCAGGACGCGATCGCCTGTCGCGTCGCGGTCAGCCAGGCCCGGGCGGTGTGGAAGGCGCGTTCGGCGAAGCCGGCGCCGCCGGGGTGGCCGTCGTACACGAATACGGTCGGCAGCAGGGTGTCCGGGTGCAGGGGTACGGACACCCCGCCGATGTCCCAGCGGTCGCAGGTGGCGAAGAGCGGCAGCATCCCGATCGACGCGTGCTCGGCGGCGTGCAACGCGCCGCCGAGGATTTCAGGGTTGATCCGTGCCGCGTCGAGCTGGTCCTGGGTGACCGTCCACCACACGGCCCGGGTGCGCAGGGTGCGGGGCGGAAGGTCCAGCTTGGTCTCGCCGAGCACCTCGCCGGTGATCAGTCTGCGACGGAGGAAGGAGACGACCTGGTTGGTCACTTCGACGGAGCCGTAGCAGAGCCGCCCGTCCCCCCAGGGGATCTCGGTATCGGTGTCCAGGACGGCGATGGCCGTGGTGTCGCGCGCGGTCGTCGAGTACGGCGGACTGGCCTCCTCGACCAGCGCGACCGAGTCCTCCAGATCCAGTTTCCGGACCAGGTAGGTGCGGCCCTGGTGGAGGTGGACGGCGCCTTCGTGGACGGCGGTGTGCGCGGCGGACTCGTCGACGGTGCCCAGCAGCCGGCCGGTGCCCTCTTCGACGATCTGGACGGGGCGGCCGCCCTCGCCCCGGATGTCCGTGAGGTCGGCGGCCCGCTCGCGCCGGGTCCAGTGCCAGCCCGACGTCCGTTTGCGGAGCAGCTTCGCGGCTTCCAGCTGCGGCAGCAGCTCGGCCACGGCGGGGCCGAAGAGGCGGAGGTCGGATTCGGTCAGCGGTAGTTCCGCGGCGGCGGCGCACAGATGGGGGGCCAGGACGTACGGGTTGTCCGGATCGAGGACGGTCGACTCCACGGGCTGTTGGAACAGCGCTTCGGGGTGGTGGACGAGAAAGGTGTCCAGTGGGTCGTCGCGGGCCACCAGGATGGCGAGGGCGCCCTGGCCGGCCCGACCGGCGCGGCCGGCCTGCTGCCACAGCGAAGCCCTGGTGCCGGGGTACCCCGCGATGACGACGGCATCCAGGCCGGAGACGTCGATGCCGAGCTCGAGGGCGGTCGTGGCGGCCAGGCCGAGCAGGCTGCCGGAGTGCAGTGCGCGCTCCAGGGCGCGGCGTTCTTCGGGGAGATAACCCCCGCGGTAGGCGGCGACCCTGGAAGGCAGGGTGCGGTCGACCTCGGCGAGGCGTTCCTTGGCGATGACGGAAATGAGCTCCGCGCCGCGCCGCGAGCGTACGAAGGCGACGGAGCGTACGCCCTGCACGGTCAGGTCGGTGAGCAGATCGGCGGTCTCGGCCGTGGCGGTACGGCGGACGGGAGCGCCCTTCTCACCGGACAGTTCGGTCAGGGGCGGCTCCCACAGGGCGAAGACCAGCTCGCCGCGCGGGGAGGCGTCGTCGGCGACCTCGGTGACGCGGAGGCCGGTGAGACGGCCTGCCGCGACCGAGGGTTCCGCGGCGGTGGCCGAGGCGAGGAGGAAGACGGGATCGGCGCCGTAGCGGGCGCACAGGCGGCGGAGCCGGCGCACCACCTGGGCGACATGCGAGCCGAAGACGCCCCGGTAGGTGTGGCACTCGTCGATGACGACATAGCGCAGGGCGCGCAGGAAGGAGGACCAGCGGGGATGGGACGGGAGTATCCCGCGGTGCAGCATGTCGGGATTGGTGAGGACGTAGTTGGCGTACTGGCGTACCCATTCGCGTTCTTCGACGGGGGTGTCGCCGTCGTAGACGGCGGGCCGGATCCCGTTGCCGAGCGGAGCCGCCAGTTCCTTCACCGAGCGCCGCTGGTCGGCGGCGAGGGCCTTGGTGGGGGAGAGGTAGAGCGCGGTCGCCCCACGGCCGTTCGGGGCCTCGGAGCCGTCCAGGAGGGCGCTGAGGACCGGGGCGAGGTAGGCCAGCGACTTGCCGGAAGCCGTGCCGGTGGCGATCACGACCGACTCGCCGTCCAGCGCGTGCTCCGCCGCGGTGGCCTGATGCGCCCAGGGGTGATCGATACCGGCCCTCTGGATGGCGGCGATCACTTCCGGACGGATGCGATCGGGCCAGATGGCATGGGTTCCCTTACGCGGGGGCAAGTGCTCCGTATGAGTGATGCGCGCGGACCGGCTCGCCCCTGCGGCGAGCCGGTCGAGGACCGCCTCGGGAGAGGGGCGGAAGCCCCCGTTCTCGGGCGGTCGACTGGGGCGGTGATTCTTGGCCATCGGCACCGAGTGTGTCACTGGCGAGGCGGACAATGGTCCCAAGGCGTCGTGCATGGCTGCCCGTAAGTGATTGAATGCCATCGCGGCTGGCGATCCATCCCCTGGCTCCGCCGGGGAGACCGAGGGGCGACCGCTCGATAGCAAGGTGCTGGAGGATCCGTGGACCTGTCCTTGTCGACTCGCAATGTGTCCGGCCCTGGTGGCGACCGTACGGTCGTCGAGGTCGGTGGCGAGATTGATGTGTATACCGCGCCCAAGCTGCGCGAGCAGTTGGTCGAGTTGGTGAATGACGGCAGCTACCACTTGGTTGTCGACATGGAGGGTGTCGACTTCCTCGACTCCACCGGCCTCGGCGTGCTCGTGGGTGGCTTGAAGCGTGTGCGGGCTCATGAGGGCTCGTTGCGCCTGGTGTGCAACCAGGAGCGCATTCTCAAGATTTTCCGGATCACCGGTCTGACGAAGGTGTTCCCGATCCACACCACGGTCGATGAGGCCGTGGCGGCGACCGACTGACGTCCCGCCCGCGGTCGGGCCGGCTCTGAGCCGGCCCGGCGGTGGTCGGTGCGACAGCGGTGTCGTACCAGGGCGGCCGGGGTGACGGTGGCCGTTCATCGGTGGCCGGTGATCCGGTGGCCGAATGTCCGGCAGCGGTCCTTCATCCGTTCGGCGGCCCGTGGCTGACATTAATCTGTCGGCTGCCGCAGGGGCGCGCGATCGGTCTGCGGTGCGGCGGCAGGCAGGCGGCCGAACGACGGTCGGACGGCGCTCGTCGTCCGGGCGGCACGGACGGCCGGGCGGTGTCGGTCCGGTGGGCCGACCGCTCGACCAGCCGCCGAAGACAGAGCTCAGGATTGTGGGCCGCGTGTCCGGCACCTGAGGATGCACTTACGTACGCTCGAGGGGGATCGCATGGCCACCGTTGAACTCCGCTTCAGCGCCCAGCCCGAACACGTCAGAACGGCCCGCCTCGTGGCGGCCGCCGTGGCGCGCCGGGCCGGGGTCGACGAAGCCGTGCTCGACGAGGTCAGACTCGCCGTGGGAGAGGCCTGCAGTCGCGCGGTCGGGCTGCACCGCAGCCACGGCATCACGGCACCTGTCACGGTCGTCCTGATCGAGGACGAGAAGTCCTTCGCCATCGAGGTCGGCGACGAGGTCCCGGGCCCGGGTGCCGACGGGTCCGTACCCGGCAGCGTCTCCGGACACCACGACGCCACGCCCGGGGTGGGACCTGACGAATCCGAGCCGGACGCCGACGGTGAGGACGAGATGGGCCTGGCGGTCATCAGCGGTCTGGTCGACGACGTGGAGGTCAGGTCGGGTGCGGATGGTGGAGTCATCCGTATGAGCTGGCCGAAGACCCCGGCCGCCGTTCTGTGAGTCGGCCGAAGACACCGGCCGCTGTTCTGTGAGTCGGCCGAAGACGTCGGCCGCCGTTCTGTGTGTCGGTCGAGGGCTCGGCTGCCGTTCCTTGGGCCGGCCGGAGATGTCGGCTGCCGTTTCTCGCCTGACATGGGCGGAGGCGTTGCCCACTGTCACCTCCCTGAGGCGGGCAGAGACGCCCGATGCCGCTGCTCTCCCCTCTGAGGTGGGCTGAGCGCCAGCCGCTGCTGTAACCCCGCTCTCGCCCTCAGAGGTGGCTGGAGGCGCTGGTCACCGTTCTCCCCTGAGGCAGCTGAGGCGGCTGAGGTAGCCGAAGAAGCCGCAGGCGTCGGCTGTCGGCAGCCGTCCCAGCCTGAGCCGACCGGAGGGCGGCCGCCTTTTCTGCATGAGGCGGCGGCTGTCAGGCGGTGGTCGTGCCACCCGGACGGCGTAGTCGGCCGGCCCTGATCCAGTTTTCTGAGGCCCTGCTGAGCAGGGCCTTTTTGCATGTCTGCCCCGACGGTGCTCTTCCGGAAATGCGCCTGCCCCATTACTGCATTCGGTCCATGCGGAGAACTCGATCAATTGCCGTTCGGTGGATGAAGACCAATTACATTTACCGCGCACTGTTTTGATCGTGTTCCGCTCCCTACAATCCGTCCACGTCTTGAGCGCTGAGCGTCAAGGAGGACGTATGGCGGGGTTCGGCACCACACCACTGGCAGAACTGACGCAGTATTCCGTACCTTCCGACCCACCCACCACTCTCGCGGCCGCGGTACTCACCGATGACAACCGCGTGATCGTCATCGTCGTCGCGGCCGTCGCCGTCGCCGCACTGATCGTCGCCCAGCTGCTGGTACGTCAGGTGCTGGCAGCGGGTGAGGGCACCGAGCGCATGAAGGAGATCGCGGCGGCGGTCCAGGAGGGCGCGAATGCCTATCTGGCGCGACAGTTGCGCACGGTCGGCGTATTCGCCGTCGTGGTCTTCTTCCTGCTTCTGCTGCTTCCGGCCGACAACTGGTCGCAGCGTGCCGGCCGTTCGGTGTTCTTCCTGGTGGGTGCGCTCTTCTCGGCTGCCACCGGATACATCGGCATGCGGTTGGCCGTACGAAGTAATGTCCGGGTGGCGGCCGCCGCGCGTGAGGCGACTCCTGCGGAAGGCGAACCGGAAAAGGATCTCACCGCCGTTTCGCACAAAGCGATGAAGATCGCTTTCCGGACGGGCGGGGTGGTCGGCATGATCACCGTAGGGCTGGGCCTTCTCGGCGCCTCCTGTGTGGTGCTCGTCTATGCCGCCGACGCGCCGAAGGTGCTGGAGGGCTTCGGACTCGGTGCGGCGCTGATCGCCATGTTCATGAGGGTCGGCGGGGGCATCTTCACCAAGGCGGCGGACGTCGGTGCCGACCTGGTCGGCAAGGTGGAGCAGGGCATCCCGGAGGACGACCCCCGCAACGCCGCCACCATCGCCGACAACGTGGGCGACAACGTCGGGGACTGCGCGGGCATGGCGGCCGACCTCTTCGAGTCGTACGCCGTCACGCTGGTCGCCGCGCTCATCCTGGGAAAGGCGGCCTTCGGCGACTCGGGGCTGGCGTTCCCCCTGATCGTGCCGGCGATCGGTGTGGTCACCGCGATGATCGGGATTTTCGCGGTCGCTCCACGGCGCGCCGACCGGAGCGGAATGACCGCCATCAACCGGGGATTCTTCATCTCCGCCGTCATTTCGCTCGCCTTGGTCGCGGTCGCGGTCTTCGTCTACCTGCCGTCCTCGTACGCGGAACTGGACGGGGTCACCGAAGGGGCCATCACCTCGCACGGCGGGGACCCACGGGTCTTCGCGCTGGTCGCCGTCGCCATCGGCATCGTGCTGGCAGCCCTGATCCAGCAGCTGACCGGCTACTTCACCGAGACCAACCGGCGCCCTGTCCGGGACATCGGCAAGTCCTCACTGACCGGACCGGCAACGGTCGTGCTCGCCGGCATCTCGATCGGTCTCGAATCCGCCGTCTACACCGCGCTGCTGATCGGGCTCGGCGTGTACGGAGCGTTCCTGCTCGGCGGTACGTCGATCATGCTGGCGCTCTTCGCGGTGGCACTGGCCGGTACGGGGCTGCTCACCACCGTCGGCGTGATCGTCGCCATGGACACGTTCGGTCCGGTCTCCGACAACGCGCAGGGCATCGCCGAAATGTCCGGTGACGTCACCGGAGCGGGCGCACAGGTCCTCACCGACCTGGACGCCGTGGGCAACACCACCAAGGCCATCACCAAGGGCATCGCGATCGCCACGGCCGTCCTGGCGGCGGCGGCCCTCTTCGGGTCCTACCGTGACGCGATCGCCACCGCGGTCGACGACGTCGGCGCCTCGGCCGGGGAGATGGGGCTGAGTCTGGACATCTCCCAGCCCAACAACCTGGTCGGCCTGATCCTGGGCGCCGCAGTGGTCTTCCTCTTCTCCGGCCTGGCCATCAACGCGGTGTCCCGGTCCGCGGGCGCCGTGGTCTACGAGGTGCGGCGGCAGTTCCGCGAGCATCCCGGGATCATGGATTACACGGAGAAGCCGGAGTACGGGCGCGTCGTCGACATCTGCACCAAGGACGCGCTGCGCGAGCTGGCCACCCCCGGTCTGCTGGCGGTGCTGGCGCCGATCGCGGTCGGCTTCACCTTCGGGGTCGGGGCACTCGGCTCGTACCTGGCGGGCGCGATCGGCACCGGGACGCTGATGGCCGTCTTCCTCGCGAACTCCGGCGGCGCGTGGGACAACGCCAAGAAGCTGGTCGAGGACGGTCATCACGGTGGCAAGGGCAGTGACGCCCATGCCGCGACCGTCATCGGTGACACGGTCGGTGATCCGTTCAAGGACACGGCCGGGCCGGCGATCAACCCTCTGCTCAAGGTGATGAACCTGGTGGCGCTGCTCATCGCGCCCGCGGTGGTGCAGTTCAGCTACGGCGAGGACGCGAGCGCGGGGGTGCGTGCGGTGGTGGCGGCGCTGGCCATCGCGGTCATCGTCGGCGCGGTCTACGTCTCCAAGAGGCGGGGGATCGCAGTGGGCGACGAGGGTGATTCCGACGGCGGGGGCGGGGAGGGCGCCACCAGGCCGGCTGACCCGGCAGCCGCTCAGTGACCCGGCAGCCGCACGGCGTACACGCCCACTAGGCGACGCTCCTTCAGAAGGCGGGCGGACGCGGCACTCTGATGTCACGTCCGCCCGCCGCCCGTCTGCCCGCCGCCTGTCCGCCCGCCCGCCCCTTTGCCGGTCCGCCCGCCGCCTGTCCGCCCGCCGCCTGTCCGCGCGAGTGACGAATCGATCAGGAGTTCCCACGTATCGGGCCGTGCGGGTGAGTTGTATCTCCCTCATTTCCCTTGGTGCAAATGGCTTCAAAAGGTCACCCGTCGGACGCCCGGCACCCGGATGGAGGGCGTTCGGCGTGTAAGTTCCGGGGCCGAGAGCCTTGGAAGGGACCGATCCGGTGAACAAGAAGCTTGCGGCCGCACTGTCCGGCGGTGCGGTACTGGTACTTACGCTGTCGGGCTGCAGCGACGACAGCGACAACAAGGTGAACGACTGGGCCAAGAAGGTCTGTGACCAGGTCCAGCCCCAGCTGCAGAAGATCGCGAACGCCAACGCCTCCATCCAGCAGCAGACCGCCGACAACAGCAAGCCCGCCGACGTCCAGGAGACCGACTCGGCCGCCTTCCAGCAGATCTCGCAGGCGTACAAGGCGCTGGGCACGGCCGTCGACTCGGCCGGACCGCCGCCGGTCGACGACGGCGAGACGACGCAGAAGGAGGCCGTGAAGGAGCTCAACGCCTCCTCCGTGGCCTACGCGAACCTGCAGAAGAAGGTCGACGCGCTGGACACGAAGGACCAGGCGAAGTTCGCCGACGGTCTCAAGGGCATCGCGGACGAGCTGAACAAGATCAGCACCAATGGTGACCAGGCGCTGAAGAGGCTCCAGTCCGGCGAGGTCGGTACCGCGATGGCCAAGCAGAAGGGCTGCCAGAAGCCGACGGCCTCCGCGTCGCCCACGGCCGGCTCGTCGAAGGAGGCGACGCCCTCCAAGGAGGCGTCCGCCTCGTCCAGCAAGGCGTCGTGACCCGGCGGCTCCCGCCGGGGTCGCGGACCCTTCACGAGCAGCTGTGCGTCCGCCGTCCGGCAGGCGTAGGACCGGCCCGGCGCCCTGGCGGGGCGCCGGGCCGCTGCCGTTGTCAGTGGGAGCCGTCACAATGGGCATGTGAGTAAGACCAGCCTTCCCGCAGCAGACCACGCGACCGGGCTCCGCGAAGCCCTGCTCGCCGCCGCCTTCACCGCCGACGGGCTCCTCGACCTGCTCGGCGCACCTGCCTACGCCGCGCTCGCCCGCAGCGAGACGGTCCCGGCGCTGCGGGCCACCCGCGGTGACGCGCCGCTCGACACGCTGGTGCGCCTCTTCCTGCTCCAGCGCCCGGTCCCGGCCGGGCGGGCAGCGGCCGTGCTGCCGCTGGAGGAGTGCGTGGCCGACGGCTGGCTGACCGAGGCGGGCGGCGAGGTGCGGGCCACCGTCGACGTGCGCCCTTACAGCGGGCCGGACGGCCAGGACTGGTTCATCGTCTCCGACCTGGGCTGCGCGGTGGGCGGCGCCGGTGGGATCGGTTCACACGAGGAGGGCGTCGTCCTCGGGATCGGCGGAGCCTCCACCACACTCGCCGGGATCACCGTCCGCAGGCCCGTCGGGTCCGCCCTGGACGTCGGTACGGGCTCCGGCATCCAGGCGTTGCACGCCTCGCAGCACGCGAGCCGGGTCACCGCCACCGACCTCAACCCGCGTGCCCTCGACTTCACCCGGCTCACCCTCGCCCTGTCCGGCGCTGCCCCGGCCGACCTCCGCGAGGGCTCCCTGTACGACCCCGTCGGCACCGAGACGTACGACCTCATCGTCTCCAACCCGCCCTTCGTCATCTCGCCCGGCGCCCGCCTCACCTACCGCGACGGCGGCATGGCGGGCGACGACCTGTGCCGGACCCTGGTGCAGCAGACCGGCGACCGCCTCAACGAGGGCGGATACGCCCACTTCCTGGCCAACTGGCAGCACACCGAGGACCAGGAGTGGCAGGAAAGGCTGCGGTCCTGGATCCCGTACGGCTGTGACGCGTGGATCGTGCAGCGCGAGGTGCAGGACATCACGCAGTACGCGGAGCTGTGGCTCCGCGACAGCGGCGACCACCGCACGGACCCCGCGGAGTACGCCGCGCGGTACGACGCCTGGCTCGACGAGTTCGAGGCCCACGGGACGAAGGCGGTCGGCTTCGGGTGGATCACCCTGCGCAAGTCCGCCGCGGCGGCCGCCGGGGAACCCTCGGTCGTGATCGAGGAGTGGCCCCACGCGGTGGAGCAGCCGCTCGGACCGGCCGTGGAAGCGCACTTCGCCCGCCAGGACTACCTGCGGGAACAGGACGACGCGGGGTTGTTGGCCGCGCACTTCTCCCTCGCCGCCGAGGTCGTACAGGAGCAGGTGGGGCTGCCGGGGGCCGAGGACCCGGAGCATGTGGTGCTGCGTCAGAACCGCGGTATGCGGCGCGCGACGAAGGTCGACGCGGTCGGCGCCGGGTTCGCGGGCGTGTGCGACGGGTCGCTGCCGGCCGGCCGGATCCTGGACGCGATCGCCCAGTTGATGAACGAGGACCCGGTCCTGTTGCGCGACCGCACCCCCCAGGCCATCCGGCTGCTGGTCGAGGAGGGCTTCCTGGAGCCCCTGCCCCCGGCCGGCCGGGTGGCCGGATGATCCGTATCGAGCTGGACGAGGCGTCGCTCGGCGCGACACGGATCGCCATCAGCCCCCTGTGGGACGCGTTCTGCAGCCTGCACCTGGCCATGCCGCACCGCCTCCCCTCCCGGCCCTACGAGGAGTGGGTGGTGCGCGCCCGCGAGGTGCTGCGGGAGGACGAGCGGACGGACGCCTTGCGGCTGCTGATCGACGGGCCGCACAATTTCCCGGACTTCCTGCTGCCCCGTCCGGTCGGCGCGACGTCGGTCGAGGCGGAGCTGGACACCGTCCGGGCGACGCCGGGCGATGTCGTGCGGGCAGGGGTCGCCGAGCACTATCCGGGGCTCGAGGACCACCCCCGCGTCCGCCCGTACCTGGAGGACCCCGAGGCGGCCTGCGCGGATCTCGCCGACGCGTACGCGGCCTACTGGGACGGCGCGATGGCGGCGCACTGGCCCACCATGCGCCGGCTCGTCGAGGACGAGGTCCTGATCAGAGCCCGTACCTTCGCCACCGAAGGCATCGACGCGCTCTTCACCGGTCTGGAGAGCCGCGCCAGGTGGACGCCGCCCGTCCTCGAACTGACGAAGCACATCGACGCGGAGTACCGGGCGGGTGAGCGCCGGCTGCTGCTCGTCCCGCTCGTCTTCGCCGAGGGCTGCCGGCTCTACTCCACCGACGACCCCGAGGTCCTGACGGTCTCCTTCCAGGCCCGCGGTGCGGGTGCGCTGCGCGAACGCTCCGCGGAGCGCCCCGAGAGCGGTGACCGGCTCGGGCTGCTGCTGGGCAGGGGCCGCGCCTCGGTCCTGCGACAGCTGGGCGGGCCGCTCACCACGGCCGGGATAGCCGACCGGCTGGGGCTCGCGCCCAGCACGGTCTCCGAGCACCTGTCGGTCCTCGCCGAGGCGGACGTCGTCACCCGGCACCGGGTCGGCCGCAGCGTGTATTACCAGCTCACGGACACCGGCCGGGCCCTGCTCGCGCTGCTCTCGGGGGAGGACGTGCTCCGCGCGGTGTCCTGAGCAGCCGTAAGCGTGGGGTGGCAGCACAAGCAGGCCCAAGGGGGCCGGGAAGCCGGGACGATTCGGTGGCCCCCGAATTGATGGCGGGCGCGGCACGGCCGGACCTAGCGTGCCCGCCATGCTTGCGATCGAGGCGAAGAACCTGCGCCGCACCTACACCAGCCGGACCGGCTTCCTGCGTCCGCGCCGCACCGAGACCGAGGCCGTGCGCGGGGTCACCTTCGAGGTGGCGCGCGGCGAGCTCTTCGGCCTCCTCGGCCCCAACGGCGCGGGCAAGACCACCACCATCAAGATGCTCAACACCCTGCTGCTGCCCACCTCGGGCACCGCCCGGGTGCTGGGCCACGACGTGGCGTCCGATCCGGTCGCCGTACGCCGCAGGATCGGCTACGTCTTCGGCGGCGACCGGGGTCTGTACGACCGGCTCTCCGCCCTCGACAACCTGCGCTACTTCGCCGAGTTGTACGCCGTCGAACCACGCGACCAGAAGCGACGGATAGCCGAACTGCTCGACCTGGTCGGCCTCACCGGCCGGGAGAGGGAGCGCGTGGAGGGCTACTCGCGCGGGATGCGGCAGCGGCTGCACATCGCGCGCGGACTGCTGCACCGGCCCGACGTGCTGTTCCTGGACGAACCGTCCATCGGCGTCGACCCGGTGGCGGCGCGCGATCTGCGACGCACCGTGGCCGATCTGCGGGCCGGCGGGACCACCGTGCTGCTGACCACCCATTACATGGCCGAGGCGGATGAGCTGTGCGACCGGATCGCGGTCATCGCCGGTGGCACGATCTGCGCGCTGGGCACCCCGGACCGGCTCAAGTCCAGGGTCCAGGAGCGCGGCATCCTGGAGATCGAGGCGTACGGGGCGGGCGAGGAACACCTCGGCCGTATCCGAGGCCTGGAGGGTGTGCACGGGGTGGCCGCCGAGGACCGGGGCAGCCGGCAGGCCGTCATCGTGCAGACGGAACGGGGCGCGGAACTGCACGCGCAGGTACTGGCGGAGCTTTCCGGCGTTCGGGTCGGAAGCGTCGTCACGCGCGAACCCACGCTGGAGGACGCCTACATCGCCATCGTCGAGGAGGCGGAGGCAGAGGCGGTGGAAGAGCAGGAGGCGGAGGCGGGCAGCGGGGACGCGGGTGGACGGGGCACGGGTCACGGGGACCCGGGCGACGGGGGCACCGGTCACGGGGACGCGGCGTACGGGGAGGCCGAGGACGCGGGTTCGGGGGCGGAGACGGGGGCCGGTGGACGTACGGAGAAGCCTGCCGGTCGGGGGCCGGCGCCCGTGGCCGCTCAGCCCGTTCGGGCCGGCCGTCCCAGCGACGAGGCCGCGGCATGACCGCCGCCCGGGCCTTGCGCCTGATCGTCGTCGGAGTGCGTACCCACGTCTCGTACATGAGCCGTTCACCGCTCGAAATCACCTTCGCCGTCCTCGTGCCCCTCGTGTACGCGACCCTCGCCGTCTATCTCTTCCGCGCTGCCGACGACCCCGGCCGCCTGCTCGCGGCGGCCGTCGGCGCCGGGCTGATGGGCATCTGGTCCTCGGTGCTCTTCGGATCGGGCGGAGCCGTACAGAATCAGCGGTGGCTCGGCACGCTGGAGACGCTGGTGGCCTCGCCCACGCCGCTCTCCCTCGTCCTGCTGCCGATCACCCTGGCCACCGCTGTGATCGGTACGTACGCCATGGGGGCGACGGTGATCTGGGGCGCTGTGCTCTTCGACGTGCCGCTGGACTTCGCGCACCCGCTGCTCTTCCTGGCCGCCGTCCCCGTGTGCGTCCTGTCGCTCGGGATGATGGGGCTGCTGCTGGCGGCCACGTTCGTGCTGCTGCGCAACGCCAACGCACTCGCCAACCCGCTCGACGCGCCGGTGTGGCTGCTGTCCGGGATGCTCGTGCCCGTCACCGTGCTGCCGGACTGGACGCGTCCGGTTTCCTGGGCGCTGCCCACCACCTGGGGTTCGCGGGCGGTGCACGCGGCGACCTCGGGCGGGGCGGGAACCGCTGAGGTGCTGGTCCCGATGGCGGCGGCGCTCGCCCTCGGCACCTTGTACGCGACGGTCGCCGTCCTGGTCCTGGGGCGGGTCGAGCAGCGTGCGCGGGCCGCCGCCACGCTCTCCCTCGCCTGAAGTTCCTCCTTCTCGCCTGAAGCCCACCCCTGGCCTACCGCCGCGCCCCACCTCAGGAGTTGTCCCGCATGCCTTCGCCCACATCGGCCCCGGCACCGGCCGTCGCAGACCTGGCGCCCGCCTCCGCCCCCGATCTCGGCCCCGCGCCCGGCCTGCGTCGGAGAACCGTTTCCGCGGTGCGTCTCGTCGTGATCGGCGGCGGACTGTCCTACCGGGCCCTCTTCAACTGGACGACACCGCCCATGTTCATCGGCACCCTGCTGGTCGGGCCGCTGCTGCAACTGCTGTTCTTCGTCTTCCTGGGACGGCAGCTCCAGGTCGCCGACGACCGGTTCTATCTGCTCGGCAACGCCGTCGTCTCCGCGTCGACCGCCTGTGTGTACGGCGGCACGATGGCCATCGCCAACGAACGCCGGTACGGGACCCTCGGCGCCGTGTTGCTGAGCCCTCGGAACCGGGCTCCGCTCTGGTTCGGTCGCGCTCTTCCGTATGTACTGAACGGCCTTGTCATCAGCGTCTTCACGCTTACGGTGGCCTGTCTGCTGCTCGGGCTCCGGATTCCGCTTGGGGCGTTGCCCGGACTGGCCGCGGTCCTGCTCGCCGCTGCGGCGGGGTGCTCCGCCTTCGGCCTGGCGCTGGGGGCGCTGGGACTGCGGTTCCGTGATGTCTTCCTCATCTCGAACGTGGCCAGTTCCGGACTCCTGCTCCTGACCGGGGCGAACGTGCCGCGGGAGAGCCTCCCGGAGTGGATGCGGGCCGTCGGCGACGTCCTGCCGATGACCCACGCGGCCGCGGCGGCACGTGAGTTGTCCGCCGGCGGCGGCCTCGACGGCCGGGGCATCGCCGCGGAGCTGCTGACAGGGGCGGGGTACGTCCTGCTCGCCGTCGTACTGCTCACATGGTTCGAACGCGGCAGCAGGCGGCGCGCGACCCTCGACGTGATGTGAATTCGGCCATGACCGGCCGAGTGCCGCGGTGGCGCGCCCGCGAGGTCCGGCCGGCTGTTCATCCGGAGTTCGCACCCGCGCCGTTCCGCGGTGGGAACCTCCCCGGTATCCGAGCGGCACCGTGCGGGCGGACCGTGCCGGGCCGCGCCGGGGGGACGGGGAGGCGTACGGGCATGGAGAGCGGACCTGCTGTCTTCGCCGGAGCGGTGTTCGCGCTGTTCGGCGCCGCACTGCTGCTGTGGACGGGGGCGCGCGTGCTGCACCGCGCGCCGGTGGCGCACAGGGTGAGCCCCGTCGCCTCCACCGCACTCGCCACTGTGTTCGGCGTACTTTTTCTCGTCCTCGGGGTGTGGTGCCTCACCCGCGTCTGAACCCGCTCCGGCCCCGGCCACCCTCTCCGGCCCAGGAACACGCCCGGGCCGACCGCCCCTCGCCCCCGGCACCCGCAGGGCGGCCACAGCGCCGCCGAAACCCGCAGGCAGCGGCCGCGTGCGGGGCGCAGGGAGCGGGCCGGGCGGCAGGAATGGCGGAAGTCGGGTTACCGTTCGAGTGGCCGTTGCGGGCTTTTGCCGTTTGACACGGGGGCGGGTTGTACCGTCACACTCCGCAGCGACAGCACTGTCGGCAGCGCCATCGCGCTGCCCTGATGCCCACCGAGCGTCGACCGGAGAGAAGAGCGAAGTTGTCCCCGACCAGCGAGACCGCACAGGGCGGCCGCCGACTCGTCATCGTCGAGTCGCCTGCCAAGGCGAAGACGATCAAGGGCTATCTCGGCCCCGGATACGTCGTCGAGGCGAGCGTCGGGCACATCCGCGACCTCCCGAACGGCGCCGCCGAGGTGCCGGACGAGTACACCGGCGAGGTACGCCGTCTCGGCGTCGACGTCGAGAACGACTTCCAGCCGATCTATGTCGTCAATGCCGACAAGAAGGCCCAGGTCAGGAAGCTCAAGCAGCTTCTGGCCGAGTCCGACGAACTCTTCCTCGCCACCGATGAGGACCGCGAGGGCGAAGCCATCGCGTGGCACCTGCAGGAAGTGCTCAAGCCCAAGGTCCCGGTCCACCGGATGGTCTTCCACGAGATCACCAAGGATGCGATCCGGGCCGCCGTCGCCAGCCCGCGCGAGCTCAACCAGCGCATGGTCGACGCCCAGGAGACCCGCCGCATCCTCGACCGCCTCTACGGCTACGAGGTCTCGCCGGTCCTCTGGAAGAAGGTCATGCCGCGGCTGTCGGCGGGCCGCGTCCAGTCCGTCGCCACCCGCCTCGTCGTCGAGCGGGAGCGCGAGCGCATCGCCTTCCGCTCCGCCGAGTACTGGGACCTGACCGGCACCTTCGCCACCGGCCGGACCGGTGACGCCTCCGACCCCTCGACGCTCACCGCCCGCCTCAGCGCGGTCGACGGGCGCCGCATCGCACAGGGCCGCGACTTCGGTCCCGACGGCCTGCTCAAGGCCGGCTCCGGCCAGACGCTGCACCTGGACGAGACGAACGCCCGCGCCCTGGCCGCCGCGCTCGCCGACTCCGCGTTCGCCGTGCGCTCCGTCGAGTCGAAGCCGTACCGCCGCTCCCCGTACGCGCCCTTCCGCACGACGACCCTCCAGCAGGAGGCGAGCCGCAAGCTGGGCTTCGGGGCGAAGGCCACCATGCAGGTCGCGCAGAAGCTGTACGAGAACGGCTTCATCACCTACATGCGTACGGACTCCACGACCCTGTCGGACACCGCGATCTCCGCGGCCCGCGCCCAGGTCACGCAGTTGTACGGGGCGAATTACCTGCCGGACAAGCCCCGCACGTACGCCGGCAAGGTCAAGAACGCGCAGGAGGCGCACGAGGCGATCCGCCCCTCCGGGGACCGCTTCCGCACCCCGGCCGAGACCGGCCTCACCGGTGACCAGTTCCGGCTCTACGAGCTGATCTGGAAGCGGACCGTCGCCTCCCAGATGAAGGACGCGGTCGGCAACTCCGTCACCGTCAAGATCGGCGGCCGGGCGAGCGACGGCCGGGACGCCGAGTTCTCCGCGTCCGGCAAGACGATCACGTTCCACGGCTTCATGAAGGCGTACGTCGAAGGCGCCGACGACCCGAACGCCGAGCTCGACGACCGTGAGCGCCGGCTGCCGCAGGTCGCCGAGGGCGACGCGCTGACCGCCGACGAGGTCACGGTCGACGGCCACGCCACCAAGCCGCCGGCCCGCTACACCGAGGCGTCGCTGGTCAAGGAGCTCGAAGAGCGCGAGATCGGCCGGCCGTCGACGTACGCGTCGATCATCGGGACGATCCTCGACCGCGGCTACGTCTTCAAGAAGGGCACGGCGCTCGTACCGTCGTTCCTGTCGTTCGCCGTCGTCAACCTGCTGGAGAAGCACTTCGGCCGGCTCGTGGACTACGACTTCACGGCGCGCATGGAGGACGACCTCGACCGCATCGCCCGCGGTGAGGCCCAGTCCGTGCCGTGGCTGAAGCGCTTCTACTTCGGCGCGCAGGCAGGCGAGGACGCGGCCGGTGCCGGAAGGGCCTCCGACGCGGGCAACGGCGACGGTGACCACCTCGGCGGGCTCAAGGAGCTCGTCACCGACCTCGGCGCCATCGACGCCCGGGAGATCTCCTCGTTCCCGGTCGGCAACGACATCAAGCTGCGGGTCGGCCGGTACGGCCCGTACATCGAGCGCGGCGAGAAGGACTCCGAGGGCCACCAGCGCGCGGACGTCCCCGAGGACCTGGCACCCGACGAGCTGTCCGTCGAGTACGCGGAGGAGCTGCTGGCCAAGCCGAGCGGCGACTTCGAGCTCGGTGCGGACCCGGTCAGCGGGAACCAGATCATCGCCAAGGACGGGCGTTACGGCCCGTACGTCACGGAGGTGCTGCCCGAGGGCACCCCGAAGACCGGCAAGAACGCGGTGAAGCCGCGGACGGCCTCGCTCTTCAAGTCGATGTCGCTGGACACGGTGACGCTGGCCGACGCGCTGAAGCTGATGTCGCTGCCGCGCGTCGTCGGCGAGGACGCCGAGGGCGTCGAGATCACCGCGCAGAACGGCCGCTACGGCCCGTACCTGAAGAAGGGCACGGACTCGCGGTCGCTGACCTCCGAGGACCAGCTCTTCGACATCACGCTCGAAGAGGCCCTCGCCATCTACGCCCAGCCCAAGCAGCGCGGGCGGGCCGCCGCCAAGCCGCCGCTGAAGGAACTGGGCACGGACCCGGTGAGCGGGGCCCCGGTCGTCGTCAAGGACGGGCGCTTCGGCGCGTACGTCACCGACGGCGAGACGAACGCCACGCTGCGCACCGACGACAGCGTCGAGGACATCACGCCGGAGCGCGGCTACGAGCTGCTCGCCGAGAAGCGTGCCAAGGGGCCCGCCAAGAAGAAGACGGCGAAGAAGGCTCCGGCGAAGAAGGCCACGGCCAAGAAGGCGCCGGCCAAGAAGGCGACCGCGGCGAAGAAGGCGGCCAGCTCGGCGACGAAGTCGACGACGGCGGCGAAGAAGACCGTGGCGAAGAAGGCTCCGGCCAAGAAGGCGACGGCGAAGAAGGCGGCTTCTGCGGCGTCCACGGAGGACTGACGTCCTTCCTGGGGGCTTGGGGCCGGGTTGCCTGGGCCGGGCTTGGGCCGGGCATGGAGTTTGTACGCCGGAGGGGGCTGGACGCCGATCCAGCCCCCTCCGGCGTTGCCGCGTCGTGGGGGCAGGGTGCGGGTGGGGGCGCCTGCGGCGGGCCTTGTCCCCTCCCCGCCCCTTCCCGTAACCGGGGGGGCGCCCCCCGCCCCCCGGGCCGCGCCGACCGCGGCCGGCTGT